>CACNXC010000003.1 GCA_902624315.1 uncultured Pelagibacteraceae bacterium | reverse complement strand
GTTTACAGGATCCAGAATTACCTGGCATTCCTTTTCATTTTTTAAGAGTTGACATGGCTGGAAATATTTCAAAAAGATTTTCATTATCTGGAATAGAAATTCCGAGATACGGTGGTGCGTGTCCTAGGTGGAATGTATATTCCGCATTTACAAGACCAGGAGTAATACAAGCTGCAGTAAGTAAAATGACCAACGGTGAAAAATATGTTTGTATAGCAAAAACAGTTGAAAAAGGTGTTGGAAGATATGGTCAATCTAAAAGTATTTTATCTATAGGTTTAGGTTGTGAAGCAAAATATGCTAAAGAATTTGTCTACACAGAAAATCTCGATATTTCTGACAAAAAAACTGAAATACCAATAGGTGTATCATGCAGAACGTGTGACAGATTAGATTGTTCTCAAAGAGCCTTTCCACCTTTACATAAAAAGTTCGATGTTGATATAAACACTAGAGGTGTTTCAGTTTATGTGAATGATAATAATTCGAGATAAATCAAAATGTTAAAATTTGTAATCCCAGCAATAATTTTCTTTTTAGTTGCACTATTTTGGGAAAAAATTAATGAGAAAATTTATCAAAAATTTAAAATAAAGATCAATCTAATTATAGTTATGGCTGCTATATTATTTTTGTTAGCAGTCTCAATATTGTTATATTTTTAAGTTTATGAAAAAATTTTTAACTATTTTCTTAATTTTTTTTTTTAATTTAAGTAGTTTATTTGCAGATGATAGAATTAAAGAACTTAATAAATTATTTAAAGATTTAAAAACAACGAACTATTCAATTGCCTCTAAAATTGAGCAAGAAATTTGGCAAATATGGAGCACACATCCAAATGATGAAAATTTGACAATGTTATTAAATAAAGGATCAAGTTTAGTAAATGAATTAAAGTATAACAAAGCAATAGATATATTTTCTAAAGCAATAAATTCGGATCCATTATGGGCTGAGGCATGGAATAAACGTGCAACTGTATTCTATTTATCTGGTAATTTTGAAAAGTCGCAAAAAGATATTGATAAAGTTTTAGAATTAGAAAAAAGGCATTTCGGCGCTCTTGCTGGACAAGGTCTTGTAAATATTCAATTAAAAAATTATAATAAGGCAATTGAGAGTTATGAAAAAGCTAAAGAGATATATCCCACAATGAAATCACCAGATATGATGATAAATCAAATTAAAGAACTAATTAAAAAACAATCCATCTAAGATGATAGATTATATATTACCATTTTTAATACTTATCATGATTGTGGTATTCATTCATGAATACGGCCATTATTATTTTGCCAAAAGATATGGTGTTGCAGTAACTGATTTTTCAATTGGATTTGGAAAGGAAATATTTGGTTGGAATGATAAATCTGGAACTAGATGGAAAATTTGCTGGATACCTCTTGGTGGATATGTAAAATTCTTTGGAGATCGAAATGTTTTTTCACAAGCTGATCAAGAAAAATTAATAGAAAAATACAACGAAGAAGACAGGAAAAAATTATTCGTTTTAAAGCCACTATATCAAAGAGCTTTAATTGTTTTTGGTGGACCATTAGCAAACTTCTTACTCGCATTACTAATTTTCTTTTCTATTTATACTTTTGCAGGAAAAGATTTTACTCCTGCAATGATCAATGAGGTACAAAAAGATAGCCCTGCAATGATAGGTGGTTTGAAACAAAATGATATTATTTTAGAGATAGATGGAAATGAAGTTAAAAGTATTATGGATGTTTCAAAATTTATAACATTATCAACAGATGATTTTATAGATTTTAAAGTTAAACGTTCATACGACGAAATATTATTAAAAGTAAAACCTAAAATGGTTTTAAGTGAGGACAATCTTGGAAATAAGATTAACAAAAGGATCGTTGGAATTAAATTAAGTGCTTACAACAATGAGATTAACCATGTTAAATTAGGACCCGCACAAGCTATATACCACGCAGCAAATGAAGTATATTTCGTTAGTATATCCTCACTTAAATATATCGGTGCGATGATTTTTGGAAAAGCTGATACTTCACAACTTGGTGGACCAATTAGAATTGCTAAAATTTCAGGGCAAGTAGCAGAGTTTGGTTTGTTGGCATTTATTAGCATGATGGCTTACATTTCTATAAGTTTAGGATTAATTAATTTATTTCCGATACCAATGTTGGATGGAGGTCATTTAATGTTTTACGCTTTTGAAAAAGTGTTAGGACGTCCTTTATCACAAAAAACGCAAGAGGGTTTTTTTCGAATCGGAATGTTTTTGCTTCTAACTTTGATGATATTTACAACATTTAATGATCTCAAAGATCTTGGCTTATTTAGTTAATAAAATTCAAATCTTTAAATAACCCTTTAAAATTGAGGTTTTTTTAACCATACCAGATATTGTGTATAACTTCGAGCTAGATACTAAAAAAAGGCTTGATTTATCAATACTTTTGATAAAGATAGTAAATAACCTAATAAAACCGGAGCTAAAATGAACAAAAAACAACTAGTTGTCAAATTATCAGGCGCTTTAAACCTAAGTAAAGCTGATGCTGAAAGAACTTTTGACACGATTACCAACACTATCTTAGATGCACTAAAAGCTGATGATTCAGTCAAAATTGCAGGATTTGGTACATATAAAGTGGCTAAGAGAAAAGCGAGAGTTGGAAGAAACCCTAGGACTGGTGAGCAAATTCAAATTGCTGCATCGCAAAAGGTTAAATTCTTACCTGCCAAAGCTTTAAAAGAAGTATTCAATAAATAGTTAATTTTACAGCCTTAACGTCAAAAAGCGTTAAGGCTGTTTCTATATGCAAAATATACATACCCAATTTTCATAATCAGCGTTAGTTTTTAGGAATTATTAAAATATAAGCACTCTCTATAACAGGGAGGTCTTATGACTAAATTAATAAAAAAAATAAGTGCGCCACTTATTAGTTTAATTTTTTTATTGAACATGAGTAGTGCAGGTATGGCAGATACAACAGTTTCTGCTGAAGTAGGTTTTATTTTTAATACCTTATTATTTTTGATTTGCGGATTTCTAGTAATGTTCATGGCATGTGGTTTTGCTATGCTAGAGTCTGGAATGGTTACATCAAAAAGTGTATCCGTTATTTGTGCAAAAAATATAGGGTTATTCTCAATTGCAGGTATAATGTTCTGGCTTGTAGGTTATAATTTAGCCTATGGTATCAGTCCAGGTGGATATATTGGAAAATTTATTCCATGGGCAGATGGCAGTAAACTAGATACAGGTTATTCCGATGGTTCAGATTGGTATTTCCAAATGGTATTCTGTGCAACTACTGTTTCAATCGTGTCAGGTACAATGGCTGAAAGGATTAAATTATGGCCATTCTTTACATTTGCTGCAATTCTATCAGGAATTATTTATCCAATCGTAATGGGTTGGCAGTGGGGTGGAGGCTGGTTAGCAGAGTTAGGATTTGCTGATTTTGCTGGCTCAACTTTAGTACACTCAACTGGTGGTGCAGCTGCTTTAGCTGGTGCAATGATAATTGGTCCAAGATTAGGAAGATTTACTAAATCTGGGGCTCCAGCGCCGCTTAAACCGTTTGCAGCATCATCAATACCATTAGTAACAATTGGAGTATTTATTTTATGGCTAGGTTGGTTTGGATTTAATGGTGGTTCACAATTAGCATTGGGAACAGCTACTGATGCAATCGCTGTATCAAAAATATTTATTAACACATTCCTTGCTGGTGCAGGTGGTGTTATGGGCGCAGCAGTTATAACAAGATTGCATTTTGGTAAAACTGACGTAATACAAATGTTAAATGGATGTATTGGTGGTCTGGTTGCTGTAACTGCAGAACCATTATTACCATCACCATTTGCTGCAATTTTAATTGGTGCTGTGGGTGGATTAATCGTAGTGTATGGTACTAAACTATTATTCTCTCTAAAAATTGATGATGTAGTTGGTGCTATTCCTGCTCACTTATTTGCTGGAATTTGGGGTACGTTAATTGTACCTGCAACAAATTCTGGTGCAAATTTTAGTACCCAGTTAATTGGTGTGTTATCAGTAAACATTTTTGTGTTTATTGTAGCCTACATATTGTTTAGCGCTATCAAAGCAACAATTGGCCTTAGGTTAAGTAAAGAAGGTGAAACCAAAGGTACTGATGTCACTGAAACTGGCGTGATTGCATATGCAATACGTGACTAATTGTTAACAATAAGGGACTCTTCGCTCTCTGTGCATCTCCGCGATTACTCATCGAAGGGTTCCTAAAATTCTCTCTTAAAGTTAGTTAAACGAAAAAAAAGCCCCTCCCTCAAGGGGCTTTTTTTATTTTCATAAAAATTAAATGATTACAAATTTTTAATAATCTGATTAAACACTTCATCAGGCTTAAGATTCTTCATTCCTTTTCTATCCCTATGCCAGACGTTATCCATATAATCCTTTGGAACTATTGGAATAATTTTACTATATTTTAGCTCACTCACTGGGTCATTGGCTATTAATCCAAATGATTTAATTCCAAGAGCTGCTGCAAGATTTAATGGACCTGAATTATTTCCAAGAAAAAAATCTGAATTTTTAACTGCTAATATTACTCCTCGTAGATCTTTATTAGAACAATCAATAAAATAATTTTTATTAGACTCAGCAATTATTTTTTTTGCAATATGAGATTTTTCAGGGCTACAAACAAGATATATGTAATCAAATAATTTTTTTTTGAACAAAAGATCCGCAAGTTTGATAAAATCTTCCTCATACCACATTTTGTAATCTTCAAAAGAATCGACCCCAAAAGCAATTTTCTTTCCATTAACAAGAAGGTCCGAATTGTTTTTTTTGAGACTCTCAACATCAATTTCCAAATTTGGATATTTATTCTCTATTGTTATCGAATTAATCTTAAGTAGTTTTTGAGATCTTTCAGAATAATTTAATTTTAAATCCTCCTCATTAAGAAAATTTTTAACAGTAAGCCATTTCTTTTGGTTTTTAAATCCCGGTCCAATAATATTCTTAATTTTTGCGATTTTAGCTGCGATGGCAGGTTTATTGACTTTATCTAGTATATAAACAAAATCATATTTCTCAGATTTGAATACTTTTATTAATTTGAATACATCAACCCAATAAAATAAACCCTTTCTGAAATCATTATAAAAAATTTGATTTATATGTTTTAGGTCTTTAAGAATATTTTGGGCTTGAGTTTTTTCTCTGACAACTAAATCTATATTTGTTAGATGATGTTGACTGATAGCTTTTATGTAGGGTAATTGCCAGATCAAATCACCTAATTTATGATGAGTATAAACGATACAAATTTTATTCATTTTTATTTATGTGATTTCAAAAAAAACTATATAATAAATTTAGTTCTATGAATATAAAATCATCAAAAACCTTAGTCACAGAAGCTTTAAGCGAAATTAAAACAATTTCACCAGACGAAGCATTATCAATGATGAATGAAAATAAATGTAATCTAATTGATATTAGAGATATAAGAGAACTTGAAAGAGATGGGCGAGTTGAAAATTCAAATCATATTCCGCGAGGAATGTTAGAATTTTGGTTAGATCCTGATAGTCCATATTTTAAAGATGGTAAATTAGATATGAATAAAGAAATGGTTCTTTTCTGTGCTGGCGGTATGAGATCAGCATTGGCTGCAAAAACTCTCAAAGATATGGGTTTTGAAAAAGTTTCACACATTGATGGTGGGTTTGGAGCTATTAGAAATAGTAAATTTAAGATTGTTTAAGAAACACTTTCTTCTAAAGCATATTCAAGTCTATCTTGTCCCCAAAAAAGTTTATTGTTGACTATGAAAGTTGGAGCACCAAATACATCATTTTGAAAAGCTTTGTCAGTTAAACTTTTTAATTCGTCTTTTATTTTTTGATTACTTATATCTTCAAAAAATTTTTTTTTATCAATTTTACAATTATCTAAAATTTTGTTTACGTTAGCTTCGATTGATATATCTATATTATTTTTCCAATAGGCATCAAAACAGATATCAAAGTATTCACTTTTTTTATTTGCATCAATTGAAATAAATCCTCTCATTAAATAAAGTGTATTAATTGGAAATTTTTCGTTCCATTTAAAAGATATATTATTTTTGTTAGCTATAATTTCGCAATCATTCTTCATATTTTTCATTTTTCGCTCATTAAAAGCAGGAGCAGTTATGTTACCTAACTTATGTAAACCACCTAGCAAAATAGGTTTATAATTAAAATCGACCCCATTTTTATTCTGCATTGATTTAATTTTTTTATAGGCAATGTAAGAATATGGACTAATAAAATCGAAGTAAAAATCGATGATTTTACTCATATAGGTTAATACTTTTCGCGTAAAATATTCTAATGAGCCAATAAATAAAAATGCCTAAAGGACCAATTAAATAAGTGATTATCAATGGGATGCCAACAAGAACTTTATTGATAAAAAATTTTTGTGAGTCTCTTACAATCCAGCCACCGACGAATAAATTAATTGATACAAAGTGGATCCAAAATAACATTAAAAAAATATTACTTGAAAACAAACCTGATAAATTACTAATACTTAAATATAATTCAAAATTACTATCGAAATCATAAGCATTTAAATAAGCTTTATAAAGAACAAATATGTAAGCACCTCCTAATAATGTGACTGGAAAAATAGAAGTAACAAAATATTTTGTAAAGTTTGATTGTGGAAAAAATATTAATACTAACCAAAAAGGCAAAACTCCTAAATTCACCCAGAAGTAGAGAATTTCAATCGTAAAGTATGCATAAATTTGTTCGATCATTTTAAATTATATTATATTAGATCTTACAATGATTCCTATAAGAAATAAGAGAAAAACATTACAGGTGACTGTAGATGAAATGAGAAATTTTGCTTTAGCGTATGTTGAAAAATATGCCCCATCTAAACAACAATTAAGAACATATTTACTAAAAAAATATCTTAAATTATCTGTTCCAAATGTAAAAAAACAGGATGTGACAAACTTAATTGATATTGTTTTATCTGATTTAGAAAAAAATAAATTTATTAACGATAAATTTTATTCTGAAAGTAAAGCCAAAAGTATGATCAGAAGAGGAAGTTCGATTAATAAAATCAGAAACTACTTAATTGGCAAAGGCGTTAATGATGAATTTATAAAAGATACAGTCAACAAAATTAATGAGGATAATTCAGATCAAGATTTTTTTTCAGCAATTAAAATTTGTAAAAAGAAAAGAATTGGACCAGCTAGGATAGATGACAATAGACCACTTTTTTATAAAAAGGATATCTCTTTATTGGCAAGAAATGGCTTCAATTTTGAAACATCAAAAAAAGTTATGGAATTAAAAAAAGATGATTATTTAAAAATAATAAAACTACTTTGATTTTTTTTTCTTTTCTTCTTCAACTAATTGATTGATTTTATTTCTGATATAATTTTTAACATATACAAATACCAATAAACCAAAAATAGATACTGATACAATAATTATAAGTATTATCCTTAATTGCTCATCCATATTAGATATTTCTATTTTTTAAAATTAAACTTGGATTTTTAAAATTTTTCTTTCCATATTTAATTTCTTTGCCATCAAAATCTGAAATTATTCCTCCAGCATGTTGTAAAATTGCATGACCAGCCGCTATGTCCCATTCACAAGCTCTAGGCTCAGCCACATATCCATCATATTCGCCAGCAGCGATGACACAAAATTTAAGAGAACTTTTCATTCTTACATACTTTTTTACATTAAATTTTTTATGTAATTTTTCTATTTCAGGTTTAATATTGTTTGAATAGGATACAAATTTCACATCATTTTTATCAAAATTTTCAGAACAATTTAAATTCTTGGTTTCACCATTTGTAAACTCATAGGCATTATTTGGACCATAGGAGTAAAACATTCTTTTTTTTGAAGGGGCATAAATTAATCCAGCTACTGGGTTTTTGTTAATTATTAATCCAGCATTAATTGTAAATTCTTCTAGATTATTTATGTAGTCGTATGTCCCATCTATTGGATCAACTAACCAAAAATCTTTTAGATCATTAATGAATTTATTATCAGAAGTTTCTTCTGAAACAATTGGTAAATGAGGTGTGATTTCTTTAATTTTTTCTGTAATAATCTTATTAACTTCTAGATCACCATTGCTTACTGGTGTGTTATCAGACTTAATTTTTTTAGTTAAGCCTTTATCTCTTAATTCAAGGCAAATTTTTCCAGCATATAAGAAAGTATCTATTAAACTTTCAACTATCTCTTTTTTGTTTAGGTCATTCATTTAATTTTATTAATTCTATATTTTTTGCATTTATTACTTTTTTTCCCACATTTTCAAAATTTACTGTCACTCTGTCTTTTATTATTGACTGTACTTGCCCAATTCCCCAGTCTTTTTTATTAGGATTTAGCACTTTGTCGCCTGGCTCAAAATCTAAAATCATTTCATTTTATTTATAGTAGAAATGAGTATAAATACCACCAAATGAATGATGAATTAAACTCAATTGGCATCAACAAAAAACCTTCTGATACTAAAGTTGTCGTGGCAATGTCTGGTGGAGTAGATTCATCCACTGTGGCCGGGATGATGAAAAAAGAGGGGTATAATGTTGTTGGTATTACTCTCAAACTTTACGATGACGGCAAAGAAGCAAAAAATGCAAAACAGTGCTGTTCTGGACAAGATATCATGGATGCTAAAAGAGTTGCAAATAAATTAAATATTGATCACAAAATTTTGTATTATCAAAATAAGTTCAAGCAAGGTGTAATAGACAACTTTGTAGATAGTTATTTAAAAGGTGAAACACCAATTCCATGTGTTCAATGTAATCAAACTGTAAAATTTAAAGACTTGTTTGAGGTATCTAAAGATCTTAACGCAGATGCGCTAATCACTGGTCATTATGTTAAAAGTATTACTGACAACAATACTACTAACATGTATAGAGCAATTGATGAAAACAGAGACCAAAGTTATTTTTTATTCAATACAACTCGAGAACAATTAGATTATTTAAGATTTCCTCTTGGAGGATTATTAAAGGAAGAAACGAGAGATATTGCAAAAAAACTTCAATTAAATGTTGCAGATAAACCAGATAGTCAAGATATTTGTTTTGTGCCAAGTGGTGATTATGCTTCAGTAATTCAAAAATTTAAACCCGACTCTTTTAAGAAAGGTAATATCAAAGATCTTAATGGTAAGGTTATTGGTGTACATGATGGAATAATAAATTTTACAATTGGTCAAAGAAAAGGGATCAGAGTTTCAGATAAAAACCCTTTATATGTTTTAAAGATAAATGCAGAAAAAAATGAAATCATAGTTGGTTCTAAAGAAAATTTAGGAAAAAAATTTATATCATTACAAAATGTCAATCTATTAAGTGATAAGACTGAATTTGAAAAAGATATTTTTGTAAAGGTTAGATCAACAGGTAAATTATTAAATGCAAAAGTAAATTTGATTGGCCAAAATGATGCCGAAGTCAATTTACTTAATTCAGAAGATGGAATATCTCCAGGACAAGCTTGTGTATTTTACAAGACAGATAAAGAAGGTTTTAAAGTATTAGGTGGTGGCTGGATTAAAGAATAATCTACTTTTTCTTATTCTTTTTTCGAGCTCTTCTTTTTTTAGAGCCCATTTTTCTTCGGCCTCTATGTTTTTTTGGGTAACTCATTTAATCCTATTCATTAATTTATTGAATTTCATAGTGGGATATAGCATTGTCTCCAAAGCTTATCAAATTTTTTATGTCAAAATCTTTTAAAACTTTTTTAAAGCATACGGCTAAAGATTTTCACAATCAGTCTGTAAACCCACCAGTGGTTAGAGCATCAACTATCATTTTCAAGTCGATGAAAGATATTAGAAAAACTCAAAATAAAGCGAGGAAAGATCCAACAGGTGGTCATTTTGATTATGGTAGGCAAGGAACATCTACAACTCATATTCTTTCAAAAATTTTAACAAAGTTAGAGGAATCTTATCATGTTTTTTTAACACCAACAGGTTTTGGTTCTATCTTTTTGGCTCTGTTTAGTATTTTAAGACCCGGGGATGAAATTATTGTTTCAGATCCAACTTATAAACCAACAAGAAGATTAACAGAGGATTATTTAAAAGATTTTAATATTAAGACAATTTTTTATAATCCTCATGATCTTAAATCCCTTAAGAATAATATCACCAAAAATACTAAAATGATATTCGTTGAAAATCCAGGGAGTAATACTTTTGATTTTCAGGATTTAAAAAAGATTATTTCAATTGCGAAAAGTAGAAAAATTTTTACAGCAATAGATAATACATGGGCGACACCTTATTTTTTTAAACCAATTAAACTAGGTTTTGATATGTCAATAGTCTCAGCAACAAAATATTACTCTGGTCATTCTGATGTCATGGGTGGTAGTTTAGCTGTAAATAAACGTGCGTTTAAAAAAGTTCAATTAGCTGAAAGAATTTCTGGATTGAGATTAGGTCCAGATGACGCTTATTTAATTACAAGAGGTTTAAGAACTCTAGATGTTAGACTTGATAAACACCAAGAAAATGCGAAAAAAGTTTCAGCTTTTTTATCAAAAAATAAAAAAGTAAAACTGCTTTATCCTTACAAGAAGAATTCACAAAATTATAGAATGTGGAAAAAATATTATTCAGGTGCATCAGGCTTGATGGGTCTAAAAATAAAATCCCGTAATAAAAACTCCGTTCTTAAATTTGTAAATTCATTAAAACTTTTTGGTTATGGATATAGTTGGGGTGGTTTTGAAAGTTTGGCACTTCATCAAGGAAGTTTAGAAATAGGAAAGAGAAAGTTTCTAAACTTAGCAAAAGATGAGCACTTAGTAAGATTACATATAGGGTTAGAAGATCCAAATGATCTTATTGCTGATTTAAAACAAGCATTAAGACATTTAAGATGACCTCAGAAAAATTTTTTCATTCTAGAACTGCAATAATTACTTTATTTGCTGCATGTTTAGTTGTTTTGATATCGCTTGGTGTAAGACAAACTTTTGGTTTGTTTTTCATGGACTTTAATGAAAGTCTGAAAATTAGTAATACTGCCTTTGGTTTTGCTATTGGATTGCAAATGTTAATGTGGGGATTAACTGGACCAATCTTTGGAGCAATAGCTGATAAGTATGGTGGTCATGTTGCAATAATCTCTGCATTTATTTTTTATGTTGCAGGAATTTTCTTTCTTTACACGGGTCCTAATACAGGAATTTTTTTTCAAATTCATATGGGTCTTCTTATAGGGATAGGTCTTGGAGGGACAGCAATAAGTATCCCAATGTCAATTGTAGGAAAACACTTTCCATTATCTACAAGAACTATTGCAATGAGTTTTGTTACTGCATTAGGATCTTTTGGTTATTTCTTATCACCAATTTTTACAAGTTATTCATTAAATGAATTTGGCTGGAATTATACTTTATATGTTTTTGGTTTATTATTAATAGCCGGTTTAATAGCAGCATATTTTGTCAGATCTCCATCTGAATCGGAGAGAATAGAACAAAATTCTGAGCAATCATTTTTAGAGGCTCTTAAAGAGGCGTTTAATACAAAAAGTTATGTTCTACTTGTCTCTGGTTTTTTTGTTTGTGGGTTTCATATAACGCTTGTTGGGACACATGTACCAAAATATGTAATTGATAGAGGGCTTGAAGACTGGACTGCAGCAGCAATTTTATCATTGATAGGTTTATTCAATATATTCGGTTCTTTACTTAGTGGTTATCTATCTGCAAAAATGAGTAAAAAGATTATTTTAAGTGCAATTTATTTTTTAAGAGGTGTTTCGATTGTCTTTTTTATATTCATGCCAGCAAGTAATATTTCTGCGTTTATTTTTGGGGCAAGCTTTGGATTTTTATGGTTATCTACCGTTCCTGCTACTAGCGGGATTGTTGCTCATCTATTTGGAACAAAATATTTGGGTTTGTTATATGGAATAGTATTTTTAAGTCACCAAATAGGTTCATTTTTTGGAGCTTATTTAGGAGGTTTATTTCATGACACCTATGGTTCATATGACTATGCGTGGTATTTAGCAATTGCATTATCCGTTTTTGCTGCAATAATTCATTTGCCTATAAGAGAAGAACCAGTTTTTAGACTTAAAACAGAGTAAATTGAATAGATTAAATCAATTAGCGGAAATACATCAATCAGGAAAACCTTATATTATTTACAAATCTCAAAAAGGATTTGATCTTTATACTAATTTTTCACAAAAGATTATTTTAAGTAATAAAAATATAAAAAGTTTTTTAAATAAAAAAAATAGATATAAATCTAAAAATACTGATCTTTTTATAGGTTTCTTTGGATATGAGTTGTTAAATAATTTGATTGATGTCAAAGTCCCAAAACAAAAAAATTTAAACTTTCCAAAGGGTATTTTTTATAAACCAGAAAAAAGGATAAAACTTAACAATAGCCTTAGATATAACAAAAAAAACTATAAGTCAGGGAACTTCAAAATTAATATCAATAGAAAAACTTATAGAAAAATATTTAATAGATTTAAGAAAAAAATAAAGAGTGGTGAAACATATCAAATTAAAATCTGCACAAAATATAAAACTCAATCAAAAATTGATCCATTAGATTTTTTTTCAAGATTATCTAGTACAAATTTAGCACCAGAAGCTTTTATGGTTAAAGATAATAATTACTCAATAATAAGTTGTTCTCCTGAAAATTTAATTACGAAAAAAGGGAGTAATATATCTACAAAACCTATAGCTGGTACTTTAAAGAAAACTGAGCATTTGAATAAATTAAAAGCATTAAATTATTTTAGAAAAAATTTAAAAGAAACTAAAGAACACAATATGATCGTAGATATGGAAAGAAATGATTTATCCAGAATTTGTAAGGTTGGTTCCGTAAAGTTGTCTAAACAAAAAATTGTTGAGGAATATAAAGATCTTTTTCATTATGTAAGCCTAATTAGTGGAAAACTTAAAAAGAATATAAAAAATTTAGATATTATTAAAGCAATGATGCCAGGTGGTTCTGTAATTGGATGTCCAAAGATAAGCACACTTAATCTTTTAAATAATCAGGAAAAGGAAAATAGAAATATTTACACTGGAAGCTTTGGCTATATAAAATTTAACGGTGATATGAGATTTAATATAATTATAAGATCAATATTAAATTATAAAAATATTTCTGAAATTTCAGTTGCCTCTGGTGTAGTTGTAGATAGCAACGCTAATCATGAATTTAACGAAAACTTTATTAAAGCCAAAGCATTAATTGATTTATTTTAATGATTTACGTAATTGATCATAATGACTCATTTACTCATAATGTTGTTCATCAACTTGCTTTATTCGATAAAGTGGAGTGCGATAATTATAATAAAGTAAGTGAAAAAAAAATTAAACAGGCATCAACAATAGTTTTTTCACCAGGACCAGGTAATCCAAAAAATTATCCAATTACCTCTAAGATTTATAAAAAATTCAAAGGAAAAAAAAAAATGATTGGAATTTGCTTAGGATTTCAACACATTCTTTTTTGTGAAGGTGCAAAAATTATTGAGCAAAAAAAGATATACCATGGTTATCAATCAAATATTCAAGTAGTTAATAACAAATCTTTGTTTCAAAAAGGAAAGATATTTAAAGTAGGAAGGTATCATTCCTTAAAATTAAAAGAACCTTTCAAATCTAATAATTTTGAGATAACTATGAGATGTTTAAATTCAAAAGTAGCAATGGCTTTTGAAAATAAAAAAGAAAAAATTTATGGATTTCAATTTCACCCAGAATCTTTTTTAACAGTCAATGGCAACTTACTTATTAAAAAAATCTTATCAACTTAGTGATTTAAAACAGGTTAAATTTCAAGATCTCTGGGATGATCATGGAATTTTTACGACAATGTGGATTTATGGAAAACCGGCAAAAATTTTATTTTTTAAAAATCATATAGAAAATTTGATATTATCTTTAAAGAAATACCAAATAAAACAAAAATCTTTAAAAACAAATATCTTAAAGATAATTAAAAATAACTTATCAAAAAAGAAAAAATATAATCACTTACTAAGAATAGCAGTTAATAAAAAAATTATTTCAATATCTTTAAGAAAAAGAATTAAACCGAAACTTAATTTTGATTTAAAGTTAGTAAAATTAAAAAGAGAAAAACCACAGTTTAAAAATCTAAAATACAAAAAAATACTATCATATTTGTCTAAGATGGATAATTCTAAATCAGATATTGCACTAGTATCTAATAAAAGGGTGTTAGAAACCGGAACCTCAAATCTATTGTTTGTAAAAGATCAGAAGTTTTTTACTCCCAAAAAAGGTTATTATGAGGGAAATACTTTTAGATTTTTTAAAACAAAAATAAAAAAAATAACAAAAAAAGATATCTTTTTAAAAGAGATCCATGATTATGATGAAATATTATTATTAGGCTCTGGGAAAGGAGTTACATCAGTTAGAACAATAAATGAAATTAGTTGGAGGAGAAGAAATTTAAATAAATATAAGGATTTTTCAAAACACTATGATGCTATTGTAGATAAATGTAACCCCTATAAATTTTAGTGCATGAAAGATCCAAATAATCCCTGTCTATTTTGTGATATCAAAAAAAGTGGATGCGCTCATGAAAACGACCTAGCTTATGCAAGTTATGATTCTTACCCTGTTTCAAAACATCATTGCCTAATTATACCCAAAAGACACATTAAAGATTATTTTGATTTATCTGATAATGAATTAGTTGCATGTAATGACTTAATAAAAATCATAAAAAAAGAGATTATAAATAAAGATTCATCAGTTGAAGGATTTAATTTAGGAACAAATATTGGAAAAGTTTCGGGTCAATCAATTTTACATTGTCATTTTCATCTGATTCCCAGAAGAGAGGGAGATGTTGATAATCCTCAGGGAGGAGTTCGATCAGTCATTCCAAACAAACAACATTATAAAAGAAATAATTAGCTTGTTATAAAAGACAAATTGACCGCAGTTTGAGGTTGAACTTTAAATTCAACATATATAATGTTAATTTAAAATTTAACAAAAGGCGGAAATGTTAAGTAGTAATCCTTTTTCAATTTTATCTGAAATAATTCCACCGCTAGCAATGCAGTCTTTTATTATTGCTATGATTTTATTAATTGCAGTTGGAACAATTGTCCAAATGATCCACCATAAAAACCTTACATACTTTTTTAATAATGCAAAAAAAGCAAAACTTTCAGCAACAAAAAAATTAGGTGTTGGAGAAAAAGTTTCAGTAATTGCAAAAACCACAATAGTAGATATTGGAACAACCTCGGAACTAGGACTTGGTAAAAGAAGACTAGCACATGTTCTTGGAATGTATGGAACAATTTTATTTTGGGTATCTTCAGTAGTATTAGTTTTCTGCTATACAGGCGCTGAAAAATCAAATTCACAAACATGGTCAATGCTTTGGCACGTTGGAGCAATTTTAACTTGTTTGGGGGGATATTGGTTTTGGTTTTTTTTAAGAGTTGATGTTTCTGCAGAGGCACATCCTTGGTATAGAATTATTAAAGCAGATTTATTTGTCCTAGCCTTACTTGCATGCTCAACATTTGGTCTTGCTTGGTCATTTACTCAATTTAATGGCCAAATGGGTTTTTCTTATTTATTTTTTATTTTATTTGTTGCATCTAATTTAATTTTGTTTGGTGGAGTTTATTGGTCTAAATTCGCTCATATGTTTTACAAACCCGGTGCAGCTATTCAAAAAAATTTAGCTGAAGCTGATGGATCTAGAGACAATTTACCACCACCAGCAGATGCACCTGAACAATTTGGCCTGGGTATAAAAAGAGAAGAGCCAAAACATTATTAATATGCTAATAGAAAGAGGAGAAAAATAAAAACTATGTCAACTTTTGTATACATGACAAGATGCGATGGCTGTGGTCATTGTGTTGATATTTGCCCTTCAGACATCATGCACATTGATGAAAATATTAGAAGAGCAAAAAATATCGAACCAAATTTTTGTTGGGAGTGTTATTCATGTGTTAAAGCATGTCCTAATCATGCAATCGACGTAAGAGGTTACGCTGATTTTGCTCCAATGGGACATAGCGTGAGAGTAAGAAGAGAAGAGGAAAAAGGTACAATCTCATGGAAAATAAAATTTAGAAATGGTACTGAAAAAAACTTTGTCTCACCTATAACAACAAAACCTTGGGGAAAATTTATTCCTAAACTCGCTGAAGGAGATACACCTAATCAAGGAGAGATAAATTCACAAAGGTTATATAGTGAGCCAGAGGGTTTGAATACAAATAAAGAATTACCATCAGTTCCTAAAGAGTCTTTTAAAAAGGGAGTTTATTATTAATGGCAAAGCACAAAACTCATTACGAGGAATGTGATGTATTAGTTGTTGGTGGTGGTATGGCTGGAACAGGTGCCACATTTGAAGCCAGACATTGGGGTAGAGACCTAAAAATTATATGTGTTGAAAAAGCAAATATCGATAGAAGTGGAGCAGTAGCTCAAGGTCTTTATGCAATAAATTGCTACATGGGAATGCAATGGGATGAAAATCAACCTGAAGATCACGTAAGATATGCTCGTAATGATTTAATGGGAATGGTTAGAGAAGATTTAGGTTACGATATGGCTCGTCATGTCGACTCAACAGTTCATATGTTTGATGAGTGGGGTTTGCCAATGATGAAAAATGAGAAGACCGGAAGATACTTAAGAGAAGGTAAGTGGCAAATCATGATACATGGTGAAAGTTATAAACCTATAGTAGCAGAGGCCGCAAAAAAATCAGCGGATAAAATTTATAATAGAATTATGGTTACCCATTTATTAATGGATGAGTCCCAAGAGAATAGAATCGGTGGAGCTGTAGGTTTCAACATGAGAACAGGAGATTTCCATGTGTTTAGATCAAAAACAGTTATTGTAGCAGCTGGTGGAGCTTCACATATTTTTAAACCAAGAGCGGTTGGAGAAGGTATGGGTAGAACTTGGTACGCTCCATGGAGCAATGGTTCAGCTTATGCACTACCTATTGCTGCAGGTGCAAAGATGACTCAGATGGAAAATAGAATTGTTTTATGTAGATTTAAAGATGGATATGGTCCAGTTGGAGCTTATTTTTTACATTTAAAAACTTATACGCAAAACGCTAATGGAGAAAACTATGAGAAGAAATGGTATGATCAAACTAAGGAATTAGTTGGAGAATATATAGATCATCACCCAACTCCAACATGTTTAAGAAATCATGCATTTATTCAAGAAGTTGCTGCAGGAGGCGGGCCAATTCATATGGTTACTACAGAAGCTTTTCAAGATCCTCATTTAGAAACAGTTGGATGGGAAAATTTTTTAGGAATGACAGTAGGCCAGGCAGTTGTTTGGGCGTCACAAAACATTGATCCTAAATATACAAATCCAGAACTTACTACGTCAGAACCATACGTAATGGGTTCACATGCAACTTGTTCTGGAGCATGGGTAAGCGGGCCAGAAGACCTTTCTCCACCAGAATATTTTTGGGGCTATAATAGAATGTTAACTATAAATGGTCTATTTGGTGCTGGTGATACAGTTGGTGGTAGTGCTCATAAGTTTTCATCGGGCTCTTTTACAGAAGGTAGATTGGCTGCAAAAGCTGCAGTAAAATATATTGAGGATCAAAAAGCTAAAGGAATTAAAGTATCAGATAAACAATGTGAAGATTTTAAAAAGGCCATTTATAAACCTTTAGATAATTACACAATAGCTCAAAATGAAATTACTGGCGGCACAGTTTCACCTAGTTATATTTCTCCAATACAAGGTCTACAAAGACTTCAGAAGATTATGGATGAGTATGTAGGGGGAATTACATCAAATTATATGACTAATGGAAATTTGCTAAAAAGAGGATTGGAGTTATTAGATTGGCTTCAAGAAGATTTAGAGAATGTTGGTGCAGAGGATTATCATCAATTAATGAGAGCCTGGGAGTTAAAACATAGAGCTCTTACCTCTCAATGTGTAACTGAACATACTTTATTTAGAGAAGAAACTCGTTGGCCTGGTTATTATTACAGGGGGGATTTCATGAAACTTGATGATGATAATTGGCATTGCCTTACTGTATCAAGAAGAGATCCAAAAACTGGGAAATTTTCACTAGAGAAAGTGCCTGTCTATCACATCGTTGACGAAAAAGAGAAAAAGAAAGCTTCATAATTTATATTTAAAGAGTAATTTCTATGGATCTGTTATCAAAATCTGATGAGGAAATTTTTGAAATAGGGAAGCCTCTTTGGGATAATTTGGTCAAATCATCAAACATGAGAGATTATGGCGGCTTTACAAGAGATTTTTCTACCCAGATGCTGTTTGGAGCTAATGAGGTAGAACTTGGAAAACAATGGGCAAATAACAAACTTATAACAAATCTAAAAGAAACTTATGAGCCATTCGGTACTTTGAGGAGAGGGGAGCATATCACAGTCCTAATTAAGCAAACTAATAAAGAAATCCCAGGGGAGTTCCTTGGAAGGTTAGTGCTTGGTGTTGAGGATGGTGAGATTAAAGTCTTCGGCGCAACAATATATTGATCCAAAAAAAACATTTTTTTTTAAATTAAGTTTGACAATTTTTGGTCTGGTGTTATTGAGGAATTAGATGCGCCTTTCAAATATAAAAAAAGTCCCCCAAAAAATCTATAATCACAAAACAACATTTATTAAGACAGGGATCTTTTCAGCTATTTTAGCTTGCTGGGGTGTAATAATTGTTGGAACTTTTTTAACTTTTAAATAATTAAAATTTAAAGTTCCATTTTTTAAATGGAAGTATTTTTACCAATAGCCCAAGTATATATAAGTGCTCTTGAAATAATTTTATTAAGTGCATTAGTTGGTATTTTGTCAGGATTATTTGGCGTTGGTGGTGGATTTTTAATGACACCCTTTTTAATTTTTTTAGGAGTTCCACCAGCCTATGCAGTTGCTAACGAGGCAAATAATATTTTAGCGACATCTGTTTCAGGATCAACAACACATTATTTAAAGAATACTTTAGATTATAAAATGGGTTTTATAATCGTGATAGGAGGTGCGATAGGAACTTTATTAGGAATTTATACTTTCACGTATTTTAAAGGAATAGGAAAAATAGACACTGTAATATCTCTAGCCTACATGTACATACTTGCAATTATTGGAACTCTAATGTTGGTTGAAAGCTTAGGTGAAATAGACAAAGCCAAAAAAAATATTACTACAAAAAAGAAACTTCACGTTCATTATTGGATACATGGATTACCATTGAGAATGCGGTTTCCAAAATCGAAGCTATACGAAAGTGCGTTTACACCAATCATAATTGGATTATTTGTTGGTTTTATCGCAGCGATAATGGGAATTGGTGGAGCATTTATATTAGTTCCAGCGATGATTTATATAATTGGGATGCCAACAAGATTAGTACCTGGAACATCTTTGTTCGTAACAATATTTGTAAGTGTAATAGTTACTTTTTTGCATGCGTTTAACTATGGCTCGATCGATTTAGTTTTAGTTTTTTTATTAGTTGTTGGCTCAATTATTGGAGTGCAAACAGGACAAAAACTTGGTCAATCTATTGAAAGTTCAGGACTAAAAGCGCTATTAGCAATTTTACTATTAATAGTTGGTATCGCTATTGCTTATGACACTTTTTTTGCTGAACATGCAATGAATGGAATTGGAAAAGCAAGCAAAGAAGATTTAACTCCTCTCTCAATACTTGTGCAAAAATTTTCAGCAGAAATGCCTATAGCTTATGGATTGTTTTCTATATTTTTTGCAGTTGCACTTGGAGTTGCGGCTGCATTTATAAGAAGGTTTCTCTCTGATTTGAGAAAAAAATATTTTAATAAAGCTGCGAAACAATCTAAATAAAAAATTTAAATAAAGTTTCAATATAAATTAGACTTATAATTCCAACAGTTACAGCAGCAATAAATCCTACTACGAATGGTTTATAACCCATAGATTTCAATTCACTAAGATTTATAGAAATACCAACTGCAGCCATCGCCATTGTTAAAAATGTTGTTGCTAAAATCTTTAAATATTCAATTGCATTCATCCAAATAAAATAATTTTCATTTTCATTTGAAAATATTTGGTCCCCAACGTTTCTTACTAAAATCATTCCTATGAAACCAAGAACAAAATATGGGAATACGTCAAAAATTGAATAACTCTTATTTTTTACTTCGCCTCTGTTATATAAAAAAGCGAATAGAGGTATCATTATTACTAAAAAAGTATTTCTTATCAACTTTGTAACTGTTGCAACGTTAAGAGTTTCAGGACTATTAAATTGCTGATCATAAATTAGACCAGCTGCAGCTACTTGAGATGTTTCATGAATAGAAGTTCCAAGAAAAAGACCCGCCTTAAGATCCTCATTATTAAAGTACCACTCCGCAAAATAAGGATAGGCAATCATCGCAATAACACCAAATAAAGTTATATTCGCAATAGCATAAGCAATTTCAGTTTTTTTTGCATTTATTACTGGTGCCGTTGCAACAATTGCTGTTGCGCCACAAACACTTGTGCCTATTGCTATAAGATATGACATTTTTGAGGATATAGAGACTTTTTTAATTAGGAGTTTAATCAAGATTAATACACCTATTATACAAACAATTATTAGTGGTATAGCAATTGAACCAAATTTAATAAATTCCTCAAAACTTAATCTTATCCCTAAACAAATAATTCCAAGTTTTAAAATATATTGCTGGGTAAAGTCTAGTCCAACCATCATACCAGGTCTTGGAGTAAAAGCATTTCCCATTAAAATTCCAAGAAGAATTGCAATTAGAACTGTTGATATTGGACTCTTTGGAGTTCCAAAAATTTCAATTGCTAAAACATTATTTATACCTTGTGAAAATAGAAAAAAGACTAAAGCTAAAGTAACACCTGGGAAAATTCTCTTTATATATAAAAATTTTGAAGACACTTTGTTAAAGAGCAATAAGGCTTAGGCACTTCTGTAAAGCTTTGTCATTACAAATTCTTTATGACCCAAAGCTTCAGCGCAGGTTAATCTTCCGTTAGCCACTCTTAGTGTTGTCTCAATGAGCTTATCTCCCGCCTCTGATAAATTCATTTCTCTTGAAAGGATTTTAGATACATCACAATCTACATGTTCACTCATACTTTTTGCTGTTAATGGATTTGCAGTTAACTTAACAACTGGTTCAATTGGGTTTCCAACAATATTTCCTTGTCCAGTTGGAAATAGATGAATATTAAATCCACCTGCCGCTTGGAGTGTAATACATTCAGCTGCTGCAGAAGATGTATCCATAAAATATAATCCTGGACCTTTTTCTGGTTGCTCAGCAGGTTCAAGAACATCAATAAATTTTAAGTTTCCAATCTTTTGGAAGTTTCCAAATGCTTTTTCCTCAATCGTAGTTAAACCACCTGCTATATTTCCAGCAGTTGGTTGACTTTCTGAAAGATCATCAGTTGCTTCTTTCAAAATAAAATCATTATAATCATTCCAAGTTTTCATAAACTTTTCTGATGCTTCTTTAGTAGCACCTCTAGTTGCACAAACTTGCTCTGCACCAGTAAGTTCAGAAGTTTCACCGAAACATAAATGAACACCCATCGGTTCTAATTTTTCCATTAGATTTCCAACAGTTGGATTTGATGCTAATCCAGATGTAGTATCTGACTCTCCACACTTAACTGAAATCCATAAGTCACTCATTGGACACTCTTCTCTTTGTTTCTCAGAAGCCCATTGAGAAAATTCTTGCGCTTTTTTTGAGGCTTTCATAACTGTACCGATATCCCCGGTACGTTCGATGTGAAAACCTTCGACAGGTTTTCCTGTTTTAGCAATTCCATCTACAATTCTTTTTGTCCATTTAGGCTCAATTCCAATTACAATAACAGCAGCAACATTTGGGTTACTACCTGTTCCAATCATAGTTCTAAAATGTAATTCTAAATCTGCTCCAAATTGAAGTCGTCCATAAGAATGTGGTAATGCAATTGTGCCTTTTATATTATTTGCAACCGCTTCTGCACAAGCATTCGAAATATCGTCTACTGGTAAAATAATTACGTGATTTCTAGTTCCAGCTCTGCCGTTTTCTCTTTTATATCCTAAAAAGCTCTTTGGAATTTCCATTTAATTACCATTTCTTCGTTTTTACATTGTGAACATGAACATGCTCACCTTTTTTAATTGATTTTACTACTTTTCCAATATCATGACCATATTTCAAGATTGTATCTCCCTCTTTTAAATCGACCATTGCAATTTTGTGTCCTAAAGGTATTTCATCCATTGATTGAATGTCTGTTGAACTGTCATCCTCCATAATCCAGCATTTACAATCCTGTTTTGGGGTTATTTTTTCGATCACAACCACCCCGACATTATCCTTTTTATCGTGAATTATGATGTCAGTAGCCATAAATATAGTGTCAATTGTTTGTTTGAATTTTGAGAAATCTTATATATTAATCGCGTCAATTAACAAATAGTTTTATAAATAATTATAAATTTACTCGTTTAGAAAGGCTCTATTAATGACAAAAATGACAACAGAAGAAGCTTTTGTAAAAGTTTTACAAATGCACGGCATTGAACATGCTTTTGGTATTATTGGTTCAGCATTCATGCCGATCTCTGATATTTTTCCTGATGCAGGAATAACTTTTTGGGATGTTGCTCACGAGACTAATGGCGGATTAATTGCTGATGGTTACACAAGATCTACTGGAAAAATGTCTATGGTCATTGCACAAAATGGACCTGGTATAACTGGATTAGTAACTCCAATTAAAACTGCATATTGGAACCACACACCTTTACTATTAGTAACCCCACAAGCTGCAAATAAAACTATGGGGCAAGGTGGTTTTCAAGAAGTAGAACAAATGAACTTATTTAAAGATATGGTTTGTTATCAAGAGGAAGTAAGAGATCCATCAAGAATGGCTGAGGTTTTAAATAGAGTTATAGAAAAAGCAATAAGAGGTTCCGCACCTGCACAAATAAATGTACCGAGAGATTATTGGACTCAAGTTATAGATATAGAATTACCACCAATAGTTAGATTGGAAAGACAAGGTGGTGGAGCTGAAGCAATAGATAAAGCTGCAAAACTTTTATCAAATGCAAAATTTCCTGTAATTTTATCTGGAGCGGGAGTTGTTATCGGTGGAGCAATAGAAGAAACAAAAAAACTTGCGGAAAAATTAGATTCACCAGTTTGTTCTGGTTATCAACATAATGATAGTTTTCCAGGAAGTCACCCGTTGGCTGTTGGACCACTAGGGTACAATGGATCTAAAGCTGCAATGGAACTTATTTCAAAAGCAGATGTGGTTTTAGCTTTAGGAACAAGACTAAATCCATTTTCAACACTTCCAGGATATGGAATTGATTATTGGCCTAAGAATGCAAGTATAATTCAAGTAGATATGAATCCTGATAGAATTGGTTTAACAAAAAAAGTTACAGTTGGAATTAGTGGTGATGCAAAATTAGTGGCAACACAGATTTTAGAAAAATTGTCTCCAAACGCTGGAGATACCGATAGACAAAAAAGAAAAGATTTAATTCACCAAACAAAATCTGCATGGTTACAAAAATTATCAAGTTTAGATCATGAAGATGACGATGAAGGAACAGTTTGGAACAAAGAGGCAAGAGAAAGAGATAAAGATAGAATGTCACCTAGACAAGCGTGGAGAGCAATTCAAGCTGGAATGCCTGAAGATGTAATTATTTCAAGTGATATTGGAAATAACTGCGCAATTGGAAATGCTTATCCTACTTTTGAAAAACCAAGAAAGTATTTAGCTCCAGGTTTATTTGGTCCTTGTGGTTATGGTTTCCCATCGATCTTGGGTGCAAAGATAGGTTGTCCTGATACACCAGTCATTGGTTTTGCAGGAGACGGAGCATTTGGAATTAGTATGAATGAGATGAGTTCTTGTGCACGAGAGGAATGGCCGGCAATTACAATGGTTATTTTTAGAAACTACCAATGGGGTGCAGAAAAAAGAAATACAACTCTTTGGTTTGATAATAATTTTGTCGGAACAGAGTTAGACCCAGAACTAAGTTATGCAAAAGTTGCTGATGCCTGTGGTTTAAAAGGTGTTACAGTTAAATCTATGGAAGAGACAACTGCAGCTATTAAACAATCTTGTGAGGATCAAAAAAAAGGTATTACTACATTTATAGAAGTAATTTTAAATCAAGAGCTTGGTGAACCATTTAGAAGAGATGCTATGAAAAAGCCTGTAAGAGTAGCTGGTATTAAAAAAGAAGATATGAAGAAGCAACCTTCTTTGATTTCTTAAGATCTTTTAATTAACAAACAATTATCGTAATCTTTCTTTATGGAAGTAGTTAATGATAATGGTTGCAGTTGGATTAATGATTTAAATCTAAGAACAAATATCCAAACACTTTCGTCTGATTTGAGTTGTGAATGGTTAGTTGTTGGTGCAGGTTATACAGGATTATCGGCTGCAAGAAAATTAGGTCAGCTTTATCCAAATCAAAAAATTTTATTAGTTGATGCTCAATTAGCAGGAGAGGGTGCAAGTTCAAGAAATTCTGGTTATTTGGTTGATACTACACTTAATGATGGTTTCACTTCTAATAAAGAATTAGAAAATTATAAAAAAAAATCTGATATCTATAAACTAGGTATAGATGTAGTTAAAAAATTCATTAAGGAACATCAGGTTGATTGTGATTGGAACGAATGCGGAAAGTATTTTGCATCATCAAACACTGAAGATAAAAAAATCTTAGAAAATTTTTCAGACACTCTGTCTAAATTGGGTTTTGAGTATAATTTATTATTTAAAAAAGATCTTACAAAAAGATTAGGCACCAACTTCTATAATGTTGCCCTTCACACGAAAGGAGGAATTTTATTACATCCGGGTAAATTAGTAAGAGCAATGATTGATACATTGCCTGAAAATGTAATACTTTATGAGAATTCATTGTTATTAAACTGGAAAAAGATTGATGGTTTAATAAATTGTAATTTTAAGAATGGCTCAATAAAATCAAAAAAGATAATCTTTGCAACTAACGGATTTCTTAAATCCCTAGGCATCAAAGCAAATTATAATTTTCCAATTACTTTAACTGCAAGTATGACGAGACCTTTAACTAAAGAACAATTTACATCAATTGGAGCACCTAAAGAGTGGGGTGTTTTACCTGTTAGACCAATGGGCGCAACGATTAGAATGACCAAAGACAGGAGAATTTTAATAAGAAATACTGCAGAAGTTCACAATCCATCCCAAATGTCTAAATCTAATTTAGAAAAAAGATCTATTAAGCAAAAGATTGGTATTAAAAAAAGATTTCCACAATTACCAGATGATATTATTCAATCAACTTGGTCTGGTATTGTCTCAAGGACCAGAAATAGTTCTCAAATTTTTGAAAAAATTCAAGAAAATATATTTGTTGCAGGTTGTTACAATGGTTCAGGTATTGGGGTGGGGACTTTGTTTGGTGAACAAATTGCCATTAAAGCCAGTAATGAACACTCAAAAGAAATTGAAATTATTGAGGCAAGAAGTAAACCCACTTGGTTACCACCACAACCTTTTTTGGATTTCGGAGTAAAAGCAAGACTTATGTATGAAAGGTTACGAGCTAGATCTGAAATTTAACCTGGGAGTTCTATTGCCAGGTGCCCCGTTATAAATTCATATCAGGCCAGTCTTTGTCGTTATATCTATCAAGTTCTTTTTTTGTGATTGGTCTAAACAATATCCAACCAGTAACAATTACCAAAGCCAAGAGAATTAATGTTTGCATAATTTAGTTTATTACAGACATAGGATCTAGTCTAGTTTGAAACCAGTTAACTCTAAAATCGAGATGTGGACCAGTTGACCTTCCAGTTGAACCAACAGTTCCAATTATATCTCCTTGATTAATTTTATCTCCAACGGACACCATTACATTTTCAAGATGTGAATAAATAGTTGAGATGCCATGACCATGATCCATAATTATTGTTCCACCAGTATAGTAAAGATCATCTTCTGCCATAGTAACAATACCTGATCCAGATGATTTTATCATAGTTCCTTGTTTTGCAGCAATATCAATTCCATAATGAGGCCATTTAGGTTTACCATTTAAAATTCTCTGACTTCCATAAACACCACTTATAATACCTTCAACTGGCATAATAAATTGATTTTTGAAAAATGGTAAATCAGAATTAATTGCTCTTGCTTCACCAATTTTATTATTTTCCTCTTTAATTCTTTTATAAACAGTTTCTGGAGGTGTAACTTTACTTTCCTCTAAACCATCAATTCTTTGAATATTATATTTTCTCTTTAAAACTTTTTTAGTGATTTTATCTTTTTTGCCGTCAATTATTTTTGTTATAATTAAATCAAATTTTCTATCTCTATCTATTCCAAAAACAAAATAACCTTCTTTTGATACTTTTACCTCTTTTTTGTCAATAATAATTTTAGCTGATGGGTCAGTTAAGCCAACTATGAAATGTCCTTGTAAAAATTTTCCCTTAAATTCAACAGCATTTAGATTAGTTGTGGTAAAAAAAATTATTACAAATAAAAGTCTAGATATTATTTTGCAGTCCATCCACCATCAACCAATAAAGAAGTACCTGTAATCATTGATGCCGCATCAGAAGCTAGAAATACCACGGCAGATGCTACTTCAGATAATTCAGCAAATCTTCCAAGAGGAATATTATTCAACATGTCTCTTTTAAATTTTTTGTCTTTTAAAAACTTCTTCGTCATAGGAGTGACAACAAATGTTGGGCAAACTGTATTTACTCTAATGTTATATTTTGCAAGATCTATTGACATTCCTTTTGTTAAACCCTCTAAACCAAATTTATTCATATTATAAACACTTCTTATTGGTCCACCTACATGACCCATTTGTGATGACATATTAACAATAGCACCACCTATTTTTTTTCTATTTTTTAATTTAATCATTTTAAGTGCACATAAATGTGCAAGATTAAACGTGGCTATTGTATTTATTTTTACCATATACTCCATATCTTTGGTTTTCACTTTTGTAAAATGTGCAGGTCTATTGTTGCCAGCGTTATTTATAAGAATATCTAGTTTAGACTGTTTGTTAATAATTTCTTTAATTTCATTATAATTTGTAATGTCACAAACATAAGATTTACACTTTGTTTTAAATTTTTTTATTTTCTTTGAAACCTCATCTAAATCTCTTTTAGTTCTGCTAATAATTATTAAATTTGCTCCTGCTTCTGCTAGAGCTATAGCGCAAGCTCTGCCAATACCTTTACCCGCACCTGTTACGATTGCAGTCTTATTTTTGAAGTTATAATTTTTTAAGAACATTATAAAAATAATATTTTAATATCAGTGTAAATCAACTCAATAGCAACAATTAGAATAGCTATTAAACCAGCCCATGCAATCCACTTATATTTCTTAATCCAATTGGAAATTAATGTTGCGGCAGTAGCCATTAAAACAATTGATAAAACTAGACCAAAAATTAGCAAATAATAATGATCACCAGCTGCCCCAGCAACACCTAAAACATTGTCCAAGCTCATTGTAAAGTCAGCTAGTAGAATTGTCCAAATAGCTTTTAAGAAACTTGAATTGTCTACTTTTATATCACTATCGTGATTAGATCCCTTCACAACATCAACATATAGTTTGTAAACTATATAAAGTAGAAGAAGACCACCAATTAATCTTAAACCTGTAATTTGTAATAGGTAAGCAGTCAATAAAGTTAAAATAATTCTTAAAACTACAGCACCACCTATACCCCAAAAAATAATCTTTTTTCTTTGTTCTAATGGAAATTTTGATGCGACCATCCCAATGATGATTGCATTGTCACCAGCTAAAACTAGATCGATTAAAATAATTTGTGTTAGAATAGTAATTTGTTCTGGAGTAATTAAATCTGTGAACATTAACTTCTAAGTATCATATCAGCACCTTTTTCTGCAATCATTATTGTAGGTGCATTAGTGTTACCTGAAGTTATATTTGGCATTATTGAAGCGTCAATCACTCTAAGATTATTTAAACCTTTTACTTTAAGTTTTTCATCTACTACAGCCATATCATCTTGTCCCATTTTACAAGTACCCACAGGATGAAAAATAGTCTGAGTAAATTCTGAACCAGCTTTTACAAGCTCCTCATCATCATTAATATCTATTCCGGGTCTATATTCCTCTGGTTTATATTTTTTAAATGTCTCAGACTCCATGACAATTTTTCTTGTTAGTTTTAAACCTTTTGCCGCAACCATACGATCATGGTCAGTTGAAAGATAATTAAGTTTTACTTTTGCATAAGTTCTAGAATCTTTATCTGTTATATTTACATGACCTCTGCTAGTTGGTCTTATATTAGAGACAGTTGGAGTAAATGCATCAAAGTCATGATTTTTTGTTGCACCTAATGTATCCATACTCATTGGCTGTACATGCCATTGAAGATCTGGTAATTCTAAAGATGGATCGCTTTTGGCAAACATACACATTTGGCTAGCACCCATTGTCATTGGACCACTACGATTAAAAATATACTCAAGCCCAATCATCAATTTTCCAAACAAACTATTAATCTTTTTATTTAAAGATTTTAGTCCATGAACTTTGTAGATTGGTCTAAACATAAGGTGATCTTGAAGATTCTCTCCAACTCCTTTTAAATCGTTAACTATATCAATACCTAAGTCTTTTAATTTTTTTGAATTTCCAACTCCAGAGGTTTGTAAAATCTGTGGAGAACCAATAGATCCCGAGGAAAGAATCACCTCTCTATTTGCTGAGACTTTTTTTAGTTCATTTTCCTGCCAATACTCGACACTTTTAGCAGTTTTATTTTCGAAGTTGATTTTCTTTACATGAGCATTAGTAATTATCTTCAAATTATTTCTATTTTTAATAGGATTTAAATATCCAACAGCAGTACTACATCTAAAACCATCTTTTTCAGTGACTTGAAAATAACCACAACCATGATTATCACCAGTATTAAAATCTTTTGTCTTCGGGATTCCAAATTCTTCAGCAGCATTTTGAAATTCATTTAATAATGGCAACTGAATTCTTTGATCAGAGACAGAAAGTGGTCCCCCAACACCATGAAAATCATCTTTGCCTCGCTCTTGATTTTCCGCTTTGATAAAATAAGGAAGAACATCATCCCAACCCCAACCAGTATTTCCTAATTGTCGCCAAACATCATAATCTCTGCTTTGTCCTCTGATATAAAGTAGTCCGTTGATCGAAGAGCTCCCACCTAAAGTTTTTCCTCTTGGATAACGAATTGATCGATTATTCATTGTCTCATCAGGTTCTGTTTTGTAACACCAATCAACAGATGGATTGTGCATTGTTTTAAAATATCCAACAGGTATATGTATCCACGGATAATTGTCTTTGCCTCCAGCTTCGATCAATAAAACTTTATTTTGAGAATTTTCAGAAAGTCTATTTGCTAGAACACATCCTGCCGATCCAGCACCAATAATTATAAAATCAAAGTTTTCCATTACAAGTTGAATAATTTTTTAATAAATCTTTTTAAATCATCTTTACACTCATATTAATCAATTGTCACTTGTGTCAGGTTTGTTTTTCTGATTGTATGTATTTGTTAAATTTAACTAACAAGAGGGAAAATAATGAAAAAAATCATTTCAATGTTATTTGCATCTGTCTTAGTTCTTGGATTTATTTCTAATGCTAATGCTGCAAAAACACTAAAATGTCAGACTGTTCTTAACACTAAAGCTGATGAAGTGAAAATGTTAAAGGACTTTACTGATACAGTAACTGAATTAACAGCTGGTTCGTTAAAATTCGAAATTTTACCTGCGGGCGCTGTTGTTGGAGTTAAGGAAACTCTTGATGCTGTGGATAAAGGTCTGATCGATTGTGGATTCGCATGGACACACTATTGGTCAGGTGATCATCCTGCTGCTATGCTATTTGGATCTCCAGTAGCTGGTGGTGGAGTTGGTATCGACAATATCGCATTCCTTTCATGGTTCCAATACGGTGGTGGTAAAGAATTATACGACCAACTTTGGAAAGAAATGGGAAGAGACATCAAAGGATTTATGATTCAACCAGTTGGTCCAGAAGCTTTAGGTTGGTTTCCAAAACCAATTAAGGATATGGCTGACTTTAGAAAATATAAGTTTAGAACTCCTCCAGGAATTCCAGGACAAACTTATAAAGACATTGGTATAGCATCTGTTGCAATGGGTGGTGGAGATATTCTTCCAGCTCTTGAGGCAGGTACGATCGATGCTGCTGAGTGGTGTTGTCCAAAACCAGACTTAACATTTGGTTTCCAAAAAGTATTAAAGCACTATTACTTACAAGGTTTACACCAAGTAGTCGTAAATGCTGACTTTTATATTACTGGAAAAACTTATAAAGCTATGAGCGCTCATGAGAAGAAGTCACTTGAAGTAGCTGCTAATGCATCATTAGCGAAATCTTTAAGTTACAGAATCTATGAGAATGGTAAAGCTTTACAAGAGCTAACTACTAAACATGGAGTAATTTTAGAAGATACACCTTCAGATTATTTCACAGAATATATGGCTGCAGCAAAAGCTTCTTTAAATAAGAATGCTAAAGACAACAAATTTTTCAATGAAGTTTATAATTCAATGAAAAACTTTGCTGATATTGCTGTTCCTTTCTGGAGTGGTGCTCAAATGTCTAATGCGAAGCTAGGAATGGCTCACGCGGCGACATTAAAGTAATCAGTAATTAATCTTGATTTTTTAGAGCGGACTTTAAAAGTCCGCTCTAATTTTTTTAACTGAAATTTTATGGCAGAAGAACCAAGCAAATTAGACATATCAGATGAAATGATTGCCGAAAGGCGAGGTGGTTCGGGAAAAATGCCTGATGACATGCCATTATGGATGGCAAAATCTATAGTAAATATTGATAAATTTAGTAAGTGGATTGGTAATATTGTTTGTTGGATATTAATGCCACTTATATTTGCAATGACTTATGAAGTGCTTGCGCGAAAATTATTTTTAGCTCCAACGATCTGGGCCTATGATATAAGTCGTTTTTTGTATGGCGCACTTTTTATGTTAGGCGCTGGATATGCTCTATCTAGGGGAGTACATATTAGAGCTGATTTTTTATACAGAAATTTCAAAACTAAAAACCAAGGTCTTATTGATTTTTGGTTATATCTTTTATTCTATTTTCCGGGCTTAATTGTTTTTCTTTATATGACAATTGGTTTTGTTGGAGAGTCTATTCAAAGAGGTGAGAGGGGCATGGATACTACTTGGATGCCGTATATGTGGCCAATCAAAACATGTTTGTTAGTTGGAATAATCTTTTTATTAATCCAAGGTGTTTCAGAATTATTTAAGAGTTACTGGGCAGCAAAAAAAGGCGAATGGCCAGGTGAAGAAAGTAAAAAATGATCGCTGAATTAATAGATCCGGCAATTTTAGGTTTCGTCCTTGTAGGCGTGATGCTTTTTGCAATATTTGTCGGATTTCCCATTTCATTTACACTAATATTTCTAGGATTTGTTTTTGGATACTTAGGTTTTGGAAAATTGGTTTTTTATTTGATGACACTCCAATTTTCTATGGTCATGACCGAACAAACTCTTGCCGCCGTACCGCTCTTCGTTTTTATGGGTATTATGATGGAACAAGCTGGTTTAATGGAAAGACTATTTTCATCATTTCAGATGATGCTAGCAAAAGTAAAAGGATCTTTATATTATGCAGTTTTATTTGTTTCGGTAATATTTGCTGCTGCAACAGGCATTGTTGGTGCATCAGTTACAATTTTAGGAATAATGGCTGCAAAATCGATGAATAGATCTGGATATGACGTTAAACTTGCGGCTGGAACAATCACTGCAGGTGGAACTTTAGGAATATTAATTCCACCTAGTATCATGCTTGTGGTGATGGGACCAATCATGGAGATTCCAGTTATAGACTTATTTGCAGCTGCGATCATACCAGGAATTCTTCTTGCAAGTTTGTACGCAGCTTACACAACAATCAGATGTATGATAAATCCAAAACTGGGTCCAGTTTTACCTGAAGATATGAGGGCTGCTAGCATGAAAGAAGTATGGATTGAATTCTTTCTTGGATTAGTTCCTCCTGCTGCATTAGTATTTGCAGCATTAGGTAGCATTTTATTTGGATTTGCAACTCCAACTGAAGCAGCGGGCTGCGGAGCTATGGGTGCTTTATTACTTTCATTAGCCTATAAAAAATTAACTCTTTCAAAACTTCAAGAGGCATTAGTGAAAACATTAGAGATTACTGCTTTGATTATGGTTTTAGTTGCAGCATCAAATTTTTTTGGTGCAGTTTTTGCAAGATTAGGAACACCAACATTGTTAACTGAGTTTTTACTTGGTTTAGAAATGAATAAATATTTAATTCTAGCAATGATAATGGTTATGATATTCTTATTAGGCTGGCCTCTTGAATGGGTTCCTATTGTAATGATTATTATTCCAATAATTTTACCTCTAGTTGAGGCACTAGGATTCAATCTAACTTGGTTTGCAATATTAGTCGCAGTTAATCTACAAACCGCCTGGCTTTCACCACCCGTAGCTCTATCAGCTTATTTCTTAAAAGGAGTTGTTCCTGAGTGGGATTTAAAAGACATTTATTATGGAATGATGCAATTTATGGTTCTACAAATCATAGGATTAATTTTAATCGTAATATTCCCTAAGATTGCTCTTTGGCTGCCCACTCTCTTATATGGACAATAGAATTTTAAAGTTTTATATAGTTTAGGTGAGTCAACAAAAAACAAAAAAAACACTCATTAATTGGGATTTAGTTACTGTAAACCCAAACGATAAAACTTGGGACTGGAAAGATCTGTTTTGTTTTTGGGGAGTTAATATTCAGAGTGTTATTGGATTTTCACTAATTGCATCTTTGTACTTAATTTATAATTTAAATACTGCTGTAGTTCTTTTTGGAACAATTTTAGGAACTTTTTTTGTTTATATATTTTGTAACCTAATTGGAAAACCATCTCAGAAATTTGGATTACCATTTGTTGTCTTATTAAGATCCTCGTTAGGATTTAGAGGAGCACAATTTTTTGGATTGCTAAGAAGTATTGTAGGAATATTTATGTTTGGTATACAAACATATTTTTTATCAAAAGCAATTGGTTTTTTAATTCGGGTTTTGATGTACTCAGTAGATAACTCAATTTTACAAAAAGAAATTTTATTAGTTTTTTTCATAGGATTAAACATTATTGATTGGGCCGCTATATTGATTTCAATTATACTGCAAACTTACTTGTTTAGTGTTGGCATGAATTATAATAAAAAATTAATCAAGTTTTCTGCATTAACTATATATGCTGCAATGATAATGTTTTTCCTCATTGTTTTATTGTCTGATGTGAAATTAACTGCTAAATCTTTTATGGATTTTTTAGATTTTCAAAATATTTTTAATCCAAATAATGTTGGTCCAATAATTACAGTTGCAGGGACTACATTTACCTTTTTTTCTATTATAATTTTATCATTTGGTGATTTTTCTAGATACGTTAAAAATGAAAAAGAGTTAAGAAAAGGCAATTTAAGCTTAATTTTAAATCTTATCATTTTTTCATTTTTTGCATTATTTATTGTTACAGGTGCTGATGCATTTCAGAATTTAAATGAGCAAAATGTAGAGATGATTTTAACTAACCCAACAGATATAATTGGAAAATTAGATAATATTCTTTTGGTTTCTATAGCATTAATTTTTATTATTATTGCTTCTGCATCAACGAATTTAATAGCAAATTTTATTCCTTCTCAATATACATTGATTAATTTTGATCCCTCATCTTTTTCTTTAAAAAGCGCAAGTTATGTAATTGCTATTTTTGGATTTATTATAGGAGTTTTTTGGTTAACTTTTTTAAGCCAGGTTGGGGTCTTATCTTATATAGATACGATCGGTGCTTTTTTTGGTCCTCTATTTGGATTAATGATTGCCGATTTTTATATTATTAAAAAAGGAAAATTAGAAAACAAGGATATATATTCACTTGAAACTAGTGGCACTTATTATTATTCAGGAGGGTGGCATCTTAAAGGAGTATACTCTTTAATATTAGGATTTATTTTTTCTGCTTCAACAATTTGGAACACAAATCTAATGTTTTTACAATCTTACTCCTGGATTATTGGTGCATTTGTTGCAGCTTTTGTTTATTACCTCTTAGCTAGAGAGTAGTTTTATGAATAAAATTTCTTTTGATTTTAAAGGCAGAAGTGCAATTGTTACTGGTGGTGCACAAGGCTTTGGTTTAGACATTACAAAAAGATTAATAAGGTCGGGTGCGGGTGTAATTATTTGGGATAATGATCAGAAAATGGTCGAAAAAGCGATTGAAGACATTAAAAGTCCTAATTTAAGTTTTAATATTGTTGATATTTCAAATTATTCAAAAGTTGAAGAATGTGTGCAAGAAATCACTAAACAAAATAATATTGATATATTGATCAATAATGCTGGTATTACTGGTCCAACAGCAACTTTATGGGAATATGATATTGAGATGTGGAAAAAGGTTGTTGATATAAATTTAATGGGTACTTTTAATTGTTGTCGAACAATTGTACCAAATATGATCAAAAATAATTATGGCAGGATAGTTAATGTGGCCTCAGTTGCAGGTAAAGATGGCAATGCAAACGCGAGTGCCTATAGCGTTGGAAAAGCAGGGGCTATTGGATTAACAAAATCACTAGGGAAAGAGCTTGCAGATAAGAATATAGCAGTAAATGCCGTTACTCCTGCAGGTGCTAAAACTAGAATTTTGGACCAAATGACCAGAGAACACGTCCAAAGAATGTTATCAAAAGTACCAAGAGGACGATTTCTCGAGGTTGAAGAGTTCACTTCTTTAGTCTGCTGGTTGTCTTCAGAGGAAAATACGTTCTCAACTGCTGCAGTTTTTGATATCAGTGGGGGTCGTTCGACCTATTAACTTCTTGGTTTTATCTCTACTATCTTAGTTTGATTTAGTTTAGCCCTGCCAAATTTTACATCTTTTGACATCACTGGAGCAAAAATCATTATTGACCAGTAAATTAATAAAATAAAAATGGAAATTGTCTTCATAATTAATACATACGAATAGAAATTGATTTTTGATTGTTTAAATTTTGTCAAAATAATGTATTAACAACTTTTTTAAAAATTTATGAAAATAATTTTAAAACTTCTAATCAGTCTCTTTTTATTTACTAAGATAGTTGTAGCTAGTGAAATAAAAGTATTTGAATTTACCGAAGCTGAACTTTCACAGCTTGAGGTCAGAAAAGTGAGAGGTGCTGACAATAAGACAAATTATTCGGTTGGATCTAATGAAAATGGCAATTTTTTAAAATCAGTTGCTGACAATGCTGCTTCTGGTTTAGGTAAAGAGGTTAAAATTGACCTTAACGAGACACCTTTTATTAATATTACATGGAAAGTTGAAAAAGATTTATCTGGTATTAAAGAAAATACTAAGAAAGGACATGATTTTGCAGCCAGAGTATTTGCAGTAAAAAAAACTGGTGCAACACCACTTTCTAATAGGGCAATAAACTATGTTTTTTCGAGTAATAACGAAATTGGATTTAGTTCACCCAGTCCCTATACCAAAAAGTCCATAGATAATGTTTTATCTACTACTAAAAATAATCTTAATCAGTGGGTGACTGTTAAAGCAAACGTCAAAGAAGACTTTAAAAAATTCCACGATTTAGACGTTAATGAATTAGATGGTTTAGCAATAATGTCTGATACTGATAATTCCAAAATGAAAGCTATAGCTTATTTTCAAAATATCTATTTTTCGGCTAATTAGATGATTATTTGATATAATTTTTTATGCATGAAAATTTTTTCCATAAATTGAAAGTTTATTATGAAGATACAGATTCTGGTGGAGTGGTTTATTATGCAAATTATCTAAAGTACTTAGAAAGGGCAAGAACGGAAGCTCTATTTTCAATAGGTTTTAGTAATAAAAAAGTTCAAGATCAATTTGGTTCATTAATAATTGTTAAGTCATGTAACATTGAATATAAAAAATCAGCTTTTTTAGAAGATGAATTAACCATTAGATCTTTTGTAAAATCTATAACCAAAACCTCTTTTTTTATGAACCAAATTATTTCAAAAGGTGAAGAAATTATAGTTGAAGCGCAAATTCATTTAGTTTTTGTGAATAAAGATGGCAAACCAGTGAAAATTCCTGAGGATATATATTCAAAATTTAAACCTTATTTCTGTGATACAATTAAAACTTAGCAAGTTTTTTTGCTTTTTTAAATAAATCTACCATCATTTTATCTGAGATTAGTTTAGTGTTAACATTTCTTGGGCTTGGATGATAGCTTGATAAAATGATTAAACCATTTGGCAGTAGTTGAGATTTACCATGTTTAAAAACAAATTTTTGTTTAATGTTAAACTTTTGTTTATATAATTTAATACAATTATCAAATGCAACTTTACCTAAAGTAACAATTACTTTTAATTTTTTTAAAGATAATATTTCCTCATCAAAAAAATTAGAACAATTAGAGATTTCATTACTAAGCGGTTTATCCTCAGGAGGCACGCATTTAAGTATGTTAGTAATATAAGTAGATCTTAATCTTAAGTTATCATTTAAACTTTTCGAATGTGGAACATTTGAAATACCTACCTCATGTAAACACTTAAATAAAAAATCACCTGATTTATCTCCAGTAAAAGCTCTTCCTGTTCTTGTTCCTCCATGAGCCGCAGGGGCAAGTCCAATAATCGCTAATTTTGAATTTAAATTTCCAAAACCCGGAACAGGCTTTCCCCAGTAAACCTCATTCATGTTTTGTTTTCTTTTCTGTGTGCTTACTTTATGTACAAATTTAACTAGTCTTGGACATTTTTTACAATTAACTATTGTTTTGTTTAAATTATTCAATCTAATGTCCATAAATGAAACTTTTAAGATTCTTTTTAATAATATTTATATCTTTAACTTCAACAGTTAAAGCAGATTTAAATAAAAAGTTAATTAATCAACTTAAGGAGGGTGGAAAATTAATATTTATTCGACATGCATATGCACCTGGAAGTGGTGATCCAGATAATTTCAATTTAAACGATTGTTCTACCCAAAGAAATTTAAGTAAGGAAGGACAAAGACAAGCAGAATATATTGGAGAATTTTTCAGAAATAACAAAGTTAAAATAGATAAGATTTTGTCTAGTGAGTGGTGCAGATGTAAAGAAACAGCAAAAATTGCTTTTAATAATTTTTCTACCAATAGTTTTTTAAATTCTTTTTATAGCTCTAAATTTGCTAAAAATAAGGATAAGCAGGTTAAAGCATTGAAAGAATATATTAAAAAATTTAAAAGTGATAAAAATTTAGTTTTAGTAACACACTACGTATTAATATCAGAGATCCTGAATTATGGTCCATCATCTGGTGAAATAGTTGTTTCTAATAGAAATTTAAATATTATAGGAAGCTTAGAGATAAATTATTAAGATATGTCCTCAAAAAGAGCAATGAAACAAGCACAAAAAAAAGCTTATGCTAGACACAGAAGCAACATTACTCAAAGTCGATTTAATCAAAAAAAAAGAAACTTTACAAAAAAAAGTAAAAAAAATTAACTTTCGCTATCAAATTTTTCTATTTTTTTACATGTGGAAATCTTAGAAATTCCCTCCTCATCATTTAAAACTGTTTTCATATAAACTTCTTGTTTGCCTTTTTCAAAAAGTATTTGAGTGTAAAATTGTGGGTATCCATGTTTGTGAGTTAAAATTTTTCCATTTTCCTCGTAGATATTTCTCACATACGAGTTAGATTTTTTTACACTTAGATCTGTTAATCTATATTTTTGGTAAGTTTTTTCTTTGTACACATAATTTCTGACCATGATCAACTCATTCAAGTTAAGTATGTATTCATTCTTTAAAAACTCATCCTGTTTATCGTCACAAGCACTCATGACGATAATCTCAGATTTTAAATTTTGGATAGTTAAAATAAAGAATAAAAAAATGATAAAATATTTAACTTTTTTCATGTTTGTCAGCTAAAAATAAACTTATTAAAAATATAGCTGTCCAGCCTAGTCCTAAAAGACCTTTATATACATTGGTGTCTGCACTCCATATTTTAAGAAATAAAGCTCCAAAAATAAGTCCTAAAATATAAATTATCATTACAATAGTTGTCTTAGCCATAATACTTTCTTGTAATCATTATATATATGAAATTACCTTTTCTGGATCAGGCCTTTTTCTTTCTAATGGTTCTTCTGCTTTATGACCTATATAGATAAAACCAGAAATTCGATCTATACCTGACCTACCACCTAAATATTCAAGCATTTTATTATTATAAGAATACCATTCTGTTAACCATTGCGCTGCATAACTTAACGACTGAGCACATGATAATAAATTCATACATACAGCACCAGAGGATAATATCATTTCCCAATTAGGTATTCTAGGATGCTCAACTGGTGTTGATAAAACTGCTAAAACAACTGAAGCTCTTTGAAGTCTTTTCGACTCTAAAAGTTTACTTTCTGAACTTGCATCAGGATTTTCTTTAATAAATTCCGATAGAATAACCTCTTCATCTACAATTTTCAATTTATCACCTTTTATGACTCTTATTTTCCACGGATTTAAAGCACCATGATCTGGAACTCTAATTCCAGCATTTAAAATTATATTTAAATCATCTTCACTAATGGGATGATTTTGTATTTTTTTTGCTAAAACAGATCTTCTTTTTAAAAAAAAATTATTATTTGATTTCATTAAGCTTCCTTTCAATTACTTAATCATAAATATTATAAAATTTAAGAAATAAATAGATAATTTTTTAATATTTGTCATTGGACAAATAGTTTCAATAATATATAAAACTTCAAGATTTGTGGGGCGATGGCGGAATTGGTAGACGCGTCGGTCTTAGGAACCGATAGAGCAATCTGTGAAGGTTCGAGTCCTTTTCGCCCTACCATCAATAGATTATGAAAGTAACAATAGAAAATAAAAAAGGTTTAAATAAAGATTTAAAAATATTCATAGATAAAAAAACTATGAGTATTCATATGGATCAAAGGTATGAAGAAATTAAAGGCACTGTAAACCTTAAAGGTTTTAGACCTGGAAAAGTACCAAAGGAAATTTTAAAAAGACAATTTGGAAAAGCAGTTTTTGGTGAAGTCTTAGATAAAGTTATAAAAGACTCTTCAACTAAAGCATTGCAAGAAAATAATATTAAACCTGCGGGTCAACCTAAGCTGAATTTAAAAACTTATGGAGAAGATAAAGATCTTGAATACATTATTTCTGTTACAGAGCTTCCAAAGGTTGAAGTAAAACCAATAGAAAATATTAAGTTTGATGAGTATTCAGTAAAAATAGATGAAGCTGAGGCTGATAAAAGAATAAAAGAAATAGCAAAAAATCAACCAAACTTTAAAGAAGCTCCAAAAGATTCAATTGCAAAAGAAGGTGATTTAGTAGCCTTTGATTATAACGCCACTATTGATGACAAGCCATTTAAAGGTGGAGAAGGTAAAAATACACAATTAACTTTAGGTAAAGATTTATTTTTAAAAGGTTTTGACAAACAATTAATGGGTGTCAAAGTAGGTGATGAAAAGATTGTTGAAGCTACTTTACCTGAAAACTTTCCTGAAAAAGAATTAGTAAATAAAAAAGCAAAATTTAAATGCAAAATAACAATATTAAAAAATCCTGAACCTGTAAAAATTGATGATGAGTTTGCAAAAAATTTTGGTGCTAAAGATTTGAAAGACCTAAAATCTTTAATTTCAAAACAAATAAATGATGAGTATAAAAATTCTCTTGAACGTTTCTCTAAAAATCAAATCTTAAAAGAGATAGAAAAATTTAAGATTACCGAAATTCCTGAAAATCTGATTGATGAAGAAGTAAAGATTCTTTCTCAAGGAATGTCTGAAGAAGATGCAAAAAAAAGTAGGAAAAATTTTGAAGAAATAGCAAAAAAGAGAATTAAAGTTGGATTAGTTTTAAATGAATTTGGTGAGCAAAATCAAATCAAAGTAACAGAACAGGAACTGCAAGCTGAAGTTCAAAAACAAATTAGAATGATGCCAGGTCAAGAGAAAATGGTCATGGATTTTTATCAAAAAAATCCCTCAGCATTATCTAGCTTGAGAGGCACAGTCTACGAAGAAAAAATTTTAAAATTAATTAAAGAAAAAGCAAAACCAAACAAGAAAGAAGTTTCAAAAGAAGAAGCAGAAAAAATTTTAAAACAATCTCAAATGCAAGAATATAGTCATTCTAATGAAGGCAAAGAAAAAACTGAAAAGAAGGTTGAGGCTAAACAAACTTCAACGAACAAAACTAAAACAAAAACCACAAAAACAAAGTCACCTGCCAAAAAAACAAAAAAAGTTAGCAAAAAGTAATCTCAAGTTGTATAAGTAAATCGAATCAACTTATGACAAATAAAATATCAGAACATATGAGCACTTTAGTACCTATGGTTGTTGAACAATCAAGTAAGGGAGAAAGAGCATATGATATTTACTCTAGACTATTAAAGGAGAGAATAATTTTTCTAACAGGTCAAATTAACGATAATGTCGCTTCTCTAGTTACTGCTCAACTTTTATTTTTAGAGGCAGAGGATCCAAAAAAAGAAATTTATTTATATATAAATAGTCCAGGAGGGTTAGTAACTGCTGGTCTTGGTATTTATGATACTATGCAATATGTTAAGCCTGATATTTCAACATTATGTATTGGTCAAGCGGCATCGATGGGATCATTTTTACTTTCAGCTGGAAAAAAAGGTAAAAGATTTTCATTACCAAATTCTAGAATAATGGTTCATCAACCATCCGCAGGTTTTCAAGGACAAGCAACTGATATTGAGATTCATGCTAATGAAGTTTTATCTTTAAAAAAAAGATTGAATGAAATTTATTCAAAACACACAGGTAAATCAGTAGACGAAATCAAATCTGCTCTAGAAAGAGATAACTTTATGACCGCTGATGCCGCCAAATCATTTGGCTTGATAGATGAAGTGGTAGAAAAAAGATCTTAATACACAAGATATTGACATCAAATTATTAGAAACTTGATTAACATAAGTCTCTTATAATAGAGTAATGGGATTGATTCGTTATAAAAACTATGAATACAAATAATAAAAATATTTTATATTGTTCTTTCTGCGGAAAGAGTCAACACGAAGTTAGAAAACTTATTGCAGGCCCAACTGTTTTTATCTGCGATGAGTGTGTTGAACTTTGTATGGATATCATCAAAGAAGAGAGCAAGGATACTTTTGTAAAACATCAAGATGGGTTACCTTCACCAAAAGAGATTTGTTCAGTTTTAGACGATTATGTAATTGGACAATCACATGCTAAAAAAGTTTTATCTGTAGCAGTCCATAATCATTACAAAAGACTTAATTATGAAAATAAAACAAGTAAAAATGTAGAGCTCGCTAAATCAAATATTCTATTAGTTGGACCGACTGGATGTGGAAAAACTTTATTGGCACAAACACTCGCTAGAATTTTGGATGTTCCATTTACAATGGCTGATGCAACTACATTAACCGAAGCAGGTTATGTTGGTGAAGATGTTGAAAATATTATTTTAAAATTATTACAAGCTGCAGACTATAATGTTGAAAAAGCACAACGTGGAATTGTTTATATAGATGAGGTTGATAAAATCAGCAGAAAATCTGAGAACCCATCAATAACTAGAGACGTTTCAGGTGAAGGTGTACAGCAAGCACTTTTAAAAATAATGGAGGGAACAATAGCAAGTGTTCCACCACAAGGTGGAAGAAAACATCCTCAGCAAGAATTTTTACAAGTTGATACAACAAATATATTATTTATTTGTGGTGGTGCCTTTGCAGGATTAGATAAAATCATATCACAAAGAGACAAGGGAACTTCAATCGGTTTTGGTGCTGATGTAAAAAATACTCAAGATAAAAAGACTGGTGAGTGGATGAAAGGTTTAGAGCCAGAGGATTTATTAAGATATGGTCTTATACCGGAGTTTATTGGTAGATTGCCAATGATTGCTACTTTGGATGATTTAGACGAAAAATCTTTAATAAAGATATTACAAGAACCCAAAAATTCTCTAACAAAACAATATCAAGAATTATTTAAACTCGATGGTGCAAAATTAAGTTTTAAAGAAAGTGCATTAAAAGAAATTGCTCTCAAAGCAATTAGAAAAAAAACAGGAGCAAGGGGCTTAAGATCGATTTTGGAAAATATTTTACTTAAGACGATGTATGATTTACCGAGTCAAGAAAATATTAAAGAGGTCATAGTTGATGCTGCATCTGTAAAAGGACAATCTCAACCAATAATAGTTCATTCAGAATCGGACAATAAATCTAAGTCTACCAAGACCTCAGCGGCGTAATATCCTTAATAATTAGTAAAAAAGTATTGCAATATAATTAATAATATCCATATTTATACATATGGACGTTAAAATTTCAGCACCTCTATTGCCATTGAGAGACATAGTGGTATTTCCGAGTATGGTGATTCCTCTTTTTGTAGGAAGAGATAAGTCTATCTCTGCTCTTAATGAGGTAATGAAAAAAGATAAAAAGATTATTTTAGTAACTCAAAAAAATTCAGAAATAGATGATCCAAAAAAGACAGACATATTTATGTATGGTTGTGAGGGTAGTATTCTTCAGCTTTTAAAATTACCAGATGGAACAGTTAAGGTTTTAGTAGAGGGAATTAAAAGAGTAAAAATTTTAGATTTTAAAGACAACGAAAAATTTATAACTTGTGAATTTACTCAATATAATGATATTTCAAATAAAGATGAGGATTTATATCCTCTTGCAGCAACGGCTCTTAGAAGATTAGAAAAATTAACATCGATTAATAAAAAAATTTCTAATGAGACAATCAATTCTATTAAGCAATTAAAGGATCCTTCACAAATCGCTGATAACATTGCATCTCATATAACTGCTACTATTTCAGAAAAACAACAAATTTTTGAGACCATAGATGTAAAGAAAAGATTAAATTCAATAATTAAGATAATGGAAAACGAAACAAGCATAATTGGTGTTGAAAAAAGAATTCGTGGCAGAGTTAAAACACAAATGGAAAAAACTCAAAGAGAATATTATTTAAATGAACAATTAAAAGCTATTCAAAAAGAGTTAGGTGAAATTGAGGATGGAAAAGATGAAAATACTAGCCTTAATAAAGCAATAATTAAGGCGAGAATGCCCAAAGATGTCGAAAAAAAATGCTTACAAGAATTAAAAAAATTAAAAAATATGAGCCCAATGTCAGCTGAGGCAACAGTTGTAAGAAATTATTTAGATTGGATGACAGAACTTCCATGGCATAAAAAAAGTGCTGTAGACATTGATCTTAAAAAAGCTTTAGAAATTTTAGATAAAGATCACTTTGGTTTAGAGAAAGTAAAAGAGAGAATTATTGAATTTTTAGCTGTTCAAAAAAGAATGGAAAAAATTAAAGGACCTATTTTATGTTTGGTTGGTCCTCCTGGAGTTGGTAAAACATCTTTAGGAAAATCAATAGCAAAAGCTACTAACAGAGAATTCGTGAGAATGTCAGTTGGTGGTATGAGAGATGAGGCGGAGATAAGAGGACACAGAAGAACATACATAGGTTCTCTACCTGGTAAAATAATTCAAATGATGAAAAAAGCTGGAACAAAAAATCCATTAATTCTTTTAGATGAAATTGATAAAATTGGTAATGACTATCGAGGTGACCCATCATCAGCATTACTTGAAGCATTAGATCCTGAGCAAAACACAACTTTTAATGATCATTACCTTGAAGTAGATTATGATTTATCTGATGTTATGTTTGTAACAACAGCTAACACCTTAAATATACTTCCACCACTTTTAGATAGAATGGAAGTGATAAGATTAGCAGGTTATACAGAAGATGAAAAAATAAATATTGCAAACAAATATTTATTACCAAAACAAATTAAAGATAATGGTGTAAAAGAAAAAGAAATGAATTTACAAAATGATATTATCCAGGAAATTATAAGAAGTTATACAAAAGAGTCTGGTGTTAGAAATTTAGAAAGAGAAATTTCTAAAGTTGCTAGAAAAGTAGTTAAGAAAATTGTAGCCGGAGAGGAAAAAGAAGTTAAAATTAACAAAGAAAATTTGCCAGATTTTTTAGGTGTTCCCAAGTTTAAATCAGGTGAATTGGAAACTGAAAATAGAGTAGGAATAGTAACTGGATTGGCTTGGACTGAGTATGGTGGTGAAATTTTAAAAATTGAAACTGCAACAATGCCTGGTAAAGGCAGAATGCAAATAACAGGTAAACTTGGAGATGTAATGCAAGAGTCAGTGAAAGCAGCAAAATCTTTTGTAAGATCTAAATGTTTAGAGTATGGAATAATACCTCCTTTGTTTGAGAAAAAAGACTTTCATATTCATGTTCCAGAGGGAGCTACACCAAAAGATGGCCCATCTGCTGGAATTGGTATGGTTACCTCTATAGTGTCTTCTATCACGAATATTCCAGTAAAAAGAGATGTTGCAATGACAGGTGAGGTTACTTTAACAGGACAGGTATTGCCTATCGGTGGTTTAAAAGAAAAGCTTATTGCAGCGCATAGAGCAGGGATAAAAGAGGTTTTAATACCAAAAGAAAATGAGAAAGATTTAGTTGATATGCCAAAAAAAATAATTGATGAAATTAAAATAACCCCCGTTGAATATGCTGATGAAGTTTTAAAAATTGCTCTAACTAAGGAACTCAAAAAAACAGAGTGGGTTGAAGTTGATATTTCTAAAAAAGACGACAAGTCTCAGGCAAGCATTCAATAAAAAAATTTATTTATGGAATTATACTTAATTTTATTAATAGTAGTTTTTGTAACTTATTATCTTACAAGACCGACATCAAAAATAGAGAAAGAAAATTTTAAGTCCAAAAATAATTGGAGAGGCGGATTTTAAAAGAACCCCTAATATTAAAACAATTAATAAATCTTGACGTTATTTAGTATTAATAGCCCTTGACGAAGGTACTTTAAAAGATATAAAACACTTTACTTTTTGTTTATGGGCGGTTAGCTCAGTTGGTAGAGCATCTCGTTTACACCGAGGGGGTCAAAGGTTCGAGTCCTTTACTGCCCACCAAATAAAAGGGTACAAGTGGGGGTGTAGCTCAGTTGGTTAGAGCGATCGCCTGTCACGCGATAGGTCGAGGGTTCGAGTCCCTTCACTCCCGCCACTTTTCAACGATTCTTTGTATTAAATACTAAACAATTGATTTTGTTGATTTTTTTAAATGTGTCGATGTAAATTATTGATTTTGTTGATTTTTTTTTTGTATAAAATGTGACTTAACATCACTTCTCCTTATTTTAAAAGGTGGTATATATCCCACAAATGAATGCGGAATTTCTAAACGATTATTTACCTATAATTTTGTTTCTAGTTATAGCTTTAGGACTCAGTTGTGCCTTTATAATGATAAATTTTATCTTATCACCAAAAAACCCTGATCCAGAAAAGTTGTCAGCCTATGAATGTGGATTTGAACCTTTTCAAGACTCAAGAATGGAATTTGACGTAAGATTTTATTTAGTTGCAATTTTATTCATTATTTTTGACCTTGAAATTGCATTTTTATTTCCATGGGCAATTTCTTTGGGAAATATTGGTATTTTAGGTTTTACGTCAATGATGATTTTTTTATTCATACTTACAATTGGATTTATTTATGAATGGAAAAAAGGTGCATTAGACTGGGAATAAAATTTTTAATGAACAATAAATTAGATCAAATACCTAATGAATTTAAACAACTTGCAGAAGATTTTGGCAAAAATGGATTTATAACAACATCATTAGAAAATCTTGTAAATTGGTCTAGATCTGGATCTTTACATTGGATGACTTTTGGTCTTGCTTGCTGTGCTGTCGAAATGATGCAAACAGCAATGCCAAGATATGATCTTGAGAGGTTTGGTGCTGCTCCGAGAGGATCACCTAGACAATCTGATGTTATGATTGTTGCAGGCACTTTAACAAATAAAATGGCACCAGCATTGAGAAAAGTTTATGACCAAATGCCTGAACCAAGATATGTTATATCAATGGGAAGTTGTGCTAATGGTGGAGGTTATTATCATTATTCATATTCTGTTGTAAGGGGTTGTGATCGTATAGTGCCCGTTGATGTTTATGTGCCAGGTTGTCCGCCTTCAGCTGAGGCGTTGTTATATGGGATAATGCAATTGCAAAAAAAAATTAGAAATAAAGGATCTTTCAGCAGGTAATATGAATAATTTAATTGATTTAGAGAAAAAGATAAATTCAGAACTTACGACAAAAATTAATAAGACTTCAATTAAACATAATCAAATTTATATTGAAATTGATAAAGAGGATCTAATTGACGTTGTTTTATTTTTAAAAACAAACAAAGATACTAAATTTAGACAACTTATTGATATTACAGTTGTAGATTATCCTGAGGAAACACAAAGATTTAAAATAGTATATTTATTTCTAAGTCATGAGTTCAATCAAAGAGTTATTTTGAGTTATTTCATTAATGAAAATGAACTAATCTCATCTCTTACATCCGTATTTCCATCAGCTAATTGGATGGAAAGAGAAGTTTTTGATATGTATGGGGTAAATTTTAAAGATCATCCTGATTTAAGAAGAATATTAACCGACTATGGTTTTGAAGGTCACCCATTAAGAAAAGACTTCCCTTTAACTGGTAATTCGGAAGTCAGATATAGTGAGGAGAAAAAAAAAGTTATCAATGAACCTGTAAAACTAGAACAAAATTATAGAAATTTTGATTACGAAAGTCCTTGGGAAGGAACAAAATACATAAAAGAAATATCAGAAACTAATGACAAAAAAAATTAAAAATCTAAATTTGAATTTTGGTCCACAACATCCTGCTGCTCATGGTGTGTTAAGACTAATTCTTGAGTTGGATGGTGAGGTTGTAGAAAAAGCAGACCCGCATATTGGTTTGTTACATCGAGGAACAGAAAAATTAATTGAAAATAAAACATATATGCAAGCTGTTCCATATTTTGATCGACTTGATTACGTTGCTCCCATGAACCAAGAACATGCTTTTGCCTTAGCTATAGAAAAAATCCTAGATATCGATGTTCCAATAAGAGCGCAATATATAAGAGTTATGTTTTGTGAAATCGGAAGAATATTAAGTCATATATTAAATGTTACCACTCAAGCTTTAGATGTTGGTGCTTTAACACCATCATTATGGGGATTTGAGGAAAGAGAGACATTAATGACTTTTTACGAACGAGCATCTGGATCAAGATTACACGCAAATTATTTCAGAGCTGGTGGAGTTCATCAAGATTTACCAGCTGGTTTAGAAAACGATATAGCGAAATTTTGTGAAACTTTTCCAAAAATAATAAATGATCTCGAGAACCTTTTAACTGATAATAGAATATTTAAGCAAAGAAATGTAGATATTGGAGTGGTAACCAAAGATGACGCGTTAGACTACTCTTTTAGTGGTGTAATGATTAGAGGTTCAGGGGTCCCTTGGGATTTAAGAAAATCTCAACCCTACGATTGTTATGATCAATTAGATTTTAAAATTCCAGTAGGTAAAAATGGTGATTGTTACGATCGATACTTATGTAGAATTGAGGAAATGAAGGAAAGTGTATCAATCATAAAACAATGTTTAGCGAGGATGGAAAAAGGTCCAATTAAAACGTTTGATGGTAAAATATCTCCACCATCTAAAGCAGAAATAAAACAATCTATGGAAGCATTGATACATCACTTTAAATTATTTACCGAGGGATATCGTGTACCAAAAGATGAAATTTATACTGCTGTCGAAGCACCTAAAGGTGAATTTGGTGTTTATTTAATCTCAGATGGATCAAGTAAACCTTACAAGTGTAAAATTAGAGCACCAGGATTTTCACATTTACAATCAATGGATTATTTAATTAAAGGTCACATGTTAGCAGATGTGCCTGCTGTTCTTGGTTCACTTGATATAGTTTTTGGGGAGGTCGATAGATGAGTTTAAGAAGACCTGCAAAAAACCAACCTGAAAATTTTGAGTTTAATCCTTCTTCATTAGAGGCTGCAAAAAGTATTGTTGCCAAATATCCAGAAGGTAAACAACAAAGTGCTGTGATGGCATTATTATACATTGCTCAAAAACAAAATGATAACTGGATACCTTTAGCTGCAATGAAATACATCGCAAAATTTTTAAATATGCCATACATAAAAGTATATGAAGTTGCTACTTTCTATAGCATGTATAATTTATCACCTGTAGGTAAATATTTTGTTCAAGTGTGTACCACAACCCCATGCATGATAAGAGGTGCAAACAAATTAGTCGAGGCATGTAAAGAAAAAATTTCAGAGGATGAGTCAGTCCTTTCAAATGATAAAAGTTGTTCATGGATGGAAGTTGAGTGTCTAGGAGCATGTGTCAATGCTCCGATGATGCAAATTAATGATGACTATTATGAAGACCTTGATAAAGAAAAAACTTTAAAAATTTTAGATAAAATTCTAAATGGGGAAAAACCAACACCTGGCTCCTATAGGGGAAGAATAAATAATGAACCAGAAAATAATAGAAAAACATTAATGGATTTAAAAAATGCTTAAGGATCAAGATAGAATTTTCCAAAACTTATACAATGATTTGGGACCCGACCTAACTTCGTCACAAAAAAGAGGTGATTGGGTAAATACTAAAGAAATAACAGATAAGGGCAGAGACTGGATTATAAATGAAATCAAAGACTCTCAACTTAGAGGAAGAGGTGGCGCAGGTTTTCCAACAGGTTTAAAATGGTCTTTTGCACCTAAAGAGGTTGGCTCTAGACCCCATTATTTAGTGATCAATGGAGATGAGTCTGAGCCAGGCACTTGTAAAGATAGAGATATTATAAGATTTGAACCTCATAAATTAATCGAAGGTTGTTTGATTGCATCTTATGCAATTCAAGCACATGTTTGCTACATTTATATTAGAGGGGAATATTTTGTAGACGGACAAAAGCTACAAGCGGCAATTGATGAAGCTTATGAAAAAAAACTATTAGGTAAAAACGCTGCAGGCACTGGGTGGGATCTGGATATTTATATTCACTATGGAGCTGGAGCATATATTTGTGGAGAAGAAACTGCATTACTCGAAAGTATTGAAGGAAAAAAAGGTCAACCAAGATTAAAACCTCCTTTTCCAGCACTAATTGGACTTTATGGTTGCCCAACAATAATCAATAATGTGGAAACTATAGCTGTTGTACCAACAATTCTAAGAAGAGGTGGTAAATGGTTTGCATCTTTGGGAAGAGAAAAAAATACAGGTACCAAAATTTTTTGTATATCTGGAAACGTAAATAATCCTTGTAATGTTGAGGAAGAAATGAACATTCCATTAAAAGAACTAATTGAAGTACATGCTGGGGGTGTCATAGGTGGCTGGGATAATTTACAAGCTGTTATACCTGGTGGATCATCAATGCCATTGATACCAAAAGATAAATGTGAGACTTTAACTATGGACTTTGACTCATTAATGGCTGAAAAAAGTGGATTAGGAACAGCTGGTGTAGTTGTGATAAACAAAGATCAAGACATCATAAAATGTATGGCCAGAATAGCTAGATTTTATAAACATGAAAGTTGTGGGCAATGTACGCCTTGTAGGGAGGGTTCAGGCTGGATGTGGAGAATGCTTGAAAGAATGGCAAAAGGTGAAGCATCTAAAGATGAGATAGACATGTTGGGTGATGTTACAAAACAAATAGAAGGTCATACGATCTGCGCATTTGGTGAAGGTTCATCTTGGCCAGTTCAAGGTTTATTAAGACATTTCAAAGATGAAATTAAAAAAAGAAATAAATTTGATCCAATTGTAAAAGAAAACAAAAATATTCCTTATTTGGTAGATCAACACTTATTGGATAAAAATGCTTAAATTAAAAGTTAACGATATTGAAGTAGAGGTTGAGGAAGGGTTGACTGTTCTTCAAGCTTGTGAAAAAGCAGGCGCGGAAATACCAAGATTTTGTTATCACGAAAAATTATCAATAGCTGGTAACTGCAGAATGTGTTTAGTTGAAATGGAAAAATCTCCAAAACCAATAGCATCATGCGCAATGCCTGCTGCAGATGGAATGGTTATAAAAACTAATACTCCAAAAATTGAGAAATCTAGGAAAGGTGTAATGGAGTTTTTATTAGCAAATCATCCGTTGGATTGTCCAGTATGTGATCAGGGTGGGGAATGTGATCTTCAAGATCAATCGATGTTTTATGGAATAGATAAGTCAAGATTTAAAGAAAACAAAAGAGCAGTACCTGAAAAAAATATGGGTCCACTAATTAAAACTCAAATGACAAGATGTATTCATTGTACAAGATGTGTGAGATTTGCAACTGAGATAGCCGGAGTTCCTGAGTTAGGTGCAATTGGAAGAGGTGAGGATATGCAAATTACTACGTACTTGGAGCAATCAGTTCAGTCAGAATTATCAGGAAATGTAATCGATCTATGTCCCGTAGGAGCTCTAACATCTAAGCCTTATGTTTTTGAAGCAAGACCATGGGAATTAAAAAAAACGCAGACAATTGATGTAATGGATGCAATTGGTTCAAATATTCGAGTTGATACCTATGACTGGGAAGTTAAAAGAGTTTTGCCTGTTATAAATGAAGACATAAATGAAGAGTGGATTTCAGATAAAACAAGATATGCTTGTGATGGATTATTAAATCAAAGATTAGACACTCCGTATATAAAGTACAATAATAAATTTGAAAAAGCCTCTTGGGATGAGGTTTACAAAATCATCAAATCAAAAATAGAAAATGCAAATAAAGATAAAATTTGTGGATTTGTTGGTGATCTAACAAATATGGAAACAAGTTTTATTTTCAAAGAATTTTTAGAAAGATCAATTGACACGAAAAAATATGATTTTAGATCTACAAGAAGATTTATCAACAATTCCAAAAGAGAAAATTATTTATTCAATTCATCGATAAATGGAATTGAAGAATCAGATTTAATTTTGTTGATAGGCACAAATCCCAGATTTGAAGCAACAATGATTAATGCGAGAATTCGAAAAGCATATTTAAGTAATAATACCAGAGTTATTTCCTTAAATGATCTTGGAGACCTAACTTACAACTATCAAAGTTTAGATGGGAAGGTAAAAACTATCAAAGATATATTTGAAAATAATAATGAATTGTCAAAAGAAATTATTGAGTCAAAAAAACCAATGATTGTATTTGGAGAGTCTTTTTTTAAAATAGAATCAGCAAGTTATTTATTTAATTTGTCTAAAAAATTTTTATCCAAGAATAATAAATTGAATAATGATTGGAATCCAATAAACATATTATCAGTGGATGCATCTACGGTTGGAAATCTAGATTTAGATATCATTGATAAAAGTAATAAAATTCTAGACGAACTTCATGAAAATAAATTTGAAATTATTTTTTTACTTGGCCAAGATAATTTAGATTTTAAAAAGAAAGATGAATTTATTATTTATCAAGGAAGTCATGGAGACAGAGGTGCAGAAATTGCAGATATAATTTTACCAGGTGCTGCTTATACTGAACAATCTGGACATTACACTAACTTGGAAGGAAAATTACAAAAAGCTTATAAAGCATCTTACCCCCCAGGTGACGCAAAAGAGGACTGGCAAATTATTAATGATCTCACTGAGGTTATGAATAACAGAAAACTTTTTAATGATAAAGATGAACTCGAGAGTAGTATGTTTAACTATTTAAAAATGAATAAAGATCAGCAAACTTTAGAATTAGATTATGAATTAAATGAAAGTGATTTTACTGATGAATTTTTAAAAGTTGATTTTAAAGATTACTATTTTTCTAATGTAATTGCACGTTCATCAAAAACTATGTTTGAATGTAATAACGCAAAAGTTGATTTAAAAAAGACAGGCACAGAGGGTTAATCCATGGAATACCTAAATATTATTTTTCAAGAGAGTTACAAAATTTTATTTTTATTAGTGCCCGTTTTAGTTTCAGTTGCTATGATCGTGTGGTTAGATCGAAGAGTTTGGGCTTTTGTTCAAAAAAGACAAGGTCCAAATGTTGTTGGTCCATTTGGTTTATTACAATCCCTTGCAGATGCCTTAAAATATATTTTCAAGGAAATTATAATACCTGCTAGTTCAAACAAAGTAATTTTTATTCTTGCTCCAATAATAACTATGACACTAGCTCTAATAGCATGGGCTGTAATTCCTTTTGGAGTTGAACAAGTGTTAGCAGATATAAATGTTGGAATTTTATATATTTTTGCTGTCTCATCATTAGGTGTGTATGGGATAATAATGGGTGGATGGGCATCGAATTCAAAATATCCTTTTTTAGGAGCAATTAGATCTGCTGCACAAATGGTATCTTATGAAGTATCGATTGGTATCATTATAATTAATGTCTTATTATGTGTTGGATCTTTGAACTTAAATGATATTGTAATTGCTCAAAAAGAAATGTGGTTTGTAATACCATTATTTCCAATGTTTGTAATTTTTTTTATATCAGCTTTAGCTGAAACGAATAGACCACCTTTTGATTTACCAGAAGCAGAAGCTGAATTAGTTGCGGGTTACCAAACAGAATATTCTGGGATGATGTATGCAATGTTTTGGTTGGGAGAGTATGCAAATATTTTATTAATGTGTGCACTAGGGTCAATTTTATTTTTAGGAGGCTGGTTATCTCCGATCGATCTTTATCCTTTTAATTTAATACCTGGCGCTTTTTGGTTAATTTTCAAAATTTTATTTTTATTTATTCTTTTTGCATTGGTTAAAGCGATTGTTCCAAGATATAGATATGATCAACTAATGAGACTAGGTTGGAAAATATTTTTACCATTATCTTTAACTTATGTTGTTTTGACAGCAAGTTATCTTTTTTACTTTAATCTTTTACCTACAATATAAATGAAAATATCAAGATTTTTTAAAACAATATTAATGACCGATTTTATCAGTGGGCTTTTTATTGCTATTAAGGAACTTTTCAAATCAAAAAAAACAATAAATTATCCATTTGAAAAAGGCAAAATTAGTCCAAGATATAGAGGTGAACACGCATTGAGAAGATATCCTAATGGAGAAGAAAGATGTATAGCTTGTAAATTGTGTGAAGCTGTCTGCCCTGCTCAAGCAATTACAATTGAGTCTGCCGAAAGAGCAGATGGAAGTAGAAAAACTACTCGCTATGATATTGATATGATGAAATGTATTTATTGTGGATTATGTGAAGAGTCTTGTCCTGTAGATGCAATTGTCCAGGGACCAAATTTTGAATTTTCAACCGAAACTCGTGAAGAACTCTATTATACAAAAGAAAAACTCCTAGACAACGGAGATAGATGGGAAAATGTTTTAGCGGCAAATATTAAATCAGACAATCCATACAGATAATTTATGATTGCACATGCAATATTTTTTTATTTTTTTTCTGTCATTGCAGTTGTTTCTGCTATAATGGTAACTGTTTCTAAAAACACAGTTCATTCAGTTTTTTTTTTAATTCTTGATTTTATAAGTATATCTTGCCTCTTCATAATGATTGGTGCTGAATTTTTGGGGATGATTATGTTAATAGTTTATGTGGGAGCAGTTGCAGTGCTATTTTTGTTTGTTGTAATGATGCTTAATGTTGCTCAACAAAAAAATCAGTGGTTTGTTTCAAAAGATAGCTCAAGACATATTCCCATAGGATTATTAATAAGTGTAATAATATTTTTTGAATTGATAATTGTAATAGGTGGATGGAAATATAAACCTGATTTATTTAATTCTGCAAAATCATCGCTAGAAAACGGGGTTAGTAACACTCATTCATTAGGTCAGGTTTTATACACTGATTATATACATGTGTTTCAAATTAGTGGGATGATACTTTTGATTGCTATGATAGGAGCAATAGTCCTTACTTTTAGACAAAGAGAAGGTGTTAAAAAACAAAGTTATTTAAAACAAATATCTAGAGAAAGGACTGAAGGAGTGGAAGTACTTGAAGTTGCGTCTAATAAAGGAGTGAAAATAGATGATTGATATAGGTTTAGGTCATTATTTAACTCTAGGTGCTGTTATTTTTAGTATTGGAATAATTGGTATATTTCTTAATAGAAAAAATATTATTGTTATCTTGATGAGTATTGAACTTATCTTATTAGCTGTAAATATTAATTTAGTATCTTTTTCAATTTATTTAGGAGATTTATCTGGACAAATATTTACTCTCTTTATTCTTACTGTTGCTGCAGCTGAAGCTGCAATTGGTCTTGCGATTATAGTTGTTTATTTTAGAAACTCTGGAACTATTCGAGTAGAGGAGATAGATAAACTAAAAGGTTAAAATGGAAATTTCAATTATAGCATTACCATTAGTTGCTTCAATTATTTCAGGATTTTTTGGAAAATTAATAGGAGATAGAAGCTCAGAAATTATTACTAGCCTGTTGGTATCTATTTCAGCAATTTTTTCTGTCCTTGTTTTGTATGAGGTTGTTGTTAATCAATATCAAGAGAACATAATAATTGCAACATGGATTAGCTCTGGATCGCTTGAAGTAAATTGGTCAATGAAGATTGACTCATTATCTGCTGTGATGTTAGTTGTTGTTACATCAGTTTCTGCCTTAGTTCATATTTATTCAATCGGTTATATGTCTCACGACCCGCATAAACCAAGATTTATGGCTTACTTATCCTTATTTACATTTGCAATGCTGATGTTAGTTACTGCAGATAATTTCATTCAATTATTTTTTGGTTGGGAAGGTGTAGGCTTATGTTCGTATTTTTTAATAGGATTTTGGTTTAAAAAAGAGTCAGCAAACAAAGCTGCAATTAAAGCTTTTGTAGTGAATAGAGTGGGCGATTTCGGGTTTGCTCTCGGAATATTTTTAATTTTTTATTTATTTGGAACAGTAAATTATTCTGAGGTTTTTGACCAAATTTCAAACGTTACAGATAAAGATTTGGTATTTTTAGGTATCACATTTAATGCTGTAGATTTGATTTGCTTACTTTTGTTCATCGGTGCTATGGGTAAATCAGCACAAATTTTACTTCATACCTGGTTACCAGACGCTATGGAAGGACCAACACCTGTTTCTGCCTTAATTCATGCCGCCACAATGGTAACAGCAGGAGTTTTTCTAGTTGTAAGGTGTTCACCAATTTATGAATACTCTGATCTAGCTTTAAATATTATTACGATCATTGGTATGAGTACTGCATTCTTTGCTGCAACAGTAGCTCTAGTACAAAATGATATTAAAAAAATAATTGCGTATTCTACTTGTAGCCAATTAGGTTACATGTTTTTTGCCACTGGCGTGGGAGCATATAATGTTGCAATGTTCCATTTATTTACTCACGCGTTTTTTAAAGCTCTATTATTTTTAGGATCTGGTTCAGTTATTCATGCTTTTAAAGACGAACAAAATATTAATAATATGGGTGGCGTGTGGAAAAAACTGCCATACACTTATTCACTAATGATTATAGGAACACTAGCTTTAACGGGGTTTCCATTTTTGTCAGGTTTTTATTCTAAAGATGCAATAATTGAATTTGCTTATTTGAGAGGAAATACAACAGGTTATTATGCTGCTGGTATAGGTATTTTTACAGCATTTCTTACATCAATTTATTCTTGGAGATTAATTTTTAAAACTTTTCATGGTGAATATAATAATAAAGAGATTAAGATAGACGAGACGCACGAGTCTCCTATCGTGATGTTGTTACCTCTAGTTTTATTATCAATTGGTGCAATATTTGCAGGATTTTTATTTAAAGAATTATTTATCGGTTATGAAGGTCTAAATAATTTTTGGCGTGACTCAATATTTTTTCTAAAACCATTAAGTACTGATCACCCACCGCTATGGTTTTTGTTACTTACTCCAACTTTAGTTATATTGTCTATTCCACTAGCATATTATTTATTCGTTAAAAATAGAAATTTACCTGAACGATTGGCTAGTATAAATAAACCGCTTTATCAGTTTTTATTAAATAAGTGGTATTTTGATGAACTTTATGATGTTTTATTTGTTCAACCATCAAAAAAGTTAGGTTTATTTTTATGGAAGTTCTTTGATTTGAAAATTATCGATGGGTTTGGTCCAGACGGTATTTCGTCGATGATTAAAAAATTTTCAGTAAAAGCTAATAAATTTCAAAGTGGATACATATATCAATATGCTTTTGTAATGTTACTTGGTTTTTCTGCTTTATTAACATTCTTAATTGTAAAATAATGAACTTTCCTATTCTTTCCTCTTTGATTTTATTACCATCAATTGGAGCTTTATTCTTATTTTTTACCAAAAGTGATAAAAAAAATAATTTTACTGGAAAATATGTTGCTTTATTTACTTCAGCAGTAAATTTTTTTTTATCAGTTTATCTATGGATATTATTTGATCCAACAACTTCTGACTTTCAATTTGTTGAGGAAAGAATTTGGATTAAAGATTTAATAAATTACAAGGTAGGTGTTGACGGTATTTCAATTTTGTTTATTTTACTCACAACTTTTATAACACCCCTTTGCATTATATCTGTAAATAATTCAATCAAAGATAGACTAAGTGAATTTTTGATAGCTGTACTTATCATGGAGTCTTTTATGATTGGTGTATTCTGCTCTTTAGACCTTGTTATTTTTTATTTATTTTTTGAGGCAGGTTTAATTCCCATGTTTTTGATTATTGGTATCTGGGGTGGTGCCAGAAGAGTTTATTCAGCATTTAAATTTTTTTTGTACACCTTGCTTGGTTCAGTCCTAATGTTAGTAGCTATAATTACAATTTATTGGCTGAATGGAACTACAGATGTAGTTGAACTTTATAATTCTGGAATTGATATAAAGTATCAAAATCTTTTATGGTTGGCTTTTTTTAGCTCTTTTGCAGTTAAAACTCCTATGTGGCCAGTTCATACATGGTTACCAGATGCTCATGTTGAGGCACCAACAGCAGGATCTGTTTTATTAGCAGCTATATTATTAAAAATGGCAGGTTATGGTTTTATTAGATTTTCTCTTGGATTATTTCCTGCAGCATCAGAAATCTTTACCCCATTGATTTATACACTCAGTGTAATTGCAATTATTTTTACTTCCTTAATGGCCTTAATGCAGGAAGATATGAAAAAGCTAATTGCTTATTCATCGGTTGCACATATGGGTTATGTTACTTTGGGAATTTTTACAATTCAGCAACAAGGCATTGAAGGAAGTATTATCCAAATGATCAGTCATGGACTAGTTTCTGCAGCGCTTTTTTTGTGTGTTGGTGTTGTTTATGACAGAATGCATTCAAGACTTATAGATACCTACGGTGGGATCGTAAGTATTATTCCAAAATATTCAGTTTTATTTATGTTATTTACTTTAGCAGCTTTAGGACTACCTGGAACAAGTGGTTTTGTTGGGGAATTTTTAATTTTGATGGGCGCATTTAAGGATAATTTTTTAGTAGCTGTGATTGCAAGCCTAGGGGTAATTATTGGTGCTGCATATATGCTTTGGTTATACAAGAGAGTAGTTTTTGGAAAGTTAGTAAATACAGATTTAAAACAGATGTTTGATTTAAATAGATCTGAGTTATTTATTTTATCTTGTTTAGCTGTACCAACTCTATTTTTTGGATTTTATCCAGATCCTTTAATTAATACAATTGAGGTTTCTATCTCAGATTTAATTGATCAATATAACTTTGAAGTTGCGAGTAAAACATAATGGAAAATTTACAATTAGTATTACCCGAAATATTTTTATCATTGTCTATAATGTTTTTATTAATATTAGGTGTTTTTAAAAAAAATAGCTCGAGACTTGTTCAGAGCCTTTCTTTGGCAGTTTTGATTGTAACTGCTGTTATTACTTTTAATGAAACAATTGGTATTAACGAAATAAAATTATTTAATAATAGTATTGTCATTGATTATCTATCTTCTTTGATGAAGATAATCACTTTATTAGCTGCCTTTTTAGTCTTAATCATTTCTTCAAATTATCTTAAAACTTTTCAAATCTTTAAGATTGAGTATCCAATATTAATTTTAAGTTCTGTATTAGGAATGATGGTTATGATTAATTCTAATGACTTAATTGTGTTTTATATGGGTCTTGAGCTTCAGTCATTGGCCTTATATGTTTTAGCTACATTTAATAGAGATCAAATCAAATCTTCTGAAGCGGGACTTAAATATTTTGTTTTAAGTGCCTTATCCTCTGGTTTGTTGTTATATGGTTGTTCTTTAATTTATGGGTTTACTGGCTCTACCAACTTTAATGTAATAGCTAATCAATTAAACTCAAATGAGTATGCTTTGACATTTGGTATTGTATTTATTTTAGTAGGACTAGCATTTAAGATTTCCGCTGTTCCTTTTCATATGTGGGCTCCAGATGTTTATGAAGGTTCACCTACTTCGGTGACACTATTTTTTACAATGGTTCCAAAAATAGCTGCACTGACAGTATTTATAAGATTTTTATATGTACCATTTTTAAATCTGATTGATCAGTGGCAAATGATTTTAATTTTTTTATCGATCGCATCAATGCTATTTGGTGCTATTGCAGCCATAGGACAAACAAATTTGAAAAGACTTGTTGCTTATAGTTCCATTGGTCATGTTGGTTACGCTCTAGCTGGTGTTGCAGTAGGCACTAATGATGGTATTCAAAGTTCAGTAATTTATATAACTATATATGTACTCATGAACTTAGGATTATTTTCATGCCTGTTAATGTTGAAACGAGATAACAACTATTATGAAAAAATAGATGATTTGTCAGGTTTGTCCAAAAATCATCCAATGTTAGCGTTATCATTACTTATAATTTTATTCTCACTAGCTGGGATCCCTCCTCTAGCTGGTTTTTTTGCTAAGTTTTATGTTTTTAAAGCAGTTATTGAACAATCAATGTATTTTTTAGCAATCGTAGGTTTATTATCAACAGTCGTTGCAGCTTTTTATTACTTAAGGTTAATTAAAATTATGTATTTTGATGAACAAAAAGAAAAATATGATACCGATCATGGTTTTTGGTTAAAATTTTCTTTAACAGCATCTACATTATTAATTCTGATATACTTCATATTTCCAAGTCAATTAATAGAGGTAGTTTCCAGAATTAATATAATTTAATGAAATTCAGAATTTTAAGATTTAAAAAATTAAGAAGCACAAATGATACAGCTATAAGAATGATTAAAAGTTCCAATTTAAAGTATGGAATGATAATTGCTGAGAGTCAAAGTAATGGACGTGGGCAGTACGGAAGAAAATGGATTTCATTTAAAGGAAATTTATTTGTAAGTTTTTTTTATAATCTAGAAAATATGGATTTAACTATGACTAAAATTACAAAATTAAATTGTATATTAGTAAAAAAACTAATTTCAAAATATTACAAAAAGAAGATTGTATATAAAAAACCAAATGATTTATTAATAAAGGGAAAAAAAATTTGTGGAATTCTCCAAGAGATAATAAACAAACAAAATCAAAAATTTTTAATACTTGGAATTGGTATTAATTTGATAAAAAACCCTATAATTAGCAACTATCCAACTATTAATTTAAGTAATTTAATTAATAAAAAAATTTCAAAAAGAAATATTGAGATAGAATTGAAAAAAATTTTTGAAAAAAATTTAAAGATTTATAAACAAAAAAAAAATAAATAGTTTCATGTATATTTTAGGCGATATTGGAAATTCAGATACAAAGTTTTTTTTAGTCAATAAAAAAGATAGAATTTTAAAAAGAACAAGTTTAATTTCCAAAAATATCAATAATAAAAATTTGGACAAAAAAATTAAATTTTTAATTAAAGATATTAAAAAAGTGGAGAAAATCCTTTTTTGTAGTGTAGTACCAAAATCTTTTAGTTTAATTAAAAGCTATTTTCATAAAAAAACTAAAATTAAATGTTATGAGATTAAAAATCTTAATTTGAGTTCATTGATTAAAGTAAAAGTTAATTATAAACAGGCTGGTTCAGATCGTTTAGCTAATGCAATTAGTCTACAAAATGGTAAAGATAATTTTATAATTTTAGATTTTGGTACTGCCACCACATTTGATGTAGTTGAAAAAAAATATTATAGAGGTGGCATAATAGCCCCTGGAGTTAAAATATCGCTTGATACTTTGTCTGACAAAGCCTCATTGATACCCCAAATAAATTTAAAGAAGATAAGAAATATAGTTGGTAACAATACAATTTCAGCAGTTCGTTCAGGTTTTTTTTGGGGCTATATAGGACTAATTGACAATATTATTAATTTGATTAAGAAAGAAACTAGAAAATCTTTCAAACTTGTAATTACTGGTGGTTACTCTGATTTGTTTAGAAAATCTTTAAAGACTCGTGTAATACAAAATAAAGATATCACAATTAAAGGATTAATTAAAATTGCTAAGTTAATTAAATAAATGAAAAAAGAATTATTATTTTGTCCACTAGGAGGTTCAGGTGAAATTGGAATGAATATGAATCTTTTTGGCTATGGTGAGCCTGGAAATCATAAATGGATAATGGTAGATATTGGAGTAACTTTTGCTGATGATACAATACCAGGCATTGATCTTATATATCCAGATCCTGGATTTATTGTTGAAAGAAAAGATAATTTATTAGGAATCATATTAACACACGCACACGAAGATCATATTGGAGCAATTGCACACTTATGGCCAAAATTAAAATGTAAGATTTTTGCAACTCCTTTTACCGCTGTATTAATAAAAGAAAAATTTAGAGAAAAACATATCGATATAACAGATGATTTACAGATAGTTGAGTTAAATGGAAATGTGCTATTGGAAGATTTTGAAATTGAGTACATTACTTTAACCCATTCTATTTTAGAACCTAATGGGTTAAGAATTAAAACTCCAGCAGGTGTTGTTTTACATACTGGTGACTGGAAAGTTGATCCAAATCCCCTAATAGGTGACGAAATAAATGCGAAAAGATTAAAAGAAATAGGTGATGAAGGTGTATTAGCAATGATTTGTGACTCTACAAATGTTTTTAGTGCTGGCAGATCAGGTTCAGAGTTAGATGTAAGAAAAAATTTATTAAATATTATGGGTCGATTAAAAAAAAGAGTCATTGTGACATCTTTTGCTTCAAACGTTGCTAGAATGGAGACAGCTTTTTATTGCGCTGAACAAACTGGAAGACAAATTTCACTAGTTGGAAGATCTATGCATAGAATTTATAAAGCAGCAAGACAATGTGGATATTTACAAAATACCATTGATCCAATTGATCCAAGAGAGGCTAAAAATTTTGCTAGAGAAAAAATAGTTTATTTGTGCACAGGAAGCCAAGGTGAACCAATGGGTGCAATGATGAGGATATCAAATTACACACATCCTGATGTTTTTATTGAAAAAGGTGATGCAGTAATCTTCTCATCAAAGATAATTCCAGGAAATGAGAAAAAACTTTATAAATTACACAATCAATTAGTTAAAGATGGAATTGAGGTAATCTCAGAAGAAACAGAATTTATACACGTCTCTGGACATCCAAATCGTGAGGATCTTAAAGATATGTATCAATGGGTCAAACCAAAATGTGTAATCCCTGTTCATGGAGAGCACAGACACATGATAGAACACATAAATTTTGCTAAAGAAATGCAAGTACCCCATCCGGTTCAAGTTGAAAATGGTGATATAGTGAAGCTATACCCCGGTGAAGCACCTGAGGTATATGATAAAGCACCTAGCGGAAGATTGTACCTTGATGGAAATGTGAGTGTAGAAGAGGATTCTCAATCAATCAAAGATAGAAAAAATTTAAGTAGCAATGGATATTTGGAAGTCACTATATTAATAACACCTAAAGGAAATATACATAATAACCCTGTTACAACATTTAGAGGTTTACCCATTTATGAAAAAGATGAATTTCTTTATGGATTAGAGGACGAAATTGAAAAAACAACAAGATCCTTTAAACTTGGAAGCAAACAACAAGAAAGTAATTTAATTGATGCTCTTAAAATTGCTTGTAGAAAATTTACAAAAGAAAAAACAGGAAAAAGACCATATACTAATATTAATTTAGTAAGAATTTAATGAGTCCAACTGGTTTAGCTATAATCTACATTATTATCTGGTGGATTGTTTTTTTTGCAATTTTACCAATAGATGTTGAAAGGAAAAAAATAGTTAAGGTAGATGGTGAAGATCCGGGTTCACCAGAAAATCCTAAAATGTTAAAAAAATTCCTTTATTGTACTGGAATAACAACAATTATATTCATAGCCATTTATTTATTAATGAAATTTGAATATTTAAATTTAAGAAATATAATCATTTAGCATGCATATTTCTAAATCTTTTATTCCGATTTTAAAAAATAACCCTTCAGAAGCCAAGATAAAGTCTCACCAGCTAATGTTAAGAGTTGGTATGATAAAACAATCTTCAGCAGGCATATACTCTTGGTTGCCTTTAGGTTTCAAAGTAATGAAAAAAATTGAGAGAATTGTGAGAGAAGAGCAAAATAAAATAGGTGCACAAGAAATACTAATGCCCACAATACAATCCAGCGAGATTTGGAAAGAGAGTGGACGTTACGAGGATTATGGTGAGGAAATGTTACGAATTAAAGATCGTCAGGATCGAGAAATGCTTTATGGACCAACAAATGAGGAATTAGTAACTGATATTTTTAGATCTTCTCTAAAATCATATAAATCATTACCTCAACTTCTGTATCATATTCAATGGAAATTTAGAGATGAAATCAGACCAAGATTTGGAATTATGCGATGTCGGGAATTCTATATGAAAGACGCATACTCTTTTGATATTACAGATGAAGATGCATTATTTTCTTATAATAAATTTTTCTTATCTTACTTAAAAACTTTTAAAAGATTAGATCTTACAGCAATTCCAATGGCAGCTGACACAGGTCCGATCGGTGGAAATCTTTCTCATGAATTTATTATACTAGCAGAAACTGGAGAGAGTAAAATTTATGCAGATAAAAGAATATTTGACTTAAATTTTGAGGGAACAAAACTTGAAGTTAAATCCTTACTTGAATTGAGAAATCAATATGAAAAATTTTATTCAGTTACTGATGATAAATTTAAAGAGGATGAGTTTAATGAAAAAGTTTCAGAGAAAAATAGATTGAAAACAAAAGGTATAGAAGTTGGTCATATTTTTTATTTTGGAGATAAATACTCCAAACCAATGGATGCAGCAGTCGATTTACCTGGAGGAAAAAAAGACTACGTTAAAATGGGATCTTACGGAATAGGAGTTTCAAGGTTAGTAGGAGCAATTATAGAGGCAAAATATGATGAAAAAAATGAAATCATGAAATGGCCAATTTCTATTGCACCATATGATATTGCAATAATTCCTATGATTAATAAAAATGATACATCTGCACTCGATAAAGCAAACAAAATAAGTCTTGAGTTAAATCAAAATAATATCGATGCGATTATTGATGATACTGATGAGAACTTATCCTCAAAAATAAAAAAAATGAATTTAATTGGGGCTCCATATCAAATAATTATTGGAAAACAAACTGAAGGTGATTTATTTGAATTTAAAGAAATAAACAAAGAAACTCAAAAAATTAATTTAAAAGAAATTATTAAGATTATTAATAAACAAAAAGCTCACAATTGATTTCAACTTTAGAAAAAGAAATTACATTTAGATTTTTAAAAGCTAGAAAAAAAGATGGCTTTTTAAATGTTATATCTATCTTTTCATTTATTGGAATAAGCCTAGGTGTTGCAGTCCTAATTATTGTTATGTCAGTAATGAATGGATTTAGATCCGAATTAATAAATAAGATAGTTGGCTTTAATGCTCATATAACTGTTGATACTTATGAAAATCAAATTCAAATTGATAAATTAAAGAATACTAATCTCAATCTTATCGCGAGTGAAATGATATTAAGCAACTCAGGAGAAGCAATAATTATAAAAAAAGACACCTCCAAAGGTATTATTTTGCGAGGTTATTCAAGAAAAGATTTTCCTAAACTTAAAATAATAAAAGATAAAACATTTGTTGGGAATAAAAGTAACTTAACAGGTAACTACATTTCTTTAGGGAAAGAGTTAAGTTTCACATTGAATCTTAAGCTCGGTGATGATGTATCAATAATGTCATCATCAGGTGTAGATACAATTATTGGCAGTATTCCAAAGAAAAAATCTTTTACTATTGTTTCATTGTTTGAAAGTGGCTTAGCAGATTTCGATAACAATGTAGCATTTATTAATATTGATACTCTTGATGAATTTATGAATCTCTCAAAAAATGACAAAAAGTTAGAGGTTTATTTAAAGGATCCACAAAATATTGAAAATCAAAAAGAGATTGTTCAAAAAATATTCCCTAATGATTTTGTGTATAGTTGGGCTGATACTAACAGTTCTTTATTCTCAGCTTTAAAAGTAGAACGAAATGTGATGTTTATTATATTATCTCTCATAATTATTGTTGCTGCTTTTAATATTATTTCAGGCTTGACAATATTGGTAAAAAATAAAACTAGAGATATTGCTATTTTAAAATCTATTGGTGTATTGAATAAATCTATTATAAAGATATTTTTTTTAGTTGGAGTAATAATAGGTACAACTGCTACATTGTTTGGAATAATTTTAGGGGTTACATTTTCTATGTATGTTGAAAATGTTAGAAAATTCCTTAGCGATGTTTTTAATATAAGTTTATTTCCTGAGGAAATATATTTTCTAAGCACAATGCCATCTGAAATAAACTCATCTTCTATTTTTATTATTTCATTATGTTCAATTTTTATAACAATAATTGTATCTATATTCCCAGCTATGAAGGCGGCCAAACTAGATCCAATAAAAGCATTAAAATATGAGTAATTTAATTCAGTTATCAAACATTAATAAAAGTTTTTTAAGTTTAAAAAGAATAAATGTTTTGAAAAAAATTTCATATAAATTTAAGTCTGGAAAAATTTACTCTCTAATGGGACCTTCAGGCTCAGGTAAATCAACTTTATTAAATTTATTGTCATTAATAGATCGACCTAGTTCAGGATCTATAATTATTGATAATAAAAAGATTGATCCAAACAATTCTCAAAAAAATGATCTATTAAGAGCTAATAAAATCGGGATAATCTATCAACAAGATAATCTTCTGTCTGATTTTACAGCAATAGAAAACTTAACCTTGGCTAGTTTAGCAAGCGGTAAAAATAAAGAGGACGCTTCAAATATATCAAAAATAATGCTCAAAAAAGTTGGTCTAACAAAAAGATTGAATCACTACCCCTCACAATTATCTGGAGGTGAGAAACAAAGGGTATCGATTGCAAGAGCTTTGATAAACAATCCACAAATTATTCTTGCAGATGAGCCAACTGGAAGTTTAGATATTGAGACTGCAAAAGGAATTTTTGAGCTTTTAAAAAAACAGATAAAGCCTGATAGAATAATAATATTTGCAACTCATAATAGATTTTTTGCTAATAAGTCTGATTGCTTATTGGAAATAGTTGATGGTAATATAAAAACCATTAATGGCTGAGTCTCAAATTCAAAACTTTAATCATTTAAAAATACATTCTCAATTTTCAATATGTGAAGGAGCGATTAAAATTGATGACTTAAAAGAAATATCTAAAGAAAAGAAAATTAGATCTCTAGCTTTATGTGATACATCGAATTTATGTGGTGCCCTAGAATTTGCCGAAAAAATATCTAAAGTTGGAACCCAACCAATTATTGGTACTCAGATCAATTTTAAATTAGATGATACTATTGGTTTATTGCCATTATTCGCATTGAATGAAATTGGATATAAAAGAATAATTGAATTATCTTCGTTATCATATCTTAATAACGATGAAACCTTGGATCCACATTTAAATTTTGAGGAATTGTTAAAGAATAATGAAGGGGTTGCCATTTTTTCAGGAACAATAAATGGGTTAGTCGGTCAATTATTCAATAAAGGAAAATTTTCAGAAATTGAAAAATTATACTCTAAACTCAAACAAAAATATGGTGATAAATTTTATATAGAAATTCAACGTCATGGAGATCAAAATGAAATTTCATTTGAAAAGTTTAACCTTTCGCAGTCTTTAAAGTTAGAAATATCAATAATAGCTACCAATGAAGTTTTTTACTCAAACAAAGACATGTATGAGGCTCATGATGCATTAATTTGTATTAAAAACAAAACTTATGTAAATGACAAAAATAGAATTAAATACTCAAATCAACACTATCTTAAAGATAATTCTGAGATGTCAGAATTATTTTCTGATTTACCTGAAGCGTTAGAAAATAACTATAATTTCCCGTATCGTTGTAATTTTCGACCACATTTTTCAAAGCCCATATTACCTGACATAAGTTCAGATAAAGGTGGAAATGCCGATGAGATATTAAAAAAAAACTCTTTGGATGGATTAAAAGATAAATTCAAAAATATTTTTAAAATACAGGGTGAGGATCTTTCTAAAAATGAAAAATTTTTACTTTACAAAGATAGATTAGATCATGAACTTGATATTATTATACAAATGAAATATTCCAGTTATTTCTTAATTGTTTCTGATTATATTATATGGGCAAAAAAGAATGATATCCCAGTAGGGCCTGGAAGGGGATCTGGTGCAGGTTCTTTAGTAGCATGGTGTCTTTTAATTACAGATGTTGACCCAATAAAATTTAATCTTATTTTTGAAAGATTTTTAAATCCCGATCGTATTTCAATGCCAGATTTTGATATTGATTTTTGTGAGGAAAAAAGAGACCTAGTTTTTGAATATTTAACTGAAAAATATAAGGATAGTGTTGCTCATATAATTACTTTTGGAAAATTAAAAGCCAGAATGGTTATTAGAGATGTTGGAAGAGTATTAGGGTTATCCTATGGTTTTGTTGATAGTATATCCAAAATGATCCCTTTTGATCCATCAAGACCTCAAAATTTAACGGAATGTATTGCCGGGGAGCCAAGACTTCAAAAATTAATTAAAGATGATCCAAGAGTTAAAAAACTTACAGAACTCTCTTTAAAATTAGAAGGATTGAACAGAAATGTTGCAACTCACGCCGCAGGTGTTGTTATAGCTGATAGAAAATTACAGGAAGTTGTTCCTTTATATAAAGATGCTACGACTGATTTATTACTTCCCTCAACTCAATTTGATATGTATTCAGCTGAAGATGCAGGGTTAATTAAATTTGATTTTTTAGGATTAAAAACATTAACAGTAATAAATAACACTCAAAAGTTAATAAAAAAAAAAGAAAAAGATTTTAATATTGAGAATATTAACTACGAAGATAAAAAAGTTTTCGAAATGTTATCTTCGGGTAATACAGTTGGCTTATTTCAAATTGAAAGTTCTGGAATGAGAGAAGCGTTAACTCAAATGAAGCCAAATCATATTGAGGATATTATTGCATTAGTTGCTTTGTATAGACCAGGTCCAATGAGTAATATCCCAACTTATAATGATTGTAAGCATGGCAAACAAGAGCCAGATTATTTACACCCTTTATTAGAAGATATTTTAAAACCAACCTACGGGGTAATTATATATCAAGAACAGGTAATGCAGATTGCGCAGAAATTGTCAGGTTTTACTGCTGGTCAGGCAGATATTTTAAGAAGAGCGATGGGAAAGAAAAAAAGATCTGAGCTTGAAAAACAAAAACAAAATTTTATTGCAGGTGCTGTCAAAAATGGAATTAGTAAAGAGGTGGCAGCTGGAATTTTTTTGAAAATAGAACCTTTTGCGGAATATGGATTCAATAAGAGTCATGCTGCTGCATATGCGATTATATCTTATCAAACAGCATATTTGAAAACTTATTATCCAAAAGAATTTATTGCTGCCTCGATGACTATGGATATATCCAATCAAAATAAACTTAGTGAATTTTATGAAGAGCTTAAAAGATTGAATATTGAAATTGTTAGACCAGATATAAATCAATGTTTTGCAGATTTTAGAGCCGAAAATGAGAAATTTTATTATGCTTTAGGTGGTATTAAAGCTGTGGGCTATGAAGCTGTCTCTAATATAGTTCAAGAAAGAACAAAAAATGGACCATTTAAATCAATTAAAGACTTTTTGAAGCGTGTAAATCCAAAAGATATTAACAAATTGCAACTAGAGGGACTTGTTAAAGCAGGGGCTTTTGATAATTTAAATATTAATAGACAATCTCTATTTAATTCTATTCCCAAATTTATTACAAAATCCAAAAATATTTTTGAAAATAAATCTGCTAATCAAATAGATTTATTTGGTGAAAACGCTAATGAAGAAGATGACATAACTATTAATATCGATGACTGGAAGTTCGAGGAAAGATTGTCCAAAGAGTTTGAAGCAGTAGGTTTTTTTATTTCAGATCATCCATTAAACCAGTTTAAAGATGTTTTTGATGATTATAATATTTATGATTATCAAAAATTTAATAGCCAAGACGATCTAAAGGAATCAAATATAGCTGCAACATTACTTAAAATACAAGAGAGAAAAACTGCAAAAGGTAATCCTTATGCAGTTTTAAAGCTAACTGATTTATCTAGTGTTTTTGAGTTGTTTGTTTTTTCAGACACATTGGAATTAAATCGAGAAATTTTAAAAGAAGGAAATTCTTTTATTTTGACTTTGTTTAAATCCTCATCAGACTCAGAAAATAGATTTAAAAGATTAAATGTTCAAAAAATTGTTTCTTTAAAGGATTTGTTAAATAGACCAATTCTGGAAGTTACATTTAATTTAAAATCCACAAAAGAACTAGATGAGGTATCAAGATATTTGCCTCAACACGGAAACACATTGATAAAGATTAATATCAGCGACAATAAAAATGATTTAAAGTTTTATTTAAAAAATAAGAGAAATATTGACAGAAAAACAATAAATATTTTAAGAAATAAGGAAATTTCAGCAATAATTGGATAATTAAGGCTTGTCTAATTCAAAATTTCTTTGTAAATAATCTTCAATTTTAAATTAACACGCACACAGTTTGTTGGTTTTAAACCTCCGGTCCTTAATTGGAAATAACTGTGGTGGCTTAACCGGGAAAAAATATGAAGATACCAAACGTTACTATTCAACAACTATTGGAAGCTGGAGTACATCTTGGACATAAAACTTTAAGATGGAATCCTAAAATGAAGAAATATATATTTGGAAAAAGAGATAGTATTCATATTATCGACCTTACTCAAACTTTAGAATTAACCAAAATTGCTTTAGAAAAAGTTTACGAGACTATTTCAAATAATGGAAAAATCTTGTTTGTATCAACTAAAAAACAAGCTTCCGAAGCAATCGCTGAAGTAGCAAAAGAAACAGATCAATATTTCGTTAATTATAGATGGTTAGGTGGAATGCTTACAAATTGGGGCACCATTTCAAATTCAATTAAAAAATTGAAAAAATTAGAGACAGATTTGGTTGCTGAAAATAGAGGATTTACAAAAAAAGAACTTTTAAAAATGAGTGTAAAAAAAGATAAATTACAAAGATCACTCGGAGGAATAGCTGAAATGAAAAAAGTTCCTGATTTAGTATTTATTATTGATACAAATTACGAGTCACTTGCAATTCAGGAGTCAGTAAAATTAGGAATTCCAATCATTGCAATTTTAGATAGCAATTCAAATCCAGATGGTATTGATTTTCCTATACCTGGAAATGATGATGCTCGAAGATCTATAGATCTATATTGTAATCTTATTAAAGAAACAATTATAGGTGCTAAAAAAACTGCACCTGTTATTGAAACAAAAAAAGATACCGAGAAAAAAGAAAAAGTTGATAAATCTAAAACAGTTGCTGAAACAGACCGGGAAAAACTGGAAAAAAAATTTTCTAAAAAAAAGCCTGAAACACTGAATTAAATGAGCGATATAGAAAAAGTAAAAAAACTTAGAGAGGCAACAGGTGCTGGGTTTAAAGATTGTAATTTAGCAATTAAAGAAGCTGGAGGTGATTTAGATAAAGCTGTTGAAATTTTAAGAGTAAAAGGAATTTCAAAAGCCTCTAAAAAAATGTCAAGAGATGCAAAAGAGGGAGTTGTAGCAGTTAGTGGAGATCAAAATAAGACATCAATTATTGAGGTAAATTGTGAAACAGATTTTGTTGCTAAGAATGATGATTTCATAAATTTTGTGAAAGAATTAAGTGAAATAAACAATCAAAATAATTCAGATGTTGAAAAATTAAAAAAATCTAAAATGAAGAATAATATTACTGTCGATGAAAATCTAGTTGCTTTAATTGCTAAGATTGGAGAAAAAATTACAATTGGAAAAACAAAAACAATTTCAAATTCTTCCTCAGTAAATTATCAGTATTTACATACTGTGGTTAAAGATAATTTAGCTAAATTAGCTGTGATAGTTTCATTAGAAACCAAAAATAATTCAGATGTTGTAAAAACATTCGGAAAACAATTGTCTATGCACATAGCAGCATCAAACCCTTTAGCTTTAGAATCTAAATTAATTGATAAAGCTATCATAGATAAAGAGCAAGAATTAGTTACTGAAGAACTTAAAAATTCAGGAAAACCGGAGGAGATTGCGAAAAAAATTAGTTTAGGTAAGATGAACAAATTTAAAGAGGAAAATGCTCTTTTAACACAAGCTTGGGTTATGGAACCAAAAAAAAAAGTTCAGGATGTTCTTAAAGAACTTGCTATTAATGATTTAAAGATCAAGGAGTTTAGCAGAATTAAAATAGGGGAATAAATGTTTGATGAAAAATCACATAGCCTCAAAATGGACAAATCTATAGAAGCTTTTTCAAAAGAGTTATCGTCATTAAGAACTGGTCGAGCGAATGCTGCAATGTTAGATATTGTTAGAGTGGATGTTTATGGACAACAAATGCCTATCAATCAAATTGGAAGTATAACAACACCAGAACCGAGAATGATAAACGTTCAGGTTTGGGATCAAAACAATGTTCCTTTAGTAGATGCAGCTATAAAAAAATCTGAATTAGGACTAAATCCACAAATTGATGGTCAATTAATTCGATTGCCAATACCGGAACTTAATGAAGAGAGAAGAAACGAGTTAAAAAAATTGATTAAATCTATGGGTGAAAAATGTAAAATTTCTATTCGAAATATTCGAAGAGATGCAAACGAAGAACTTAAAAAACTTTTAAAATCAAAAGAAATTGGTGAAGATGAAGAAAAATCTTTTGAAAAAAACGTTCAAAACATCACTGATAAGCATATTCAAATTGTTGATGAAAAAGTCTCTTCAAAAGAAAAAGAAATAATGACCATATGAACCCATTAAAGCATGTAGCCATTATCATGGATGGTAATGGAAGATGGGGTTTAAAATATAAAAATTCACGTAATTCTGGACATAAAGCTGGGTTAAATACTGTTGAAAAAATCATAAAAGAAACAATAAAAAATAAAATAAATTTTTTAACATTATTTGCATTTTCAACAGAAAATTGGAAAAGACCTAAAAAAGAAGTTAATTATCTGTTTAATTTATTGGAGAATTTTTTAATTAATAGAATAGAAGACCTGCATAAACAAAACATAAAACTTAAAATTCTAGGGTCAAAAAAATTTTCATCTAAACTAAATAAGCTTTTAAATAATGCTGAAAAAAAAACATCAAAAAATACTAAGTTACAAATAAATCTTGCATTAAATTATGGCTCTAAATCTGAGTTAATAAATGCTTTTAAAAAGATAAAAAAAAATAAAAATAATATCAATGAAAAAAATTTAAGTAAAAATTTACAAACAAAAAATATTCCAGATCCAGATTTACTAATTAGAACTGGCAATACAAAAAGATTAAGCAATTTTTTATTGTGGCAACTCGCTTATTCTGAAATATTTTTTGAGAAAAAGTTATGGCCTTCCTTTAATGAAAAAGATTATAATAAAATTATCACAGAATATAAAAACATAAAACGAAATTTCGGTAAGATTTAATGATCAAAGAATTTGAAAAAAGATTATTGAGTTCACTTATTCTAATTCCAATAGCTATATTCTTCATTATTCAAGGATCAGTGTTTTTTACATTTTTTTTGAGCATATTATTCTTAGTTACAAGTTATGAATGGTTTAAAATGAATAAAAAAAATAACTTATTCAAAATTCTAGGAATATTTTTTTTATCATTTTCTTTTTATGGCGCTTTTAAAATAAGAGATGAATATAATTTTAAACTCTTTTTATTTATAGTCATAATTTGTATTTTTACAGATATAGGTGGTTACATATTTGGAAAAATATTTAAAGGGCCAAGATTAACTAAAATAAGCCCAAAGAAAACTTATGCTGGAGTTGTTGGAAGTTTTCTTCTATCTTTAATAGCAGGTTTAATTTTCATAAATTATTTTAATAAAGATTCAATTAAATTAAATACAGAGGTTTTTCTGCTAATATTTATAATATTGCTTATTTCTTTTGTAAGTCAAATAGGTGATTTAGTTATTTCTTACTTTAAAAGAAAAGCTAAGTTAAAAGATACAGGAAAAATTATTCCAGGTCACGGCGGTTTGTTAGATAGAATTGATGGTTTAATTTTTGTCTTTCCAGTAATTTTCGTTTTAGATTCAATAATTAAATTTATCAAATAATGAAAAAAAAAATTGCAATTTTAGGATCAACAGGGTCTATAGGTAAAACTTTATTTAATATTATAAAAAAAAATAAAAAAAACTTTGAAATAGTTTTATTATCAGCTGATGAAAACTATAAAGAACTTTTAAAGCAGGCTAAATTTTTTAAAGTAAAAAATTTAATTATTACCAATGAAAATAGTTATAACAAATTAAAAAAAAATAGATTTTCTAAAAATATAAATGTTTATAATGATTTTAATAAATTCAGAAAAATCTTTAAGAAAAAAGTTGATTATACAATGAGTTCTATTTCAGGTATTCAAGGATTAAAACCTACGATTGAAATTATCAAATATACAAAAAAAATAGCAATAGCTAACAAAGAGGCAATTATATGTGGATGGGATTTAATTGAAAAAAAATTAAATAAACATAAAACTAAATTTGTACCTGTAGACTCGGAACATTTTTCAATTTGGTATGCATTACAAGATATTGAGAAAAGTCTGATAGAAAAAATATATTTAACAGCATCAGGTGGACCTTTTTTAGAGAAGTCTCTTAAAAAATTAAAAAAGGTTAATATAAATCAAGTCATAAATCATCCTAATTGGAAAATGGGAAAAAAAATATCAACAGACTCCGCAACTATGATTAATAAAGTTTTTGAAGTTATAGAAGCAAAAAAGATATTTAAAATTTCATATAATAAATTAGCAATTATGATTCATCCAAAATCATATGTACATGCAATAATTAAATTAAAAAACGGATTAACCAAAATTGTTGTACATGATACGAATATGAAAATTCCAATTTTTAATTCTTTATATTCATCAAAAAAAATAATTAATTCTAAAAAATTAGATTTTAAAACTTTAAATAACTTAGATTTTAGAGATGTAAATCCTAGAAAATTCCCACTAATTAAAGTTCTTAAAATTTTGCCTAACAATACTTCATTATTTGAAACCATTTTGGTATCTATAAATGATAAATTTGTAGAGCTATTTCTTAAGAATAGGATTAAATTTACTGATATTTCAAAAAAAATGAATAAAATGTTAAATTCATACAGTTTAAAAAAATATAAAAAAATTAAACCAAAAAATATTGAAGAAATTATAAAAATGAATACTAAAATTAAAAATGATATTGAATATTTAATAACAAAATAAATATGTTTAAAAAGTTGAATAAAATTATTTTATCATTGGTCGTTTTTAGCTTGTTTTTGAGCTCATGGTTAAGAGCAGAAATAATCAATGAAATAAATATTGAAGGTAATGTGCGAATTTCAACTGAAACAATTAAAATGTTTGCTGATGTGTCTAAAGGAGATGATTTATCAGAAACTGATTTAAATCGATTATTAAAAAAGTTATATAACACAAATTTTTTTGAAACGGTTTCCATTAAATTATCAAATGAAATCTTAATTATTAAAGTAACAGAAAATCCAATAATACAGAATATTACATATGAGGGAATTAAATCATCTCAAATGTTAGAGGATTTAAAAAAAAAAAATATATTAAAATCTAGATCTTCATTTAATGAAATACTATTAAACAAAGATAAAGAACAAATAAAAAATTCCTTAAGAGAAAAAGGTTATTATTTTTCTAAGATAGAAATTTTAATTGAAGAATTAGAGGATAATAAAATCAATCTTTCATATAAAATTAATCTTGGTGAAAAAGCAAAAATACAAAAAATTTCATTTATTGGTGATAAGATTTTTAAAGATAAGAAATTAAAAGGAATAATTTTAAGTGAGGAATATAAGCCATGGAAATTTTTATCTGGTAAGAAATTTTTGAATGAGTCAATGATTAAATATGATGAAAGATTATTAAAAAATTTTTATTTAAATAAAGGTTACTATAACGTAGTTATAAATTCTTCTTTTGCAAAAATATTAAATAATCAGTCTTTTGAATTAGTTTTTAATATTAATGCAAATTCCAAATTATTTTTTGGAGATCTGAAAATAGATTTACCAAGTGATTTTTCTAAATCAAATTATGAGGAGGTAGAAAAATTTTTCAATAAATTAGAAAATGAACCATACTCAATAAATCGAATAGAAGATATTATAGAAAAAATTGAAATGATTACAATTAATGAGCAATTTGAGTCTGTTCAAGCAAATGTAACTGAAAATATAGTATCTAATAAGATTAATTTTAATTTTAAGATCGAAGAAATGGAAAGATTTTTTATTGAAAGAATAAATATTTTTGGAAATAATATTACGAGAGAGTCTGTAATAAGAAATCAAATTGAAATTGATGAAGGTGACCCATTTAATCAAATTCTTTATGCAAAATCTTTAAATAATATTAAAGCATTAAATTTTTTTGAAAATGTTGATGGTGAAATTTTAGACGGAAATGAATTTAATACTAAGATTATCAATTTCAATATTACCGAAAAAGCCACTGGTGAAATTTTTGCAGGTGTTGGTACAGGAACTGATGGTTCAAGTTTTTCTTTTGGTGTAAAAGAAAACAATTATTTAGGAAGAGGGGTTAAGGTTGATAGCGATTTGAATGTTTCAGAGGAGAGAATTAAAGGCAAATTTTTAGTTTCAAATCCTAATTATAAAAATTCTGATAAGAATTTAGATTTTTCGCTAGAAGCAACTTCTATTGATAGATTGGGTACATCTGGATATAAATCCAATGTTACTGGTTTTTCAATAGGAACTCAGTTTGAATATTTAGATGATTTAAGATTTGGATTATCTACGAGAAATACAATAGAGCAAATAGATGTTGACTCTAGTGCATCAACTAGACAAAAAAAGCAAGATGGAAATTATTTTGATAGTTTTATTGGTCTAGATTTTTTTTATGATAAAAGAAATCAAAAATATCAAACCACAAGCGGTTTTTTTAGTAATTACGATGTAAGTATACCTATTTTAAGTGACAATAACACACTTACAAATAATTATAATTTTAAAATTTTTAAAGAATTATATGAAAATAATGTTTCTACATTTGCGTTTTCGTTTCTAGGCGCCAGTTCTTTAAGTGGTGATGATATTAAGTTATCTGAGAGATTATATATTCCAGGAAGAAAATTAAGAGGCTTTGAGTCCGGTAAAATTGGGCCCAAGGATGGGAGTGACTTTATAGGAGGTAATTATGTTTCGACAATTAATGCAACAACAACAATACCAAAAATATTAGAAAATGTTCAAAGTGTGGACATTGTTGTATTTGCAGATGCAGCTAATATATGGGGAGTAGACTATGATAGTTCTTTGGATAAAAGTGGTATCCGAAGTTCTGTTGGTGTGGGGCTAGATTGGTTAACACCAGTTGGACCTTTGACATTTTCATTTGCTCAGCCAATTACAAAAGAACCTACTGACATAGAAGAGACATTTAGATTTAATATAGGTACAAGTTTTTAATGAATTTTATAAAAAAGATTTCCACTATGTTTATAGTGTTGATAATTTTCATATCATCATCAAATAGTGAGGAACAAATCGTTTACTTAGATCTTGATAATGTAGTAACAAATACAAAAGCTGGTAAATTAATTTTAAGTAAACTTGAAAAAACTAAAAATTCAGCTTTATTAAAATTTGAAAAAAAAGAAAAGGATTTGAAAAAAATTGAGGAAGAAATTAAAAAACAAAAAAATGTAATCTCAGAAGATGAATTTAAAAAAAGATTAATTGAATTTAGAAAAGAAATTTCAAAATTTCGACAAGATAAGAAAAAAGTAGTAGATGAATTTAATAAAAAAAAACAAATCGAATTTAGTGAATTTTTTAAAAAGGTAACACCAATTATTGAGCAATATGTAAGCGAAAAAAAAATTGATATTGTGCTAGATAAGAAAAATGTTTTCGTAGCATCAAAAAAAAAAGATATTACACAAGAAATAATAAATATAATTGACTCTAAGATTAAATGACTACCTCTTTGAACAAAAAGCAAATAATTGAACTATTACCTCATCGTGAGCCAATGTTATTAATTGATGAACTTCATGATATAAAAAAATTATCTTCAGCTACAGCTATTGTAAATGTAAAAAAAGATAGTTTTTTTGTTGATGGTCATTTTCCAGGGCAACCTGTTATGCCAGGCGTCCTAATTGTAGAGTCCTTTGGTCAAGCTGCTGCTGCTTTGACAGCACACGGGTTGGATAAGTCAACATATGAAAATAAGTTAGTTTTTTTGATGGGTGTAGAAAAGGCAAGATTTAGAAATCCAGTTATACCCGACTGTAAATTAATTTTGAAAATAGAAGCTATCAGATCTCATGGACGTGTTTGGAAATATAAAGGTGAGGCATTTGTTGGTGATAAGAAAATGGCAGATGCAATATGGTCTGCTACAATAGTTGATAAGAAATAATTAGCAATAATTCTTGATAACATACTTAGAATTGCTTTGGTAAAAGTAAATATGTCTAATCCTTTTTTTTTTAATTGTGGACCATTTTATATTGCTGAAATCTTAAAACTAATTGATACAAGATTTGATATTAAAGAAAAAAACAAAGTTAAGGATATAAGGGATTTATTTAACGCTGATAGGGATTGTATTACATTCTTTCATTCAAAAAAATATAATGAAATAGCAAAGAAAACCAAGGCCTCTTTTTGTATAACAACAAAAAATTTAAAAGACTACCTTCCAAATAATTGTACTGCAATTGTAGTTGATAATGTTTTGGTTGCTACCTCAATTGTAACTCAGAAGTTTTACCCAAATTCAATTGAGGATGAATACGATAAATCAGCTATAGATATTAATAAGACTCAATTTGAAGGTAAAGTTCATTCAGGAAAAAACGTATTAGTTGGAGACAATATTCAAATTGGAAAAAACTGTTTGATTGGACATAATACAATAATTGAACGTAACGTTCAGATTGGTGATAATTGTAAAATTGGATCAAATACAATCTTAAGAAACTGTTTAATTAAAAATAATGTTACCATTTTGGATAATTGTGTCATTGGTAAAAAAGGTTTTGGATTTTTTCCAGTAAAAAATAAAAACCAAAGATATCCACATATAGGCATTGTTATAATAAATGAAAATTGTGAAATTGGTTGTGGTTCTACTATTGATCGTGGATCTTTATCTAATACAGAAATAGGTAAGAATACTTTTTTAGATAATCAAATTCATATAGCTCATAATGTAAAAATAGGTGAAAATACAATTTTAGCTGGACAAGTTGGAATTGCTGGAAGCACAATTATAGGAAATAATGTAAAAATCGGTGGTCAAGCTGGAATTTCTGGACATATTAAAATTGGTAATAATGTGGAAATTGGTGGTGGAAGTGGAGTTATAAAAGATGTGCCTGATAACTCAAAAGTTATGGGTTATCCAGCAAAAAATATAAGAGAATTTTTGAAAGATAATAGATGATTCATGAAACTGCTATTGTTGATCCAAAATCTAAAATATCATCTAATGTAGAGGTAGGTGCATACTCAGTAATTGGTCCAAATGTTGAGATAGGAGAAAATACTATTATTCAATCTCATGTAAGTATTGTGGGAAACACTAAGATTGGAACGAATAATAAGATATATTCATTCGCTTCTATAGGAAATGATCCACAAGATTTAAAATTTAATGGTGAGGATACCAAGTTAGAAATTGGAAATAACAATAAGATCAGAGAATATGTAACAATCAATCCAGGCACAAAAGGAGGAGGTGGTATAACTAAGATTGGCAGTGGTTGTTTATTTATGGTCTCTTCACACATAGCTCATGATTGTCTAGTGGCGGATAATGTAATACTTGCAAACAATGTTCCCCTTGGTGGCCATGCAAATATTGAGCAAAATGTAATAATTGGAGGTAATTCAGCTGTGCAACAATTTACTAGAGTAGGTAAGTTTGCAATGATCGGTGGAATGTGTGGTGTTGTAAGAGATATCATCCCTTATGCAATGGTACATGGTAATAGAAGTGTTCTTCAGGGTTTAAATTTAATTGGTTTAAGAAGAAAAAATATACCTAATAAAGAAATCTTTATTTTAACTGAAGCATATAAAGAAATCTTTAAAAACGAAAATTTGACAGAAAATTTGAAAAATCTTAATGCTGAGATCAAAAAAAATGCTCTTGTAAAAGACGTTGTTGAATTTTTAGAAAAAGATAAAAAAAGACCAATATGCACACCTTTTTCAAGATAAAATGATAGGTTTGTTTTTAGGTGATACAGATTTTTCGAAAATAGTTCTTAAAAAAATAAAAAAACTAAAAAAAAAATACTTTATAATTGATTTTTCCAATAAGAATGATTTTGCTAAAGAAAAAAATTCTTACAGAATTAGTATTGGAAAATTTGGAAAAATAATAGACTTAATCAAAAAGCAAAAATCAAATAAAGTTCTTTTTGCTGGAAAAATCGCTAAACCAAAATTTTCTACATTAAGATTAGATTTGAAAGGCATTTATTACATGCCAAGTATTATAAAAGCTGCTAAATTAGGAGATGCAGCTATAATTAAAGTCATAATTGAAATCCTTAAAAATGAAAAAATTGATGTTATAAGTTCAATTCATTTCAATCCTGAGTTAACAGGCAAAAAAGGTTTACACACAAAGATAAAACCTTCTCGAGCTGATATAAAATCAATCAATATAGGTATAAAATATTTAGCTAAAACTAATAGTTATGATCATATTCAAGCACTAGTAGTAAGAGATAATAAGATCATAGCAAAAGAAGACAATAGAGGTACTAAACAAATGATGAGTAAATTAAAGAATAAATCTGGTGGTATTTTAATAAAATTCCCCAAAAAAAAACAAGATTTGAGAATGGATTTACCAACAGTAGGGATACAAACCATTAAAGATTGCAAAAAATATGGATTAAAAGGAATAGTTCTTAAATCAAAAAAAAATATTTTTTTAGATAAATCTAAAAGTCTCAAATTTGCTGATAAAAATAAAATTTTTATTTTAATAAAATGAAAAAAATATTTGTGCTTACAGGAGAACCATCTGGGGATAAATTAGCTTCCACAGCAATTTCAAAACTTAAAAAAGATTATACCGATATTGAATATTTATCTGTAGGTGGGTCAAATTTAAGAAAAATTGGCATAGAGTCTATCTTTGATTTGAAAGAAATAACTTATTTGGGTTTTACGAGTGTTTTGTTAAATATTTTTAAGATTAATAAAAGAATTAATCAAACTGTTAAAGAAATCTTGAAATTCAATCCAGATATTTTGTTTAGTGTTGATAGTCCAGATTTTACTTTAAGAGTCGCAGAAAAAGTAAAAAAAATTAATCCTCAAATAAAGACAATTCACTATGTAGCCCCTCAAGTTTGGATTTGGAGAAAAGGAAGGGTAAAAAAGATAAAAAAATTTATTGATCATATTCTTTTATTATTTTATTTTGAAAAAAAATTTTTTGATGAAGAAAATATAGATAATACTTTTGTAGGTCATCCGCTAATAGAAAATAACAAAAATAATAAAATAGATATAAATAATTTTATTTCTAATAATAAAAAAATAATCTCTATATTTCCAGGCAGTCGAAAATCAGAAACAAATGTTTTGTTACCAATATTGATTGATTTTATAAATATGATGAACAAAAGAAATTCAAATTATAATTTTATTTTTCATGCTACTGAAGAAAACAAAAACTACATTGATGAGTATATTAAAGATAAAGATTTGAATAATATTGATGTAATTTCAGATGAAAATATGAAAAGGGAAATATTATCAAATTCAATTTTTGCTGTATGCAAGTCTGGAACAATATCTCTACAAGTCTGTAATGCCAATGTTCCTTCAATAATTATTTATAAATTAAATTTTATAAATTTTATGATCTTTAAATTATTGGTAAATGTTAAATTTGCAAATATCATCAATATAATTAATAATAAAGAAGTCATTCCTGAATTGTTGCAAAGTGAGTGTAATGCAAAAGAAATTTATAATTCTGTTTTATATATGCTTAAAAATCCAGAGATTGGAAAAAAACAATTAGAACAATGTAATCAAACTTTAAAAGGAATTAGATCGAATTCTTCATCATCTGGTGAAGTAGCCACAATCTTAAGAAATAGTCTTGTTGGATAATCTTTTTTCAACATCTTCTTTACCCAGAGATATAACTATATCATAAATACCAGGACCAAATTTTGACCCTGTTAAAGCTACTCTTAAGGGCTGACCAACACCTTTAAAATTCGTGTTATTAGATTTTATTAGTTCCTGAACTATCGGTTCTAAATTTTCTCTCGTAAAATTACTTATTTCCTTAATATTATCTTTAAATTCAGAGATAATTTTTTTTGCATTAGCATCAATTAATTTTAGATCTTCTTTATTAAAATTAACTTCATCATTAATAATATATTGGCTATTATTATATATATCCTCAAGTGTTTTAGCTTTATTCTTGAGAAAAGTTAGAGATTTTTTAATTTTATCTTTTTTTTCCTTAATAATCTTATTTTTAAAAATTTCACAATAATTAATTAGTTGATTAAAAAGTTCATTTTCATCAATGCTTTTTATATAGTGTTCATTCATTGATAGAATTCTACTTAAATCTAATTTTGATGGTGATTTTCCAATACCTTCAAGATTAAAATATTTTACACTTTCATCTAAAGTAAAAATTTCTTTATCTTCATATGACCAACCCAATCTTAAAAGATAGTTTCTCAAAGCATCTGGCATAATACCTATTTTAGAATAGTCCTCTAGAGTTGATACTTTATCTCTTTTTGATAATTTTTTCCCCTCAATTGTATGAATTAATGGTATATGTGCAAATGTTGGTAAAGCCCATTCCATTGCTTCATAAATTTGAATTTGTTTAAAAGTATTAATTTTATGATCATCACCTCTTATAATGTGTGTCATACTCATCTGATGATCATCAACAGCAGCTGATAAATTATATGTTGGTGTGCCGTCATTTCTTAAAATTACAAAATCTTCGATCGTATTATTTTCAATTTCTACGTTTCCCTGGACTTTATCTTTTAATATTGATGTACCATCAATTTTACTTTTAAATCTAATTACTGGTTTTATATCTTTAGGCGCTTCATTTTCATTTCTGTCTCTCCATTTTCTATCATAAACATATGGAATTTTTTTTTGCTTAGCTCTTTTTTTTTGTGTTTCAATTTCTTCAGTCGAGCAATAACATCTATAAGCTCTACCTTTTTTTAATAGTTCATTTGCAACTTTTATATGATCATCAATTTTCTGAGATTGTATATATTCTGTTCCGTCATGATTGATACCTATCCATTGCAAAGATTTTATAATTTGTTTTTTGTATTCCTCTTTTGATCTTTCTTTATCTGTATCTTCTATCCTTAGATAAAAATTACCATTTTGGTTTTTTGAATATAACCAATTAAATAAGGCTGTTCTCACCCCACCTATATGCAAAGGTCCAGTAGGTGACGGAGCAAATCTAGTTGCTACTTTTTTCATTAAAAATGGTTTAGACTATTTTTTTAGAAGTTTCTATATAAAGATACTAAAACGCCTTGAACTTTTACTCTATCAGGGCCAAAAATTTTGGTTTCATAGTTTTTATTAGCACTTTCTAACGCTACTACTTTACCTTTTTTTCTAATTCTTTTAAGCATAGCTTCGTGTTCGTCAATTAATGCTACCACTATTTTTCCATTATCAGCTGTATCAGTTCTTTTGATGATGACAGTGTCACCCTCATGAATTCCAGCTTCAATCATTGAATCTCCTTGAACTTTAAGGCCAAAATAATCTCCATTTTTTTCTAAGTTATTAGGTAATGGAATTCTAGAAACTTCATTTTGAATTGCTTCAACAGGTGTTCCAGCTGCTATTTTACCTAAAACTGGCACCTCTGCATCGACGGATAAAGGTTTTTCTTCATCCAAGCCTCCTTTAATGACACTTGGGGAGAAATTATTATAAATATCATTAGCAGAAGCAGTCTCTGGTAATTTTATAACTTCTAAAGCTCTAGCTTTATGAGCAAGCCTTTTAATAAAACCTCTTTCTTCTAAAGCACTAATTAATCTGTGAATCCCAGATTTTGATTTAAGATTAAGAGACTCCTTCATCTCTTCGTAAGAAGGGGATACACCAGAACTTCTCAACTTTTTGTTGATAAATAAAAGTAGGTTTTTTTGTTTTTTTGTTAGCATAAGAACAAATATCGTACAAACAATGTTCTATAAAAGTTCTTCATAATTAACAATAGTTAAAAAGTAATGAAAATACTGACCTTTTTGACTATAAAACGGAAAAAATCGAATTATCGTTTAAATTTTTTAAAAGTGATTCACCAATTAAAAAGGTTTTGATAGATGTTTTATTTGATAGTTCCAAAAGTTCATCTTTAGTTTTAATTCCACTTTCAGAAATCAATGGGCTAGGGTGATTAACCAAAATATCGTGAATATCATAAGTTGTATTAATATCAGTTTTTAGGGTTTTTAAATTTCTGTTATTAATACCTAACAAAGCATCTTTAAATCTAAGTGCTTGTTTAGCTTCATTAACAGTGTGAACCTCTACAATAACTGACATATTCAATTTTAAAGCTTCTTCATATAATTCATCTGCCAATTTATCTGAAACTCCAGCTAAAATAATTAAGATAGCATCAGCACCATAACTTTTAGCTAAAGGAATTTGAAATTTATCTATAAAAAAATCTTTACAAAGAATTGGTAAATTAACATTTTGTTTAATTTTGCTTATATGTAGCAAATTTCCTAAAAAAAAATCCTCCTCAGTCAAAACAGATAAGCAGGTTGCTTTATTTGATTTATATATATTAGCTATTTTTATAGGATCATAGTCTTTTATAATTATACCTGCAGAGGGACTTGCTTTTTTTATTTCAGCAATAATTGAGAATTTTTTATTTTCAAAATTCTTTTTAATCGTATCTTTAAAATTAACGTATGTATTATTTTTTTCAATTAATTCCTCGAGTGAATCTAGACTTATATTTTTTTTAAGCTCTAAAATTTTTTTACTTTTAATATTTATTATTTTTTCAAGAACATTTTCAGCCATTTTGAATTTTCTCTAGTTGTTTGAATGTTTGACCTGATAAAATGTGTTTTCTAGCATCGTCATAAGCTTTATCAAAATTCTGATGCGTTTCATTAACAACTAATCCTGCTGCAGTATTTAAACAAACTGCTTTAGAAAAATCATTATCCTCACCTTTAAATATATTAATCATTCTATCTGCATTAAAAGTTGCATCTTTACCAATAAGATTTTCAAACTTATCTGCATTTATATTTAACTTATTTGGATCAATAGTAATCTCAGAGATGACACCATTTTTTAATTGAATTACATTAGTTTTATCGTAAGGTGAAATTTCATCTAATCCATCTTCACTATTGACTATCCAAGCAAATTTAATATCTAAATTTTTTAAAGCATTAGCAAATATTTCTAAAAGTTTTTTATCAAAAACACCAACAACTTGTCTTTTTACTAAGGCAGGGCTACTCAAAGGTCCAATCATATTGAATATAGTTCTTTTTCCAATTTTTTTCCTTGTAGGTCCAACAAATCTCATTGCTCTGTGATAGTTGGGTGCAAACATGAATCCAAAATTATTATCATTAATTTGATTTTCAATATCCTTTGGCTCTAAATTTATTTTTATATTTAAAGCCTCTAAAACATCACCAGATCCACATTTTGAGGATACAGCTTTATTTCCATGTTTAGCTACTTTAACACCCATACTTGAAAGTAATAATGCTGAGGCTGTTGATATATTAAGTGTATTCATACCATCTCCACCAGTTCCACAAGTATCAACACAGTTTTCTACATTTACTCTTTTAGACTTGTTTCTGAGAACAAAAACTCCACCAGCTACCTCATCAGAAGATTCACCTTTAGCTGATAAAAGTGTCAAAAAATCAAATATTTCTTGGTCCTCTGCTTTACCGTCCATCAATAATTCAAAAGCAGATTTACTTTCATCAAAAGTTAAATTTTCTTTTTTTTTAATTTTTTCAATGAATTGTTTCATTAATTCTAAATTTTTATAAAATTTTTCAAAATTTTAATTCCTAATTTAGTTTTAATACTTTCAGGGTGAAATTGCACTCCATGTATATGATATTTCTTATGCTGTACCCCCATTATAAGTCCATCTTGAGTCTGAGCAGTAATTTTAAGATCCTTAGATAACGATTTTTTATCTATAATTAAGCTGTGGTATCGAGTGGCTTCAAAAGTTTTAGGGAGATCTTTTAAAATACCCATTTTTTTTGAAAAAATCTTACTAGTTTTTCCATGCATTAGCTTTCTAGCCTGAATAATTTTTGAGCCAAATACTTGACCTATAATTTGATGACCCAAACAAACTCCAAGTATTGGTATTTGTTTATATAAAGATTTAACGATTTTAAGACAATTACCTGATTGATTGGGGTTACCAGGTCCAGGTGAAATTACGATCTTATGATATCTTTTTTTTAAAATTTCATGAGATGTAATTTGATCATTTCTAATTACTTCAACATTCACTTTTAATGAAGACAAATAATGGTAGAGATTAAAAGTAAAACTATCGTAATTATCAATTAAAATTATCTTTTTCATTTCAACGCATTAATTAAAGCTTTTGCTTTATTTACAGTTTCTTCATATTCTTTTAATGGTTTGCTATCTGCAACAATCCCGGCTCCAGCTTGGACATAAAATCTGTTTTTTTTTGCAACAGCTGTCCTTAAAGCAATACATGTATCAAATTCTCCATTAGCAGAGAAATATCCAATGCCACCGGCATAAACTTTCCTTTTTGTGGTCTCTAGTTCATCAATAATTTCCATAGCTCTTATTTTGGGAGCTCCAGACACAGTTCCAGCTGGAAAACCCGCTAAAAGAGACTTAAATTTAGAAAATCTTTTATCATGTTTACCTATTACGTTCGAAACTATATGCATTACATGCGAATACTTTTCAATTATAAAACTTTCAGTTACTTTGATGGAATTAGTTTTAGATACCTTTCCGGCATCGTTTCTTCCAAGATCTAATAACATTAGATGTTCAGAAAGCTCTTTTTTATCTCTAAGTAAATCTTTCTCATAAAAACGATCCTCTTTAATTGTTTTTCCTCGAGGTCTTGTTCCAGCAATGGGTCTAACAGTTATTTCACCTTCTCTTAACCTTACTAATATTTCGGGACTGGCACCTATTATTTGGAAATCGGTAAAATTAAAAAAAAACATAAATGGGGATGGATTAGTTATTCTCAATTTTTTATAAATATCTATAGGTTTTTTTGTCAACTTAGTCTCAAAACGCTGACTTAAAACGACCTGAAATATATCTCCTAATTTAATGTATTTTTTTGCCTTGTTAACTATAGATAAAAATTTATTTTTAGAAGTATTTGAATTTATTATAATTTTTTGTGGCTTTCGATTTATTTCACTATCTATTTTTTGAACAGATGATTGTAAAGAAAGATTGAAAAGATCAGATTGGATATCTTTATATTTATTTTTATAATTTGTAATTTTTTCATCTTTAAAAATATTATTGATAAAGAATATTTCTTTTTTTAAATTGTCATGAATAATAAGTGTTCTTGGACGTAATAATCTAACATCAGGTAATTTAAGGTCATCTTTACAATTGTTTGGGATTTTTTCGATATATCTAATTGAGTCGTATGAAAAATATCCTGAAATCAAAGAACAAATTTTTGGTAATTTATTAGGAGTTTTAAACTTAAAATCCTCAATTATCTTTTCAATCAAATATTTAGGTTTATCCTTTAACTTAATTTTTTTATTTTTCTTTATTAAATAAGCATTATTATTATTAAATTCCCAAATTTTATCAGGATTTTTACCAAATATAGTGTATCTGCCTCTAATCTTACCTTTTTCTACTGACTCAAAAATAAAGCTATTTTTTTCAGTTAAAAAGTTATCAATTAGATTAATTATTTCTTTGTCGGTTTTTACTTTTTTTGATGTATAGAGAATTTGATTTTCATTGTTTCTGTGTCGAAACTTGAATTCTTTGAAGCTTCGATTAATTTTCATTTAAAATAGTTTTTAACTCGCTCAATAGTCTGTTGATTTAAAGAAACATCATATTTGTCGTTTAAGAATGTATCGTAAGATTTTAATAATGAATTTTTATTGTTAGAATTTTGTTTTGCAATATACTGTTTAAATTCCTCTTTATTTGTATCGACGATTTGTTTTTCAAATTTTTTGACTTTTGCTAAATAAATATTGTTATTTTCATCGTTTATTAAGGTAAATGATTTCTCAGGTAAGCTATATAAGAGCTCAACAGCATTTATATCAAATTTTTTATTATCTCGCACAGAATTCAAATTTATTGTCTGGATCTTATCTTTACCCATCTCAAAAAAATTATTGTTATTAAATTTTTTATTGGTTATTTCGTTTAATAATTTTTGATTATAATCAAATTTATTTTTTTGAAAAACTAACTCAAGCACTTCTTCTTTAATTTGCTTATCGCTTAAATCTGGTGATTTTTGGGTACTATTTTTTATGTTATAAAGTATATAATCATTTCTATTTTCAAAAATATCAAATCTATTATTTCTTAATTCATAAATTTTTTTTTCGATTTCATTTTCATCTGTAGAAAATCTAAAATTACTGATATCAACCGATTTTAAATCAAAATTTGATATGATTGTTTGAAAATCAATTTCATTTGATATGGCAACTTCAATTTCATCAATTTTGTCAAAAAAAGATTGATTGAAATCATCTACACCAATTAAGTTTTTAGGATTTATGATTGTGTAGCTGAAATCTAAGTATTCTATTTTTAATTCATCTTTATTATCTTTAATAAAATTTTCTAATTCTTTATCTGTAATATCATCTTTATTTACATAAAAATCATTTAAATTAATAAATTCTATTTCGAGTTTTTGATTTTCTTCTTTATATAATTTTGTTGTAAGAAATTGAGGGGAGGTTGTACCGGCGCCAATATAATCAAAAAGATTTTTTTGTAATTCTCTTAATTTTAATCTTTGTTCAAAACCTGGAGCGGATAAATTATTTTCTAATAAAAATTTTTCATATTTTATTCTTTGAAAGATACCATTTTCATCCCTAAAATTTTTATTTTCTTTTATCTTTTTAAATAAAGTAACTTCAGAAATTGTCAGATCAAAATCTTTTATTTCTAGATCCAGTAAAGTAGTTGATACTAAACCAGATAGAAGTTCTTCAATAATGTTTTGCTCTAAATTTTCTCTAATTGTTTTTTCAGGAATTCCCGATTTATTTAAGTAATCAATAAAATCTTCCGTAGAAATACTATTATTATTAATTTTAGCAACATTGTTAGTATTGCCACTACTGAACATTCCACCCATACCCCAAAATACAAATGGAATTATCATTATAAAAACTAATAAACCTGCTAACTTAGTTTTTGCAAAATTTCTTAAATTACTAATCATTACTATAAATTTATTGATCTATAAAAAGCAAACCTATAAATTAAAATAAGCCTCATGACAAATAAATATATGTATTTTATTGCCAATTGGAAAATGTTTGGTGTTTTAAATTCGTTAAATACGCTGAATAGAGTTGCTAAATTTTTTAAAAACTTCAAAAAAAGAAAGTCTTTGAAAATAATTTACTGCCCACCAAGCACTTTAATAGAGCCAATGTCAAAAAAATTGAGAGATTCAAATATTGAAGTTGGTGCGCAAAATTGTCATGAGCAGGATCTTTATGGTGCTTTTACAGGTTCAGTTAATTCCTTCATGTTAAAAAGTGTTGGTGCTAAATATATTATTATTGGCCACTCTGAAAATAGACAAGCTGGTGAAACTGATAAATTAATTAATCTTAAAATTAAAAGTGCATTGAAGTCTGGACTGAAGGTAATTTTTTGTATTGGTGAGACACTTAAAGCAAAAAGAAAAAAAATTACCAAAAGTGTTTTAAATAAACAGATTAAAGCAGGTTTAAAAAATATTAAAAATAATAAAAAAATTATAATCGCATATGAACCAGTTTGGTCAATTGGTACTGGAATTATACCAAAATCTGATGACTTATTTAAGATAATCAGTTTTATTAAAAAAGAAAAAAAGAACTATAAAGTTCTTTACGGTGGCTCAGTAAATCCAAAAAATATTAATCAATTGAAATCTATAAATAATATTGATGGTTACCTAATAGGTGGGGCATCTCAAGATCCTAAAAAATTTATTGATATAATTAAAAAAACATATAATTAACCCTTCATGGAAAATATATTGTTAATTTTGAACATCATATTCGGATTAATATTGGTGTTACTAGTTTTGATGCAAAAGTCTGAGGGTGGTGCTTTAGGAATTGGAGTTTCTCAGGAAAGTTTTATGTTTTCCAGATCTGCAGGTAATTTTATGACCAAAGCTACTGCCGTTGTTGCCACTTTATTTATAATTTGTAGTTTAGCACTTACAATTGTATCTAGAGGAGAATTAACACCTACATCATCTGTTTTGGATACTATTGAAGAAAAAGCAGAGGATACTCCCGCTATTCCAGAAAATAATAATTAATACTTTAAATTTTCTTTATTATTCGCTATAAGATACTTCCATGGCGCGATTTATTTTTGTCACGGGCGGCGTGGTTTCATCGTTAGGAAAAGGTCTCTCTTCTGCATCTCTAGCTTATTTACTTCAATCGAGAGGGTATAAAGTTAGATTAAGGAAATTAGATCCTTATTTAAATGTAGATCCTGGAACAATGAGCCCATTTCAACACGGAGAGGTTTTTGTAACTGATGATGGTGCTGAAACAGATTTAGATCTTGGGCATTATGAGAGATTTACTGGAGTATCTGCAAAGAAGTCTGATAATATTACAACAGGTAAAATTTATAATGATGTATTAAAAAAAGAACGTGAAGGAAAATATCTTGGAAAAACAGTTCAAGTTATTCCACATATAACTGATAGAATAAAAGAGTTTATAAAGAATGACTCGTCGAAAGAAGATTTTGTTATTTGTGAAATTGGCGGAATTGTTGGTGATATTGAGAGTCTACCATTTATTGAGGCCATAAGACAATTTGCAAATGATATAGGAAAAAAAAATGCATTATTTATCCATCTTACCTTATTACCTTATTTAAAGTCCTCAGATGAAATTAAAACTAAACCTACTCAACATTCTGTTAAAGAATTAAGAAGTATAGGTGTTCAACCTGACATTATAATATGTAGATCAGAAAGACCTATCCCGTTAGAACATCGTAAAAAAATCTCACTTTTCTGCAATGTAGATATTAAAAATGTAATAGAAACTGTTGATGTAAGAACAATTTATGAAGCACCGATAAGTTTTTTTAGAGAAAAACTTGATGTTCAAGTATTAAATTATTTTAAGCTTAAATCCAAAAAACCTGCAAATCTTAAACCATGGAAAAAAATAACTAAAATTATTTTACAAACTAAAAAACAGGTAAATATTGCCATAATTGGTAAATACGTTGAGTTAAAAGATGCTTATAAATCTTTAGATGAAGCTCTTACTCATGGTGGTATTCAAAATAATGTAAAGGTAAATTTAGTAAGAATTGACTCTGAAAAATTAAAAGTTTCTGAGATTAAATCAAAACTTAAACACATTTCAGGTATATTAATACCTGGGGGTTTTGGTAAACGAGGAACAACTGGAAAAATAGAGTCAATAAAATATGCTAGAAAAAATAAAGTTCCTTTTCTTGGGATATGTTATGGAATGCAAATGGCAATTATAGAATTTGCGAGAAATCAATTAAATTTAAAAAAAGCAACTTCGAGTGAATTTGATAGGAATGGTATACCTGTAATTGGATTAATAAATGAGTGGATTAAAGATGGAAAAACTATCAAAGGAACTGATAAAAATCTAGGTGGAACAATGAGATTAGGTTCTTATGATGCGAAATTACAAAATAATTCTAAAATTAAAAAAATTTATGGAAAAAAGATTATAAAAGAAAGACACCGACATAGATATGAAGTTAACATCAATCTAAAAGACAAATTTGAAAAAAAAGGAATGAGTTTTTCTGGTTTATCGCCTGATGGTTTTTTACCTGAGATCATTGAGTTAAAAAATCATCCTTGGTTTATTGGAGTACAGTTTCATCCAGAATTTAAATCTAGACCTTTTGCTCCACATCCTTTATTCTCATCTTTTATCAAAGCATCAAAAAATCATAAATGAGTAGCATTAAAGTAAATTGTGGAAAAATAGATATTTCGAACAATGATAAGATTTGTATAATTTCTGGACCTTGCCAGCTTGAAAGTGAACAACATGCAATGGATATGGCAGGAAAAATTAAGGAAATTACTTCAAAATTTGGTCTTGGATTCATTTACAAAACTTCATTTGATAAAGCGAACAGAACAAGCTTAAAAGGCAAAAGGGGAGCTGGATTAGAAGCTTCTTTACCTGTGTTTGATAAAATTAAAAAAGAATTAAATGTCCCTATCCTAACAGACATTCATAATGCTGAGCAATGTTCAATCGTTTCAAAACATGTTGATGTTTTACAAATCCCGGCTTTTTTATGTAGACAAACAGACTTGTTAATTGCAGCAGCTAAAACAAATAAAATTATTAATGTAAAAAAAGGTCAATTTCTTGCACCATGGGATATGGTTAATGTAACAAAGAAAATTTCGGATACTGGAAATGACAAAATATTAGTAACTGAAAGAGGTGCAAGTTTTGGATACAACACTTTAGTTTCCGACATGAGGTCGTTACCAATAATGGCCAAGAATGGTTATCCAGTAATTTTTGATGCAACACACTCAGTGCAACAACCAGGTGGTCTTGGAGAAAAAAGTGGTGGTCAAAGAGAATTTGTTGAATATTTAGCAAGAGCTGCAGTTGCAGTTGGAGTTGCGGGAGTATTTATTGAAACCCATCAAGATCCAGATAATGCTCCATCTGATGGACCTAACATGGTGCCATTAGATAAATTAGAAGATCTTCTAAAACAATTAAGCGATATAGATAATCTTATTAAAAATTAAGTGAGTAAAATTCTAAAAGTTAAAGCAAGACAAGTTTTTGATAGTAGAGGAAATCCAACTATTGAAGCAGAGATTTATGTTAAAAACAAAAGTGCCAAAGCAATATGTCCCTCAGGGGCTTCTACAGGTACTTATGAGGCCTATGAAAAAAGAGATACGAACAATAAAAGATATTTAGGCAAAAGTGTGTTCTCAGCAATAAATTTAATTAATTCTAAAATATCTAGAGCTTTAAGAAATAAAAATATACATGATCAAGAAAGAATAGATGAAATACTTATTAATTTAGATGGCACTAAACAAAAAACAAAACTAGGAGCTAATGCAATATTATCAGTATCGATGGCTGCAAAAAAATTATCAGCTAAAGTAAAAAGAATTCCTCTTTATAAATCTTTTTATGCAACAAAAAATTTTCAATTACCTTATCCATTAATGAATATTATTAATGGCGGAGCACACGCTAATAATGGTCTTAGAATTCAAGAATTTATGATTAGACCAGATAAAGCAAAATCTTTTTCTGAGGCAATGAGAATATGTTATTTAGTAATAAAAAACTTAAGTAAATTAATTAAAGCAAAAGGTTTAGCCACGTCAGTTGGTGATGAAGGTGGATTTGCACCGATGATTAATAGTAACAATCAGGCCTTAGATTTAATTGTTTTATCAATTAAAAAATCGGGATTTAGAAATGGTAAAGATGTTTCAATTTGTTTGGATGTTGCGGCAAATGAATTGTTTAAAAAAGGCAAATATTCTATTCATTCAAAAAAATATGTTTCTGTTGATAAAACAATTTCAGAATACAAAAAAATGATTAACAAATATAAAATTAAATCTATTGAAGATCCTTTCTTTGAAAATGATTGGATTTCGTGGAGTAAATTTATGAGATCTACTAAAAAAGTACAGATAGTTGGAGATGATCTTTATGTTACAAATTTGGAAAGGTTAAAAAAGGGATTTTTAAACGTATCATCAAATGCAATTTTAATAAAACTAAATCAAATTGGTACTGTTTCGGAAACACTTGATGTCATAAGATTTGCTCAAACTATTGGGTTTAATACTATTATTTCACATCGATCAGGAGATAGTGAAGATACATTTATTGCCGATTTAGCAGTCGGTACCAATTCCAACCAAATAAAAACAGGATCTTTAGCCAGATCTGAAAGAGTGGCCAAATATAATCAATTAATTCGTATAGAAGAAGAACTTGGAAAAAAAGCAAGAATGAATAAGATTCATTAATGCTTCAAAGATTAAAAAAGAATTACCTTTTATTAGTTTCTACTTTTCTGATTCTTTATTTCTTTTTTAATCTTCTATCTGGTCAAAGAGGGTTAATTTCATATTTTGAAAAAAAAGAGATTTTAAAAAACTTAAAACAACAAGAATCTTTAATTATTAAACAAATAAGCGACTTGGAATTTAAGAATTCATTATTAAGTGACAATCTAGATCTTGATTATATAGAATCTTTGATTAGAGAAAGGTTCATATTTGGAAAAAAAAAATGAAAAAATTTACATTTTAAAAAAAAATGACTCAAAAAATTAAACCAAGACATCCTGAGAAAGTTAAAAATCCAATCAACCCAATAAAAAAAAAACCAGAATGGATAAGATCGAAATTAATTAATAGTAAAGAATTTTTTACAACAAAAACAGTTGTTAACAGAAGTAATCTTGTAACTGTATGCCAAGAAGCTAATTGTCCAAATATAACTGAATGTTGGAGTAAACGACACGCCACATTTATGATAATGGGCGACACATGTACTAGAGCTTGTGCATTTTGTGATGTAAAAACTGGAAAACCAGAAAAACTGGATCCATATGAGGATATTAAGATAGCAAATGCAGTTAAAAAATTAAACTTAAGACATGTAGTCATCACTTCAGTTGATAGAGATGATTTACCGGATGGTGGATCAAATCATTTTAAAAAAGTAGTTGAAACCACTAGAAGAAAAAATCCAGATACTACTATTGAGGTTTTAACACCAGATTTTTTAAGAAAAGGAGATTCTTATAAAAAATTACTTGAGGCAGATTTAGATGTATTTAATCATAATATAGAAACTGTACCTAGACTTTATCTTAAAGTAAGACCAGGGGCTAGGTATTTTGCATCTCTAGAACTTCTTAAAAATGCAAAAAAAAATAATACTAAAGTATTTACTAAATCAGGAATAATGGTTGGTCTTGGAGAGGAGCATGATGAAATATTACAAGTTATGGATGATTTAAGATCTGCAAATGTAGATTTTATTACAATCGGTCAATATCTTCAGCCATCTGTTAAACATCATCCTCTTGAAAGATATTATCATCCAGATGAATTTAAAGAATTAGAACAAATAGCAAAATCAAAAGGTTTTCTATTGGTTTCATCATCTCCTTTAACCAGATCTTCTTACCATGCAGACGAAGATTTTGCTAAACTTCAAAAAAATAGATTAAATTTAAATTAATGCCAAAAGCTTCTGTAAAGAGGTTAATTGAATGTAAGAAAAAAGATTTGATAAATCTTGTGCTTGATATTGAAAAATACCCTCAGTTTGTTCCTTTTTGTTATGATGCTAAAATTTATGAAGTTAAAAATGAAGGTGACTTACAAAAAATAATTGCTGACCTTACAATTGGTAAAGGACCATTTAAAGATACATACAAAAGTGATGTTGCCTTTAATAAAAAAACTGATTCAATCTATGTAAAAAACATAGAGGGACCATTAAATCATCTAACAAATAATTGGACTTTTACTGATAAAAATAATGGTATTACTGAAATCACCTTTGATATTGATTTTGAAATAAAGAATAAATTTTTAAATTCTTTAATGGTAGTCTCTTTTCAATTTGGTTTAGAAAAAATAGCTGATGCCTTTCAAAAAAGAGCTGAAGAATTATTTGGAAATTCTAAGAATTAAATCTAAGGTTTTTTTAACAGTTGCTTTTTGAATTGAAGATCTTTTTTTACTTTTAAATAAACACTTATTAATCTGTACTTTTTTGCCCTTTTTTATACCAATATAAACTAGACCTACTGGCTTTTGTTTGGTGCCACCTTTGGGGCCAGCGATTCCAGTTATAGAAACGTTAATATTGGCTTTTGATATTTTAGATAAGTTATTTACCATTGCCAAACAACATTGGTGGCTGACTGCACCATAATTTTTAATAATATTTTTATTAACTTTGAGAATTCTAATTTTAGCTTGGTTAGAGTAGGTGACTAGTCCTAAATTGAATACCTTTGAGGCACCACTTATTGAAGTAATTGAACCAGCCAATAATCCTCCAGTACAAGACTCAGCAACAGAAAGTTTTAATTTTTTTTTGGTTAAAAGCCTGACTAAATTTTTCATTAAATTAAATAACTGCTTAATAACATAAAACAAATTAATGATAGAACAGCATATAATCCTGCACAAACATCGTCCATTATTACACCGAAACTATTTTTATAATTTTTGTCAAAATAATTTACTGGAAATGGTTTTAGAATGTCAAAAAATCTAAAAAGTACGAAGCAAATTCCATAAAAAATTATAGCTTCATCAGATGTTTTTTGTGTTCCATGGGATATTTCGTAGAGATAAATTGGTATAGATTGACCTATAAATTCGTCGATAATGACCTCTTTTGGATCTTTATTTTCTTTCTCCTTTATATGGGATGCTACTGCTATGAATGAATAGATAAATATAATAAGCAAACCTATTAATACTATATTTGGTGATAACTTTAATATATGAAAAAAAAAATAAAGAAAAATAGTTGTAGCTAAGGATCCGAAAGTTCCAGGAATAATCTTAATTTTTCCTAGCCCAAACATTGTTGCTAATAATGAATTAAAAGTTTTAATCATATTTTGTGATTGAAATTATGGTTTCACAAGCTATAGCCTTTTCTTTTCCTATTAAACCTAATTTTTCAACAGTTTTACCTTTTAGATTAATTTGATTTTCATTAAGACCTGTTAGTTTTGAAACTGATTTAATTATTTTGTTTCTATATTTTGAAACTTTTGGTTTTTGACAAATTAAGTTTATATCCAAATTGTTTATAAAAAAATTTGATTTATTTAAATTTATTATGATTGGTTTAAGCATTTTTGGAGATCTGATATTTTTAAATTTCTTTGAATTTGGAAAATAGGTTCCAATATCTTTTTTTCTCATAGCTCCTAAAATAGAGTCGATAATTGCATGTAAGATTACATCTCCATCAGAATGACCCTCAAGACCTGAATGAAAAGGAATTTTTAATCCTCCAAGATAAAGTTTTTTATTTTTTACTAATTTGTGGATATCGAAACCTATACCATAAAAAGTCTTGGGAGTTTTTATATCATCAATATATGTAATTTTATTATTCGATTTTTCACCTGGTATAAATTTTATTTTGAAATCTTTGTTTATAAATAAAGTTGCTTCATCAGTAACTTTACTTTTTTGAACTTTTGAAATTTCATATAGATCTTTAAATCTAAATGCTTGAGGTGTTTGTGTTAATAACAAATTATTCCTTTTAAGATTAAATATTCGATTTTGAGTTTTATATTTTATTGTATCTTTTGAATTTATAATTGGAACAACGGCTTTACTATTTTTCAAATTTTTGGCAATATTTTTGAGTAATCTAATTGAGAAATCAGGCCTAGCAGCATCATGTATAAATACATTTTTTGGCTTATATTTTTTTAGATATTTTAAAGCTTTTAAAGAAGAGTCTGATCTTTCTTTTCCTCCTTTAATAATACTTATTGATTTAGGATATTCCTTTTTTTTAAAATGTTTAAGATCATTTGTAACAATTAAAATTTTCTTAAACAGCTTTGAATTGAGAGATTTTTCTATGGAATGATCAATTATTTCTTTATTTCTGTAATTAAAGAATTGTTTAGGTATTTTATTATTAAATCTCTTACTTTTTCCAGCAGCTAATATTACAAAATAGTTTTTCATTCGTTTAAATGCTATAATTTTAATTTATGTTAGAATTTTTGAAAAAAAATATAATCATCATTATTCTATCTAGTATCACACTATTTCTGGGTTTTTTAACCTTTTTGACATTTATTGATAGAAGTTTTGTTGATTTAAATGAAAAAAATTTACAATATTTACTAATTTCAAATATTTTTTTACTTATTTTATTATTCATTTTTATTTTTGTAGAAGTTAAAAACTCAATTAAAATTGATATTGATAAGGATGGTTTAACATCAAATAAAAAATACATAACGTATTTTTCATTATTTACTTTAATACCATCAATTTTAATTTCAATTTTTTCCTTATTTCTTTTTTCCTTTGCTCTAGAAAAGTATTTTGATAAGAAAGTTACAACCGTCGTAAATAATTCCTATGAACTTGCTAAAAATTATGTTGAAGAAGTAAGAAATAAAATACAATCAGATATTATTTTGATTGCTTTTGATACTAACAAAAGTGTTAATTTTTTAAATGAAAATGCAAATGAATATTTACGATTTTTAAGGACACAAAAACTAATTCGAGATGTTGATGAAATTCATATTATTGATAAAAATAAAAAACTATTATACTCAACCGAAAAAAAAGAAAAATACATTCCACCTGTTGATAAAGCATTAAATTTAGTTCTTGAGGATGATCGACCATTAAAGATAATAGATACTAAAGCTAATATTTCAGCCGCAATAATGAGATTACAATCCTCAAAAGATAGATTTATCTATGTGGTAAAATTTTTAGATAAAGATATTTCAAATTATTTAGCCGAGTCTCAAGAAGCAATTAATTTTTATTATACTGTTGAAGATAGAAGCACAGGCATAAAAATTTCTTTTTTTATTATTTATATCATTATTGTATCATTGCTATTATTTATTTCTATTACTATAGCAATTAGATTTTCATCAAGATTTTTTAGATCTATTAATAATCTTATTCTAGCATCAACAGAAATAGGTCATGGAAACTTAAATACAAAAGTACCAGAGATTAAAACTGATAAAGACATGGAAGTCTTAAATAAAAACTTTAATTCAATGATTAGTAGACTTAAAAACCAGCAAGAAAAATTAATAATTAATGAGAGATATAAAGCATGGGGAAATCTATCAAGAAAGTTAGCCCATGAAATTAAAAATCCTCTTACACCAATACAATTAACGATAGATCGAATTAGAAACAAATACTCTGGACAAATAACTAATGAAGACCAACAATCATTTAAAGAAAATTTAAAAATAATAAACTCTCAAATAAAACAGATAGAAAATTTAGTAAACGAATTTTCAGATTTTGCAAGAATGCCAAAACCTATTTTAAAGAGAAATAACTTAGTAAAGTTATTAAATGACAATATAAAATTATTATCAGAAGTTAATAAATCCATTGAAATTAATTTAAATAAAAAAGATGAGGAGATTTTACTCAAATGTGACAAAGAGCAAATTTCAAGAGTTTTCATTAACCTGATAAAGAACTCTATTGAGAGCATCGAACAAAAAGGTGAAAAAAACCCTGATTTTAAAAAGAAAATTTCAATTGATATTTCATCAAATAATGACCATATTTTAATATCAATAGAAGACAATGGTGTTGGTTTTGATAAAAATAATATAGAGGAAATTTTAAATCCATATTACACAACAAAAAAAAATGGAACTGGACTAGGCCTATCTATAGTAAACAAAATTATAAATGATCACAAAGGTGAACTTGAATTTATTCCAATCAACAATGGTGCAAAAATACAGATAAGATTTTATTTTAATGACAACAGAAATATTAATAGTTGATGATAATGCGGATATAAGAAATATCCTAAATGAATTAATTGTTGATGCCGGTTATAAAACTAGAGTAGCAGCTAATTATAATCAAGCGTTAAAAGAAATTGACAAAAAAATGCCAGATGTAGCTATTCTAGATGTAAAATTAGATAAAGGTGATAATGATGGAATAGAACTATTATCCCATATCAAGTCTAAAAATAAAGATGTACCAGTAATTATTATTACAGGGCATGCTAATATTGAAATGGCTGTTAATTCATTAAAGCATGGTGCATTTGAATTTGTAGAAAAACCTTTCGATCAAACAAGATTATTAAACTTTATAACCAGAGCTGTTGAAAATCTTCAATTAAAAAAACAAAACAAGGATTATGAAAATAAGTTATTTTCCTCATATGATTTAATAGGTGATAGTAAGAATATATCTACAATACGTGAACAAATAAAAAAGATATCTTTAACTGAAAGTAGGATTCTTATAAACGGACCATCAGGGTCGGGGAAAGAATTAATTGCAAGAAAAATTCATAAAAATTCTAAAAGAGAAAAAAATCCATTTATTATTTTAAATGGAGCACTTCTTGACTCAGAAAAATATGAACAAGAATTATTTGGGGAAGAAAAGAGCGATGGTTCCATTTCATATGGTGCTTTAGAAAAAGCTAATAAAGGTACTTTATTAATCGATCAAGTTTCTGAAATTCCACTAGTCATTCAATCAAAAATATTAAGAGTCCTTATTGATCAAAAATTTAAAAGATTAAATGGGAACAATGATATTAATGTTGATGTTAGATTAATTTGTTCATCAAGTAAAGATTTAAAAGATGAAATTAAAATAGGAAATTTTAGGGAAGATCTTTATCATAGATTAAACGTTTTTGAAATTAACATTAAATCTTTAAACGAAAGAATTTCAGATATACCTCTGTTAATAAGATATTTTTCAAAGATGATTTCAACAAATTATAATATTAAAGAATTAGATATCGATGAAAACGACTCATATATTTTGAATCATGATTGGAAAGGCAATGTAAGAGAACTAAGAAATTTAATTGAAAGAATTGCAATTTTACAACCTGATACAAAAGACAAAATTTCCAACATTGTAAAAGAGTCGTTAAAAAGCGACAATTATGATGATAAAATTGGTGAAAATAGCTTATCTGTACCATTAAAAGAGGCTAGAGAAAACTTTGAAAAAGAGTATTTAACTATTCAGCTAAAAAAATTTAATGGAAATATATCTAAAACAGCTAACTTTGTTGGTATGGAAAGAAGCGCTCTTCATAGAAAGCTTAAAGGCCTAGGAATAAAAGAATTTAACTGAAATGAATATAATCATCTGTGGTGCTGGTAGAGTAGGTTTTACTATTGCAAAGTTATTAAGTGAACAAGGTCATTCGATAACAGTTATTGATCAATCAAGTGAAGATATCCAAAAAATTAATGACAGTTTAGATGTTAAGGCGATAGTTGGAAAAGCTACATATCCATCAATTCTTGAGAAGGCCAATGCTGCTGAAACAGACATGATCATAGCAGTTACAAGAAATGACGAAATTAATATGCTTATTTGCCAAATAGCATTTTCCATATTCAATATTCAAAAAAAAATAGCAAGAATTAGGTCTCAAGACTATCTTAACCCAAGATTCACAAGAGTTTATAATAAAGAAAATTTACCAATTGATGTAATCATTTCTCCTGAAATTGAAATTTCTAGATCAATTCAAAGAAAATTAGAGGCTCCAGGCGCATTAGATAGTGTGCCATTTGCTGATAATAAAATAAGATTATTGGAAATATTTATTAAAGAGGATTGTAAATCTATAGGTATTAAGTTTAATGAACTCACAAATAAATACCCAAAATTAGAGGCAAATATTATTGGAATTAATCGAGATAATAAATTTTTTATTCCAAAAAAAACAGACTCGGTAAAAAAAGATGACAAAATTTATGTAATTATTAATTCATCACAAATGTCAGAAACTCTCGAAGCTTTTGGTCATGAAGAAAAAATTTCAAAAAAGATTTTAATTATTGGTGGAGGAAATATTGGTTTTAATTTAGCTAAGAACATTGAAGAGACCTTAGAAACAGTGCGAGTTAAAATCGTTGAGAAGAATAAAGAGCGAGCAGAGTTTTTAGCAAATCAGTTAAACGATGCTATTATTATAAATGGTGATGGATTAGATGAAGAAGTTTTAACTGAAGCAAATTTAGGGGAAGCCGAAACTGTATTAGCTCTTACAAATGATGATGAAGATAACTTAATGGTAAGTGTCTTAGTTGAAAAATTTGCTAAAGACCAAAAAGATATAGATGATAAAAGAACAATGGCATTGATTAACAAGCCAAATTATTCACTTCTCCAATCATCATTAAAAATTGATGATTTAATTGATCCAAGAATGACTACTGTTTCAAGTATTTTAAAGCATATACACAAAGGAACAATTGAAAATGCTTATACTTTATCAGATGGTGAATACGAGGTAATTGAAGCTGAAATAATTGAGACTTCTGAACTAATTAACAAAGAAATTAAAAATTCCAATTTACCAGATGAATTAAGAATTGGTGCTGTATTAAGAGATAAAAAAATAATTATACCTAGATCCAATTTTGTTTTTAAAAAAGATGATAGAGTTGTATTTATTGTTAAAAAAGACTCTATATCTTTTGTTGAAAATATCTTTAGATTAAGTTCAGTATAATTAGATGTTTGGATTGCAAATTAAATATCTAAGTTTCTTTTTTGGATTAATTTCTATTTTATCATTTTTTAATATAATTTATTCTTACTATTTCAATCTTTATTTAAACTTAGATACTTATTACTTAAGTTTATTTTTATCTTCAATTCTAGCTATTCTTTTCTATAAACTAAAAATATCGCCTAAAAAAACATCAATTTTTCAAAAAATTTTAACTGTTTTTTTGGGTTATATTTTACTACCTTTAATTTTATCTATTCCTTTTTACCTAAGTATTTACAACTTAACTTTTATAAATTCTTTTTTTGAAGCAGTTTCAGGTTTTACATCTACTGGTTTTACCATCTTTGAAAATATTAAAAATATAGATCAGAGTTTGATTTTATGGAGGTCAACTACCCAATGGATTGGTGGATTATATTTCTTATTTTCTATAATTTATTTAATAGATATTTACGATGAAAATTTTAAAAAAACTTTAACAAATTTTTTTTCATTTAATACTTCAGAAGTATTTAAACAAGCTATAAAAGTTTTTTTCATATATTCTGGTATAACTTTAGTAATTTTTGTAATACTAAATATATTTTCTATAAGAACTTTTGACTCTTTAAATTTAGCATTTTCGTTAATTTCTTCAGGCGGTTTTTTACCTACAAATGATTTATTCAGTATAATCAGAGATGACACTCAAACTATTATTTTATCATTTTTGATGTTGTCGTCTTTTTTTAGTATTTTTTTTAGTTACAACTTATTTTTCTTCAAGAGAAAAAATATTAATTTTCTATATGAAGATCTCAATTTAATAATTTACTTCGTTATAGTCTTAATTATCTTTTTTTTATTTTTTAGTTTTAATCAAAACTTTTTGAATTATTTTTTGTCAATATCAAGTAGTATGTCGAATATTGGTTTTACATTAGATAATTCAAATACAAATTTGACTTTCATTTATTTAATTTTGGTAATTATTGGAGGATCTTTTTTTTCCACAAGTTCAGGTTTGAGATTTATGAAAATTTATTCTTTATTTATATATTCAATTAATCAGATTTTATCATTCAGTAGACCAAAAAATATATACAAGAATAAGTTATTTTTTTCTGAGGTTAATTTTGACTTTAATGAGATAAGTAAATATTTTTTATCAGTTCTCGTATTTATTTTATCACTTTTTATTTTAACAACATTATTGACTATGAGCGAATTTAGCTTTGAAAATTCATTTAAGTTATCTATTTTAACATTAATGAATACTGTCAATTCAAGTTCATATGGTTTAAGTGATCTAACTTTTTATAACCTTTCATATTTTACCAAATATTGTCTTATTTTTTTCATGATTGTTGGACGAATTGAGTTATTAACAATTTTGCTTCTTATGAAAAAATTTCTTTTTAAAAATTAATTAATTATTGTATATGTAGTATGATTTTGCGCCCTTAGCTCAGCTGGATAGAGCATCGGTTTTCTAAACCGAGGGTCGTAGGTTCGAATCCTTCAGGGCGCGCCATTACTAGCACATTTTTGGTTAAAATTTATCTTGACTAGATTTTTAATTAATTTGAAATGAGATTAAATTTCCCTTGAACACCCATTTTTATCATGCTTAAATTAAGAATATTCAAAAGTAATTTTGAATTATTTGTTAACAAATAAATAAACAATAGGAAGAAATATGTTTAAATACTTAAAACAATTAACTTCTTTAGTTGCTATGGTTGCTGTGTTGTTCACTTTTACAACAGAGTCTATGGCTGCTAAAAAATCTAAAACACTTAAAAACACTCAGAAAAAAGGGTTTGTAAGATGTGGAGTATCTCAAGGTCTTCCAGGATTTTCTAATGCTGATGCGGCAGGAAATTGGACTGGTGTTGACGTTGATGTATGTAGAGCTGTAGCTGCTGCAGTATTAGGTGATGCAAACAAAGTTAAGTTTACACCACTAAGTGCTAAAGAAAGATTTACTGCTTTAACTTCTGGTGAGATTGATATCTTATCAAGAAACACAACTTGGACTCTTTCTAGAGATGCTGATATCGGACTTACTTTCGTTGGAGTAAACTTCTACGATGGTCAAGGCTTCATGGTAAGAAAAAGCTCAGGTATCACTTCAACTAGCCAATTCAAAGATGGTATCTCAGCTTGTACAAATATTGGTACAACAACTGAGTTAAACATGAGAGACTTCTTTAATTCAAAAGGAATTTCTTATGAGCCAGTTGCATTTGAAAAAGCTGACGAAGTTGTTGCTGCTTACGATGCAGGTAGATGTGATACATATACTACTGATAAATCTGGTTTAGCTGCTCAAAGAACAAAAATGAAAAACCCTGATGAACACATTGTTCTACCAGAAACTATTTCTAAAGAACCTTTAGGACCAGTTGTTAGACAAGGTGATGCAGTTTGGGAAGATATCGTTAGATGGTCTTTGAACACTATGATCGAAGCTGAAGAATATGGTATTACTTCAGCAAATGCAGACATGATGAAAACTTCAGACAACCCAGCAATCAAAAGATTAGTTGGAGCTGAAGGTGAATTAGGTGCTGCTTTTGGTCTAGACAACGACTGGAGCTTAAGAATTATCAAGCAAGTTGGTAATTATGGTGAAAGTTATAAGAGAAATATAGCTGACACTGGAATTTTACCAGACAGAGGTCCAAACCAATTATGGACAAAAGGCGGAATACTTTACGTTCCACCTGCAAGATAATTGTAGTTTAAATTAATTAAAAAGGGCTAGATTTTTCTAGCCCTTTTTTTATAAACTCATATATTATCGGCAAAGTGAATTTTAAACTTAAAGACATAGTCCCACAATTAATTACAGTTTTAGCTGTAGTCTTAGTTTTCGGATTTTTTACTTATAACGCCCAAATCAATATGGAAAATAGAGGTATTGATTTTGGTTATGGTTTTCTATCTCAAGAATCTTCTTTTGACGTTCAGTTTTCATTAATTGAATATGATGGATCACACTCATATTTCAGAGCTTATTTAGTTGGCCTTTTGAATACAATTCTTGTTTCAGTCATTGGAATAATTATCGCAACAATCTTAGGAGTAATAGTTGGTATAGCAAGATTATCACCTAATTATCTAATTAATAAATTTGCAGCTTTCTATGTAGAGTTTTTTAGAAATATTCCATTATTACTTCAAATTTTCTTTTGGTATTTTGCTGCTTTACGTGCTTTGCCACTTCCACAAGATGCTGAAGCAATGTTTGGAGTTTTTTTTCTAACTATAAAAGGGTTATATGTTCCAGCATTTATTTGGCAAAATTTTAATATTTTTTTTTATTCAATTATAGCTGCAATCATAGCAATTATTGTTATACGAGCGCACGCCAAAAAAGTTCAAGAAAATCAAGGTAAACAAATTCCAGTTTTTTTAATTTCTTTAGGACTGATTTTTATTCTTCCACTTTTAAGTTTTTTAATTGGTGGCGTAAAACTTTCTTTTGAGGTTCCTGTTTTAAAACAATTGGCAACAACATCTTTTATTTATGAGGGTGGAGTTAGTTTACCCCCAGAATTAATAGCATTAACATTATCTTTATCTTTATATACAGCAACATTTATTGCAGAATGTGTCAGAGCTGGAATTCAAGGTGTTGGTAAAGGTCAAAAAGAGGCAGCAGCATCAATTGGACTTACTCCAAATCAAGTACTTAAATTAGTAATTATGCCTCAAGCTTTGAGAATAATAATTCCACCAACAACCAATCAATACTTAAATTTAACTAAAAATTCATCTTTAGCAGCTGCGATAGCTTATCCAGATTTAGTATTAGTCTTTGCCGGAACAGCATTAATGCAAACCGGTAAAGCAATTGAAATAGTATCAATCACCATGTTTACTTATCTAACTTTGAGTATTTCGATCTCAATTTTAATGAACTGGTATAACAAAAAAATAGCTATTCAGGAGAAATAATGTCGAGTATTAATTTTTTAAAACCTGATAGAACTAATCTTAATACTTTTTTGTATCTTGGTTCTTTTTTGTTTTTTATTAGTATTTTAGACGTTTTTCTAAATTCATTTTTTAGATTAAATTTAACTGGATTTTTGCCTAATTTTTTAAGTTTCCTATTGCCTCTAATACTTGGTTTTATTGGTCTTTATTTCATTCGAATAGAGTACAGCGGAATAAAAAATTTAGACCTCCTAAACAAACATATTAATACGAATAATTTTAATGCTGTTTTATCATTGTTGATAATATTCATAATTATCAAATCACTACCACCTATATTAAGCTGGTTTGTTATTGATGCCAGTTTTGCAGGAGATACAAAAGATGTTTGCACAGGCTCTGGTGCATGCTGGACATATATTAAAGTTTGGATGAGAAGATTTATGTATGGAATGTATCCAAATGCAGAACAATGGAGAATTAATTTATCATTTGTCGCTTTGGTGTTACTTGGTTCTGTTGGATATTTTGCGACTGATAAATTTAAGAAATATTTAACACTCTATTATGTAGTTATTTATCCTTTAATTGCGTTTTTGTTTATCTTCTTCTTTATTTCAGGTGGCCCAGTATTTTTTGACTTTTCTTATGGAATTATTGCTGCAATTTTATCTATCATCATTGGTTTTTTTATTCCAAGTAAATTTAAGTTTTACTATTTTTTAATAGTTCCTTTAGCGCTTTATGTAATTTTGAAATATTTTCTTTTTTTTGAAGAATACATTGAGCTTGGAAAATTAGACGGTTTAAATTGGGTTGAAACAGGTGCATGGGGAGGTCTGTCGCTAACATTTATAATTTCTTTTTTCTGTCTTATATTCTGTTTTCCAATTGGAATGGCTTTTGCTCTTGGGAGAAGATCAGAATTTCCATTAATTAGATATATATCAGTTGGCTTTATTGAATTTTGGAGAGGTGTTCCACTGATAACAGTTTTATTTATGTCTGCCGTAATGTTTCCGATGTTTTTACCAGAGGACTTTTTCATTGATAAATTAGTAAGAGCCATAATTGCAATTTCTTTATTTGAGGCTGCATATGTTGCGGAAGTTATCAGAGGTGGTTTACAAGCTTTACCAAGAGGTCAATATGAGGCTGCAAAATCACTAGGTATGGGTTATTGGAAAATGCATATTTTCGTAATTTTACCACAAGCTCTTAAATTAGTAATACCAGGAATAGCAAATACTTTCTTAGCATTAGTAAAAGACACTCCATTAATATTTGTTGTCGGATTATTAGAAATAGTTGGGATGTTAAATTTAGCTAAAACAAATCCGAAATGGTTAGGATTTGCTATGGAAGGGTATGTATTTGCTGCTATAATTTTCTGGATTATTTGTTATGCAATGAGTAAATATAGTTATAATCTAGAACAAAAATATAAAACCGATAGATAAAAATTTATGTCAGATAGTATTATCCAAATAAGTAATATGAATAAGTGGTTTGGTGATTTTCAAGTTTTAAAAGGAATAAATTTAGAAGTTAAACCAAAAGAAAAAATTGTTGTTTGTGGTCCATCTGGATCAGGAAAGTCTACATTAATTCGATGTATTAATAGATTAGAAGAGCATCAAGAAGGTAATATTGTCGTGGATGGAACTGAATTAACAGAGGATACAAAAAATATTGAACAAATAAGAGCTGAGGTTGGAATGGTATTTCAACAATTTAATTTATTTCCTCACTTATCTATTTTGGATAACTGCACATTGGCTCCTATTTGGGTTAAAAAAATGCCTAAAAAAGAGGCAGAAGAATTAGCATTAAAACATCTAGAAAGGGTACAAATTCTTGATCAAGCACAAAAATATCCAGGTCAATTATCTGGAGGACAACAACAAAGAGCTGCAATTGCAAGAGCTTTATGTATGGAGCCAAAAATTATGCTTTTTGATGAACCCACTTCAGCTTTAGACCCTGAAATGATTAAAGAAGTGTTAGATGTTATGGTTAATTTGGCAAAACAAGGAATGACTATGATCGTAGTTACACATGAAATGGGTTTTGCAAAAGAAGTTGCAGATCAAATGATATTTATGGATGAAGGAATGATAGTAGAAAAAGCTGATACCAAAGAATTTTTTGCTAATCCAAAGAGTGATAGAACCAAACTTTTCCTCAGCCAGATACTATAGTTCAAGCTAATTTCAAGAAATATTTCTCAAATTATAGCTGAAGTAATGCTTGACATATTTCCCCTAATACGGGTTTTTAAGCAAAAAAAATAAAAATTTATTGTTGCAGTAGGTATTAAAAACTAGTTCAATTAGTTTTTTAAAAAATTAAGAGGGGTCTTAATGGAAGATAATTTTAATAAGCATTTAGGCAATAAGCTTAAGCTTAGACGACTAGCACTAGGTTTAACTCAAACTAAAGTAGCAAAAGCAATCAACGTCACATTTCAACAAATTCAAAAATATGAAAAAGGCACTAATGGGGTAAGTTCAATAAGGTTATTACAATTATCGAATTATCTTAAAGTGCCAATTAATTATTTTTTTGAGGATTTTTCAGAATATCTTATAAATTTAGAGAAATCACAAGAAGGTCATATGAATGTAAATTATAACTTTTTAGTGAAATTATATTCTGAACTAAATGCTGATCAAAAGTTAAAGTTTAATAAATCATTACAGGTAGCAGGTAATATTTCGAAGGTTGGATAATTTCTGGCTCCTCGGGCAGGACTCGAACCTGCGACCAATTGATTAACAGTCAACTGCTCTACCAACTGAGCTACCGAGGAATATTTAAATCTCAACTTACTTTTTTTTTTCACTAAAACAAGATTTTTTTTGGAGGCAACGCCCGGAATCGAACCGGGATACAAGGATTTGCAATCCTCTGCGTAACCATTCCGCCACGTTGCCATATGTTTTAGAAGATAGCTACACTAAGTTTTATATAAAATATTTGCAATTAGTCTATTAAATAACGTTCCAATTTGATTATTGTTAATTTAAATTATTAAATTATAAACTAATAACACCCATGATAAGCGATAAATATATACATTCAAAAGTTGAGGATAAAATTTATGGTTATTGGGAAAAAAACAAATTATTTAAGCCACAAAAAAATTCAAAAAAATTTTCAATTGTAATTCCACCACCCAATGTGACTGGAAGTTTACATATGGGTCATGCTTTAAATAATTCAATTCAAGATTTATTAGTTCGTTATTATCGAATGAATAATTATGAAACATTATGGCAACCTGGAACTGATCATGCAGGTATAGCCACCCAAGCACTTGTTGAGAGAAAATTAGAAAAAGAAAATTTAAGTAAAATTGACCTTGGTAGAGAAAAATTCATAGAAAAAGTATGGGAATGGAAAAATGAATATGGGGACATTATTATCAACCAACTAAAAAAATTAGGATGTTCATGTGATTGGTCAAGAAATGCATTCACTATGGATGAAAATTTATCAAAATCAGTCGTTAAAGTTTTTGTAGAATTACATAAAAAAAAATTGATTTATAAGGCTGAAAAACTTGTAAATTGGGACACTGTTTTAAAAACCGCAATTTCAGATTTGGAAGTAGATCAAAGAGAGATGAATTCTAAAATTTACTATATTAGATACCCAATAGACAATTCGTCAGAATTTATCACTATTGCCACAACGAGACCTGAGACAATGCTAGGAGATACTGCGATTGCGGTAAATCCGAAGGATAAAAGATATAAAAACTATGTTGGCAAAACTGTCACAATACCAATCGTAGGTAGAAAAATAAAAATTATTAAAGATAATTATGCTGATCCAGAGCAGGGAACTGGAGCACTTAAGATCACGCCAGCACATGATTTTAATGACTATGATGTTGGTCAAAGAAATAAATTAGAAATAATTAATGTTTTTACGGAAGAAGGAAAAATAAATGATAATGCTCCGAAAGATTATATTGGCTTAGATAGGTTTAGTGCTCGTAAAAAAATCTTAAATGAATTAAAGGAAAAAGATTTTTTTGTAAAAGAAGAAAATATCAAAAATAAAGTTCCATATGGCGATAGATCAAATTCAGTAATTGAACCTTTTTTAACAGAACAATGGTTTGTTGATGCCAAGAAATTAGCGATCAAAGCTAAAAAAATTGTTAAGAAAAAAAAAACAAATTTCTTTCCAACTAACTGGTCTAAAACTTATTTTCAGTGGATGAATAATATTGAACCATGGTGTATTTCACGACAATTATGGTGGGGACATCAAATACCAGCTTGGTATGGACCTGATCAAAAAATTTTTGTTGCGATCAATGAAAATGATGCAATTAAACAAGCAAAAAAACATTATAAAAAAGATGTAAAACTTACTAGAGATCCTGATGTTTTAGATACATGGTTTTCTTCAGGATTATGGCCATTCGCAACTTTAGGTTGGCCTGATAAAAAAGATTATGTAAAGAAATTTTATCCAACAACAGTTTTAGTAACAGGTTTTGATATTATTTTTTTCTGGGTAGCTAGAATGATTATGTTTGGTATGGAATTTTTAAATAAAGAACCCTTCAAAGATATTTATGTACACGCGTTAGTAAGAGATGAAAAAGGACAAAAAATGTCTAAGTCAAAAGGTAATGTTATTGATCCATTAGATCTAATTGAAAAATATAGCGCCGATGCATTACGTTTTACTTTACTCTCTATGGCGTCTCCAGGAACTGACGTTAAACTTTCAGAAGATAGAGTTAAAGGATATAGAAACTTTTTGAATAAATTATGGAATGCTAATAATTTTTTAATTACTAACAAATGTGATTTTAAAAAAACCAATAAAGTTCCAAAAATCTCATTAAATATCAATAAATGGATCTATTCAGAGTTAATAGAAACTAAAAATAAAATTCAAAAAAATATTGAGGACTATCGATTTGATGAGGCAGCAAAAAATGCTTATCAATTTGCATGGCACTCATACTGTGACTGGTATATTGAGCTTTCTAAAACAATTCTTTATTCAGAGGATAAAAAGGCAAAAACAGAGGTAAAAGAAGTTTCTGCTTACGTTTTTAAGCAAATATTAGTTATGCTTCATCCTTTCATACCATTTGTAACCGAGGAAATATGGTTAAAGAATAAATTTGATGAGTCTAATAAAAATTTCCTTATGTATAAAAATTGGCCTACCGGAAAAATCAAAAAAGACCAATCTCTTAAAGAAGTTGAAAAAATTATTAAGATTATCTCTGAATTAAGATCATTTAAAAATGAATTAAATGTCAGCCCCGGTTCATTTGTTGATGTTGCAATTAATAAAATTGCTAAAAAAAACAAATCATTAGTTAATAATAATGATGTTATTTTAAAAAAACTGGGTCGTATCAATAATTTTTTTGATAAAGAACAGGATAAACCCTCTGCAACACTCGTTATTTCTGGGGATATTTTTAAGATTTATTTTGATGAAAATGTTGATCTTAATTTGATTAAAGAAAACTTACAAAAACGTCAGAATAAATATCAAGATGAACTAGATAAGATTTCGCAACGATTATCTAACAAAGGCTTTACAGATAGAGCACCAAAAAATATTGTTGAACAAGAAAAAACTAACTATAGTAGTCTTAAAGATAATATCAAAAAAATATCTTTAACAATTGAGAGTTTATAATGCGGAAATTTAATAAGAAAAAATTACCTAGTAGACATACATCCTTAGGTCCAGATAGAGCACCTCATAGATCTTTTTATTATGCAATGGGTGAAACTGAAAAAGATGTATCAAAACCATTTATAGGAGTTGTATCAACTTGGAATGAAGCTGCTCCTTGCAATATTGCCCTCATGCGACAAGCACAATCAGTTAAAAAGGGGGTTAGAGCATCAGGAGGGACACCAAGAGAATTTTGCACAATTACTGTTACTGATGGTATTGCGATGGGTCATGAAGGAATGAAATCGTCTTTAATTTCAAGAGAAGTCATAGCTGATAGTGCTGAATTAACTGTAAGAGGTCATTGTTATGATGCATTAGTAGGTATCGCAGGTTGTGACAAATCTTTACCAGGATTAATGATGTCTATGGTTAGATTAAATGTGCCAAGTGTATTTATATATGGCGGCTCAATCCTTCCGGGAAAATATAAAGGTAAAGATGTAACTGTAGTTGATGTTTTTGAGGCGGTTGGAAAACATTCATCAGGTCAAATGTCTGCAAAAGAATTAAGAAAATTAGAATTAGTAGCTTGTCCTACAGCGGGTGCGTGTGGTGGTCAGTTTACAGCTAATACTATGGCATGTGTTTCAGAAGCAATCGGTTTGGCATTACCTTATTCGGCAGGAACACCAGCTCCATATGAGGAAAGAGATAAATATGCAAAAGCAAGTGGTCGAATGGTTATGGAATTATTAGCTAAAAAAATTAAACCAAGAGATATCGTTACAAGAAAAGCATTAGAAAATGCCGCAACAATTGTTGCTGCAACTGGAGGTTCAACCAATGCAGCATTACATTTACCAGCAATTGCAAATGAAGCTGGAATAAAATTTGACCTAATGGATGTTGCAAAAATATTTAAAAGAACTCCATATCTTGCAGATTTAAAACCAGGTGGAAAATATGTTGCTAAAGATATGTGGTTAGCGGGTGGTGTACCAATGCTTTTAAAAACTCTTTATGATGGTGGATACATTCATGGAAATTGCATGACCGTTACGGGCAAAACAATGAAAGAAAATTTAAAAGGAATAAAATTTAATCCTAAACAAAAAGTTTTAAGAGCTTATGATAAACCATTATCACCAGATGGTGGAGTTGTGGGACTTAAAGGAAATTTAGCTCCAGAAGGTGGAATTGTTAAAATTGCCGGACTTAAAAAATTACAATTTTCGGGGAGAGCAAGGTGTTTTGATAATGAAGAAAGCGCAATGAGAGCAGTGCAAAGTAGAAAATACAAAGATGGTGATGTAATCATTATTAGATATGAAGGACCGGTTGGTGGACCAGGTATGAGAGAAATGCTTTCAACAACAGGTGCAATTTATGGTCAAGGTAAAGGAGAAAAAGTTGCCTTAATAACTGATGGACGTTTCTCTGGAGCAACTCGGGGATTTTGTGTAGGCCATGTAGGACCAGAAGCTGCTTTAGGTGGACCGATCGCGCTTTTACGAAATGGAGATTTAATTGATATTGATGCTAAAAAGGGAACAATTAATGTTCGTTTAACTAAATCACAATTGGCTTCAAGAAGAAGAAAATGGAAGGCTAGAAAATCTGATTTTGGCTCAGGAACTCTTTGGAAATATGCTCAAACAGTTGGACCAGCAAGTTTAGGAGCCCCAACTCATCCTGGTAAGAAAAAAGAAGTTAAGGAATATTCAAAAATTTAATGAAAATTCGCCCAGTTATTTTATGTGGTGGCGCCGGAACAAGACTTTGGCCAAAAGCTAAAAAGCACCAAGCAAAACAATTTATTGATTTTGGTAATTGGACTTTATTGGGTAAAACTTTAGAGAGAGTTAAAGCCTCTATATATGATGCACCAATTATAAGCACTAATGCAAAATATTTAAGACAAGTTAAACAACATTTAAAAAAACACAAAATAAGAAAATTCAAGATAGTTTTAGAGCCAGCAAAAAGAAATACTGCACCCGCTATATTAAGTACGGCTTTAATTAAAGACATTCCAAACGAACAACCATTAATGTTTTTGGCTGCTGATCATTTGATAGAAAAAGTTGGTTTATTCAATAAAGCTATCAAAAAAAATCAAAAGAAACTTACTCAAAACAATATTTTTATCTTTGGAATTAAGCCTACAATGCCCTCAAGTGAATTTGGCTATTTTTTAACAAAAAATTATAAAGTCTCTAGATTTGTAGAAAAACCAAAAGTGGCTAAAGCTAAACAAATAATTAGTAAAAAAGGTTATTGGAATTCTGGAATGTTTTATTTGAGAAAAGACTCAATTATTAATAATTTTAAGAAATACCAACCAAATATTTACCGAAATTGCAACAAAGCTGTAACAAAAGCAAAATATAAAAGTAATGTGTACTATTTAAATAAACAAGCATTCACTAAAGCAACAGCTAAGTCTTTTGACTATGCAATATTAGAAAAAACTAAAGATATAAACGCTATCAAATTAGATATTCCTTGGTCTGATTTAGGATCTTGGAAAGAAATCTGTAAGATGTACGGACGAAATAAAAGACATTATTTTAAAAAGAAGAATGTATTTCATAGACCTTGGGGTAGTTATGTAAATCTATTTAATGGTAAGGAATTCTTAATTAAAGAATTATATGTAAAACCTAAAGGTATATTAAGTCTTCAAAAACATCATCATAGAGCTGAACATTGGGTAGTTACTCATGGTAAACCTAAAATTACTTTAAATAAGAAATATTTCACTATGAAACCTGATGAAACTATTTTTATTCCATTAGGTGCAATCCATAGAATAGAAAATCCCTACAAAAAACCAGTAAAAATTATTGAAGCTCAAGTAGGTTCAATTTTAAAAGAAACTGATATAGTTAGATATCAAGACATATATGGCCGTGTTAAATAATTAACACGACCACAAAAATATATTTAAAACCAATTGTTTGGTATTATTACATAATGTATTGCAAGCACTATACCTACTGAAACAGTTAAGCCGAATACCATTTTTAGGAAATCTTTTCCAATTAATGGAAAGACGTAACCTAACTTATATTCTTTGTTCATGGTAGCTATAGCAAGTTCTCTTCCACATAATAAACCAACAAAAACCCATGTCGTAGACATAGGTAAATCGTTTAGTTCTTTAAAGTAGAATAAGACACCAGCATAAATTACATTAATAATTGTCGCTGATCTTGCATATCTAGTTCCTGTTTTTTCAAGAACAACTTTTTGAATTGGTCCACCTTGAATGTAGAAAATATAGAATAACAGTGCTGTAAAGTAACCCATTACTATTAAAAGCAATGTTAAATCCAATTGTCTAGGTAGATAAACGGCAATATTAGCCACGTCGTGAGACAACCACACCCACCATAACCAACCAGAAGAAATCCAAACACTATTTCTCCAGAAGCCTACCCATTTTTCATCTACTTCATCAAATTTCTCATTAATGAATTTAGAGACAGCAATCCAGGCAATATAAGCAACCATTGCTGCTAAACCATAACCAACGACGCTTTTCATAAGCATTTTTTCAAGCACAACCGTTGAGGCAAATGCTGAAAGAACTAAAAAGGTAGTTGAAACTGGTATTCCAATTCTTGTTAATAATAACAGTATTGCAGGCGCTACTGCGTGATACCATTGAATTTCTTTATAAGGTATTCTAGTTAATCTTCCATAAGAAATATCACCATCATACGAATACCATCCCCATGCTAACGCAATAATCATAACAGCTGATGCAGATCCTGCAAGAGTATACCATTTAAACCACTTCTTTTTTGAAGCTATAAAAGTACCTAGTGTTTGAATTGAGTCGTTAGCGATTACGCTATATCCGGCAAGGGCAAACCCTATGACCGTGTAAACTAAAGTCATATCCATTTTATCTCCTTTATATTATTGTTTTCGGTTCCTATCGATTCATGACTTAAGAGCTATGTAATGTGAGAATAAAAATAATTCTATAAAAGAATAAAATAATATTAGAATCAGAGGGGAGATTCGTCAATTAATAAACTATTAAATATTGATGTCTACTTTTAAATATTTTTTTTTAATAAAGTTGTATTTATTTAATTAATTTCTTAATAAAATATACAGCTATTAGAGCTCCCAAAAATTCAGCTAAAATATATGTAGGCGTATTCAAATAATTAATACCTGTAAAAGAATCAGTAAAAGTTCTAGCTATTGCAACAGCTGGATTCGCAAAAGATGTTGACGATGTGAACCAATAACCAGCCATAATATATGTTGCTACACTTGCAGCTATTGTTATTTTACCATCTTTTTGAGTAGCAAAAATAATAAAAATTAAACCAAAAGTAGCAATTATTTCAGATAAGAAAATATGAAAGCCATCTCTATTTTTTGTCGATAACTCAAGAATATCGTGTTCAAAAAAAACATTAGCCAACATAACACCTAGCAAACAACCAAGTATTTGGGCAGGAATATATGTGATCAGAAGTTTTCCATTGATTTTTTTTCTTAAAAACATCGTTAAACTCACAAAGGGATTAAAATGTGCACCTGAAGTATTTGCAAAAGCAGTTATTAAAACGAATAGACCAGCTCCAGTTGCAAGTGTATTAGCTGTTAATCTTAAAGCATTATCATTTGTGAGATTTTCAGCCATTATTCCAGATCCAACAATAACCATCACTAAAAAGCTACTACCAATAAATTCACCTAGAAATATTTTGTTTGTATTTTTCACTAGATAATAATTTTATAAATTCCTATTAAAAATAATGGTATTTGTAATCCAAAATTAGTTAGTATTGCTTTATCTTTACTAATAAATCCAGCTATAGTCCATCCAACAACTCCCAATCCATGAAAATAAATATTTAAAGGATATATATTTAGATTTGTTAATAGAATACCAACTAAAACTAGAAATGTACTTATCCATTTAAGATACTTCTTAATAAACATACGTTTTCCTTTCAGCTCGTTTTATTTAGATTTTAGATAATAACTTATCTACACTTTTTACATAATCCAAAAAACTCAAGATTGTATTTACTATATTTCATACCATCTTTGTCTTTGAAATTAGTTAAGTATTTAGAAAGGCTTGCACTGCTTATTTCTGTTACTTTTTCACAGATCTCACAGATTGAAAATGCAGTAGCTTTTGATACCTGGCAACTTGAATTATGACATGCAATAAAGGCATTTCGACTCTCAATTTTATGAATTTTTCCTATTTCAACTAACTTATCCAGCGCTCTATAAACTTGTAACGGAGCTTTAATACCTTTTTTTTGAACATTATGTAGTATTGAATAAGCTTTCATTGGTTCAGATGATTTATCAATTAAATCAAAAATGATTTGCTGATTTTTTGAAAGATTTTGCATTTTATCCATTCTAACGGTTCCTCATTAATTTTTCAATTTAATCGATTGCTTTATGTTCAGAAGCGATAAAATAAATAGAAATAAAGAGGCTGCTATAATTGAAGGTCCAGAGGCAGTATTAAATTCTAGTGAGGAAAATAATCCTAAAATCACAGATAATAATCCACCTATAATTGAATACATTACCATTTTCTGGGGACTAGAAGAGATATTTCTAGCCATTGCAGCTGGTATAATTAACATTCCAGTGATTAATAATAAGCCAACCATCTTAATTGATATTGCGATGATTGCTGCCATTAAGATTGTAAATATAGCTTTAGCTCTATCAGGATTTAATCCTTCAGCTTCTGCCAATTCATAATTAACAGTCGATGCAAACAAAGGTTTCCAAATTAATTTTAAAACTAAGAGGATTAATGCTCCTCCGATCCATATAATTAACAGGTCGTCAACAGTAACAGCTAATATATCTCCAAATAATAATCCCATAATATCAAATCTAATAAATGATAAAAAACCTATAACTACTAGTCCTACAGCTAACGATGAGTGAGCCAAGAGACCAAGTAAAGCATCACCTGGTAAATTGGTTCTTTTTTGGAGTTGTATTAAAGTTAAGGCTATTAAAGAAGAGATAATAAATACAGAAAATGCTATATTAAATTCCATGGAATAAGCAAGGGTAACACCGAGTAACGCAGAGTGAGATAGGGTATCACCAAAATATGAAAGTCTTCGCCAAATAACAAAACAACCAAGAGGTCCCGTTACAATCGCAACGCCAATTCCGGCCACCAAAGCTCTTATAAAAAAATCATCAAACATTTAGTTTTTCTTTATTTCACCTTCACTGGTGTGGACATGATCATGTCTATGTTCATATCTTGATAAAATTTGAGATGCTTGCTCACCAAATAAAGCTTTATATTCATTATTTTTTGCAACATCCATTGGAGAACCTGAACAACATACATGCCCATTTAAACAAACAACATGATCTGTAGCACTCATTACAGTATGTAAGTCGTGAGATATTAACAAGATACCACAATTCAATTCATCAGAAATTTTCTTAATAAGTTCGTATAAAGCAATTTCACCTGTAAAGTCTACCCCTTGAACTGGTTCGTCCAGTACCAATAATTCTGGTTTTTTTGAAATAGCTCTTGCAAGTAGTACTCTTTGGAATTCTCCACCAGATAAGTCACCTAAATTTTTATCTTTAAGGTGAATAACACCAGTCAGAGAAAGAGCTTCATCTATAGTTTCTTTATTGAGACTTTCAGTTAGCACCATAAAATCATTTACTCTTAGTGGCAGTGTCCAATCTATTGTAATTTTTTGTGGAACATATCCAACTTTATTCGTGTATTTTTCAACTGAACCATCAATCTTTTTGTAAATACCTAAAGCAATTTTAGCTGTTGTACTTTTTCCAGATCCATTTGGACCAATAAGAGTAACTATTTTACCTTTTTCAACTTGTAATGATACTCCTTGAACAAGCCATTTATTATTTAAACTAAAACCAGCTTTATTTAACTTCACTAGAATATTTTGGTCTGATCTCATTTTATTCCTTGACTAATAAATGTTATATTATTACATAGTGTTATATTATAACAATTTAAATATACAACATATGAAAAACATTAAAAAATTACCATTTATCTTATCAATATTATCATTCTTAACTATTTTTGCACCGGCAAATGCTGAAATTAAAGTAGTTACTTCAATTAAACCAATTCATTCATTAGCAAGTTATTTAATGGATGGAGTGGCAAAACCAGATTTAATAGTGGACGGATATGCTTCTCCACACGGATTTGCTTTAAAACCATCTCATGCAAAAATGTTACAAAATGCAGATCTTATATTTTGGGTTGGTGAAGATTTGGAAAATTTTTTAGAAAAACCATTAAAATCTGTTGCGAAAAAAGCTGAGAAAATTGAGTTAATTGAAATCAAAGGTTTAACTAAACTTAAATTTAGAGAAAGAAATATTTTTGAAGAACATGATCATGGCCATAAAGAAGACAGTCATGACGATCATGCAAAAAAAGAAGATGATCATGACGACCACGACCATGATAAAAAGGAAAAAGAACATGGTCATGATGAACATGGACATGACGATGATCATAAAAAAGAAGGTCACGATGACCACGATCATGAAGGACACGCGCATGGTGAATATGATCCACATATTTGGCTGGATCCAATTAATGCAAAAGTGATTTTAAGTGAAATGGCGGAACACCTGATCGAGAATGATCAAGAAAATGAAGCTAAATATAAATCAAATTTAAAAAAAGCGCATAAAGATTTAGATAAACTTACAAAAAAAGTAAAATCTGAATTAAACAAGGATTTCAAATCAATAGTTTTTCATGATGCATATCAATACTTTGAAAAAAGATTTGGCATTAATATTCTTGGGGCATTTACTGTAAATACAGACGTAATGCCTGGTGCTGAACAGTTAGCTGAAATAAGAGAAATAATTGAGCACGATAAAGTAAGCTGTATATTTTCAGAACCACAGTTTAATCCTGATATTATTAAGGCTGTAGCAAAAGATACTAATGTTGCAACAGGTGTAATTGATCCGTTAGGAGCTACACTTGATCCAGGTAAGGATTTATATTTTGATTTAATAGGTAATATGTCAAAATCTTTCAAAGGTTGTTAATTAGAAATTGATCTTTAGTTATAAATAATATCTAATAATGGGATGAGTACAGTTTCCCTCACATTAGATGAAATTTTTGATTTAGCTAAAAAAACTTTACTAGCAAATGGTTGTGATGATGAAACAGCTTCTATTCTGTCTGACCTGATTAGAAATGCCGAAAGGGATGGATCTTTATCACATGGTTTGTTTAGATTACCCGCATATGTGAGTGGTTTAAAAAGTGGAAAAATTAATGGTAAAGGAAAGCCTGAAATTAAAAAAATTTCTTCATCAGTTATAAAAGTTCAAGGGAATAATTGTTTAGCACCAGTAGTTTTAAATAAAGGGTTGCCTGAATTAGCTAAAGCTGCAAAAGAAAATGGTGTAGCAGTGCTTGCAATAAATAATTCTCATCACATGGCAGCGATGTGGCCTGAAACAGAAAAGTTAGCAGAAGAAGGTTTAGTTGCTTTTGCATGTACATCATACAAACCTGCTGTAGCACCTGCTGGTGCTATCAAACCATTGTTTGGAACAAATCCGATTTCATTTGCTTGGCCACGACCTGGTAAATCTACAGTCGTTTATGATATGGCCACAGCATCAATGGCAATGGGAGAAGTCCAAGTCGCTAAAAGAGAAGGGCACAAAGTTCCCCTTGGAACTGGTTTAACTAAAGATGGTAAAGAGACTACTGATCCTGGCGCAATTGCAGATGGTGGTGTGTTACTTCCTTTTGGTGGTTACAAAGGTTCAGCAATAGCAATGATGGTTGAGTTAATGGCTGGTGCTTTGGTTGGTGATAATTTTAGTTTTGAAACAGCGGCTAAAGATAATAATGATGGTGGACCACCTAGTGGGGGAGAATTTGTTATTGCAATTTCACCTGATAAAACTTCAGGAACAAATTGGCAAAAACATGCAGATGAATTTTTTGATAAAATGAAATCTTTTGATGGGGTTAGACTTCCGGGTGAAAGAAGACACAAGAATAGATTAGATAAAGGCCCTCGAAATATTAATGAAGACTTAGTTAATAAAATAAAATCTCTAAGCTAAAGTTATTTCAATCGGCGTATGATCTGAAGGTTTTTCACGACCTCTAGGATCTTTATTAATATTTATACCTTTAATTTGATCAATCAAAGAATTTGAAACTAAGAAGTGATCAATTCGCATCCCATTATTTTTTTGCCAAGCACCTCTCATGTAGTCCCAAAAGGTATAACCTTCCTTAGTTTCATTAAAATGTCTATAGACATCACTAAAACCAAGGTTGATCATTTCTCTTAATTTTTTTCTTATTTCTAATCTAAATAGAGCATCATCCTCAAAACTTTTTGGATTATAAACATCTTCAGATGCTGGAATAATGTTAAAATCTCCAGCAAGAATAATATTTGAATTTTTTTTACTTAAACTCTTTAATTGTTTAATTAAATCATCCAACCATTGTTTCTTGTATTTATATTTATCCGTATCTACAGGATTTCCATTAGGTGTATAAATGTTTATTAATTGAATATTTTTCTTTTTATATTCCAGTTCAGCTGAAATTATTCTCGATTGCTTAAGTTTATCTTTGATTAAGTCAGTTTTGATATTTTTTAATTTACCTTTAGATATAATTGCAACCCCATTATAACTTTTTTGGCCAAACACGTGACTTTCATAATCCATTGCTGAAAAATCATCATAGGGAAAGTTTACATCCTCTGTTTTGATTTCCTGCATCATTAGGATATCTGGTTTATATTTTAAGAGATAACTTTTGATATTATCTATACGAGCTCTCACAGAATTTACATTCCATGAAGAAATAATCATTAAAGAGAAAAAGAAACACCACAACCACAAGATGACTTAGTTTGTGGATTTGTTATCTTAAATTGTTCACCAATTAATTCTGAAACATAATCAACTTGAGAGCCTTTTAATAAATCTGCTGAAGTTTTATCAATTAAAATATTTTCAAAGTTTAAATCATCTTTTGATTTTTCTTTATCAAAAGTGAATTCGTATTGAAATCCTGAACAACCACCACCTTTAATAGCGATTCTAAAAAAAGACCCTTTATCTTTTTTAGACAGCAAAACATTGATCTGTTTTAGTGCTTTATCAGTAAATTTAATTTCTTTAATCATAATTGATCACTGGTATTAGTAATATAATACTTAATATTTTATTTTAAAGGATGAAAAAATACTCAAAGATAGGTCAATTCAAAAGCAAAGGTAGGATATTTAAGGAATCTTTGTCAAAATATAGATCACCTTATCAAAGAGATAGAGATCGTATTATTCACAGCGCTTCATTTAGAAGATTGAAACATAAAACACAGGTATTTGTTAATACTGAAGGGGATCATTATAGAACTCGAATTACTCATTCTATGGAGGTTGCTCAAATAGCAAGATCCATCGCTAGATATTTCAGTTTGAACGAGGACTTAGCAGAAACACTCAGTTTAGCGCACGATTTGGGCCACACTCCTTTCGGTCATGCAGGTGAAGATGCTTTGAATGAATGTATGAGCATTCATGGAGGGTTTGATCACAATTTACAAACATTAAGAATTGTTATGTTTTTAGAAAATAAGTATTTAAAGTTTAGTGGCTTAAATCTTTCTGTTGAAACATTAGAGGGACTTTTAAAACACAATGGTCCAGTTGAAGATTTTCATTTAGTTGATGAATTGATAGGTGTTAAAAAATTTAAAAACATGATTAATTTTAATACCTTTCCATCACTAGAGGCTCAAATTTCATCTATATCTGATGATATTGCTTATAATAACCATGACATACAAGATGGCATAAAAGCAAACTTATTCAGATTAGAAGAGTTAGTAGAAATAGATTTTTTTAAAAATATTTATAGAAAATATAAAAAAAAGATTAACAAAAAAAATTACAAGATTGCAACTTACCAGATTATAAGAGACTCAATAGATTTAATGATCAAAGATTTAATAAGTAATACCATCAAGAATCTTAATCAAAAAAAAATTAAAAGTAGAAATGATTTGAATAAAACTGATTTTCTTATGGTTGATTTCTCTGATAAAATTAAAAATTCTGATAATGAAATTAGGTATTTTTTAAGGTCCAAAATGTACAATAACAAGAATGTGCTAAATAAAAATAACAAAGGTAAATTAATAATTAAAAGATTATTTACCAAAATAAGTAAAAATCCGGCAAAATTTATTTCAAAAGAACATTTATCTAAAAACAAATATCGATCAGTTTCTGATTTTATTTCTGGTATGACTGACAGATATGCTATCAACCTTTATAACGATATCAAATGAACATTTTTGATCAATACTTAGATAAAATAAAAAAAATTATTTTAGATTTATCGAAAAAGGGTAAATTAATTTTGCCAGATAATTTAGATGGAATAAACACAGAAATTCCACCTGCGAAATTTAATTGTGACATTTCTACAAATGTTGCGATGGTTTTGTCAAAAATAAATAAAAAACCTCCTTTAGAATTAGCTGAAATATTAGCAAAGAGTTTTGAAAATGAGGACAAGTCAATAAAAGAGGTATCAATCGTAAAACCCGGATTTATAAATATCAAATTTCAACCTGAGTTTTGGACAAATTTTTCAAAAGAAATCATTAAGAACGCTAAAACATTTGGAATAAATACAAACGAGCAAAAGAAAAATTATTTAATTGAATTTGTTTCTGCCAATCCAACAGGACCTTTACATGTGGGTCATTGCCGAGGTGCTATTTTAGGAGATGTAATTTCAAATGTTTTATCATTTAATAATCACAAAGTTACTAAAGAATATTATGTAAATGACTATGGCAATCAGATAATTAATTTCACAAAATCAGTATATTTTAGAATAAGAGAAATCAAATTTAATGAAACTTTTCCAACAGATAATGATGATCTTTATCCTGGTGAATATTTAATTGAGTTTGCTAATAATATCATTTCTTCAAATCCAAAAATAGATTTTACTAATTACGATGCAATATCTGAAGAATTAACTAGCCTGTCTATAGACGAGGCAATAAAATTAATAAAAAAAAATCTTAGTAGCCTTGGTATAATTCACGATAATTTCGTCAGTGAAAAAAAATTAGTGCTTAATCAAGAAGTTGAAAAAGTAGTAGAAAATCTTCAAAAGAATAAATTTGTTTATAAAGGTAAAATTAAAGCTCCAGCTGGTGAGGATGATAATAATTGGGTTGAAAGAGAACAATTACTTTTTAAATCAACTGATTTTGGTGATGACAAAGATAGAGCGTTACAAAAATTTGATGGAGCTTGGACTTATTTTGCCAGTGATGTTGCTTACCACAAAAATAAATTGGACAGAAAGTTTGACTACTTAATTAATATTTTAGGTGCAGATCATGCGGGTTATATTAAAAGAATTACATCCTCTGTCGATGCTTTGTCGAACTCTAAAGGAAAACTTATTTGTAAAGTTAGTCAACTTGTAAAACTTATAAAGGATAAAAAACCATTCAAAATGTCAAAACGTAAAGGTGATTATATAACTGTTGATGATTTAATTAATCAAGTTGGAAAAGACGCTACTCGATTCATTATGTTAAATAGAAGTAATGACGTCGAACTCGATTTTGATTTTGATAATGTAATTGAAAAATCAAAAGACAATCCTTTGTATTATGTACAATATTGTTATGCTCGAATTTCATCTGTTTTTAGACATTTGGAAATAGATTTAAAAAAAGATTTAAAGATTGAAGAATACAATTTTGAATATTCTGACCATGAAATAAACATCTTAAAAAAAATATCTGAGTGGCCAAAGTGTATCGAAATATCAAGCAAGAAGCTTGAACCACATAGAATTCCAGTTTATCTTTATGAACTAGCCTCTCTATTTCATTCTTACTGGAACTTAGGAAAAGATAATCCTGAAAAAAGATTTATAAATGAGAATAAGAAGATATCTAATGATAAGTTAGTTTTATTAAAACTTATATCAAATGTTGTTAAATCAGGGATGAATATTGTAGGTGTGTCTGCTCCTGAAAAAATGTAATGTTTAAAGAAATCAAATATATTATTTTTGTTTTTATTATTGGTCTTTTTATTTTTTTTACAGCAAAATATTATTTTTCTGATGCCTATAAAAAAAAATCTTATAGATCACTTAACAATATCGAAAACAAGATAAATACTTACTCAGAAAAATTACCAATTTTAGAAGATGATACGAAAAATATTATTGAATACGTTGAGCAAACAACCAATAAAAAAAAGAAAAAATTTAATTTTTGGAAATTATTAGAAAATAATGAATAAACGTCGATCTTTTATCGTTGGTATCAAATCAACAAAACTTTCAGTAAAAGAAAAGTCATTTCTTAAAAATTATAAACCCTGGGGAGTTATCTTATTTACAAGAAATATTAAAAATATTGATCAAACTTTAAATCTCACCACGTCAATAAGAAAATTATTCAAAGATAAAAAATATCCTATCTTAATTGATCAAGAAGGGGGTAAAGTTAATCGTTTAGAAAATATTATATCATTCGATAATTTGACTTCAGAATTTTTTGGAAAAAAATATGTTAAAAATGTAGATGAATTTAAATTTTATTATAAATTATTTATTGATAAAACTTCATATTTATTAAAATCTCTTGGTATTAATATTAATACTTCCCCGGTCTTAGATTTGAGAATTAAAGGTGCATCAAATATCATTGGGAATAGATCTTTTTCCAATAATCCCAAAATTGTATCTAAAATAGGAGATTATTGTATCAATTATTTTCATCAAAATGGTATTGGAACAGTCATAAAGCATATTCCAGGACATGGTCTTGCAAAAGTAGATAGTCACCATTTTACTCCGATGGTAAATAAAAAATTGAGTTATTTAACCAAGAGAGATTTTCTTCCATTTAAAAATAAAAAAACTTTTTTTGCTATGACCGCTCACATAATTTTTACTCAAATTGACAAAGAAAATTGTGTTACTCACTCAAAAAAATTTATTAAATTAATTCGCAATGAAATTGGTTTTAAAAATATTTTGATTTCTGATGATTTATCCATGAAAAGTCTTAAGGGTGATTTAAAGGAAAATACAATCAAAACGTTTAGTGCAGGTTGTAATTTAGCCTTACATTGTAATGGAAATTTAAATGAAATGAAAATTGTAGGAAATAATTCACCATTGATAAATCCTTTTCTCGTTAAAAAAACATCACAATTTTACAAAATTTTAAGTTAATATTGATTGATGATTGAAAATGATTCTGAACTTTTTAAAGTAGATGTTGAAAATTATAATGGACCATTGGATGTTCTTTTAGATCTTGCAAAAGCTCAAAAAGTTAATCTTGAGGATATATCCATTACAAAATTAGCAGATCAGTTTCATGATTTTATTACTCAAGAAAAAAAATTAAATTTAGAAATTGCTTCAGAATACTTATTAATGGCAACATGGTTAGCATATTTAAAATCAAAATTACTATTACCAGGCACCCCTGAAGAAGAGTTTAAAGTTCAAGAAGTGGCTGAAAAATTAAAACTTCAACTTAAGAAACTTGAATTAATAAGGTTATTATCTGAACAGATGCTTAAAAGAAAAAGATTAGGAAGAGAAATAAGAACTAGGGGTATGAGAGCAGGCATAAGACCTATCTACAATAGTGAATATAAACTAAATTTATTTGACCTCATGAAAACCTATTCTACTATAATTATGACTAAAGATTTTCAGAGAATTAATATTCCAAAGTTACCAGTTTTTACAACAGAAGAAGGTATAAAAACTATAAAAGATTTTTTTGGAAAATTAATGGATTGGAAAAAATTAGATGATTTAATACCGAAAAATTTTAAAAGTGACTCAAAGTACAAACGAACAGGTAAAGCAGGAATATTTGCTGGCTCTCTTGAGTTGGTCAAGGAGGGCAACCTAAGCATAAAGCAAGAAAACCTTTTTGATGATATTTATATAAAAGAAAACAAATGATTAAAAAAAAGATTAAGAAAAAAGATAATATTATTAATTTTCCAACTAAATTATCTTCAATTGAAAAGGAAATTGAAGGGATTGTTTTTGCTGCTGCTGAACCACTAGATATTGAAACTATTGAAAATAAGATATCTAAAAAAACAGATGTCGAAAAAATTTTGTTAAAATTACAAGCTGAATATTCAAATCGAGGTATTAACTTAGTTTGTATTTCTAAAAAATGGTCCTTTAGAACCTCACCTAATCTTTCAAATTTAATGACCCAAGAAAAAACTGTTGAAAAAAAATTATCAAAAGCTGCAATAGAAACTCTTGCTATAATTGTTTATCATCAACCAGTTACTCGTGCAGAGATAGAAGAAATTAGAGGTGTAGCTTTTGGAACCAACACATTAGAAATTTTGATGGAATTAAATTGGGTTAAACCTGGTGGACGAAAAAATGTCCCTGGTCGACCTATTCAATATGTCACGACGGATGATTTTTTAAGCCATTTTAACTTGCAAAAATTATCTGATTTACCAACAGTAGATGAACTTGGAGCTGCAGGTTTAATTGATAGTACCAATATTGATAACGCTATTTTTGGCACTGGAAAATTCTATAAAGAAAAACAAGATAATAAAAAAGAGGACATTTATTCAAATATTGATGAAATGTTAAGTAGCACTCTTGACTCGGATGAGAAGAGTTAGGCCTACAAATTAGACTTTTCAATTATTGATAAAAAGGTTATAACTTTTCTATGAGCATTGGAATTTGGCAAATAGCAATCGTTGTAATACTTGTGGTATTATTATTTGGTAGAGGAAAAATTTCTAGCCTTATGGGCGATGTAGCAAAAGGAATAAAAAGTTTTAAAAAGGGTATGGCATCAGATGTGACTGATGACAATGAACCTAAAAATATTTCTGACGATAATCAAGATTCGAACAAAAAAGAATAAATCACATGCCTACTATTGGTTGGTTTGAGATTTTAATTATAGTTGCAATAGCTATTGTGGTTTTGGGACCTAAAGACTTTCCAATAATGCTCAAAAAAGTTGGTTCATGGATTGGCTCTGCAAAAAAATATGTCAATAATATTCAAAACGAAGTCTCAAATATTGATCTTGAAGATAATAAAATAGAAAAAAAAGAAGAAAAAAAAGATGAGTCATGACGAAAATGAAGGTGGCTTTGTAAGTCATTTAGCAGAGTTAAGAAAAAGACTAATTCATAGTTTTATTTTTCTAATAATCTTTTTTATTGGATGTTATTTTTTTGCTGAACATCTTTATGGTTTTTTAGTAGAGCCATATGCACAAGCAGTTAAAGATGATGGAACTGATAGAAGATTAATTTTCACAGCTTTACAAGAAACTTTCCTTACTTATTTGAAAGTATCTTTTTTCACAGCTTTTTTTGTTACTTGTCCATTTATTTTAATGCAGATTTGGAAATTTATTGCTCCTGGTCTTTATAAACATGAAAAAATTGCAATTTTACCTTATTTAGTTTTAACCCCAATCTTATTCTTACTAGGAGGGATGTTGGTTTATTATTTAATAATGCCGCTAGCGATAAAATTCTTTTTATCTTTTGAAAGTTCTGGTCTTTCAACAAATTTACCAATTCAATTAGAAGCAAAAGTAAACGAATATCTTTCATTGGTAATGAAACTTATATTTGCGTTTGGCATAAGTTTTCAATTACCTGTTGTGTTGAGTTTATTAGCGAGGGTAGGGTTAGTTGATTCTGATTTTTTAAAGAAACGAAGAAAATATGTTGTGGTTATTATATTTGCAGCCGCAGCTTTACTCACACCCCCAGATCCCATCACACAAATTGGTTTAGCGATACCATTATTAATTCTATATGAATTATCAATATTTTCAGTAAAACTTATTGAGAATAAAAATTTAAAAAATTCTGATGCATAACATTAAAGAAATTAGAAAAGATTTTGATGCATTTTCAAAAGCATTAAAAAAAAGATCAATTGATATAGATCTCAATAAACTCAAAAAATTAGATATAGATAATAGAGATTTAATTCAAAAAAAAGAAACATTAGAAAAAGAAAAGAAAGATATTTCAAAAACAAAAGATAAGGCTTTATTTTCTAGGTCAAAAGAAATTACCCAATCTATTGATAAAATTACTGATCAACAATCAAAAATTAAATCAGACTTAGATGAAATTTTATCAAGTATTCCAAATATACCTCATGATGATGTGCCTATAGGATCTAATGAAAATGAAAATGTTGAATTAACTAAATCGGGTCAAATTCCTAATTTTGAATTTACTCCAAAATCACACTACGAATTAGGTGAAACACTTGGCATGTTAGATTTTGATCTTGCCACAAAAACCACCGGTTCAAGGTTTGTTTTTGTTAAGAATAAATTAGCATTACTTGAAAGAGCAATTTCAAATTTTATGCTTGATATACATACTTCAAAAAATGGATATGAGGAAATTTCACCACCTTTATTAGCATCAGAAAATACAATGTTCGGAACTGGTCAATTACCTAAATTTGAAAATGATCAATTTGAAGTAAAATTAGAAGAGGGAAGTGGTAGAAAATTTTTAATTCCTACAGCAGAAGTTATTTTAACCAATATTGTAAAAGATAAAATTTTAGATCTTAAAACATTACCGATGAGATTTGTTGCATCTACCCCATGTTTTAGAAAAGAGGCTGGTAGTTATGGTAAAGATACAAAAGGGATGATTAGACAACATCAATTTTATAAAGTTGAATTAGTAAGTATTGTGGAACAAAATAAATGTCTTGAAGAATTAGAGAGAATGACAAATTGTGCCACAGGAATTTTGGATTTGTTAGACTTACCATATAGAAAAATGATTTTATGTAGTGGAGATATGGGATTTAGTGCAGAAAAAACTTACGATATAGAAGTATGGCTACCTTCAGAAAACAAATATAGAGAAATATCTTCATGTTCATCATGTTCAACTTTTCAAGCAACAAGAATGAAAGCTAGATATAAAAATTCAAATAAAGAAACAGTATTTGTTGGAACGCTTAATGGAAGTGGTTTAGCAGTGGGTAGAACTCTTATTGCCATATTAGAAAATTTTCAGCAAAAGGATGGGTCTATAAGTATTCCAAAAGTGCTTAGACCTTATATGAATAATCTAGAAAAAATTAGTCTGAATTAAAGTTGTTTTAACTTAAGAGATAGTATAAAAATTCATTTTTAATTAAGGAGTTTTATGGAAAGTTCAGGAATAGGTCAATTTATACCACTAATATTAATTTTTGTTATTTTTTATTTTTTCTTGATAAGACCACAGCAAAAAAAAGTTAAAGAGCATAAAGCTATGGTCGAGGGTTTAAAAAAAGGTGATAAGATTGTAACTTCAGGCGGTATTACAGGAACCATAACCAGAGTTGTAGATAACGATAAAATAGAAGTTGAGGTTGCTGAAAATGTGACTGTTGAAGTTATCAGAGGTACAGGTGTACAAAGTCTGATGAACTCTCAAGAAGTTAAAAAGTAATTTTGTTAAAGTAAAGTGTTATATTTTTCAAAATTCAGAATAATATCAGTAATATTAATTTCTCTATTTTTTATTTTAATTGCCTCATCAAATTTATTTAAGTTTGAAAATAACGTACTAAATAAGAAAATTAATCTTGGATTAGATCTTCAGGGAGGTTCTTACCTCCTACTCGAAATTGATAATAATCCAGTTATTGAGCAAAAAATACAAAATCTTTCAATTACCATTAGAAATTATTTCAAAGACAAAAATATAAGAATTAAAAATTTAAAAATTTTAGGACAAAAATTATCTTTTTCTGTAGATGAAAACTTTAAACAAACTATTCTAGATACGTTTAATGATGAGGAAAGTGAATTAAATCCTTATTATCCAAGATTTAAATCTCATCAATTAGATATCACTGAGGAAAATAATATTTTTTTTGTCAATTACTCAACCCAAGGTATTGTTAAACTAAAAACATCTTCTCAAGATCAAGCATTAGAAATTGTAAGAAGAAGAATTGATGAGATAGGAACTAATGAGCCAAATATTTTAAAAAGAGGAAACGACAGAATTCTTGTTGAATTACCTGGATTAGATGATCCAATGAGAATTAAATCATTGCTCGGTAAAACTGCAAATCTTACATTTAGATTTGTAACTAATAACGATCAAGACTCTTTTGGAGCGGAAAAACTTAGTTATGAAGATGAGTCTGAAGAAGATGCTCTGGTAAGTAAAAGAATTATTTTAAGTGGAGACAATCTGTTAGATGCTCAACCAAGAATGGATAGTGAGACGAATGAAACAGTGGTTACATTTACACTTGATAGAGTTGGAGCTAAAAGATTTGGTAAAGCTACATCGACTGGTATTGGTAAACAATTAGCAATAGTATTGGATGGTAAAATTATAAGTGCACCGGTTATAAGAGATACAATTGCAAGTGGATCAGGTCAAATCAGTGGAGGATTTACTTTTCAATCAGCAACAGATTTAGCTCTTTTATTAAGATCTGGTGCATTACCTGCACCTTTAAATATTATTGAGGAACGAACAGTTGGTCCCGACTTAGGACAAGACTCAATTAATGCAGGGATGATTGCATTAGCAATTGGTTTTGTATTAGTAATAGTATTTATATTTGTTAAATATAAGGTATTTGGTTTAATTACCAATATAACATTAATACTTAACCTTTTCTTACTCATTGGAATTTTGACTATATTCGAGGCGACCTTAACTCTTCCAGGGATCGCTGGAATAATTTTGACAGTTGGTATGGCAGTCGATGCAAATGTTTTAATCTTTGAGAGAATTAAAGAAGAGCTAAAAAATGAAAAAAATAATTTAATAGCCTTTGATAGTGGTTACACAAAATCTAGAACCGCTATTCTTGATGCAAATATAACAACATTATTAGCAGCTATTATCTTATTTTTTATGGGCTCAGGTCCAATCAAAGGTTTTTCACTTACCCTCGGGATTGGAATATTTACAACATTATTTTCAGTTTATTTCATAGCGAGGTTATTGACTGTTTTGTATGTGTACAGAAACAAAGAAAAAGAGGGTTTAATTTAAATGATTGCCTTTAACAAATACTATAATCAATTTAACATACTCTCAATATCTTTAGTCGTTATTTCATTATTTTTACTGACTTTCAAAGGTCTTAACTTTGGAATAGATTTTAAGGGCGGAACGCTAATTGAATTAAGATCAACTGACAGCAAAATTAATGTGTCATCTCTGAGAGATAATTTAAATTCTATGAATTTAGGTGATGTTTCAGTAAAAAATTTTGGAAACGAGACAGACTTTCTTATTAAATTTGAAATTAATAATAACAAAAATATTATTGAGGAAATTAAATCAAATTTAGATAAATCATTTGGCAATACTTTTGATTTTAGAAGAGTTGAAAACGTAGGACCGAAAGTAAGTGCTGAGTTGCTTAAATCTGGAGTAATAGCTATCGCAGTGGCATTAACTTTAATGTTAATTTATATTTGGATTAGATTTGAATGGCAATTTAGTTTAGGAGCTATTTTAGCTTTGTTCCATGATGTGTTGGTAACTTTAGGTTTATTCTCATTACTTGGTCTTGAAATCAATTTATCTATTATTGCTGCTGTATTAACTATCGTTGGTTACTCTATGAATGATACAGTGGTTATTTTTGATAGAGTAAGAGAAAATTTAAGAAAATATTCTGACATTAAGATTTATGATTTAACTAATATCTCTATCAATGAAACTTTATCTAGAACTTTAATTACATCAATAACGACTTTATTAGCGTTGCTATCAATATTTTTCTTTGGTGGTGAGATACTAAAAGGTTTTTCTTTAGCTATGATATTTGGTGTAATTTTTGGTACTTATTCATCTATCTATATTGCTAATACAGTTTTGGTTAGATTAAGAGTTTCTCAAAAAACAGTTTTAAGAGATGACGATAGTAATTAATAAAGATTTTGAGCAGCCACCAAAGTAAGTAACATAGGTATTGAAATTAAGGTATTAACTCTCAAAAATAACATTGCTCTTCTAGCTGACCTAGCTTTATATTCTGGATCACATTCTACTATACCCAACGCCCTTTTTTGATTTGGCCATATTATAAACCATACGTTAAATGCCATTATCAAACCTAGCCACATACCAATTCCTATTGTGGTATGTTTTGGAATACCAGAGCCTATACTTAAGGTCATTGCGTCATATAAATATTCGTTAAGAGCCATAATTGCAAAACCAGATAAAATCGCTAAAACTGCTCCCCACCTAAAATAAAACAATGCAGCTGGAGCAATTACTTTGTTGATAGCTGGTTTTTGCTCATCTGGAATTCTTGCCATATTTGGAATTTGTACAAAATTAAAGTACCACAATAATCCAATCCACATAATACCAGTTATAACCTGCACAAGTTGTGCAAACCAGCTCCAAAAAAGTGCATCAAAACTAAAACCATCATTTTGATAAAATAATCCTAGAAATAATAATACTGTTATAGCTAATGATACATGAACTGTTCTTGATAAAGACGATAGCAAATTACCCATTATAATGACAATTATATACTACATTATAACTTTTTAAAATAATTTTTAAGAACAAATCATTATGAATTCAAATTAATCGATAAACTTCTTGTATATTCAAATTATATAATTTAATAATTTCAAATAATGACATTTGAACTACCAAAACTTGATTATGCAAACAATGCGCTCTCCCCAATAATGTCCGAGGAAACTTTAGAACTTCATCATGGTAAACATCATCAGACTTATATAACTAACTTAAATAATTTTATTAAAGACACTGATTTATCTAATTCATCATTGGAAGATATAATTTTAAAAAGTTTTGAGGATAAATCTAAAGCTGGAATATTTAATAATGCAAGCCAACATTGGAATCACAATCTTTTTTGGAAGTGTATGAAACCAAACGGAGGTGGAAAAATTCCTCCAAAACTTGAAAAAAGAATCATTGGAGATTTTGGAAGTGTTGAAAAGTTTAAAACAGATTTTAAACAAGCTGGAATAACACAATTTGGCTCTGGCTGGTGTTGGTTATCTATAAGTAATGGTAAACTTGTAGTTACAAAAACTGCAAATGCAGCAAATCCTCTAATTGATAATATGCAGCCTATTTTAGGATGTGATGTTTGGGAACACTCTTATTATATTGATTATAGAAATCGACGACCAGAATATTTAGAAAAATTTGTGGAAAATCTAATTAATTGGGAATTTGTTGAGTCTTTATTAGACTAACTTTCTGTTTTTGCTGTTCTTCTCGCGTGAATGAAAGATCTAACACATTGAATTGTAAAAAATAGACCGGTTAATAACATCATTAATTTAGAGATATCTGCCCAAAAATTTGTAAAAACATTCCCTGTTATAATTGTTCTAAAAAAATCTAATCCACCAATAAAAATTATTAATCCTAAAAGTACTACAATGTGCATAAAAAATTTTTTTTTACTGATAAATTTAATAGACAAATATGAAAAAATTAAAATTGGAAATCCCAAAAAAGAGGGAATGAATGAAGTAAAAGAATCGCTACCACTAATAAAACTTATTATTACTCCCCAACAAATCAATAATATTCCATAAATAATTGATAAATTTTCTATAGACATACCAAATATCCTAAATTCAGTATTTGTATTTTCATTATCAATCATAGAAATATTTTATTTTATTAAGTCAATTTTATCAAATTAATTGCACCATTATTGATAAGCTATACATTTACAAAAGTGGTTTTAAAAATTTGCCTGTGTAACTAGTTTGAATTTTACAAATTTCCTCAGGTTTTCCCTCAGCGATAATTTTTCCACCCTTTACACCGCCCTCAGGACCCATATCGACTATATAATCTGCTGTTTTTATGACATCCAAGTTGTGTTCTATAACAACCACCGTGTTACCTAGTGAAACAAATGTATGTAAAATTTCTAATAATTTTTTGATGTCGTGCTGGTGAAGACCAGTAGTTGGTTCATCTAATATATACATTGTTCTTCCTGTCGATCTTTTTGATAATTCTTTAGCTAATTTAATTCTTTGTGCTTCACCCCCTGAAAGAGTTGTAGCTTGTTGACCAATTTTTATATAGCCTAAACCAACTTTTTTTAAAGTCAGCAATTTAGTCTTTATATTTGAAATATTTTCAAAATATTCACATCCTTCATCAACTGTCATATTCAAAACATCCGCGATACTCTTATCTTTGAATTTTATCTCTAATGTTTCTCGGTTATATCTGGTTCCTTTACACTCATCACATTGTATATAAACGTCTGGAAGAAAATGCATTTCATAAGTAATAACTCCATCTCCCTCACAAGCTTCGCATCTACCTCCTTTGACATTGAAAGAGAACCTTCCTGGTTTGTATCCTCTTGTTTTTGATTCAGGTAATCCTGTAAACCAATCTCTTATTGGCCCAAAAGCTCCAGTATAAGTTGCTGGATTAGATCTTGGGGTACGTCCAATTGGTGATTGATCAATATCAATTATCTTGTCAATTAATTCTGTACCTTTGAAACCTTTGAATGGTTTTGGAATTTTTCTAGATTTATTATTGTTCAAAGTTAAGTTTAATGCATTGTACAATGTCTGTAAGATTAATGTTGATTTACCACTTCCTGATACACCGGTGACACAAGTTAAACTACCCAAAGGTATTTTTAAATTAACATTATTCAAATTATTACCAGTCGCACCTGTTATTTCAAGAAACCTTCCATTTTTTGCTAACCTTCTTTTTTTTGGAACATCAATTCTTAATTTGTTTGAAAGATATTTTCCTGTGATGCTAATTTTATTTTTTGTTATCTCATCAAAAGTTCCTTGTGCAACAACTTCACCACCTTTGTTTCCTGCCTCAGGACCAAGATCAATAATATGATCTGCATTTTCCATTGTTTCTGTATCATGCTCAACTACTATAACTGTATTTCCTAAATCTCGTAATCTTTTAAGAGCATTGATCAGTTTTACATTATCTTTTTGATGCAAACCAATAGATGGCTCATCTAAGACGTATAACACTCCAGTTAAACCAGATCCGATTTGAGATGCTAAACGAATTCTTTGTGCTTCTCCGCCTGATAAAGTACCAGACTCTCTTGACAATGTAAGATAATCAAGACCAACATTTAAAAGAAAATTTAATCTTTCATTAATTTCTTTTAGGATATGTTCAGCAATTTTGACCTGTCTTTTATCTAAATTGAACTTTAAATCTTCAAACCATTTTGCAGCATCTAAAATTGATTTTTCAGTAACCTCACTAATGTGTAGGCCGTCAATTTTCACACATAATGCCTCATCTTTTAATCTATGACCATTACATCTTTCACATTTAGTATCTGACTGATATTGAGCTATTTCTTCTCTTTTCCAATCACTATCGGTTTCTAAATATCTTCTCTCTAAATTATTTATTACCCCTTCAAATGTCTTTTTATGTGAGTATTTTTCGTAACCATCATCATATGAAAATTTTATTTCTTCATCATCAGATCCATAAAGAATGATATCCTTTATTTTTTTTGAAAGTTTTGACCATTTCTCATCTAATGAGAAGCTATAATGTTTTGCTAAAGACGATAATGTTTGTGCATAATATAGGGTGGTTGTTTTAGCCCAGGGTTCTATAGCACCATCAGCAATACTTTTTTTATGATTTGGTACTACTAAATTTGGATCAACATTTAGTTTAATTCCTATTCCTTCACATTCTTCACAAGCACCAAAAGGACTATTAAATGAAAAAAGTCTTGGTTCAATTTCTTCAATTGTAAAGCCACTTTCAGGACATGCAAATTTAGTTGAAAATATTAATTTTTCTACTTTTCGATATTTTTTCGGTAAGGTTTCATCTTCATATTCGACGAATACTAATCCATTCGCTAAATTTACTGATGTTTCAATACTTTCAGCTAATCTGTTTCCTAAAGATGAATTTAAAACAATTCTATCGACCAGAATATATATGTCATGCTTAATTTTCTTATTTAATTCAGGAACTTTATCAATATCATAAATTACATCGTCTACTTTTATTTTTCGAAATCCTCTTTTTTTAAAATTAAGGATTTCCTTTTTATATTCTCCCTTTCTTCCTCTGACTACTGGAGCGTAAATATATATAGTTGATTTTTTTGGTAGCTCTTTAATTTTATCCACAATTTGTGTAATCGTTTGTGATGTGATTGGTTTACCTGTAAAAGGTGAATAGGGTATACCCGCTCTCGCATATAAAACACGCATGTAATCATATATTTCAGTTACTGTAGCAACAGTTGATCTTGGATTTTTAGAAGTATTTTTTTGTTCTATTGATATAGCTGGGCTTAACCCTTCAATTAAATCAACATTTGGCTTTTTCATTTTATCCAAAAATTGTCTTGCATAAGCAGATAAACTCTCAACATATCTTCTTTGACCTTCTGCATAGACTGTATCAAAAGCTAAAGACGACTTTCCTGAGCCTGATAGACCAGTTATGACAACAAATTTATCTTTGGGTATCTCTAAAGAAACATTTTTTAAATTGTGTTCTTTAGCTCCTTTAATAACTATCTTTTTCATCATAATTTTTGTTGCTTTGACTTAATAAAATTAATATTCAGAGTAAATTGTGGTATAGTTCTAATTAACAAATTTAACAAATATTAAAATATTATGGCTGGAAGTTTAAATAAAGTACTTTTAATTGGTCGTTTGGGCGCAGATCCAGAGATCAAACAAATGGTAAATGGCAAAAGTGTTGCACGATTAAGTCTGGCAACAAGTCAATCTTGGAAAGATAAGAATACTGGTGAAAAAAAAGAAAAAACAGAATGGCACCGTATAGTTGTATTTAATGAGGGATTGGTAAATGTTGTTCAACAATATTTAAAAAAGGGAGCCCAAATATATGTTGAGGGACAATTAACGACCCGAAAATGGAAAGATGAGCAGTCTGGTCAAGACAAATACTCGACTGAAATTGTTATTCAAGGATATAACTCATCTTTAACTATGTTAGGTGGAGGTAATTCAGGTGGAAGTATTTCAAATGATAATACTCAATCTAATAATGATGACATGTCACAAATTTCAAATGACATGGATGATGAAATTCCATTTTAATATTTATGCAAAAAACTGAAATTCCTGAGGATAAGAATATAAAATTAATCTCAATGCATGATGAGATGAGCTCATCTTATCTATCGTATGCAATGAGTGTTATAGTCAGTAGAGCACTTCCAGATATACGAGATGGTTTAAAACCAGTTCATAGAAGAATTTTGTATGCGATGTACAAAGGTGGATATGATTGGTCAAAACAATTTAGAAAATCTGCAAGAATTGTTGGAGATGTTATTGGTAAGTATCACCCGCATGGAGACCAGTCAGTTTATGATGCTCTAGTAAGAATGGTTCAGGATTTTTCAATGAGCTTGCCTTTAGTTGATGGACAAGGAAATTTTGGATCTATTGATGGCGATCCCGCTGCTGCGATGAGATATACGGAAACTAGATTATCTAAAGTTTCACAATATTTAATTGATGATATTGAAAAAAATACAATTTCATTTAAAAATAATTACGACGAAACGGAGAAAGAACCAACAGTTTTACCAGCTCAATTTCCTAATTTATTAGTAAACGGTGCAGGTGGGATTGCAGTTGGAATGGCGACTAGCATACCACCACATAATCTAGGTGAAATAATTAATGGAACATTAGCTTTAATTGAAAATAAAGATATTAAAATTAAAGATCTTATGAAGCACATACCTGGACCTGATTTTCCAACTGGAGGAGTAATAATTGGAAAAGATATGATCAAACAAGGTTACAACAAAGGCAGAGGTTCTTTTAAAATTAGAGGCGAAATTTCTATAGAAAGTTTAAAAAATGGAAGAGAAAGATTGGTTATAACATCAATTCCTTATCAAGTTAATAAATCTGTTTTGAATGAGAGAATTGCTCAGCTTGTTAGAGAAAAAAAAATTGAGGGTATAAGAGATATAAGAGATGAGTCTAATCGAGAAGGAATCAGAGTTTCAATAGATTTGAGAAGTGGAGTAGAACCTGAAACAGTAAAAAGACAACTTTACAAGAATACACAAATTGAAAGTTCATTTGGATTTAATACACTTGCAATAGTTGATGGTAAACCTGAAACTTGTAACTTAAAAGATTTCTTATCAAATTTTTTATCCTTTAGGGAGGACGTCGTAGTCAAAAAAACAAAATTTGACTTACAAAAAGCAGAAGAGCGAGCGCATATCTTAATAGGTTTATCGGTTTCAGTTGAAAATTTAGACAAAGTTATCAAAACAATCAGATCATCAAAAAATCCGGAAGATGCAAAGAAATCTCTTTTACAAACTAAATGGAAAATTAATAAGTCAAAAAAATTAATTTCACTTGTAGAAAGTTCAAAATCAAAAACTTTATACTCCTTATCAACTTTACAAGTGAATGCTATTTTAGAATTAAGATTACAAAAGCTGACAGCGTTAGGAATAAATGAAATTGAAATAGAAATTAAGAAGTTAGCTGAATTAATCACGAAATATAAAAAAATAATTTCATCTAAAAAAGAATTGTTAAAAGTTATTAGTGAAGAGTTAAAGAATATTAAAGATAAATATTCATCACCCCGAAGAACTAAAATAATTGATGCTGTATTAAATTACGATATAGAAGAAACCATTCAAAAACAATCTGTATTGATTACAGTTACATTGCAGGGTTACATTAAACGTGGATCTTTGAATAGTGTTAAGACACAAAAAAGAGGAGGTAAAGGAAAAACTGGCATGACTACTAGAAACGAAGACTCTGTAGTCCAAACTCTATCAGTTAATACCCATACATCAGTTTTGTTTTTCTCTACAGAAGGTTTAGTTTATAGAATAAAAGCCTGGAAAATACCTGAGGGATCTTCAGTTTCTAAGGGAAAATCGTTGTTTAATATTCTTCCACTAAAAAACCATCAGTCAATAAGTTCTATTATGCCTTTTCCTGACAATGAATCTGAAATGAAAAATTATCAAATTGTATTTGCTACTGCTCAAGGGAAAATCAGAAAAAATAGTTTAGAGGATTTTTCTTCAATTAATACGTCTGGAAAAATTGCAATGAAATTAGACAATAATGATAAAATTGTGGGAGTTAAAATTTGTAAAGATGATCAGGATATAATCTTAAGCACAAAATTAGGAAAATGTATACGTTTTGAGTCTAAAAAATTAAGAGTTTTTAAGGGTAGATCCTCTAAAGGGATTAAAGGTATTGTTTTGTCTCCAAACGACCAAATAGTCTCCCTTTCAATTATAGATAATGATAAATTCAAAAAAAATGGGAAGAAATCGAAGGACGAGCAATCAGAATTAAAAGCTAAACAAAAGTTTATATTATCAATTACAGAAAATGGTTTTGGTAAAAAAACTAGTCATACAGAATATAGAGTAACCAATAGAGGAGGGAAGGGAATTATTGGAATTATAAATTCACCAAGAAATGGTAATATCTCATCTTCTTTTCCTGTTTATGATGGTGATGAAATACTTATATCTACTAACAAAGGAAGAGTAATACGTGTAGCGGTAAAAGAAATTAGAACTGCGGGTAGAAATACTCAGGGTGTTAAAATTATTAAATTAACTGGTGAAGAAAAAGTTGTTTCAGCTGATAAAATAGATGATAACTTAGTTTAATGAATAAAGTTGCAATCTATCCTGGAACATTTGATCCAATTACGTTTGGCCATATAGATGTTATTAAAAAAGGACTAAAACTTTTTGATAAGATTGTCGTTGCAGTATCTAACGTTGAAAATAAAGATTATTTATTCGACTCTGATGAACGAATTGAAATTGTAAAAAAAGCTTTATTTTATGATTTGAAACTGAATAAAAAAAAAGTTGTCGTAATTTCTTTTAGCTCTTTAACCACTGAATTGTGTAAAAAATATAAATCAAATATTATTTTAAGAGGATTAAGAGCAGTTTCAGATTTTGAATATGAATTCCAATTAGCAGGAATGAATAGAAAATTAAATAAAAATATTGAAACTCTTTTTTTAATGTCTGATGTTGAAAATCAGATTATTTCATCAAGATTTGTTAAAGAAATAGTAAATTTAAAAGGTGATATCAAAAAATTTACTACCAAAAGTACAATTAAATTATTAAAAAGAAAATATGAGTAAAATTTTAATAAATATATTTATTTTCTTTTTTTTAACCATAAACCAAGTAATGTCACAGGAGAATATTATGATTTTGAAACTTAAAGATGGAGATGTTAAAATTGAATTATTTGAAGATGTAGCACCTAATCATGTTAAAAGAATTAAAGATTTAGCCAATAGTGGTAAATATGATAATGTTGTTTTTCACAGAGTTATTGATGGTTTCATGGCACAAACTGGTGATGTAAAATTTGGTAATTCATCATCAAGCGATTTTAATTTAAGAATGGCAGGAATGGGAGGATCAGATTTACCAGACCTAAAACAAGAATTTAATAATTTACCTCATGATAGAGGAACTTTATCTATGGCTAGGTCACAAGATCCAAATAGTGCAAATAGTCAATTTTTTATCTGTTTTAAATCTGCTCCTTTTTTAGATAATCAGTATACAGTTTTTGGAAAAGTGATCGAAGGAATGGAATTTGTTGATAAAATTAAACGTGGTGATGAAAACAATAATGGTGCGGTCACAGATCCAGATAAAATAATTAGTTTTAAATCATTATAATATTTAATGGCATTAAAAGAATTTGCCTTTAAATTATTGAACAAAGACAACTATGCAAGAGAAGGAATTATAGAAACGCATAGAGGTATTATTAGAACTCCTGCTTTTATGCCAGTTGGAACTCAGGCAACTGTAAAAGCTTGTACGATTGACGATATTAAAAAAACTGGCTCAGATATAATTTTAGCTAATACATATCATTTAATGATCCGTCCAGGAGTTGAACGAATTCAAAATGCTGGTGGATTACATTCCTTTATGAATTGTGATTTGCCAATACTTACTGACTCAGGTGGTTTTCAAGTAATGTCTCTTTCAAAATTAAATAAAATAGACCGAGAAAAAGGTGCAATTTTTAACTCTCATGTTGACGGAAAAAAATTTTATTTGAGCCCTGAAGAAAGTATAAAAATTCAACTTGGCTTGAACTCAGATATTGTAATGATCATGGATGAATGTCCTAAGAAAACAAATGACTATGAACTGATTAAAAAATCAATGGAACTATCATTATATTGGGCTGATAGATCCAAAAAAGCCTTTGGAAAAAATCCTCATAAAGCTCTTTTTGGCATAGTCCAAGGAGGTCTTTTTAAAGATTTGAGACTTTTGTCTCTAAAAGGTTTGTTAAATCTAAATTTTGATGGATATGCCATTGGTGGTCTTGCAGTTGGTGAAACACAAGAGGAAATGTTTAAAGTTTTGGATGACATCAAGGAAAATCTTCCAGAAAATAAACCACATTATTTAATGGGTGTGGGCACACCTTCTGATATTTTAGGTGCAGTTAAAAGAGGAATAGACATGTTTGATTGTGTAATGCCGACTAGATCAGGGAGAACAGGTCTGGCTTTTACATGGAATGGAAGAATAAATATTAAAAATAATAAATATCAAAATGACAATTCACCTCTTGATGAAAAGTGTAAAAATTTAAATTTAAACAAATATTCAAAAAATTATTTGAATCATTTATTCAATACTAATGAAATTTTAGGGTCGATGCTTTTAACGTTAAATAATATCAACTTTTATCAAGAATTAATGAGCGAAATAAGAAAAAATATTCAAAAAGGCACTTTTAATGAATTTCATGATAAATACATAGATAAGTTGTGATAAAGAAACTATATGTCTCATCAATTCCCATTTGAAATATTAAAATAAATATGTATATACGAAGTAATTTTGGGCCGTTAGCTCAGTTGGTAGAGCAATTCCCTTTTAAGGAATGGGTCGATGGTTCGAGTCCATCACGGCTCACCATCAATTAATACTTATATTTTAATTGGTGGGTAATCCAGAATTATACTATTTGTCCACTCATTTATTTTTTTAATGCGATTGTCAGGTGATGGGTGTGTACTAAGAAATTCAGATTGTTTTTTTCCTTTACTAAATTTTTTCATTCTTTCCCAAATTTTAGGTGTTTCTCTTATATCGTAACCAGACAAAGAGGCAAAAATCATACCCAAATAGTCAGCTTCAGTTTCTTGTTTTCTATTAAAAGGGTTCATTATACCTAGTTGAGAGACCATACCAATAGTATTCATACCTGTTGTTCTATTAACTTGAGATAATTTTCCTCCAGATAATATATCAATAACATTTGTCCCTACGTTTAAAACAACACCTCTGCTCGCTCGTTCTACCGAGTGTTTTGCTACAGCATGTGCAATTTCATGACCCATGACAGCAGCTAAGCCATCAGTATTTTTGGTTACTTCTAATATGCCTGAAAAAACTGCTATTTTACCTCCTGGCATACAAAATGCATTTCTCATATTTTTTTTATCGATTAATATATATTCCCAATCAAAACCAACTGTCGGGTCATCAAGTTTTGATTGATAAAAATATTCTCCTATAGAATTTTCCATTCTTTTGCCAATTTCTTTAATCTGATTAAGTTTTGGTCCTGTTATTAATTTTTCTTTTTCCTTAATTTTTTCAAAAATTTGGGCTGCCTGAGCATTTAATTTAGCTTCAGGTATTAGTTTTAATTGTTTTCGATCAGTGATTGGTGCAGTAGCACATGAATTCAGAGCTAAACTACAACAAGTACAACCAACATAAGTTAAGAATTTTCTTCTATCCATTTTTAATTATCATTGATAATATATTTTAAAATGAATCTAAATAATAAAATATTAGTATTTTTATTTATTATTGCGATTTCTTTTGTAGTTTACTCTAGTTTTAAATAAATTTTATGAAAAAGAATAAAAAAAAACGATCACTTACTCTTATTCTTAGAAATTATTTTATAACGGGTGTAGTGGTATTAATTCCTATTGGTTTTACTTTATATTTAAGTAAAATTTTAATAGGCATTTCTTCTAAAATAATTCCAGAAAATATAAATCCTAATAACTACTTACCTTTTGCCATACCTGGAATAGAAATAATTATTTCTGTAGCATTTATAACAATTGTTGGGGGATTATCATTATCCTTTTTAGGTAAACGAATTCTCAAACTTATTGATGATCTATTTAAAAGAATTCCTGTTTTAAGAACTATTTATTCAGCAATAGTACAAATGACCGAGACATTTTCTAATAAAGATGACAATGATAAAAAAAGTGTTGTTTTAGTAGAATATCCAAGAAAAGGTGTTTGGGCTGTTGGATTTGCAACAAAAGAAAATAAAGGTGAAATGGCTGAAAAAACAAATAAAAAATTAATAAACGTATTTGTTCCAACTACACCAAATCCTACAAGTGGTTTTTTACTAATGTTTCCTATAGATGAAGTTATATATCTGAATATGACATTTGAAGAGGCATCCAAATTTATTGTTTCTGCAGGAACATCCACAGGTAAGAATTAAGCTATATCGTTAATTATATCTGCACGATCATATAATTTAATTAATGGTTTAAATCTTCCTATATCCTCTTTTTCATTTTCAATTCTTTTAATTTCTTTTTCAGCTAAAATAAAAAGATTATGATTATGTATTGGATCTGCCAATTTAAAGTTTTTTATTCCACTTTGTTTAAAACCAAGAATATCTCCAAAACCTCTTAATTTCATATCTTCTTCAGATATTTTAAATCCATCATTAGAGTCTTTTAATATATTGATTCTTTTTTTAGCATTTTCACTTAGATTTGACTTAAACATTAATACACATGAAGACTCTTTGTTGCCTCTTCCAACTCTACCTCTAAGTTGATGTAATTGAGACAAACCAAACTTATTTGCATTTTCTATTATAATTACATTTGCATTAGGAAAATCTATACCAACTTCAATGATAGTAGTAGAAACTAATATCTTAAATTCATTTCTTAAAAATTTGTTTAAGATTTCCTCTTTTTCCTCAATGGTTGTTTTTCCATGGAGTAAATAAACCTCATTTGGAAAAATTTTTTTTAGATATTCAGACTTTTTAATCGCTGAAGAATGATCAATTTTTTTTGACTCTTCTATAAGAGGGCATACCCAAAAAATTTGATTTCCAAGTTGTATTTCTTTCTTGATGAATTTAAGTACATCCTCAATCTTACTTTCAATTTTACTATAAGTTTTTACAGGTTTTCGGTTATTCGGTTTTTCTCGTATAATTGAAAGATCCATATCTCCATAAATAGTCATTGTTAAAGTACGTGGAATTGGTGTTGCTGTCATTAAAAGAACATCACAATCTTTCCCAGCTTTATCAGATAATTTTTTTCTCTGACTAACTCCAAATTTGTGTTGTTCATCAATTATTATTAAACCTAGTTTTTTGAATTCTACTTTTTTTTGAAATAAGGCATGTGTTCCAAAAATAATATCAATTTCTTTTTTAATAAGTTTATTTAAAATTTTTTTCTTATCTTTGTATGATGATTTTCCAGAAAGTAATTCTATCTTAATATTTTTTGGATATATTTTTTTTGCTAATAAAAAATGCTGTCTTGCTAATATTTCTGTAGGAGCCATTACTGCTACTTGAAAATCAGAACTGATGGTATTGAATGCAGATAATAACGCTACGATTGTTTTACCACTACCAACATCACCCTGAAGCAATCTAAACATCTTGTTATCTGAGCACAAATCTTTGTTAATCTCATTTAATGTTTTAGTTTGATCATTGGTTAAGAAAAAATCTAATTTTGATATTATTTCACCTTGTTTTTTAATATCGAATTTTTTCTTTGTTTTTTTTATTTTTTTGATCTTTTTTCTAATTTCTGAATTAACTAAAAAAGTTGAAAAAATTTCATCAAAAGCAAGTCTTTGATAGAAATTTTCCTTGAATTTACCAATGTTTTCTGGATCGTGTAATTTTTTGATTGAGTCATTCCAACCAATATTACCAAAATTTTTTAATATATCTTTTGAGTGCCACTCATCAATCTGAGGTAAATTTTTAATAATTTGAAATATTATTTTATTATAAACCTTTTCACTAATTCCTTCAGTTAATGAATAGGTATTATGCTTTTGTTTTATTATAGATGAGTCTTCTGAAATATATTTAGGATTTGTTAATTGATATTTATTTCGAAAGTATTTAATTTTACCACTAATTGTTACTTCTTTTCCAATAGGTAATATTTTTCTAATATATCCTTCGTAACTATTAAAAAAAACACAATCTATTTCACCAGTTTCATCTTTGCATAAAACTCGATTTGGTAAGTTTCTTACTCTTGGAAATGAATATTTTTGAGGAATTATAGTTATAGTTTGTATCTCATCTATTTTTAAATCTTTAATTTTTGAGGATAAACTTCGATCCGTATAAGATTTTGGTAATTTCCATAACAGATCAAAAATACTATTAATTTTTTTTCTTTTTAATAAATTTGATGTTTTTAAACCAACACCTTTTATAGATTTTAGGTCAGATAATAAATATTCATAATTTCTTTTAATATCCATAAACTAATATTATATTCCTAATATGACCGCTGATATAGAACAAATAAAAAAAAAAATTATATATAGATCAAATTATCGCGGTACCAAAGAAATGGATAAACTTTTAGGAGCATTCACTAATAAATACTTAGATCAATTAAATGTTGAAGATTTAAATGAACTTATAAAATTCTTAGAAATAGATGATAATAATCTTTACAATTTTTATAATGGATTAAAAACCAACATTGAATTTAAAGATAACAAAATAAATAATCTATTTAAAAATTTTAAATATTAACAATTATATGGCGGAGAGACTGGGATTCGAACCCAGGAAAGAGTTGCCCCTTTGCCGGTTTTCAAGACCGGTGCTTTCAACCGCTCAGCCATCTCTCCGTGTAGAAGCTTTTATAATTAAAAATATTTAATTCAACAATAAAATAGTCTAATTACTCATGATATTTTATTCATTTAATTAGTATGAAAAATGATTTTAACAAAGGTTTAATTTTAACTTCTTTAGGTTCCTTTTGGTGGGGATTTATTGGAGTTATATATTTTGAGTCAGTTTCTTTTATTGGTCATACTGAATTAGTTGTTCACAGATGTCTGTGGACAGCAATAATGTTAATTTTAACCACAACATTTCTGTCTAAATGGAAAATTTTTTTAAAAGAGTTAAAAGATAAAAAAAAATTAATTGCATTATTTTTGTCTGGTTTTTTAATTTTTGTTAATTGGTCTATATGGATATATGCTGTTGCATCAGAAAGAATTATTGATGCTAGTTTTGGTTATTTTATAATGCCAATAATTAGTGTTCTTCTGGGGTATATTTTTTTTAAAGAGGAACTAAACAAAAAAAGGATTTTTTCAATTATTCTAGTTTTTGTTTCAATATTAATTTTAATTTTTTTTAATCTTAAATCATTACCATGGGTCGGTCTCATTGTGGCTTTTAGTTGGGCCTTTTATAATTTAGTTCGAAAAAAAATCGAAATTGATACCGATATTGGGTTGCTAATTGAAAGTTTATATATTTTCCCTTTTGCTTTAGTTGCATTTTATATAATTGCAAATAATGGTCTAAACGACTTTAACTTAAGTAATCCAGGATTAAGTCTATATTTACTTTTAGCAGGTCCGATGACTGTGATTCCTTTGTTTCTATATGTAAGAGGGGTTGAGTTAATTGGATTAGGACCTACCGGAATGATATTTTATATAACGCCAACATTACAGTTCATTTTAGGTTATTTTTATTACGGAGAGGATTTTTCATTAGTTAAATTTCTAAGTTTTATTATTATTTGGATTGCTGTAATTATATATTTAAATGACTTATATGAAAAAAATTAAAATTTTTTTTTTAATTCTATTTTTTCTAAATTCCAACTTATTTGCAAATGAGAATACAGATTTTGAAAAGTGGAAAAAAGATTTCAAACAAAGAGCTTTAGCAAATAATATTTCTGAGAAAACTTTTGATCTGGTAATGACAGATACTAAGTTCTTAGCAAATGTTATAAAATATGACAGATACCAGCCTGAATTTTATGAAGACACCAAAACTTATATATCAAAGAGATCTTCTACAAAAAAATTAAATAAAGGTATCGACTTCTATTTAAATAATAAAGATTTGATTAATATTGTTGAAAATAAGTTTAAAATTGAGAAGGAACTTCTATTGTCATTGATGGGCATTGAAACAAATTATGGAACTTATGTTGGAAAAATGGATATCCTTTCCTCACTAGCAACTTTAAGTTATGATAAAAGAAGATCTGAATTTTTTACTAAAGAGCTTTTAATCTTATTAAAATTAATTGATGAAAATCAGATAGATTATAAATCATTGTATGGTTCATGGGCAGGTGCATTTGGTTTTTTTCAATTCATGCCCTCAACCATAAAAAATCACGCAATTGATTTTAATACAGATAATTATATTGATTTAAAAAATTCTCATGATGCTTATGCTTCAGCAGCTAATTATCTTAAAAAAATTGGTTGGAAAAAAGACTCACCTTGTTTTTATAGAATAGATCTTAAAGAAGATATTCCAAAAAAATATTTGAATGTTTCTGCAAAAAAACTCCAAAATAAAAAAAAAATTGGATTTTTTAAGAAATATATTGATAATTATGATGATATAAGCTTTCTAAAATCAAATCATAATGTTGCAATAATCACTCCAGACAAAGATATTATTCCTGGTGCAGATACTTTAAATCCTGCATATATTGTATTTGATAACTACGAAATAATTCTCCAATGGAATAGATCTCTAAGATTTGCTTTAGCTGTTTGTACCTTAAAAGATAAATTTAAAAATGAATTATAAAATTTTATTAATATTTTTGTTATCAATATTTTTGATAGGTTGTGAACAAGTAGCAATGAAGCCAGATAAGATTGAAACAAAAATAGAGAAAAAATATAGTAATAGTGGCTTTGCTTTAATCTTTGACGAAAATATAAAAAAAATTAAAAAATTAGATGATAGATCATTAATGATTCATCACAAATCACTTAAAAGAAAATCTGCTGTTAAGATTACAAATCCAAAAAACGGAAAGTCTTTAATTGCAGAAGTAAAATCTAATAACCAAAAATTTTCAGATTTTTACAATTCTGTTATATCTAGAAGAATTGCTGAAGATTTAGATCTTGATTTCAATGAACCCTTATTGGAAATAGTGTTAATATCTAGAAATTCTACTTTTATTGCAAAAAAAAGTAAAACTTTCGATGAGGAAAAAAACGTTGCAGAAAAGGCGCCAATTGACGGTATTCAAATTAATGATTTAAGCAAAACTAAGAAAAAAGAAAAAAAAACAACTAAAGAAAAATTTTCTTACTCAATAAAGATTGCTGATTTTTACTATAAATCTACTGCTAAAATGATGATTTCTAGAATCAAAGATGAAACTTCTATAAAAAACTCTAGGATAAAAAAATTATCTCAAACTAAATTTAGAGTATTAATAGGTCCTTTTAATGATATAAAAAGTTTGAAAGAGTCATTTGAGAAGTTAAAATCTCTTAATTTCGAAAACTTAGAAGTGTTAAAAAATGTTTAAAAATTTTCTAATTACAATTCTTATAACTTTTTTTATTTCTAACAGTGCGCATTCTAATATTGAGATAAAAGCAAGAACAGCAATCTTACAAGATTTTTTGTCGGGTGAAATTTTATATGAAAAAGAACCAGACAGATCAATTTATCCTGCTTCAATGACAAAAATAATGACCTCCATTATTGCTTTTGATTTAATTAAATCAGGCGATTTAACTTTAGATGAAAAATTTATTATTTCAGAGAAAGCTTGGCGGCTATCAACTTCTGGATATTCTTCAATGTTTGTTATGGTCAATGATGAGGTGAGTGTAGAAAATTTACTTAGAGGTATTATTGTTGCCTCAGGAAATGATGCTTGTGTTGCATTAGCTGAAGGAATAGCAGGAACTGAAGAGGAATTTGCAATTATGATGACTTCCAAAGCACAAGAAATAGGTATGAGTAATACAAATTTTGCAAACTCATCTGGAATTAATGATCCTGACAATTATTCAACAGTAAAAGACATAATGATAATGTCTCATTATTTAATTAAAAACTATCCAGAATATTACGAGTGGTTCAGTGAAAAAGAATTTACTTGGGATAGAACTGGTGGCGATCCAATTACTCAAGGAAATAGAAATCCACTTTTATATAAAAATATGGGTGCAGATGGAATTAAAACTGGATATCTTGCAGTGGAAAAATATTCTTTAGCATCATCATTAGAAAGAAAAGGTAGACGGTTAATTGCAGTAGCTAGTGGCTTTGAAACTAAAAATTCTAGATCTAGAGAAAGCTCAAAACTATTGACATATGGTTTAACGAATTTTGATTTAGTAGAAATAAACAAATCGGAAGAAGAATTTGATAGCGTTGATGTTTGGTTAGGAAAAAAGGATTCTGTTAAAGTTTATACTAAAGAAGATATCTATAAAATTATAAAAAAAGGTAAGAAAAAACTATTAAAAGTTAAAATGTTATATGAAGGACCTGTGGAAGCTCCAATTAGTAAAGATCAAGTTTTAGCAAAATTAAGGATTATTTATGATGATGAATTAATTGATGAATATGATCTTTTGGCAAAAGAACAAGTGAATAAAGTAAATATTTTTTCAAGATTAATGAAATCCTTAAATTATTTGATTTGGGGTGATGTCTAAAAAAATTGTTATAGCCTTTGAGGGTATTGAAGGTAGTGGAAAAACTTTTCATATTGATAATGTTTCTAAACATTTAAAAAGAAAAAAAATACCTCATATAAAATTAAGAGAGCCTGGGGGAAATAAGAACTCAGAAAAAATAAGAAAATTGATTTTAGATAAGAAATCTAATTTTAAAAAAAAAACTGATTTATTACTTTATTTAGCGGCCAGAAGTGAAAATATGGATAATTTGAAAAAAAATTTTAGAAAAAAGATAATTTTACTTGATAGGTTTACCGACTCTACCATTGCTTATCAACATTTTGGAATGGGTGTAAATTTAGACATTATTAAAAAGATTAATAATCATATTTTAAAATCATTTAAAGTAGATTTTACATTTTTATGTATTGTTAACATAAACAATATGCAAAAAAGATTGAAACAACGAAAAAAACTTAATCGTTACGATACATTCAAAGAAAAATTTTACAAAAAAGTACAAAATGGTTTTTTAAGAATATCAAAAAATAAAAAAAGATATAAAATAATCAATTCAAACCTTCCAACAGAATTAAACAAAAAAATCATAATTAATAAAATTGAAAAATTATTAAAATGAATTTATATCCTAACAGTCAAACAAATCTTTATGGATTACAGGATAACCTTTTAGTTTTTGCTAAATTATTTGACCAAAAAAGATTACCATCAAAGATTTTATTAACCGGTCAAAAAGGTGTTGGCAAATGTACTCTCGCTTATCATTTAATTAATTTTGTTTTATCAAAAGATGAAGAAATGCCTTATGATTTAGTTGAATTTAAAATAAATTTAAATAATCGCTCATTCAAGTTAATTCAAAATGGTTCTTGTCCAAATTTCAATTTAATTGATATTAAACCTGATAAAAAAAACATAGACGTAGAACAAATTAGAGAATTAATAATTCAACTCAATAAATCTTCATTCAATAATAAACCCAGATTTGTTTTAATTGATAATATTGAATATTTGAATTTAAATTCAGTAAATGCGCTGTTAAAAACGTTAGAGGAACCTAATGAGAATATATTTTTTATTTTAATTAATAGTAATAAGAAAATAATTCCAACACTTCTATCTCGTTGTCTTAATTTCAATATATTCTTAGAAAATGATAAGGTTAATGAAATAAGTTCACTTCTTTTTGATAATGATATTGATAATCTCATAAATAAAGATTTATTAAATTATTATTCTACACCTGGAGAAATTTATAATCTTTTAAAATTTTCTGAAGAAAAAAAAATTGATTTAAAAGAAATAAATTTAAAAGATTTTTTATTAAAATTGATAAGTGAAAATATTTATAAGGATGATAAGCAATCTAAAACATTTGTTTATAATATACTTGAATTATTTCTGATAAAAGATATTTCGGTTTCAAATTCAGATGTTTACAATTATTTTTTGAAAAGAATAAATGATTTTAAGAAATTCAATTTAGATGATGAATCTTTATTTTTAGAAATAAATTCAAAGCTTTTAAATGGATAAAAATTACTATATTACAACACCTATTTATTATCCCTCAGCCAAACCCCATATGGGACATGCTTATTCAAGTATTATTGCTGATTTTTTTGCTAGGTTTAAAAGAATTGATGGATATAAAGTTTATTTTCTGACTGGGACTGATGAACATGGTTTAAAAATTCAAAGAGCTGCTGAAAAAAAAGGAGTTGAACCTTTAGCGTTCTGCGATGAAATTAGCAAAACATTCAAGAATTTATCAAAAACTCTTAATTTAACAAATAATGATTTTATAAGAACTACTGAGTCTCGACACAAAAAATCTGTTCAATATTTGTGGGAAGAATTAAAAAAAAATGATGACATTTATTTATCTAAATATTCTGGTTGGTATTCTGTATCGGATGAAGCGTTTTACAATGAGGATGAAATTGAAGATCTTGATAATAAAAAAGTGGCCATATCATCTAAGTCTCCTGTTGAATGGGTTGATGAGGAATCTTATTTTTTTAGATTATCTAAGTGGGAAAAGCCATTATTAGAATTTTATGAAAAAAATCCTTCTTTTATCTCTCCAGCGTCTAGAAAAAATGAAGTCATAAGTTTTGTTAAAAGCGGATTAAAAGATTTGTCAGTTAGTAGAAAAAGTTTTTCTTGGGGTATTAAAGTTCCAAATGATAATGAACACGTAATTTATGTGTGGTTAGATGCTCTCACTAATTATATTAGTGCTTTAAATTATCCCAATAAAGATGATGAATTATATAAAAAATTTTGGCCAGCATCTGTTCATTTGATTGGAAAAGATATATTAAGATTTCATGCAATATATTGGCCTGCGTTCTTATTGGCTGCAAAAATAGCTCCTCCAAAAAAAGTTTATGGACATGGATGGATATTATCTAATGAGGAAAAAATGTCTAAATCAAAAGGAAATATATTAGATCCATTAGAAATTATAAAACAATATGGATTGGATCCTTTGAGATATTATTTAATAAAAGAAGTTTCATTTGGAAATGATGGTAATATTTCTCAAGAAAGATTAGAGGATTGTATTAATAGTGATTTAGCTAATAATTTTGGTAATTTATGTCAACGTGTATCTGCATTTGTTATTAAAAATTGTGATAGCAAAGTGCCAGAAAAAATTAAATTTGAAGATGATGATATAAAAATTTTAGATGAATATAGTCAGAATTTAGACAAGTTGAGATCGGAAATAGATAATCAAAATATCAATTATTATATTGATTATATTGTAAATCGATTATTTGAAGCTAATAAATATTTTAATGACCAGGAGCCGTGGAAAAAAAAAGATGATAAAATCAGGTTAAATACAATAGTTTATACAACTCTTGAAATTGTTAGAAAAGTAACTTTCTTATTATATCCAATTATTCCGCAATCATCTCTTAAAGCACTTAAAATTTTCAATCTTGAAGAAAAAGATGTAATTTTTCAGTCAATTGGAAATAATGAATTTTTAAAAAAAGGAAGTGCTATTAATAAAATTGATATATTATTTAACAAAATAGAAAAAGAAAATGATTGATTCTCATTGTCATCTAGATCATGAGCCATTATTTAGTGATCTAAAAAATGTTATACAGCGATCAAAAGAAATTGGTGTTAAAAGATTATTAACTATCTCAACATCTATTGAAAGCTTTTCCAGAGTTAAAGAAATTGTAAATAAGGATGAAATTATATTTGGTACAATTGGAATACACCCACATGAGGCAGATAAAAATAACGTCAATTCAGAATTTTTTACGAAAAATTTAGATGAAAATAAAAAAATTATTGGAGTAGGGGAAACTGGTCTTGATTTTTATTATGATAATTCAGATAGAGATAAACAAATAGAAAGTTTTAAGATACACATAAAAGCTGCCTTGAAAGCAAATATACCATTAATTATACATTCAAGAAATGCTGAAGAAAAAACTTATGAAGTCTTAAATGAATATAAGGATGAAAAGTTAAAAATTTTGATGCATTGTTTCACAGGATCCCAAAAATTTGCAGAAAAGCTTTTAAAATTTAATTCTTATTTTTCTGCAAGTGGTATTATCACTTTTAAAAATTCTGTTGATCTTCAAAATACATTTAAGTCTCTTCCATTAGATAAAATTCTTATTGAAACAGATAGCCCCTTTTTAGCTCCAGTTCCAAATCGAGGAAAAAAAAATGAACCATCATTTATAGATTTTACTGCAGCCAAACTTGCAGAAATAAAGGGCATTGAAAAATCTGAACTTATCAAAATTACCACTAATAATTTTAATAATCTTTTTTTTAATTAAAATTATATGAAGTTTATAATACTTGGTTGTGGTAGTTCAATGGGTGTACCAAGACCAGATGGCTTTTTTGGTAATTGTGATCCTAAAATCAAGAAGAATTATAGAACACGATGTTCAGCACTATTAAAAACCTCTAATCAAAATATATTGATTGATACTTCACCTGATTTACGTCAACAATTATTAAGACATAAGATTAAAAAAATAGATAAAGTGCTTTTTTCCCACATGCATGGTGATCAAACACATGGAATAAATGATCTAAGATCATTTTATATAAGTAGCAAAAATCAAATCGATGTATACGCAGACTCATTTACTTCTAAATATTTAAAAAATAGTTTTTCATATATATTCAAAAGTTACTCTAGAGAATATCCTGCTACTTTAAAATTGCATAAATTACCAAAAACTTTTTTTACATCTAATAATAAGAAAAAAATTTCTGTTAAATCTATTAAAGTTGAACACGGAAAAGTTAAATCTAATTGCTTTATAATTGATAAGAAATTGGCTTATATAAGCGATGTAAGTAAAATTTACACTAAAGATTTTAGATATTTCAAAAATTTGAAGTTTTTAGTCATAGATTGCCTTTGGTATAATTACCATCCATCACATTTTAATTTAGAGACTTCTCTTTCTATGATAAGAAAGTTCAAACCTAAAAAAGCTATCTTAACCAATTTATCTCCAGTATTAGATTATAAAGTTCTCATGAAAATTTTACCAAAAAATATAATACCTGCTTTCGATGGGCTTACTCTAAATTTATAAAATACTCTCTATTTTATTAATTATTTTATTTGATAATGGTTTGGTGAAAGAGGAAAATGTATCTTCAATTTTTCCCTCTTTGTTTATTAAAATCTTATGAAAATTCCATTTTGGTACTGCTGAGCTACCATGATTAGTTTTAGCCCATTTAAATAACTCATGTGCATTATTTCCTTTTACCTCAGTGATAGCTGAAAGTGGAAAGGTGATATTAAAATTTACTTCACAAAATTCTTTAACTTCTGAGTTTTTATTTTTCTCTTGATTAAATGAATTTGACGGTACAGCAAGAACAACTAAACCCTTATTTTTATATTTATCCCAAAGAATTTGAAGTTCTTCATATTGATTTGTAAATCCACAATAGCTTGCCGTATTTACAACTAATACTGTATTATTTTTAAAATCACTAAAATTTATTATATCGCCCGATATGCTCTCAATATTTAGATCAAAAAAAGTTTTTTCGTAATTTGCGATAGCTGAACTTTTAAAAAAAAACATAATAATTGTAAAACCTAATATAAATTTTTTTGTCATTTATTAGGTGTAAGTAATATTAAGAAGTAACCAAATAAAGTGGATAAAAGTGACCCAGTTAGTACTCCTATTTTTACACCATCCATATATTGCATATTCTCAATAAAAGCTAAATTTCCAACAAAAAGACTCATTGTGAAACCAATACCAGTTAGAACACCCACACCATAAAAGTTATACCAATTTGAATTATTAGGCATTTGAGCAATTTTTGTTTTAATTGCTACATACGAAAATACAAAGACACCTAATTGTTTACCCACAAATAATCCTAATAAAATTCCGAGTGGCACTTTGTCTAATAAAGAACTAAAAGATAAGCCTTCTAGAGATACTCCTGCATTGGCAAAAGCAAATAAAGGCATAATACCAAAAGCTACGTAGGGACTTATTGCATGTTCAACTTTGATTAACAAAGAAAAATCTTTTTCTTTCTTTCGGTGAGGTATGGTCATGGCTAATAAAACTCCAGCAATAGTAGCGTGAATACCTGAATTATGTGTAAAGTCCCACAGAAATATACCTACAATCAAGTAAGGTAAAAATCTTTTTATATTAAATTTATTTATTACTAACAGGACAATAAAAGTTAACAGCATAAGCGTTAAGTATTTAATACTCAAATCACCTGAATAAAACAAAGCAATGATAACAATCGCTCCTAAGTCATCAATAATTGCTAAAGCGGTTAAAAAAACTTTTAGAGATAACGGCACTCTTTTTCCCAATAGAGATAATACACCAAGTGAGAAAGCAATATCGGTAGCAGAGGGAATGGCCCACCCATTCATAGTTTCACTGTCACCAAAGTTTATAAATACATAAAATAATGCAGGAACCAACATACCGCCTACAGCAGCAATTATTGGAAGTAAAGCTTGTTTTATATTTGAAAGTTCTCCTTGTAAAAATTCTCTTTTTATTTCTAAAGTGACAAAGAAAAAAAATATTGCCATTAAGGCGTCATTAATCCAATGTAAGACAGATAATTTTAAACCAAAGTTGTTAATACCTATAAATAGGTATTTATTTAAAGTTGAAAAATATAAATCAGATAAATTAGAGTTGCTGATTATTAATGCAATTATAGCCGCAAATAGTAAAACTAAACCGCTAGCTGCTTCAAGTTTAAAAAACCATTTAAAAGGTTTAGATAAGTAATTAATCATGATTAAGCTAAGTCTTTAATAAATAATTTAATATCTTTCAATATCTCAAAAAGACTAAATATAACAAGCTCAAGAGAAGGGAATAATTGATATAAATACGTGCTAAAAGTATCTATGATAATTAATAAAGCAACAAAAGTTATCAAAAGTACAATTAAAAATGAAAGTAATTTAGTAAATGATAAACTTTTTCTTGCCGTATATTTTGTTATCTCATAATTTTTTTTATCTTTTAATTTAGAAAAGCTTTCCTCTTTAAACGATTTTAGTTCTTTTTTTTTTGTTTGATTTATAGTTGGTTTTTCTCTGACATCAATTTCAACATTCTGTTTTATTTCTTTTTTAAAATCTGCAATTTTAGGATTATAAAACCAAACATGATTACACGAGCCACACTGAATAGTTCTTCCATTTTCAGGAATAAGTTCTGAATTTACTTCAAATACTTTATTACAATTAATACATTCAATAATCATTATTTTATAAAATAAATGTTATGCTTATCTTATATCTATTTATAAGCAAAAGTTAATTATAGTTTTTACAGAAACAGTTGTCGGTCTTTTTAATTTACATTTTAATTGTGATGTATAAGGTAAAAATATTGAAAATTCTTAATAATTAATAAATGTTCTTTTTTAAAAGTAGAAGCAAAAATTTCAAAAATAGTAAACTTAAAATTTTATCAGGTTACAACTATAGATATAGAAATATTGGAAAAGAATCAGAAAAAACAATTATCAAATATGCCAATCATTTTAAATTTGATTATGAAATTGATAAAAGAACATCATTTGAGAGACATTTTTATTGGTTGAAAATAAAGATGCTAATTGAACACCTTGAGGCTAAAAGCCATGAATTCTATCTATGGTTAGATGCCGACTCTTTTGTGTGTAGATATGAAAATATTTTAAATCATATTGATAAAAAAAAACATATTTTTATTCATAATCAATTTTTTAAATCCAAACATAAAACAAAATATAAAAATGTCGATTTTTTAACATGGGGGCCTAATGTTGGAGTAATCCTTGTAAGAAATACAAGTTGGTCTCTAAACTTTTTTAAAAATGTATGGAATAAAAAAAGATATTTAAATCATTATTGGCCAGATAATGCAGCAGTAATGGATGAAATTGGTTTCAAAGCTGAAATTTCAAATTTGTCAAATAATAAACCAAATAAATTTACTTTAAATAAGATTCAATTTTTATCAGGAATTTGGAATAGTATGCCTAATAAAAATTTTAATGATCCAAAAAATAATGAAATATCAAATTATTATTTTAATCCTGTAATAATTCATTTAGCTGGTATAAGGCGGAGAGATAGAGTTGAATTTATCAAAAAATATAAGAATTTATTTATTTAATTTTATTTCACTAATCTGATTTTTTGTATAAAGATTTAGGTAACAATTAAAACCGCTATTTTTATTTAGTTCATCTTTATCTAGTATTTCATGTAATGGTTTAGGCAGTAAAAAGGGAGGTCTAGTTAAGTCAATTTCTCTATATTCTCCATCAGGAATATCTAAATTATCTATTTCTTTATTTTTATCTTTTAACTTATATGTTGTGAGCAATAAGTAATTAATCTTACTTTTTTTAAAGTTTTCAAAAAATAATTTAATACTTTTAAATGACAAATGAATTAAACAATCTCTACAAATCATTAAATCTGAGTCTGGTAAATTTTCTTTAGTAATATCTAGTTTAATGAAATCTAATTTATTATTCTTAAATTTTCTAATATTATTATCAATTATTTCTTGCACAATATCTCCACCAATATAGGTCAAATCCTTATCTAAAACATTTTTAATCCAATTGAAATCTCCACATGGTGCATCTAAAATACTTTTAATTTGATACTCTTTAATAATATTAATTATTTCTTTCTCGATATTGATGGTATTTTTTAACTCAGATCCATAACCTGAAACACTTTCATTTGAGGACCAGAAATTAGTTTTATAAATAAGATTAAATCTTTTTTCTGAAGTGTTTTGATTAAAGATATTTTTTTTATTTTTTTGATAAATATGCTTTTTAATAATTCGATAGGGTGTTGTTAAAACTTTTGTAATAGTTTTTATTAATCCGTTATATTTATAAAATTTATAATATCTATTTAATATAAACATTGTCGCTTCTATGAATTATATTAAAATATAGAAGGTAAAATCAATTATTTCTACTTTTCCTTATCATTTAACCTTTTTCTTTTTATTGAAAACATAAGTAAAAACGCTATAACGAACATTCTCGGAGTGTAGCGCAGCCTGGTAGCGCATCTGGTTTGGGACCAGAGGGTCGCAGGTTCGAATCCTGCCACTCCGACCATTGATATGAAAAAAGCAAAAATTTACATACCTAACAAAAGTGCAATGCAATCTGGTTTAGGAAAACTTGATAAATGGATACTTGAATTTGAAACAAATGATCCCACAAAAAATCCTTTAATGGGATGGGAAAGTTCTAATGATACTTATACTGAGCTGAAATTAGAATTTTCAACCAAAGAATTAGCCATAAATTATGCAAAGAAGAAAAAAATTGATTATGAACTAATTGAGCCAAAAAAAAGAAAAATAGTAAAAAAATCCTACGCAGATAATTTTTTAAAATAGATAAATAATGTTTAAATTTTTTACAGATAGAAGATGGTATTTATGGAGTATAGGTGGAACGTTACTGATTTTAATGGCTACTTGGTATCAGGTTCAACTTGATGTGAGAATTAATGAATGGTTTGGTGAATTTTACGATACTTTGCAAAAAGCTCTCACTAATCCTAATTCTGTATCTGAAAAAGAATTTATCGCATATCTTTTTACATTTGCTAAAATTGCAGCTGTATACATTTTAGTAGTTATTTTTAGTGATTATTTTACCAGCCACTGGACATTTAGATGGAGAACTGCAATGGCAGATTTTTATCACGATAAATGGAATGATGCCTCTTCTATAGAAGGTGCATCTCAAAGAGTTCAGGAGGACACTCTTAAATTTGCTAGAATAATGGAAGGGCTAGGGGCTGAATTACTGAGAAGTGTAATGACGTTGATTGCTTTTACTCCAATTTTATGGGGCTTATCAAAAAGTATTACAGTGTTACCATGGATTGGCGAAGTTGAACATGCTTTAGTTTGGGTCGCGATAATATCAGCACTGGGTGGAACAATAATATTGGCTAGTGTTGGGATTAAACTTCCTGGCATTGAATATGATATTCAAAAAGAAGAGGCTGCTTATAGGAAAGAATTAGTTTTAGGAGAGGATTTTAAAGAAAGTGCACAACCTGCAAAAATTACAGATCTTTATGGTGGTGTTAGAAAAATTCATTATAAGATGTATTTTCACTACCTTTACTTTAATGCAGTAAAATGGAGTTACTTACAAGGTATGGTAATTGTTCCATATTTAGCATTAGCACCAACGATTGTAACTGGCGCAATAACACTTGGTTTTGTTCAACAAATTATAAGAGCTTTTGGTCGAGTTGAAACATCACTACAATATTTAGTTAGAAGCTGGCCAATTATTGTTGAACTAATTTCAGTTTGGAAAAGATTGAGAGAATTTGAATCAAAATTAGAGAAAAATACATCTATTGAAACTGCAAAATAATGTCATTAGACAAAAAATTTGAAGACTTATTTTTAAATGTTTCAATCAAAGCAGCCTTATCATCTTACCATTTTGTTGGAAAAAAAAATAAAATAGCAGCAGATAAATCGGCTGTAGATGCAATGAGAAATAAACTTAATGAAATAGAAATGAGAGGAAAGGTGGTTATAGGAGAGGGAGAGCTGGATGAAGCTCCTATGCTTTATATTGGCGAAACTTTAGGTACCATGAGTGGTCCTGAGTTAGATATTGCTGTGGATCCTTTAGAGGGAACTAATTTTGCAGCAAATAATCAGCCAGGAGCATTATCTGTTATTGCAGTTGCAGAAAAGTCAAACTTATTTAGTGCACCAGAGACTTATATGAACAAAATTTCTGCAAATGTACCCTCTGAGGGTATTATTGATTTGGATTATTCAGTTAAAAAAAATATTTCTAATCTTGCAGATTATAAGAATAAACAACCCAATGAACTTTCTGCATGTATTTTAGATCGACCAAGGCATAAAAAGATTATTGAAGAACTAAGGAATTTGAAGGTGAATTTAAAACTTATTTCTGATGGAGATGTATCAGGAGCTTTATTAGTTTCTGATAAGAAATATAATATAGATATTTTTATGGGTATTGGTGGCGGACCTGAGGGTGTGCTTGCAGCTTCTGCTTTGGATGCTTTTGATTGTTTTTTTCAAGGTAGATTCATTTTCGATAATGAAAATGATGTGAATAGGGCAAAAAAAATGGGTATAAATGATTTAAATAAAAAGTATTTGTTAAATGAAATAATTACAGGTGACTCAATTTTTTGTGCAACCGGCATTACAAACGGGGACATTGTTTCTGGAATAAAAAGAGAGGAAAATAATTATATATCAGAAACGCTCATTACGCATAAATCTACAAATTTGAAAAAAATAATAAAATCAAAAAATGAAATAGATGAATAAAGAAGATAATTCTTACAAAACTATAAGTGAAGTTGTTAAAATATTAAATTTAAAATCAAAAAAAGGGGATTCTTTACCCACTCACACTCTTCGTTTCTGGGAAAAAGAATTTAAACAAATTAAACCTAAAATACTTACTGGAAATAGAAGATATTATGACAAAAAAAACATTGAATTATTAAAAAAAATTCATTTTTTATTAAAAGATCAAGGAATGACTATCAAAGGTGTAAAAAAAATATTAAACAATAAAGAACCTTTAAAGCTTGACGAAATGGCAGATAATTCTATAAGAACAGATAATTTAAAAAATAAGTTAAATAAAATTTCAAGAATTGTAAAAAGTTTAAAAAAATTTAAATAAGATGGCAAAAAAAACTCATATAAAAGTTCGTTTAGTCCCTGAAGAAAAACCAGATAGTCCTTTTTTTTATTATGTAAAAAAACCTGCTGGTGGAGAAAAAGCCAAAGTAAAATTAAAAGCTAGGAAATATAATCCTTCAACTAGAAAACATGAAATTTTTGTTGAAAAAAAATTACCACCACATAGTAAATAATCATTTTTTAAAATTTCTTCTTTCGTAATCAATATAAGACCAGATCATATTTTTCCATATTCGATTAGTAATACGTGGATCAATTTTATTCTTTAAAGATTTTTTTCTTATATTACTAAGTATGGATCTAATTCTTTTTTGATCAACTATTTGATTTTTTCTATCTTTAAGTTCTAAAACTTTTTTTACAAGAAATGTTCTTTTTTTTATAATTTTTATAAGTGAATTATCTATTTTATCTAGTTCTGATCTAATTTTGCTTAGTTTTTTTCGTTTTTGCGGCGACATTTATATATTTGGATAATTAAAAAATTATTATATTTATGCGCATATGTACACAGCAAATCATAAGATTAATTATCAATTATCTCTCTGGTTAATTTCAATGTTTTGGATTGTATCCATTATGATTGTTGTTGGAGGCTTAACAAGATTAACGGACTCGGGTCTTTCAATTACTAAATGGCAACTTTTCTCAGGATTTTTACCACCTTTAAATCAAGAAGACTGGATTTCATATTTTAATCTTTATAAGCAAATACCTGAATTCAAATTACAAAATTACAATATGAGTATGCAAGAATTCAAAATTATTTTTTGGTGGGAATGGGCACATCGTTTTTTAGGAAGATTAATTGGTATCGGATTTTTAATACCATTAATTTATTTTTCTTTTAAAATTAGTATTTCAAAATTATATAGTTTGTATTTTATTTTTTTTCTAATATGTTTTCAAGGCTTTATTGGTTGGTATATGGTCAGCAGTGGTCTTGTAGATAGAGTTGATGTAAGTCATTTTAGATTATCTATTCATTTATTGATTGCTTTTATTATCTTATCATTAATATTCTGGAACTATCTAAAGCTAAATTTGAGTTATAATACAACAAATAAAATAAATCCTTTAATACCACTCGTTTTTTTAACATTGGTCTTTACACAAATTGTTATAGGAGCTTTTGTATCTGGTATGGATGCTGGAAAAATTTATAATTCCTGGCCAAATATGGGTACAGCATATTTTCCTGACGACAATGAATTTGTTGATTTATTTAAACTATCTGCTTTTAGCGATCCATCTTTAGTTCAATTTATTCATAGAAACTTAGCTTATATAATCGGATTTTATTATTTATTTATATTTTACAAAATTTATAAGAACAAAATTTTTGATTTATACAAGTCTATAAATGTATTGGGTTTCTTTATTTTATTACAAATTTTTTTAGGAATAATAACAGTTTTATATGGTGCACAAATCTATATAGCATCTATGCACCAAATAAGTTCAATCTTTTTGGTAAGTTCTTGTATCTATTTTTTATTTCTTAATACAAGATTTAACTAACTGCCCTTAATTTACCTTTAGAAGATTTGTTTAAAGCTTGGTTTAAATCCTCAATGATATCATCTACATGCTCAATACCAATACAAAGTCTTACATAGCTCTGTGTAACTCCAGATGCTGCAAGTTCTTTTTCATTTAATTGGCTATGAGTTGTGCTAGCAGGATGTATTGCTAAACTTCTTACATCACCAATATTTGCGACATGATAAAACATTTTTAAAGACTCAATGAATGTTTTTCCAGCCTCAATACCACCTTTTAATTCAATACCAACCATTGGCCCATAACCACCTTTTAGGTATTTTTTTGCTCTATCAGCGATTGGTTTATTATGTTCAGTAGAATAGATTACTTTTGTAACCTCTTTGTGTTTTTTTAAAAAATTAACAACTTTCTCAGCATTCTCACAATGTTGTTTCATACGTAAAGCTACAGTCTCTAAACCCTGAATTATAGCAAAAGCATTATCAGGTGCTAATGCTGAACCAAGATCTCTTAGTAAACATACTCTAGCTCTAACTGCAAAAGGAACATTTGCTCCTGTAAGCTCAGGCACTGCTTTACCCCATATTACACCACCATAACTAGCATCAGGTTCATTAAATAAAGGTTGTCTTTTTGGGTCAGCAGTCCAATCAAAATTACCACTATCAACAATGCTCCCTGCTACTGCAGTTCCATGTCCACCAATATATTTAGTAAGTGAATGAATTACTATGGCTGCGCCATGTTCGATAGGTTTACAAATAACTGGTGATGCAGTGTTGTCCATGATTAATGGAATATTATATTTTCTGCCAATATCAGAAACTTCTTTTATAGGAAAAACTCTAAGATAAGGATTTGGTAAAGTTTCTCCATAAAAAGCTCTTGTTTTATCATCTACCATTTTTTCAAAATTTTTTGGATCACTTGGGTCCGCATATCTAATTTCAATTCCCAATTTACTTAATGTATGAGTAAATAAAGATACAGTTCCACCATATAGATCTGTTGAACTTACAATGTTGTCGCCAGCTTGAGCCACATTTAATATTGCAAAAGATGATGCTGTTTGACCTGAAGATACTGTTACACAAGATAATCCTCCCTCTAAAGCAGCAACTCTTTTTTCTAAAACATCATTGGTTGGATTCATAATTCTCGTGTAGATGTTTCCAAATTCTTTTAATGCAAAAAGATTAGCAGCATGTTCAGTATTATTAAATTGATACGATGTTGTTCTATAGATAGGTACAGCTACAGCATTTGTGGCTGGATCACTTTTATAGTCACCACCATGAATGGCTATAGTTTCTGGATTATTTCTTTTTGTACTCATTTTTACTCCTTTTTTAGTGCTTTTGCTTTATGCAAGGCGCACAATACAGTTCAAATGCCTACCGATTTTATGAGAATTTCCTTTTTAGCAGTTTATGCCCGCAATAGGATCAAATCGGCAATCTCTTTTTAACAGAATAGAGTTATTTTACAAGGTAAATATAAAATTGACTTTAAACCTAATAATAGTATTAATCCTCGCGTAATGACAAAATTTGTTAAAAAAAGTGAGCTTAATTCATCTTGGTTTGAAATTGATGCAAAAAACGCTGTTGTTGGAAGACTTGCAACAATTGTATCTAAAATCATTAGAGGAAAAAATAAAGCAACATACACTCCTCATATGGATACAGGAGATTTTGTAGTAGTCAAAAATATCGAGCATGCAAAATTTACAGGAAAAAAATTTCAAAATAAGAAATATTACAGACACACTGGCCATCCTGGAGGTATTAAAGAAACAACTCCAGAAAAATTACATGAAAAAAAACCAGGCGAGGCATTAAAATTAGCAGTTAAAAGAATGTTACCAGGTGGTGTTTTAGGAAGAAAACAACTTACAAAACTTAAAATATATGCTGGTGACAGTCATCCTCACTCAGCTCAAAATCCTAAAGTAATTGAATTAGATAAGTTGAATAGCAAGAATATAGCAAGAAATTAATATGGAAAACGCTCAAACTTCATCAAAAACAACAAAATTAAAACTTGATTTTAAGGATAGCAAATATGCAACTGGAAGAAGGAAAACATCTATTGCAAGAGTTTGGCTTAAAAAGGGTTCAGGAAAAATTTATGTTAATGGCAAATTATACAATGAGTATTTTGCTAGTGAGAATCACAAAATGCAAATTACCAGACCTTTTGAATTAATTAATCAAGCGACAGATTATGATGTGAGATGTAATGTTAAAGGTGGCGGTCCAACAGGACAAGCAGGGGCAATGGTACATGGAATTTCAAAAGCTTTGGTATTATTTGATGAAAGTCTTAAATCTACTCTTAGAACTGAGAAATTAACCACGAGAGACTCCAGGGCAGTTGAACGAAAAAAACCTGGAAGAAGAAAAGCTAGAAGAAGCTTTCAGTTTTCTAAAAGATAATTTTTTTTTAATTTTTAACTGTTATAATAAGAAATGCCTAAGCTTAATGTATTAGTCGCTGGATCAACTGGTTATATTGGTATCCAATTGATAAAATTGTTGAACAAACATAAATATGTAAAAATAAAGTATTTATGTGGAAACAAATCAATAGGAAAAAAAATTTCTTATTACGATAAAACAATTGGATTAAAAAGATTACCCAAAATTGTAAAATTCAATAAAAAATTTTTGAATGAAATTGATGTTGTATTTACAGCACTTCCCAATGGAGAAGCGCAAGTAATTTCAAAATATTTAAATAAACAGAATGTTTTAATTGATCTTGCCGCAGATTTTAGGCTTCAAAAAGCTTTAGATTACAAAAAATGGTATAAAAAAGATCATAAAGCAAAATATAATATTAAGAATAGTATTTATTCTTTACCTGAAATTACAGGTAAAAAAGTTCAAGATTATAAAATTATTTCTTGTCCTGGATGTTATCCGACTTCTATTCTATTACCTTTGGTACCTTTATTAAAAAAAAGATTAATTAAAAATCATAATATTATAATTGACTCAAAATCAGGATATTCTGGTGCTGGAAGAGGTGTACACAAAAAATATAAAGATAAAAATTTGTATGAATCTTTAAGTGCTTATGGTGTTGCATCACATAGACATAATCCTGAAATTGAAGAAATGATCAAGAGATGTGTTAAAGGAAATATTCAATTTGATTTTACTCCTCATTTATCACCTATGTTTAAAGGCATTTTAAGCACAATTTATGTTGAGCTTAATCAGACTTCTTCAGCATCAAAAATATTAAACACACTGAAAAAATATTATAAAAAAGCAAATTTTATAAAAATATTAAATAAAAATGAATTAATAAGCACAAATGATGTAATTAATACGAATAATTGCAATATATCTGTTTGTAAATCAAAAAATAAGAATAAGATAATTATACTTTCTGCTATTGATAATCTTATTAAAGGCGGGGCGGGTCAAGCAATACAAAATATGAATATGAAATTTAATTTTCCAAAAGATGCTGGTTTAAAATGAATAGATTATTATTTATAGCTCTCTTCTTATTTTTAAATGCATGTTCATTTAATATTGACTCTAAATATTGGAATGAGAAAAGTGATAAAAAAAATGATAATAACAGACTGACTGAAATAATAAAAAAAACAAATGATATTAGATTAATGACAATTGAAGAGTATGAAATTTATATAAATAATTATATCAAAAAAAGTAAATTTCCGGATATTAACTAATGAATAAAAATATAAATATTGCACTTGTTGGATTGGGTCAGGTCGGAATATTTTTGTACAATGAATTAAATTCAAAAAAGAAAGAAATCGAGATAAAAACTGGAAAAAGAATAAATATTGTAGCTATATCCGCTAAGAATAAAAATAAAAAAAGACGATTTAACATAGATAAAAAAATTTTTTATTCTAATCCTTTCAAAATTTTTAAAGAAAAAAAAATAGATATTTTATTTGAATGTATTGGTCTATCTGATGGTATTTCCAAAAAAATAGTAGAATACGCTTTGAAAAATAAAGTAAATGTAATAACGCCAAATAAAGCATTAATTGCTAAACATGGGGATTATTTAGCGAAACTAGCAGAAATGAATAAAGTAAATCTAGAGTTTGAAGCCTCTGTAGCTGGAGGAATTCCAATTCTTCGAACTATTAAAGAAGGATTAGCAACCAATAAAATTAAAAAAGTTTATGGAATTCTAAATGGGACAACTAATTATATCTTATCAGAGATGGAAAATAGTAACGAAAGTTTTGAAAAAGTTTTAAAGAAAGCTCAGGTACTTGGTTATGCGGAACCAGGTAATCCTAAATTAGATCTTAATGGTTTTGATGCGTTTGCTAAAATTAGAATTTTATCAGCTCTTTCATTTAATATCAAAATATCAAAAAGTAAGTGTATAATGGAAGGAATTGAAAACATTAAGCTAGAAGATATTAAAATAGCAAATCAATTAGGTTTGAGGATAAAATTACTTGGGATTTCTGAAATTATCAATAATCAATTATTTGAAACCGTACATCCATGTTTAGTGAGTAAAAACTCATATATCGGAAATGTGAATGGTGTAATGAATGCGGTTATTACAGAAGGCAAACCGGTAGGTCAAAGTATTTTACAAGGAGAGGGGGCAGGTCCTGGACCAACTTCATCATCCTTATTATCCGATTTACTATCAATTTTGAGAGGAAATATAAAACCCCCTTTTGGAATTTCTTATAATAAAAGAAAATCTATAAAACCCTTTAACAATCAAAATTATTCTAATTCATTATATCTTAGATTTGAGGTTAAGGATAAACAGGGCGTTTTATCTTTAATAACAAATCGATTATCTAAATTTAAGATCTCAGTAAAAAGAATTATCCAAACTCCTGATAAGAAAAATAAGAAGGCTACAATTGTTATTATAAGTCATAAAACTACCGAAAAAAATATAAAAAATTGTCTATCAATTTTTAAAAAAAATAAAAATATTCTCAAATTTCCAACTTTAATTAGACTTTATAATTAATGGATATTTATATAAAACTTTTTGAAGTTTTGTTTCCAGTATTCTTTGTTGTGGGTATCGGATATTATCTTGGTAAAAAAAATCCTAAAATTGATACTACATTTATCACTAATTTTGCTGCAAATGTTGGCACACCAGCAATGATTATTTATGCATTAAATCCGGTAAATATATCGTTCACTATTTTTATTAACTATTTTTGGTACTATGCAATCGCAATTGTTGGGTTCATTATTGTTGGAATAATAATATTATTTCTTTTAAATACTAAAGATATAATAAGGGAACTTCCGCCTTTAACAATGCCTAATACTGGTAATATGGGTTTACCAATATGTTTATTTGCGTATGGTTCTCAAGGTCTTGGTGTTTCAGCCGCTATTTCTGCTTTAATCATTTTGTGTCACTTTACATTAGGTGTTTTTTTAGCAGATAGAAAATTTAGTTTACAAGTCATACTAAAAAGCCCACCTTTTTATGCAATCATTATTGCAGTTTTTTTACTTTATTATGATTATGAACTTCCGGGATTTATAGAAAATACTACTTTTTTATTAATGTATGCCACAATATTTTTAATTTTGATGTCATTAGGAATAGCACTAACAAGACTTAAAGTTTTTTCACTTAACAAGGCAATATTTTCTTCTTTAGGCCGAGTGATTGTTGGACCTATTATTGGTTATTTATTGATATTATATTTTGGTCTTGAGGGTTTTGCAGCTGGTGTATTACTAATACAATGTTCAATGCCCAGCGCAGTTCTTAATTATCTTGTTGCATCAATTTATTCACCTAAAAAAATTGTTGATAGCGTTGCTAGTACAATTGTTGTGTCAACACTTATGTCTTTTATAACAATTCCAATTGTTGTATTCTTTGCTTTAAAATACTTTAATTAATCTATATCCTTCTTATATGAAGGCTATTACATTTAATCTTTTAGCGTGGATAATGCTTCCAATTATGGATGGTTTTGCAAAATATCTTAGTGCTGAATTGCCTGTATTACAAATCACTTGGGCAAGATATTTTTTTACTGTGGCGTTCACCTTACCAATTATGTTTTTCTTTTTTCGAGAAAATCTCGTTTGGACAGACAAACCGAAGCTACAATTTATAAGAGGCTTAATACTTTTGACAGCAAATATTTGTTTCTTTTATGCCATTTCAGTAATCTCTTTAGCAAAAGCATTAACTTTGGCTTTTGTTGCACCTTTGATTGTTACAGCTTTTTCTCCATTTTTTTTAAGAGAGAGGGTTGGATTTAGAAGATGGTCAGCTGTAATTATAGGATTTATAGGATCGTTGGTTGTTATAAGACCTGGTTTTGTAGAAATTAATTTAGCAAGTATTGCTGCGCTTGGAACAGGAATAATGTATGGATTTTATTTAATTATTACTCGTAAGTTAAGTACTTCAGACAATCCTTTATTAACTTTATTGTTAACTGGTGTAGTGGGGGCTGTTATTATTTCATGTGTAATGCCTTTTGTTTGGATCAAGCCAACAATTAATCAATGGTCAATGATGGCTGCGATTGGCGTATTTGCCTGTGTAGGTCATTTATTTCTAATATTATCTCTAAAATACGCTGATGCTTCAAAATTAGCTCCTTTCAGTTACTTTGAGATCATTACAAACATAATTATAGGTTATTATTTCTTTAGTGATTTCCCTGACAATTGGACTTTCTTAGGTTTGTTTATTATTGTAATAAGTGGTATTTACATCTCAAGAAGAGAGAACTTGGTTAAAAAAGTAAAAAAATAGGTAATATTTGTTTACTACTTTCTAATGTATTACATTAAGTATTATTTATAAACTATTGTATTTATTGTATTTTATTATAAATATAAATAATATTAATTTTTGAATAATTTGGATTGTTTAATGTTAAAATCACCCTAATATGCCCCGCGAAAGTGAAGATTTATAACAAATTATGAAAAACATCAAATAACCTTTTAAAATAGGGACTTTTTCCGATTGTGGTTATGAAAATTCTAAAAAAAAAGGGCAGTCTAAAAGCATTGATATAGTTGAATAGTAGAGCGATGCACTAATTGAATATAGCATTTAAACGCCCATAGAGGGGTCTATTTTTGGTATAGGCTAATATATGGTACAACCAAAGGGTGAATTATGTTATTTAGAAAGTAATCTTACAAAAAGGTAAAAAAGCGTTGATTTTACTCACTTTTTTAACTTAAAAAATGTTTAAAATAGCTTTAAATAGCTACTTTTTCAGATCTGAGTAATTTGAGTTTTTGCTTGATTCCACCTCTACCAGAGTAACCTCCAAGAGCTCCATCAGATCTAATCACTCTATGACAAGGTATTTTTGGGGCATATGGGTTTTTAGCACAAGCATTAGCTACAGCTCTGGCTGATTTAGGGCTGTTTATGGCAGCAGCAACTTGTTTATATGTTCTTATTTTACCTTTTGGTATAGTTTTGAGGTATTTCCAGACTTTTAATTGAAATTTAGTGCCTTTAAGATGCATTTTTCTTGTGAAACCCCTGTTTCCTTGCACTTTTAAGGGTGCAAAGAACAGTTGTTTTGGCACGTCGTTGATGCGCTACCGCCATGCCTCCCGTTCTGCATGTTCAGCGATGCTTTGCAGAACTTTCTGCCCCTTGGATTTGTACCTCTCGGCTTTTGCCCAATTGGCCAGTTAAGGGTTGCCCCTTAATTCATATATACTTTAACAGTTATGATTTTAAAGCTGTATCACCTTTTAATTGATTCTGAAAATTTACAAAAATTCCTGTGAATATTGGGGATAAATTAAGCTTTGAAAACTAAGATAAAATAGCTGATTAAAAATAAGATTGCCAAGATAGATAAAAAAATAGTTTCAATGCTTTTGCCATGATTTTTGTACTGAATTGAACTTAAAATAATAAATCCCACAGAGGTAATTAAAAACCATACAGCAGGAATTTCTCCATCAATTGAACCCATAATTTTTATATTTAAACTATTGACATTAAAAATCACTTGATATATTACTAGTGATAATTTATTGTTATCAATAGTAATTATATGAATGAACTGACAACAGATTTAAAAATGCTTCATGAAGCAACTTTGAATAACCTTAAAAGTTCAAAGGCAAATAATACTTTAAGAGCCTATAAATCAGACTTTAAGGATTTTGGAGCTTTTTGTTTTAAGCATGGTTTAAATTCTTTGCCATCAGAGCCAAAAATAGTTTCCTTATACCTAACTCATCTCTCTAAAAAGTCAAAAATTAGTACTTTAAGAAGAAGATTAGTTTCCATAAGCATGGTGCATAAACTTAAGGGACATTATCTAGATACAAAACATCCAATTATTGTTGAAAATTTAATGGGAATAAAAAGGGTAAAAGGTAGTATTCAAAAAGGCAAAAAACCCATATTAATCAATCATTTAAAATTAATAATTAATGTAATAGATAAGCAAAAAATTGATGATGTAAAAAAGTTTAGAGATAAGTCAATTATCTTAGTGGGCTTTGGAGGTGGTTTTAGACGAACTGAGCTTATTTCTATTGATTATGAAGACTTGGAATTTGTAACTGAAGGTCTTAAAATCACCATTAGAAGGTCAAAAACTGATCAATTCGGTGAAGGAATGATTAAAGGACTACCCTATTTTACTAACGAAAACTACTGTCCTGTAGTCAATCTTAAAAAGTGGCTAGAAATTTCTAAAATTAAATCTGGACCTATTTTTAGAAGATTTTCCAAAGGTTTATCTCTTACTGAAAAAAGATTAACCGACCAATCAGTGGTTTTGTTAATAAAAGAATATTTAAATTTAGCAGGCATTGAGAATAAAAATTTTGCAGGTCATAGTTTGAGATCTGGTTTTGCAACTGCTGCTGCAGAGTCTGGCGCCGATGAACGTAGCATTATGGCAATGACTGGCCATAAAACAACACAGATGGTTAGAAGATATATAAGAGAAGCAAATATCTTTAAAAACAACGCTCTAAACAAAATCAAAATTTAAATTATTCAAATTAAAGAAACCTTTTTTCCTAAAGATTTATCAATGATATATTTTGAAATTTTTACCTCGTTAAATAATTTGAAATATTTTTCTTTGCCCTTTTTTGCTATTTTTATTCTAGATCTATCGTTTTTCTTATAAAATTTTATTTTGTCAGCTAAATCATTAATATCATAATAAGAAACAATTTCATTTGAGTTAAAAAAATTATTCATTTTAACTTTTTCATCTATCAAAACCATGAGGCCATTTCCCATAAGAGAAGCAATTCTATTACTTGAATAATGTTTTGTAGGCTTTCCTCGACTAAGATTTAATGCCATTTTTGAATTTAATAACGATCTATAAAATTCATTACCCCAAACAGGCTCTTGTTTACCAAAACCATAAAAATCATATTTGATACCATCACATTTTTTGATAAGTTTATTTAGAAAATTTACTCTATTATCTGTTTTTCCTTCTTTTAAAGTTGCTCGATTAACTCCGTGACTCATTGCATAAAAAACATCATTTCGAGGTTTAAGTTTAAAAACATCAAAACACTCTATATTTCTATCTACTGGAGTCATGAAAAAATGAATATGTTGATTGTTTTTTTTTGAAAATTTTAATACTGAGGGATTTGTTGTTATAAATGAATGATCAACAATAGGGATAAATTTTTTTAATTTATTTATATTGACAAATGTATCAGGCAAATTAGCCATTAAAGGATCTTCATTCCATTGTGAAATAATTACATTTTTATTGATTAATTTAAAATCATTTAAAATATTCTCTGTAATATTGTCAGAGTGTCCAAAAATAATGAGGTCAGGATTATAATTCTTAAAAGTTTCAACAAGATAAGTATGGAACTTATCTTTAATATTCAACAAATTAAGACCTTTATTTTGTCTAACGTAATCTCGGTCACTTATTTCAATTACATCATGTCCATTTCTGATAAAACCGTTAGTAAATTTTTTACCTAATGATAAATTATAAATTCTATGATTAAGTTTTTGAGCTAAATTATAGATATTCAAAATTCTTAATTTACCTTTGTTAATATTGATTTTGTTAAATGGAAATAATGAGTCTCTCATCAAGTCAATTACTTTAGAATTTATCTTTAATTTATGTTTTACAAATTTTTTACTATTTTTTTGAATTTTTTTTCTAAATTCATAATTTTCGATTAATTTGATAGTTTCTGTCTCAATATTTGTAACATCTAACTTTTTTAATTTAAGTGCATAATCTGTGGTTTCGGCTAACCCACCAGTGTTAGATATTATTGTTGCACATCCTCTTGAGGAAGCTTCAAGAGCAGTTCTGCCAAAAGGTTCTTCCCACCTAGATGGAATTATTGCAATTTCCGATTCACTTAAAAAATCTAATACTTTATTGTGTGATATTTGGCCTAAATTAAAATGTCTTTTGTGTGTGGGATAATTTTGAAATCTTTTTTCTTCTCCTACAGAATAGGCTTTCCAATCTTTGTATAAATTTAAAACTTTAAACATAGACTTACAATAAAGATCATAGCCTTTTGACTCATTTAGTTTACCTACAAAAATTATTTGTTTATTCTTTTTAATTTTTTTTTCTATTGGATCAATGCTATGATAAATTATTTGAGTTTTGTTGTCTGATAAAGCTGGTAAATTTTTAAAAAATCTTTGTTTAACCCATTTTGAAATAAATATTATCTTGTCAACATTTTCCAATAAATAAATACGCTCATTTACTGACTTAGCACCTTTCATTGTTGTTGGATCATTATGAAAATATAAAATTATCTTAGAATTAATTTTTTTAAAAAAATCTCTGACCATCACAGGTCTGTTATGTAATTCTATAATATCAAAATTTTGATTTTTAATTTTTTTGATAATATTTTTAGAATATTCTTTTGTAGTACTATTTAATCTAGAATTTATATTGTTTATATTTATATTTATATAGTTTTTAGTAAGATAATTCTTATTTACAGTACTTCCAAAAACATATGTTCTATTTTTAAAAATAGAATCTCTCATAAATTCACTTATCCATAAAGCAACAGCTCCCGCTCCTTTTTGTGTATAGTTTTCTTTGTATGGTAAAATTGATGCTATTTTCATAGTCAGCTTAAACTTAGTAAATACTTTCTTTTTTTTTTATCTTTTTTTAATTTATATTCATATGACATTGCTAAGTTTTTATCATAAAATCTTTTTTTATAGATAATTTTCCATTTTAAACCACGTGTTGACTTAGCTCCAGTCCCTGTATTATGTTTTTTTAATCTTAATTTAAGGTTATTAGTGTATCCAACATATGATTTTGTTATTTTATTATTTACGCTTTTAAGCATATAAACATAAAATATCATAAAAATGGCGGTCCCTAGGGGAATCGAACCCCTCTTTCGAGGATGAAAACCACGTGTCCTAACCGATAGACGAAGGGACCAAATTTCAGACTTCTATTGTAAAATTCAATCTTTATCAAGTGTTATTAGGTTGCATTCTTTTCGCTATTGTTTATGAATTCTTTAAAATCTTTTGATGGCCTGAATAGAATAACATCTCTCTTAGAAATCTGTTTTTCTTCTTTAGTTCTTGGATTTCTGCCAATTCTAGAACTTTTTGATCTAATCGAAAATGTTCCAAATTTTGATATCTTGACAGACTCTTTTTTGCATAAATTAGAAATAATTATAGAAAAAAATTCCTCAACTAAATTTTCTGTAATTTGTTTTGAAAAACCAACTTGCATGTAAATTGCATTTACAAGATCTTTTTTAGTCAAATTAATTCTCATTAATTAAATATTTTCTCTAATTTTATTGATTAAATTACCTTTGACAATTTTACTACACACTTCTAATGAATTTGAAAAACCAATAAAATCTGTTCCACCATGACTTTTTACAACAGGCGAATCTAAACCGATAAAAATTGCACCATTATAAAGTCTAGGATCTAGTCGTTGTTTAAACTTATTTAGATTTGTAAAATTTAAGATTGCTGATAATTTACCTAAAATTGAACCTTTAAAAACTTTTTTAAGCTCATTAGAAATAAAATTTGCTGTACCCTCCGCTGTTTTAAGCGCTACATTACCTGTAAAACCATCAGAAACTATTACATCTACGTTTCCTTCCATAAGTTCATTACCCTCTATGTATCCTGAAAAATTAAAATTATTAGATTTCTTTTCATTTAGTATCTGAAAAGTTTCCTTTATAGTTTCATTACCCTTTAATTCCTCTGAACCAATATTCAACAAAGCTGTATTAGGTATTTCATTTGGATAAAGAGACTTATATAAAGACGCTCCCATAATTGAGAAATCAACTAAATTTTTTGAACTGCATTCAATGTTAGCACCTAAATCTAATACCACGCTCATCCCCTTCTTATTTGGCCATAACGCAGATAATGCGGGTTTGTCTATATTTTCAATCATCTTTAGATTTAATTTAGAAATAACAAGTAAGGCACCGGTATTTCCTGCAGATATTACAATATCAGCCTCTTTTTTTTTTACACTTTCAATTGCAAGCCACATACTTGTATTTTTACCTTTTTTAGCAGCTTCAAGAGGACTATCTGTGCTTTTAACAATATTATCAGTGTGAATTATTTCGTAGAAGTTTTTATTTAACTTATCTTTAATAAGCATCTCAATTTTTATTTTATTTCCAAAAATCTTAAAAAAATTATTTTTATTTGATTTATGACTATGAATAATACCATCAACAATTTTCTTAGGTGATCCATCGCCACCCATTGCATCGACTGCAATTTTTGTTAAATCAGACATTTAAATATAATTTATTCTTTTGGGTCTAAAACTTGACGACCTTTGTACATTCCAGTTTTTAAATCTATGTGATGAGACAATCTATATTCGCCAGATTTTTTGTCCTCAATCACATTTTTTGTTGAGAATTTCATATTTTGAGATCTTCTCATACCAGTTCTTGATGGTGTTTGTTTTCGTTTAGGTACAGCCATAATTAAGGACTAATTACACTTTTTAGGAAAAAATTCAAATTTTTTTTCTTCAAATTTAAATAAAAAACATCAAAATAATCAACCAAAATATCAATTTCTTTAAAATCCACTAAAAAAAGGGATAGTTTATTTGATTTTTCATTTTTATCTAGTTTATCCCAAAAGTGGACTTCTGAAACAATGGCATGAAATAAATTTAAATAAATTTTCATTTTTTTATTAATTGATTGATCTCCATATCCTATTTCTCTTATGCTTAATTCCAATTGTCTAAAATTAAAGTCATAAATTTTTTGTAAAATTTCCTTATTTTCTTTGTTTTTGAAGGTTTTTAAAAAGAAAGCAAAATGGATTAAAAAAAGCGTTAATCGATCTGAAAAATTATCTTTTCTATTAAGTGCTTTATATAAGTCTTTATTTCTAGAGAAATTGATTAAATTGTTATAAACATTAATATATTTTTCAGTCATGATTAAAATATTATATATATTTTTTTTTGCATTAGTAGTATCAAATTGTTCTTTTAAAAAAGTTGAAAAACATCATGGTGTACCTTTTTTAGATAAAAAACAAAAACAATTAATTGTTGATCAGTCAACAAGTAATGATGTAAGAAAAATTCTTGGAACACCATCGACTAGAAGTAAATTTGATAACGATATATGGATATATATCGAAAGAAAACAAACACAATCCAGATTGAGAAATTTGGGTAGAATGAAAATTTTTAAAAATGATATTCTTGTTATTGAAATAGATGATTATGGAATTTTAAAAAAGAAAGAGTTTTATAACATGGATGACATGAAAAAAATAAAAGTTGTTGAAGAAACGACTGAGGCGACTTTTGCAAGAAATTCTTTTATTTATGATTTTATGTCTAGTATGAGACAAAAAATTAATGACCCTTTGGGTGTAAGGGCCAAAAAAAGAAAAGAAATTAGCCAGCGATAACCGCTAATAAAAGTAAAGCAACAATATTTGTTATCTTAATCATTGGATTTACTGCTGGTCCCGCTGTATCTTTATAAGGATCACCAACCGTATCACCTGTTACTGCTGCTTTGTGAGCCTCTGATCCTTTTCCGCCATGATTTCCGTCTTCAATATATTTTTTAGCATTATCCCAAGCACCTCCACCTGCTGTCATTGAAACAGCAACAAATAAACCCGTAATAATAACACCTAATAACATTGCACCAACAGACGCCAATGCAGCAACTTGACCCCCAATTGAAAATATTATTAAATATAAAACAATTGGTGAGAGAACTGGTAATAATGATGGGACAATCATTTCTTTTATTGCAGCAACAGTTAATAGGTCAACTAATTTAGCATAATCAGGTTTTTGTTTTCTTTTCATTATACCTGGGTACTTTTTAAATTGTCTTCTTACTTCAATAACAACAGCACCCCCTGCTCTACCAACTGCTTGCATACCCATAGATCCAAATAAATAAGGCAACATTCCACCAATCAACAAACCAACTACAACATAAGGATTCGATAAGTCAAAAGTAACAACTATTCCCTCTAATTTTGAGCCAATTTCTTTTGAAAAATGCTTTATATCTTCAGTATAAGCCGCAAAAAGAACTAGAGCACCTAATCCCGCAGATCCAATAGCATAACCTTTTGTAACTGCTTTTGTGGTGTTACCTACAGCATCTAATGCATCAGTTGTTTTTCTTACATTATTTGGCAACTTTGACATTTCAGCAATACCACCAGCATTATCTGTAACTGGTCCGTAAGCGTCTAATGCAACAACCATTCCTGCTAAAGCTAACATTGTTGTTACTGCTATAGCTATACCATATAATCCAGCGATATGATTAGTTAGCAAAATACCAGCAACAATTATCAAAGCTGGTATAGCAGTGGCCTCTAAAGAAATTGCTAAACCTTGAATTACGTTGGTACCATGTCCAGTCGTAGAGGAGCTTGCAACACTTTTTACAGGTCTATAATTAGTTCCTGTATAATATTCTGTCACCCAAATTAGCAATCCTGTAATAACTAATCCTATTACTCCACAATAATATAAACTCATTCCAGAAAATGATTTATTATTTAAATCGTAAGAATTTTCTAAACCTAAAACGTAATTAGTAACTGGATATAAAATAACTAAGGAAGCTAAAGCTGATACAACAAATCCTTTATACAAAGCCCCCATCACATTTTTACTTCTACCAAGTTTAACAAAAAAAGTTCCAACAATTGAGGTTAAAATACATGCCCCACCAATTGTTAGTGGATAAATCATCATCGATAAATCTCCTGGAAAAAATATTGAGGATAAAACCATTGTAGCAACGATAGTTACTGCATAAGTTTCAAATAAATCAGCAGCCATTCCAGCGCAATCACCTACGTTATCACCAACGTTATCAGCGATTACAGCAGGATTTCTTGGATCATCTTCTGGTATACCGGCCTCTACTTTTCCAACTAAATCAGCTCCAACATCAGCACCTTTAGTGAAAATACCCCCACCAAGTCTCGCAAAAATAGAAATTAACGATGCACCAAATCCAAGAGCAACCAATGCATTTACAATTTCTCTCTCATCAACATTAAATTTTAATAATAAATAATAATAAACAGCTATTGATAACAATGCTAAGCCAGCGACCAACATACCAGTTACAGCACCAGATTTAAAGGCTACTGATAAACCACTAGCCAATCCTTTTCTAGAAGCCTCAGCTGTCCTAACATTTGCTTGTACTGAAACCAACATTCCAACATAACCAGCTATACCTGATAAAGTTGCACCAATAAGGTAGCCTAAACCAACAAGCATACTGAAAGCAAAACTTACAATAACCAAAACAACAACACCAACAATAGCAATTGTTTTATATTGTCTAGCTAGATAAGCTTTAGCACCAATTTGTATTGCTGAAGCAATATCTTGCATTTTAGAATTTCCAGCACTTGAATTTAAAATATTTTTTCCAGTTAAATATCCATAAACTATAGATAACAATCCGGCACCAATAGTATATAAAAGAATAGTCTCGATGTTTGAAGTCATATAAACCTTAATTATGTTGTTGGTTATTAGTTATTAAAAATCGGACAATACAAAAAAAGCTATAAAAGGCAATAAATAACTTTTAAAAATTGTGAAAATGACCTTTATTTTTAATGGCAATTTTATTCCCTTTTTCATCAATAATTTGTGATTTTTGAGTACCTGAAGAAATATTTCCAATTTTTGAAATTTTAATACCTAAAGATTTGAAGGTTCTTTTGATGATTCTAGACTTTTTTTTTGATGCAGTAAACAATATCTGATAATCGTCACCTTTAGTAACAAAGTTAATTTTTTTTAATTTTTTTAAAAGTATTATTTTTTTTAGATTTTTAGAGATTGGAATATTAGAAATATTTACTTTATAAGATAATTTTTGTTTATTAATTAATTTATCTAAATCAGCAAAAAGACCGTCAGAAACATCTATAGAGGTATTTACAAAATTAAATAATTTTTTTGTTAAATTAATATGTAATTCTGGAAGGTAATATTTCTTAATAAAATAATTATTAAGTTTTTTTTTTAAAGTAAGCTTTTTTTTTAATATTTTTAAGCCCATATAACTATCACCCAAGTTACCTGTTATATATATATCATCATTAAATTTTGCTTTATTTCTAAATATTATATTTGAGGAAAAGCCCACAGAAATAATTGTAAAGCTCAATTTATTTGAAAAAACAGTGTCTCCACCTGATAAATCAATTCCAAACTTTTTTTGCTCTTGTTTTAGTGATTGGGAAATTTTTTTTAAATTTGATTTGGTAAATGTTTTTTTATTTCCAGAGCCTGAAATGAAATAATATTTTGGTTTAGCACCTTTGCAAATCAAATCAGAAATAGAAGATCTTAGAATTTTTTTAATAACTAAATCAGGATCTCTAAAATCAAAAAAATGTGATTTATCTATATAAGTATCAACAGAAATAACTAATTTTTTTGATTTATCAAAAAAAACATCATCATTTAATTTAAGTGAATTTTTATTATTTAAAGAGAGTTTTGAAAAATATTTTTTGATTATTTCAAATTCATGCATTTGATGATCTTAATTTTTTTGCAGCATTATCTAATAATGCATTTAAATATTTTGTTTGAGTGTCATTTAAAAAGAGATTAGATGCATCTAGATATTCTTTAATGATTATCTTTATTGATACATTAGGTTTATATAAAATTTCATATGTTGCAGATTTTAAGATAACTTGAAATATCTTATCTAATTTGAATAAATTAAAATTATCACCTAAATTTTTATCTAATTCATCTACAATGATTTCGTTTCGTTCAATTGTACCTAAAACAATATCTTTTATAAATTTTTTAAATCTATGTTTTGGAAATTCTATTTTGTTGTCGTTATTAAACAAAACACCATATAATTTTTGAATAATAATAACTCTAGGGTTATTTTTTGGGCTATACTTTGGTTTCATTTTTGAGATAAAACTGAAACAATAGCTTTTGCTGCCTCAGCACCCTTTTTTTTTCTAGCCTTTGCTTGTTTCATATTCAAGCAAGTTAGAATTCCATTTCCTATAGGTTTTTTTGAATTAATAGCTAAATCCATAATAGCATTAGTTGAGGATTGAGATATGAAATCAAAATGTGGAGTTTGACCCTTGATAACACATCCAAGGGCAATAAAAGCATCAAATTTTTTTAAATGTTTTGAGATGGTTACAGGTATTTCAAACACTCCAGGAACTTTAATTATCTTTATCTTAAAATTTCTTGGGAGATTTTTTTTTGCACTATTTATTAAACCCATAGAAATATCTTTATAATAATTTGCTGTGACTATTAAAATTTTTTTCATCAAATTAATTCTTGTTTAGTTATTTTAATGTTATACCCCTCTAATCCAATAACTTTTTTTGGTGTTCTAGTAATTAATATCATCTTTTTGATTTTTAAATCTTTAATAATTTGAGCACCTATACCATAATTTCTTATAAGATTATCTTTACCTTTCTTTTTAAAACTTTTATTTCTAAAACTTTTAAGCGTTTGAGTGACTGAATTTAAGTTAGTATCTTTAATAAAGATTAGTACACAATTATTGTATTTCTTAAAATAGTTTATTGTTTTATCAAATGAATTGGGAAGTTTTTGACTTATAAGATAATTATAAACTACGTTTGATGAAATAACTCTAACACGTGGTACAATAGACCTTTTTAGAGATCCTTTTATGAGAGCAAAGTGTTCTGATCCATCTAAAAGATTCTCATATATTTTGATTTTATATTTTTGATTTTTTACATTGATATCAGATGATTTTTTTAATTTTACTAATTTTTCTTTTTTTAATCGATAAGAAATTAAATCTTCAATTTTACCAATCTTAAGTTTATGTTTTTGTGCAAAATTAAAAAGTGCTTGACCCTTAGCCATTGTTCCATCTTCATTCATTATTTCACAAATAACTGCTGAATTATTTTTTTTTGCTAACTTTGAAATATCCACAGAGGCTTCTGTGTGACCTGCTCTTACAAGAACACCACCATCCTTTGCGATGATTGGAAATACATGGCCAGGTGATACTATATCTTTTTTATTAACATTTTTCTTTGAGGCTATTTTGATAGTTTTTGCTCTATCTTTCGCTGATATCCCGGTTGTGATACCTTTTTTGGCTTCTATTGAAATTGTAAATGCTGTTTGATTTCTTGATTGATTTACAGGTGACATTAAAGATAAATTTAATCTTTTAGCTTGAAGACTATCTAAGGCTAAACAAATAAGGCCTCTTCCATATTTAGCCATAAAGTTAATATTCTTTGCATTTGTATCCGAGGTTGACATAACTAAATCACCCTCGTTTTCTCTTTTTTCATCATCAACTAAAATGTACATACCACCTTTTTTGGCAACATTTATTATAGTTTCTATTGATGAATAATTATTTTTTTTCATAAAAATAGTTTCTAACGTATTTTGAAAGAATATCTATTTCTACGTTAACTAAATTACCTTTTTTAAGAGATGATAGATTTGTTAATTTATAAGTATGAGGAATTATCCAGATCTGAAAACCTTGTTTTGTCACTTTAGAAATTGTTAATGATATACCATTTATACTAATTGAAGCTTTTTCGATTATATTTTTTCTCTCTTTTTTAATAATTTCAAAATCAAATAGATAAGATTTATCAATTTTTTTTACTGATAATATTTTTCCAACAGTGTCAACATGTCCTTGGCAAATATGCCCTGAAATTTTTTGACCATATTTAAGGGGAAGTTCTAGATTAATTCTATCATTTAACTTTATGTATTTAAATTTTGATCTTTTTATAGTTTCATTTGATAAATAAAATTCCATAATCCTTTTTTTTATCGAAATAAGAGTAAGACAAACTCCATCACAGGCTATAGAAACACCTATATCTTTTAAACCTAATTTTAGATTAGATTTTACAAAAATATTAATTCCTTGAGGTCTTTTAATTATTTTTGTTATTAAACCTTTGTTGAAAATAATTCCATTAAACATTTCAATTTTTGTAAATAGTTAATTTATCGGTAGCTAATTTTGAGTTTATCTTATGTTTATTATATTTGGTATTTAAAATGCTGAAAGAGGTAAAATTAACATGTTTTTTGTTTTTAGATAAATTTTTTGAACTTCTAAACATATAAAATTCATTAAATAGTTTCTTTTGAAGGAAATTTTTTGTTAATATATCTCCACCTTCTACCAATAGATTTCTTATTTCCATTTTATATAAATCTTTTAGAATTTTTTTTAGATCTAAATTTTTGTATTTATCTGTAGATCGTTTTATTAGAATAGTTCCTCTCTTTTTTAAAAGTTTTATTTTTGATTTATCGTTGGAATTATGGAAAATTATAGTATTTTCATTTTTAATTGATTTAGCTATAAAACTTTTCAAATTTATTTCTAGATTTCTGTCTAAAATAATTCTTTTTGGGGAAAATTGATTAAAACCCTCCAACCTACAATTTAGTTTTGGATTATCGATATTTAGTGTTTTGCCAGAAATCATTATACCATCACTTTTTAATCTTAAATAATGAGTCAATTTATCAGATGTTTTATCAGTAATTCTCTTTGATATTTCGCTGTAAATTATCTTATTTTTTGATACTGCAATTTTTCCAATTACATATGGTAGATTCTTTTTTCTATTAAAAAAATAAGACCTGTATAAATTTTCTGCATTTTTTTTTAGAAGCCCCTTTTTAACTCTAATGTTATTTTTTCTTAATATTGAATAACTCTTGCCTTTTACTTTTAAATCAATGTCGTCCATAGAATAATAAACTTCTCCAATTTTATTCTTTATAATATTTTTGGTACAGGGTGGAGTTTTTCCATAATGACTACATGGTTCTAAAGTAACATACATTTTTGAGTTTTTTAAATTTTCTGAACAATTTAAAATAGCGTTATGTTCAGCATGAGGTCTGCCATTATAGCCTGTTTGTCCTATAGATATTATTCTATTATTCTTCACAATTACACATCCAACCGATGGATTGTTTCCTGTTAAACCTCTTCGCGCATTAGCCAAATTTAAAGCTAATTTCATAAAATTTTTATCTTGAGTTGAAAATTTATCTTTTTTTGTAGACATCTAGTTTGTCCACAAATTGCACGAAATCTTGTTCTTCTCTGAAGTTTCTATAAACAGAAGCAAACCTAACATAAGCAACTGGATCAAGTTCTTTCAAACCTTCCATGACCATTGTTCCAATTGTATTACTCGAAATTTCATTTTGGCCGAGTTCCTCAAGCGATCTAGAGATCCGACTTATAAATTTTTCAACAGTTTCAGTATCTAAAGGTCTTTTTTTAAGAGCAATATAAATTGATTTTGCAAGTTTATCTCTATCAAAAGCAGATTTTCTTCCATTTTTTTTTACTACCATTAATTCTCTAAATTGTACTCTTTCAAATGTAGTAAATCTCGCACCACATACGCACAATCTTCTTCTACGTATAGCGGTACCATCCTCTGTTGGACGTGAGTCTACAACTGAGGTCTCACCTTTCTTACATATTGAACAAATCATCTATTCAAATTTTTATAAATCGGAAATGAAGAGCATAAATCAATTACTTCTTTCCTAACTTCTTCCTCTATTTGACTGTTGTCCTCTGGATTTTTGGATAATCCTTTTATTACTTTAGTTATTAATTCACCAACTTTTTCAAATTCTTTTAAGCCAAATCCTCTTGTTGTAGCAGCTTGTGAACCAAGTCTTATACCAGAAGTTATCATTGGTTTTTCTGTATCAAACGGGATCCCATTTTTATTACAAGTAATATTGGCTCTACATAAACTCTCAGAAGCTATATTTCCTTTTACACCAAAAGGTCTCAAGTCAACTAACATTAAATGTGTATCAGTACCACCTGAGTAAATCTTAAATCCATTATTTTTTAGAGTCTCTGCTAACATTTTAGCGTTTGCTAAAACATTTTTTATGTAAGTTTGAAATTCAGGTTTTAATGCTTCAAAAAAACCTGCAGCTTTAGCGGCAATGATATGCATTAAAGGACCACCTTGATAACCAGGAAAAACAGCTGTATCAAATTTTTTTCCAAGATCTAAATCATTCGATAAAATAATTCCACCACGTGCACTTCTAAATACTTTATGTGTTGTGGATGTTACGACATGTGCATAGTCACAAGGATTTGGGTATCCTTTGCCGGCTACTAAACCAGAAAAATGGGCCATATCTACCATAAGATATGCACCAACTTTATCAGCTATTTCTCTAAATCTTTTAAAATCAATTACTCTTGAATACGCACTACCACCTGCAATAATTAACTTTGGTTTATGTTCTAGAGCAAGTTTCTCAACATTATCATAATCAATTAATTCAGATTTTTTATCTACGTCATAACTTATTGCATTAAACCATTTACCTGACATTGAAATTTTCAATCCATGAGTTATGTGACCTCCTGAGTTTAAGCTCATACCCATAAAAGTGTCGTTTGGTTTTAACAAAGCCAAAAATACAGCACCATTTGCTTGAGCACCTGAATGAGGTTGAACATTTGCATACTTACAATTGAAAAGTTTTTTTATTCTTTCAAGTGCCAGTTGTTCTGCTACATCAACATGTTCACAACCATTGTAATATCTTTTACCTGGATATCCTTCTGCATATTTATTTGTAAGAACTGACCCTTGAGCTTCTAACACAGCTTGTGAAACTATATTTTCAGAAGCTATTAACTCAATATGGTTTTGTTGTCTAATTAACTCATCATTTATTGCCTTAAATAAATCTGGATCAGATTTTGAAAGACTTTTTTCAAAAAAATCCTGGTAAGAAGAATTTATATATTTTGTTTCACTTGACATATTTTTCCTATATTTTTTTTACTCTTTTTTTATGTCTACCACCCTCAAATTTAGTACTAATGAAAGCTTCAATACATTTAAAGGCAGTATTTTTTTTTGTCAATCTAGATCCTAATGTTATAATATTAGCATTGTTATGCAATCTAGATAATTTTGTGTTTTTTACCGAATAACACATCGCAGCTCTAATTTTTTTATGTTTATTTGCAGCCATAGACATACCCATGCCTGAACCACAAACTAAAATACCCATATTTTTGGAGTTAACACTGACCTTTTTACATAATTTATGAGCATAAAATGGATAATTTACCGAAACCTTTGAATTATCAGTCCCAAGATCATGAAAATTGTATTTTTTTAGAAATCTTTTTTTAATTTGCTCTTTCAAATTATATCCAGCGTGATCTGAAGAAATAAATATTTTTTTCAAATTAATTAAATTTATAATCTAAAACGCATGCAACTAAGTGGATTCTATTTTCTTCCCCACCATTAAAAAAATTATGATACTTTAAATTGTTTGTTATCCAAACAGATCCATCTGCAGGCATATGCTTTGCTACATTATCAATAACCATTATTGATCCAGGATTTGTAATTATAGGAATATGAAGCCTTGGTTCTGGGTCTCTATGCCAGCTTAAAGTCGATCTTGGCTCTTTTAATAAAACTCTTACTCTTCCTAGTTTGTATTTAGAGGATAGAACATCAAAGACTTCTTTAAAATATGTATTTTTATAATCTTCTATAAATTCAGAATATGCTGACTCATTTATCATTACATCTCGCATAGCCTCTTTTCCAGATGAGTCTGGTTTAGTCCAAAATACTCCTCTAGCTTTATTACCTTTAATTGATTCTGGATCACCTGGTATTTGAGTTAGTGATATGGCTCCAAAATTTGAAATACCATCTACACCAGTAAAACCTCTTATAGCTAAAACATCATTGTATGCTTTTTTAAGTTCAGATATGTCAAATTTGACATCTTGCTTTCGAAAGTCATTAAAATTTAAATTCATAAGATAATTTGTCTCCTAACATTGTTTATTATCTTTTTTAAGATATATTTGTATATAACATTTGTCGCATTAATTATAGAAATTTAACATGATTACAGGAAAATATCCCAGTTTAAGAATGAGACGCAGCCGTAAAAGTGATTGGTCTAGACGCTTAATTGAGGAAAATAACCTAACCCCTAGTGATTTTATATTACCAATATTTTTGATTGAAGGAAAAAATAAAAAGCAATCTATTAAATCAATGCCAGGTGTTTACAGATACACTTTAGATAAATTAAATAATCTAGTAGATAGAGCAATTAAAAAAGACATACCTATGATTGCATTGTTTCCATACACTGAAAAAAGAAAAAAAAACGACCTAGGTACCGAGGCTCTTAACGAAAATAATCTGGTTTGTAGAGCTCTACAGATAATAAAAAAAACTTATAAGAATGAGATTGGAATAATGTGTGATGTTGCATTAGATCCATATACCTCACATGGCCATGATGGACTCTTACAAAACAAATATGTGTTAAATGACGAAACCATAAAAATTTTGTTAGATCAATCTTTGTTGCAGGCACAAATGGGTTGTGATGTTTTAGCACCATCTGACATGATGGATGGTCGAATTGGTCAAATTAGAAAATATCTAGACAAACATAATCTTAAAATGACACAAATACTTTCTTATGCTGTTAAATATGCGTCAAGTTTTTATGGTCCTTTTAGAGATGCAGTTGGTTCAAAAAACTCATTAAAAGGAAATAAAAAAAATTATCAAATGGATTATAGAAATAGTGATGAAGCCTTAAGAGAGGTTGCTATGGATATTAAAGAAGGAGCTGATATGGTTATGGTTAAACCAGGTCTACCATATCTTGATATTATAAAAAAAGTTAAAGAAAACTTTAAGATTCCAGTTATGGCATATCAAGTCTCAGGTGAATATTCTTTATTAGAGCATGGAATTAGAAATAATTTGACTGACAAAAATATTATTTTAGAAAGTCTTATTTCGTTTAAGAGAGCTGGAGCAAACGCGATTGTTAGTTATTACGCTGATAGATTAGACCAAATTATTAAATAATTATTTTAAAGTATTTATAAATTGTAATCTGCTGATTGGTTGGTTTAGGTTATTTGGCTTTAAAATTGACTTTTCAAGATAATCACTTAACAATTTAAGACCTGTTAGTAAAGATCCTATATCTTCAGTTGAGTTATTTTTTTCTATTAAAAAATTAGGTATAATTCTTTTTTCTTTTGATGACTTCGATATATATTGTTTTTGATCACCAATAATTTTTTCATTTACTAAATTCTCAAAATTTAAGTCATAGCCTAAAGATTTGAATAATTCCAACTCCCAAAAGATATAATTTTTTATCCAGTCTTTAGTGTTTAATAGAACATAAAATTCTTCTAACAAAGAAAATATTTTTGCATTTTTTTGAGACTCAGCTGTAAGTAATTTAACCAAATTCATGGCTGAGGAAATACAAGTTAATTTTTGATGATTATCAAAATATAATGGAGATAAAGCTTCTTGAATCTCTACTTTAAAATAACCCATGCTATTTTCATTTTTAGAATTATAATTTACATACAGTTTATTTCCTATTTGAAGATAATTCTTAATTTTTTTTGAAGTTCCACCGAAAATAATTCCGCTCATTTTACCAAAATTTTTAGTATAAATTTCGGATATTAATGAATTTTCATTATATCTATTTTTATTTAATAGAAATCCAATATCGTCCCAAATCATAATTTACTTTGGTTTTGTAAACATTTAATAGCAGCATTTTGCTCAGCATCTTTTTTTGAGCTACCTTCTGCTAAAAAAAACTTGGTATCAATTAATTTTACACCAACCTTAAAAAGAGGTTTATGTCTTGGTCCAGTATTTGAAATAAGTTTATAAATAGGTAATTTTTTAAATCTTTTTAAAGAGAATTCTTGTAATTTTGTTTTTGCATCAATTTGAGTTATGACACTGTCTTTAATATTTTC
>CACNXC010000002.1 GCA_902624315.1 uncultured Pelagibacteraceae bacterium | reverse complement strand
TTATACCAACTGTTACATCTGCTGTTGTAGCATTAGATAAAGTTGCTGTTAAAGTTAATGAAGATCCTGCGTTCTCAGCGATACTAGAAGCTGAAGTAGACAATGTTACTGTTGGTGCACTTTCGTTATCAGTAATAGTTATAGTTACTTCTTGTGGAGTACCACTTTCATTTGCTGATCCTCCTGAAACAGTATCAATTGCAACAATACCAGTTTCATTTCCTTCATAAACACTATCATCAGTTGGAGTAAACGATGCCGTTCCTGTTGTATCACCTGCAGAAATAGTAATGTCAGAAATTGTACTATAGTCCGTTCCCTCAGTTCCAGTTCCACTGGTACTTATGCCAACTGTTACATCTTCTGTTGTTGCATTAGATAAAGTTGCAGTTAAAGTTAAAGATGATCCTGCGTTTTCAGCTATTGAAGTTGCTGATGTTGATAGTGTGACAACAGGAGTACTGTCATTTTCAACAATGGTTATTGTTACAGATTGTGATCCACTTTCTGTTGCATCTGCACCAGATATAGTTGAGATAGAAATTATAGCTGTCTCGTTTCCTTCATAGATAGTATCATCAGTTGGTGTAAAGGACACTGTTCCTGTTGTAGCCCCTGCAGAAACAGTGATGCTTGTTAAACTACCATAGTCAGTTCCATTCGTTGACGTTCCTGCAGCACCAAGATTTACAGTTACATCTTCATCAGCTACTTGTGAAATTGTAGCTGTTAAAGTTAAAGACGATCCTGCATTTTCAGCAATTGAAGTTGCTGAAGTTGCTAACGTTACAGTTGGTGCACTTTCATTTTCAGTAATGGTAAATGTTGGTGCACTAAAAATAACAAATTCACCTGTGGATGAAGCTGTGTCAACACTAAATGAAATACTTTCATCGCCCTCATAAACACTATCATCAGTCAAAGAAAAACTGCTAGTACCAGTTAAGGATCCTGCGCTAATTGTAATGTTGGGTATTTCTTCATAATCAGAACCTTCTGTAGCACTACCACCTGGAGAAAAAACTATTATAATATCTTCAGGGAGATCTTCATCGATCGTTGCTGTAAGAGTGATTACGTCTGACGAGTTTTCTGCTAATGAACTTTGATCTATTTCAAGTGTTACAGGAGTGAGAGGCACATTATTACCGCCCACTAACCCAGCTTGCTCTATTAAAAATTTAGATGTTGTTGATGTAACCGCAGCTGCAATATGATTTGAAATAGCTGGATTGTTAGCAATTTGAGTTTGGACTAATTTAAAAACATTTGTTGCTTTTTTTCTAATAGTTTCACCCTCTTTATAAGCTTCTGCAATTTTCTGAGATAATTCTTTTATTTGATCAAATATACTTTGTGTATTTGCAATTCTTAAAGCTTCAAATGAAAATGAATTATAGGATTGAAATAAAAAATTATTTTTAAAATTAGTATTAATTAAATTATTATTATAGAGTTGATTTATATCCTCTGTAATTCCATAAATTTTATCAGGATTTTTTGATATATATTTCTTTAGATCAAATATATTTTGTGTATAAGATTTTGTTTGTAAATCAAATCCAGATTTTTTAATTACTTCAGTTTGATTAGAAATTGAATTAAGAGTTTTATTATCTACTTGAATATTTTTCTTCTCATAACAACTTTTGAGTTTGGATTTATAATCATCAAAACTTTCATAACCACTAATACAAGAGTTTAATTCTTTGATATTATTGAAAACAACTGTTTGAGCATTAGATACGTTTAAAAAAGAAATAAAAAATAACAATAAAACTAATAATCTCATTCTTATATTTTCAGCTCGTATGATTAATATTGTGTTAATTAACTAAAGTAATTTAACTCAAAAATAGAGGATTTTTAATAAGAAATAACGTCAATAATTGTGCTCACGAGGCCATTTATTTAATCAAAATTGTTAAAAAATTTATTAAAATGAAAGAATCTTTTTAAGAAGTTTTATTAAATCACCACTATTGAAAGATGCAGACTCAATAAATCGCTCAGTTTTTATTGTTTCTTTTGGAAAACTTTAAAACCTAGCGCTCCTAAAATTTTTTTTAAAAGTTTATTTTTTTTTAAATCATGACTCATTTCTTCATTTGATAAGTGCTTTTTTTAAATAAATAAAATCAAGTTTACAATCTTTATAACCACGTTTTACTACATTAAGATACCTTTCAGTTGGAAATCTAAAAGGTGTTTTATTGGTCATCGTATAAGTCATAACCTTTTTTCCGTAATATAAAAAATAATACTTTTTATATAATTTGGGAAAGTCCTCATAAACATCAAGTTTTTTTTCATCACTTTTTGATATTTCAAAAAGTCCACCTGGTACAATTGAATTTTTTTTTGGTTCTATATCTGCTGCCCTGTATTTACTTCTAAATGTTAATCTAAAATTTTTTAATTTTATTTTTTTTATAAAAATACTATCTTTACATCTTCTTTTCATTTGAAAATGATGAAGATTACTTCCATATGCAAAATAAAGCATTTATCGATCTACTATTTCAATTTTTTTTTCTTTTATAAAATCTAAAATCTGAGCATTACAACTATCTATTTTTGATTGCTGCTCAGATCGAAGTACTATGGAGACTCCAAGTTTTCCTGCATGGAAAAAAGGATAGCTTCCAATTTCAACATCTTTATTTTGATCTTGAACTTTTGATAAAGACTTTGCAATTTCGCTTTCTACAGTTCTTAAACTTATTGTGTGGCTTAATATTGGATCACCTCCCACAATTTTTTGTTTTAAACTTCCTAACATTGATTTTAATATCGACGGAACACCAGGTAAACAAAACACATTTTCAATACTAAATCCTGGTGCCCCACTCGTTGGATTTAAAATTAATTTTGCATTATGTGGCATCCAAACCATTTTCTGTCTACCTTCATTGAATTCTCCTGGTTTATAATAACTTTCTAATATTTTAAAAGCTTCTGGATGAATTTCATATTTTAATCCAAAAGCTTCTGAAACAGACTCAGCGGTAATATCATCATGTGTTGGACCAATACCACCAGTTGTAAAAACATAATCATTATTTTTTCTTAAAACATTTAAATTTTCAATTATAGTTTTTTTTGTATCTGGTATCACTCTTACTTCATTTACCTGAACTCCAAGTGAATTTAGCCATACCGCTAAGGTGCTTGTATTTGTATCTTGAGTTCGGCCTGAAAGGATTTCATTTCCAATAATTAATATAGCAGCATTAACTTTTGTATTTTTTTTCATATTATCTATAATTTGAATATGGAATTTACCAAGTCTTTAATAAAAGGCAAATTAATCAAAAGATATAAACGTTTTTTTGTAGATGTAAAAATAAATAAAGAAGTTGTTACAGCTCATTGTCCGAATACAGGCTCAATGAAGGGTCTGCTAGATGAGGGAAATGAAGTATACCTACTTAAAAATGATAATCCAAAAAGAAAATTAAAATATGGTTTAGAATTGATTAAAGCCAATAATAATCTGGTTGGTGTAAATACTCACATGGCAAACAAAATTGTTGAACATGGGCTAAATGCTAATTTGATAAATGAATTAAAAAACAACGATAGCATTCAGTCTGAAGTTTTTTATAACAAAGAAACAAGATTTGATTTTTTAGTCGAGAAAAAAAAGCAAAAAAGTTTTATTGAAGTTAAAAATGTAACTCTTTTTAGAGAGAAAAAAACTGCCGAATTTCCTGATGCAATTACTACTAGGGGCTCAAAACATCTTCTTACCCTTATTGATGCCATAAAAAAAGGTTATAAATCATACTTGATCTTTTTAGTTCAGATACAAAATATGGAAAATTTTAAAATTGCGAAAGATATTGATGAAGAATATTATAAAAACTATCTTATTGCGAAAAAAGCTGGTGTAAATTTTCTTGCTTATAGATGCAGATTAAATTCAAAAGAAATAAAAATAGAAAAGAAGTTAAAGATTATAAATGAATAGTTATTCAGAAAAATTTGAAAAAATGAGAATCGCAGGAAAACTTGCGGCCCAAACCTTAGATATGCTTACTGAAAATATAAAGGAAGGTATTTCGACTGCACAAATTGATAAACTTGGTTACGAATTTATAAGAGATAACGGAGGTTACTCTGCCCCACTTTATTACAGAGGCTTTACCAAATCATTATGTACATCATTAAACCATGTTGTTTGTCATGGTATTCCTTCTGAAGAAAGAATTTTAGAAGAAGGTGATGCAGTCAATGTGGATGTTACAGCAATCATTAATGAACACTACGGAGATACAAGTAGAATGTTTTGTATAGGTAAAACTTCTGTCAAATTAAACAATCTAATAGGTGCGACTCACGAGTCAATGATGAGGGCCATAAAAATCTTAAAACCTGGAAAAAAACTTGGAGATATTGGTCATGAAATTCAAACATATGTAGAAGAAAAAGGTTTTTCAGTTGTCAGAGACTTTTGTGGACATGGTATAGGAACAACTTTTCATGAGTCACCAAATATTTTACATTATGGAACTAAAAATACAGGAATGGAACTCAAACCAGGAATGACATTTACAATCGAACCAATGATTAATGCAGGTAAATTTGCTACAAAAATGCTTAATGATGGTTGGACAGCAGTTACAAAAGATAAATCTTTGTCAGCGCAATTTGAACATACAGTTGGGATAACAGAAAATGGTTATGAAATTTTTACAGAATCTGCTAAAGGTTATTCAAAGCCTCCATATTTATAATTAATGATTAAAAGATATTCGAGAAAAGAACTTACTGATATTTGGTCAGAAGAAAATAAATACAAAATTTGGTTAGATGTAGAGATAGCTGCAGCACAAGCTATGGAAAAATTAAACCAAATTCCTAAAGGGGTCTCCTCAATTGTAAGAAAAAAAGCGAGAATTAATGTTAAGAGAATTCATCAAATTGAATCTCAAGTCAAACACGATGTCATAGCTTTTTTAACTTCCGTAACAGAAAAAGCTGGAATTAAAGCAAGATATCTTCATCAAGGGATGACATCATCAGATGTTTTAGATACAAGTTTCAATATTCAATTAGTTCAGTCAGGAAAAATAATTCTCAAAGACATTGACCAAATTTTAAAAGTATTAAAAAAACAAGCAAACAAATATAAATTTACACCCTGCATGGGAAGAAGTCATGGTATACATGCTGAACCTATTACCTTTGGTTTAAAACTTGCTTCTTTTTATGCAGAATTTAAAAGAAATAGAAAAAGATTAGTCGATGCAATAGATGAGGTCTCAACATGTGCTATTTCAGGTGCAGTTGGAACCTTTGCTAATATAAATCCTAATGTAGAAAAACATGTTGCTAAAAAACTTGGCTTAAGAATTGAACCCATCTCTACTCAAGTTATTCCAAGAGATAGACATGCTTTTTATTTTTCAGTTCTTGGAATTATTGCTGGTTCAATTGAAAGAGTGGCTATTGAAATTAGACATTTACAAAGGACTGAAGTGTACGAACTTCAAGAATTTTTTTCAAAAAAACAAAAAGGTTCATCTGCTATGCCACATAAAAAAAATCCTATCTTGAGTGAAAATTTAACAGGTCTTTCAAGAATGGTTAGAAGTACTGTAATTCCTGCACTTGAAAATATAGCCTTGTGGCACGAAAGAGATATTTCACATTCAAGTGTAGAGAGAAACATTGGCCCAGATGCTAATATAACTATTGATTTTGCTTTAGTAAGATTAACCAATATTTTGGATAATATGATTGTTTATCCAAAAAAAATGTTAGAGAATTTGAACATAACGAAAGGTTTAATTTTTTCACAAGAGTTGATGCTTGAACTTACAAAAACTGGATTAACTAGAGAAAAATCATATCGGATGGTTCAAAGTTTCTCAAAAAAGTGTTTTGCTGAAAATTTAAATTTATTTGATGTAGCGCAATCTGATAAATATATAATGAACAAAATCTCAATAAAAAAATTAAAATCAATATTTAGCTATTCAAAACATATGAAAAATATAAATTTTATTTTTAGAAGAGTAATTAAATAATGAAAAAAGGAAAAAAACTTTATGAGGGAAAAGCTAAAATTATTTATGCAACTTCTGATAAAAATCTAGTTATTCAATATTTTAAAGATGATGCAACAGCATTTAATAATCAAAAAAAAACTACTATTGAGGGGAAAGGTGTCCTAAATAACAGAATTTCAGAACATATACTCTCAAACTTAAATCAAATTGGAATTAAAAATCATTTAGTAAAAAGACTAAATATGAGAGAACAACTTGTGAAACTTGTTGATATAATTCCAATTGAGTTCATTGTAAGAAATATTGCAACTGGTTCTCTCACAAAACGATTGGGTATTGAGGATGGGACTGTACTTGACTATCCATTAATAGAGTATTGTCTCAAAGATGATAAATTGGGTGATCCGAACATAAGCAGAGAACACATCCTGGCATTTAATTGGCTTAAAGCTATTCAGCTTAATTTAATTGATGAAAATTTAAAACGATTGAATGATTTTTTACTAGGTTTATTTCGAGGTATTGGAATTAAATTAGTCGATTTTAAAGTAGAGTTTGGCTTCACTCATGAAAGTGGAAAAAATAATATTATCTTAGCAGATGAGATCAGCCCTGATACTTGTAGATTGTGGGACTCAATTACTGACAAAAAACTTGATAAAGACAGATTTAGAAAAGATTTGGGGGATTTGATACCAGCTTATACTGAGGTTGCAAAACGACTTGGAATTCTTCATGAACAATCAAACGTATCTGCGGTTAATGTAACTAAACTTTCATCCATAAAAAAAAAGAGTAAATGAAAATTTCAGCAATAATAACATTAAAAAAAGATGTTCTTGATCCACAGGGTAAAGTCATACATCAAGCATTGGATGGAATGGGTTTTGAAAATATAAGTGAAGTAAGACAAGGTAAATATTTTGAAATAGATGTTAAGGAAAATGATCCAAACAAAGCAAAAGCTGTTGTAGAGGACATGTGTAAAAAACTTTTAGCTAATCTTGTAATCGAAAACTTTAAAATTATTGAAACACAATAATTAATGAAGTCATCTGTAATAACTTTTCCTGGCTCAAATTGTGATAGAGATATGGATGTTGCGCTCAAGAAATTTGGGTTTCACAACAAGATGGTTTGGCATGATGAAAATGAACTCCCCAAAAGTGATTTAGTTGTACTTCCAGGTGGTTTTTCCTATGGAGATTACTTACGATGTGGAAGTATGGCTTCAAAATCTAGGATAATGCAATCAGTTATAAATTTTGCAAAATCTGGGGGATTGGTCATGGGAATTTGTAATGGATTTCAAATACTGGTTGAAACAGGTTTAGTGCCAGGAGTTTTATTGAGGAATAAATATTTAGAGTTTATATGTAAAAATGTCTTCGTGAAATTGGACAACAAAGAAAATGCTTATTTTAAAAATCTTAATAAAGATATTTTAGAATTTCATATTGCTCATAATGAAGGAAATTATTTTTGTACTAAAGATCAATTGAAAGAAATTGAAGATAATAATCAAATAGCAATTTATTATTGTAATAAAGAAGGCAAGATAGAAGACCAATATAATCCAAATGGTTCAATAAAGAATATTGCAGGCATTTTTAATAAAGAAAAAAATGTATTAGGAATGATGCCTCATCCTGAGAGAATGATAGACCAAAGTTTATCTGGGGAAGATGGCTCAATTTTTTTCAAAAACCTTATGAATAATATTAAATAATGGAAGTTAATGAACAAATTGCTATAGATCATGGTCTTAAGTCTGATGAATTTAAAAAAATTTGTCAATTACTTAAGAGAACTCCAAATATTACTGAACTTGGGATTTTTTCTGCAATGTGGAATGAACATTGTTCATATAAGTCATCGCGACTTCACCTTAAAAAACTACCAACCAAAGGAAAAAAAGTAATTCAAGGTCCAGGAGAAAATGCAGGTGTTATCGATATTGAAGATGGAGATGCAATTGTTTTTAAAATTGAAAGCCATAATCATCCCTCATTTATTGAACCATATCAAGGGGCTGCAACGGGTGTTGGTGGAATTATGAGAGATGTATTTACAATGGGAGCAAGACCGATAGCAAATTTAAATTCAATACATTTTGGATCCCCGCAACATAAAAAAACAAAAAATCTCTTACGAGGAGTTGTACATGGTATTGGCGGCTATGGAAATTGTATGGGTGTGCCAACCATAGCTGGACAAACTTCTTTTGATAGTTCTTACAATGGAAATATTTTGGTCAACGCAATGACACTTGGTTTAGTTAAAAAAAATAAAATTTTTTATTCAAAAGCCGCTGGTTTAAACAAACCTGTGATTTATGTGGGTTCTAAGACTGGTAGAGACGGGATTCATGGTGCAAGTATGGCTTCAGCTAGTTTTGATGAAAAAATTGAAGAAAAGAAACCGACTGTACAGGTTGGAGATCCTTTTACAGAAAAACTTTTATTAGAGGCATGTTTAGAATTGATGGCTGGTGACTCAATTATTGCTATTCAAGATATGGGGGCTGCTGGTTTAACTTCTTCGAGTATTGAAATGGCATCAAAGGGAAATTTAGGCATTGAAATTGATTTAAGTAAAGTCCCATGCAGAGAGACTAAAATGACTCCTTACGAAATTATGTTGTCCGAAAGCCAAGAACGAATGTTAATTGTTCTAGAAAATGGCAAAGAAGAAATCGCAAAAAAAATATTTGATAAATGGAATTTAGATTTTGCAGTCATTGGAAAAACAACAAACTCAAAAAGCATCGAATTAATTTTTAATCAAGAGCAAGTAGCAAAAATACCTGTTAATATTCTTGTTGAAAATTCCCCAATGTACGATCGTAAATGGAAAAAATCAAAATTACCAAAAAAAAATAAATTTAAGAATGAAGTACTGAATAAATTAAAAATAAAAGATGTACTCAAGAAGATTTTGTCTAATCAGAATATATGTAGTAAGGAATGGATCTGGCAACAATATGATCATACAGTCATGGGTGACACTATTCAAAAACCAGGCGGAGACTCTGGTGTGGTAAGAGTACATGGAACAAACAAAGCTGTAGCAGCATCAGTGGACTCCTCAGCTGTATATTGTTGGGCTCACCCATTAACAGGAGGTAAACAGATTGTCGCTGAAAGTTGGAGAAATTTAATTTCAGTTGGAGCAACACCAATCGCTATCACTAATTGTTTAAACTTTGGAAGTCCAGAAAAAGAAGACAACATGGGTGAGTTTGTTGAATGTGTTCAAGGTATAGGTGAAGCTAGCAAATATTTAAATTTTCCAGTGGTATCTGGCAATGTATCTTTTTACAACCAAACCAAAGACGTTGGGATCAAACCAACTCCATCAATAGGTGGTGTGGGTCTTATTAAAAATTATAAAAAGATGATTTCGATGGATTTAAAAGAACTAGATAATTTAGTTTTAGTCATTGGTAAAACAGAAGGTCATATTGACCAAAGTTTATTTGCCAGAACCATTTTAGATGAAAAAAATGGACCTCCACCAGAGGTAAATCTTTTTAATGAAAAAAATAATGGAGAATCAATATTAAATTTAATTGATAAAGGATACGTGAGAAGTGCTCATGACATATCTTTAGGAGGTCTATTGGTTGCGATAAGTAAAATGTGCATTAAAGGTAATAAGGGAATTAAAATTAATAAGTCAAAGAATTTAGTAAATGAAATTGAGTATTTTTTTGCAGAAGATCAAGGTAGATACTTAATAGAGGTGAATAAAAAGGATTTAAAAGAAGTTACAAAAATTTTAAACAAAAACTCAGTACATCATGAGGAATTAGGTATTATCACACAAAACGATATGATTATTAATGAAAAGACAAAAGTTACAATTGACGAATTGAAGTCTTATTATACAAATTGGTTATCGAAGTATATGAGTTAAAAAATGGCAATGGATTTAAAAGAAATCGAAAAATATATCAAAGAAGCTATGCCAGATGCAGTAATTGATATTCAAGATCTAGCTGGAGATGGTAATCATTATTCAGCGACTATAATATCTTCTCAATTTGCAGGTAAAAGTAAAATTGAACAACATAAAATGGTTTATAATTCATTAAAAGGTAAGATGGGAAATGAACTACACGCTTTAGCAATTAAAACAAAGGAACAATAATGGATGATCAAACAAAAAGTTTAATTCAAAATCATATTGATACTAATGATGTATGCCTTTTTATGAAAGGCACTCCAGATCAACCACAATGTGGTTTTTCAATGACTGTCTCAAATATACTTAAAATATTAGAAATAAATTTTAAAGGTGTAAATGTATTAGAAGATCAATCTTTGAGAGATGGAATTAAAGTTTTTAGTGATTGGCCAACAATCCCTCAACTTTACATCAAAAAAGAATTTATAGGTGGATGTGATATCATCAAAGAAATGTATGAAAGTGGAGAATTAAAAAAAGTATTTGATGATAAAGGTATTAACTATAAAAAATAATTATTATCTAGAGTAATATTCAATTACTAAATTTGGCTCCATAACAACTGGGTATGGTACTTCCTCAAATTTTGGAATTCTAACAAACTTAAATTTTTTATTTTTTTCATCCATTTGAATATATTCTGGAGCTTCTCTCTCTTTACTAGCTAATGCAATGTCGATTATTGCAAGTTGTTTTGACTTATCTCTAATTTCTATAGAGTCTTCTTCTCTAACAGAATAACTAGAAATATTTACTTTTTTTCCATTAACTTTTACATGTCCATGGTTGATTAATTGTCTTGCAGAAAAAATTGTAGTTGCAAACTTTGCCCTATATATCACTGCATCTAATCTTCTTTCCAATAAACCAATTAGGTTTTCACTCGTGTCACCTTTAAGCATACTAGCTTTTTTATAAATATTTCTAAATTGTCTCTCATTAATATTTCCATAATAAGCTTTTAGTTTTTGTTTTGCTTGTAGCTGAATTCCATAATCAGAAGGTTTTGAAGTTTTCGTTTGACCATGTTGTCCTGGTCCATAGGCTCTTGTATTAAACGGGCTTTTAGGTCTTCCCCAGAGATTTACTTTTAATCTTCTGTCAACTTTATGTTTAGAGTTTAATCTTTTAGTCATTTAATAGAGGGCTTTATAAACTTACTCATTATTTTGTCAATCAACGTTTTTTACCCAAACTTGCAAATACACCAGATAATATACGTGTTTCTTTATCAGATAAGTCCATTTTGTAAAAAATGTTTCTAAGGTTTTCTAGCATTTTGGGTCTCTTCTCTTTAGGTCTAAAAAAATTTATTTCATCTAAATTTTTAATGCAAAGGCCTAACATTGATTGAATTTCTTTTTTACTTGCTGATTTAACCTTTTTTGATTTTTTAAACGGAATTTTTTTTAATTTAATAAGACTATCTACATATTGTGCAATTATAATTAAACTATGAGATAAGTTTAAAGACTTGAAATTTGGATTACTTGGTATTTGTAAAGTGTAATTGGCATAACTAACTTCATCATTTGATAAACCTGATGCTTCTGACCCAAATAAAAAACCAACCTTCTTCTTAAAATTAATCTTTTTTAAGTCTTCTAAATTAATATGTTTTATATTCTTATTTCTAAATCTTGCTGAAGTAGCAATTAAAATGTCAATCTTTTCTAAAGCTTTTTCTAAATTATCGTATTTTTTACTTTGATTAATGACGTCTTTTGCACCAACTGATGTGGCTAAGATTTTATCATTTGGAAAAATAGGCTTTGGATTTATTAAAACTAATTTTTTAAAATCAAAATTTTTTATTGCTCTAGCACATGCACCAATATTTTCTGACAATTGAGGTTTGTGTAAAATAAATGAGATGTTATTTTTACACATCTATTTACTAGCTGGAGCATTATCTTTAAATAATTTATAATCCAAACTATCAATTAATGCTTTAAACGAAGCATCAATTATGTTTGTCGATACACCAATAGTAAACCAATTCTGTCCCTTTGAGTCTGTGCTTTCAATAGACACTCTGGTAACAGCCTCTGTTCCTGTATTTAGAATTCTTACTTTATAATCAACAAGTTTTAAATCTTTAAGATATTTTGAATATTTTGCCAGTCTATCAACGTTTTGTCTAATAGCATTATCTAATGCATTCACTGGTCCATTCCCCTCTCCTTCGCACATAATTTTTTCTCCATCCACTTCTAATTGAGCTTTTGCAGAAGAAACTATTTCTCCAGACTTATTTTTTTTAACAGAAACATCATATTCATTAATTGAAATATACCTTGGTATTTCTCCAATAATTCTTCTAGCTAACAACTCAAACGAGGCATCAGCCCCATCATAACTATAGCCAATAAATTCTCTATCCTTGACTTCGTCTAATAACTTTTTGATTTTTGGATCACTTTCCTCAATGTTAATTTTGATACTCTTTAATCTAGATATTATATTTGATTTTCCAGATTGATCTGAAACAACAATATTTCTAGTATTACCAACTTCCTCTGGATTGATATGCTCATAAGTTTTTGGATCTTTTTGCACAGCAGAAACATGTAATCCTCCTTTATGTGAAAATGCTGCAGCACCAACATAAGGTAAATGCTGATTAGGTTTTCTGTTTAAAATTTCATCTAATAGTCGTGAACATTCAGTTAAATTTTTAATGTTTTCTGATTTAATACTGATTTCAAATTGAGATGAGAAATCTTTTTTCAAAAAAAATGTTGGAATCAATGACATTAAATTCGCATTACCACATCTTTCACCCAAACCATTGATTGTTCCTTGAATTTGTCTCACTCCAGATAATACTGCAGCTAATGAATTTGCAACTGCATTGCCAGTATCATTATGTGCATGGATTCCCAGGTTCTTTCCTGGAACAACTTTAGAAACTTCGGTAATTATTTGTGTAACTTCGTGAGGCAATGTTCCTCCATTCGTATCACATAAAACGATCCATCTTGCACCTTGATCATATGCAGCCTTTATACAAGACAATGCATATTTTGGATTTGCTTTATAACCATCAAAAAAATGCTCTGCATCAAACATGAATTCTTTTTTTGCTTTTACAAAATGTTTGGCACTTTCAGAAATATTATCTAAATTTTCATCATTTGTTATTCCTAAAGCTACATCAACATGAAAATCCCAGGACTTTCCTACCAAACAAACAGCAGAGGTATTTGAATTCATGAGTGCTGATAAACCAGTATCATTTTCTGCACTTCTTCCAGATCTTTTAGTCATCCCAAAAGATGTTAGCTTTGAGTTTTTAAAATTATGTTTCTTTTGAAAAAATTCTGTATCTGTTGGATTAGCACCAGGCCATCCTGCTTCAATATAATCAACACCTAAATTATCTAAAGCTGAGGCGATTTTTTCTTTATCCTCCAAAGAAAAGTCAACACCCTGAGTTTGAGCTCCATCTCTAAGAGTTGTATCAAATATGTATAATCTTTCTTTGCTCATTTAAATTTCCAGAGTGTTTTACCATCTTTGTCTTCTATTAAAACACCTTTGTCATAAAGTTCATCTCTAATTCTATCTGCTTCTTTATAATTCTTATTTTCTCTAGCTTTATCTCTTAAACTAAGCATGTTTTTAATTTCAGACTCACTAATAGATGCTTTATTCTTTTTAAAGTCATTCCATTGCTCAGTACTTTCATTCATCAAACCTATAAATTTACATGCTGATATGAATAAGTCTATGCCTTCACCTTTAGTGGCTTTTTCAAATAAATTGTGAAGGTTTGCAATATAACCAGGTGTGTTCAAATCTTCATATAATGGCTTTAAAATTTTATCTGGAACTTTAATTGATTTTAAATCAGATGAATAGACTCTGTACCATTTGTCTAAAGTATTTTCACAATCACTTAATAACTTATCATTCCAATCAAGTGGTTGTTTGTAATGTGTGCTCATTAGAGCCAATCTAATAATCTGACCACTAATCTTATTTCTAAAATCTTTAATCTTTAAGATATTTCCTTGGGACTTAGCCATTTTCTCATTAGACATTGTGATAAACGCGTTATGGATCCAATATTTTGCAAAAACTTTTGTTTCATTTGCACATCTAGATTGAGCAATTTCATTTTCGTGATGTGGAAAAATTAAATCTATACCGCCCCCGTGAATATCAAATTCATTGCCCAAAAATTTTTTAGACATTGCAGAACATTCTAAATGCCAACCAGGTCTACCTTTTCCCCAGGGAGACTCCCAGTAAGGTTCATCATCAGTTGACGGTTTCCATAAAACAAAATCCTCAGAATTTTTTTTATTTTCACTAATTTCTATTCTTGATCCAGCAATCAACTCGTCTAAATTTTTATTTGATAATTTTCCATAATCAGCAAATTTGTTTACTTCAAAATATACATGTTTTTGATTTTCATAAGCAAAACCTTTTTCAATAAGTTCTGTAATCATCTCTATCATTAGGTCTATATGTTCGGTAGCTTTAGGTTGATGAGTTGGATTTTCACAATTTAAAAATTCACAATCTTTTAAAAAGCTTGAAGTCACTTTTTCAGTAAGTTCTTTTGTGGAAATTTTTTGTTCTTGAGACGATTTGATAATTTTATCATCAATATCAGTTATATTTCTAACATAAGTTACTTTTGAAAAATTATTTTTAAGTATTCTAAATAAGATATCAAAAACAACTAAAGGTCTTGCATTACCAATATGTGGATCATCATATACAGTAGGTCCGCAAACATACATTCCTATTTTTTCTCTATCTTTTGGAATGAATTGCTCTTTTTTATTTGTTAAATTGTTTGTTAAAAAAATATCCATCATCTATGATTAAGAAATATACCTTATTTGGTGATTTGTTAATCTAATTGATTAACTAGGAATCTTGCAAACTGGAATAGGCTCCATTTTATGCAAGTTTTGATTTCTAATTTTTTCGTATTGGTCTCTGTGTGGTGAGTTCGGGTTGCTCATTGCATCTTCTAACTCACTATAATTAAATCCTAATTGACCCTCATCTGTTCTGCCATCATCCCACAATCCATCAGTTGGTGGAGCATCAATTATCTCTTTTAATATTCCAAGTTCTTTACCTAATTCCCATACTTCTGTTTTGTTACAGTCTGCTATTGGGGAAATATCAACACCTCCATCACCATATTTTGTGTAAAAACCAACACCAAAATCTTCAACTTTATTTCCAGTTCCAACAACAATACCTTTGTTAGCTGCAGCTACTTGGTAAAGAGTTGTCATTCTTAACCTTGCTCTAGAATTCGCATAACCATGCTCATTGTCAAACTTATTTAAAGTAGATGAAAATGTTTCAAATAATTTATCTAAACTAATAGTATAAGCTTCAACATTTTTAAATTTTTTTGTTAACCACTCTTGGTGCTTTAAGCTTAAATCATGCTGATTTACTTTTTGTTTTATTGGCATAGTTAAAACGATTGTTTTTAAACCTGTCATTGCACTTAAAGTACTTGAGACAGAGGAGTCAATACCTCCTGAGATACCAATCACTAAAGATTGAGCTTTATTTGGCATTTGATCAACATAACTCTTGATCCAATTTGATATATATTTTACTTTTTCTCCAGGGTTCATAGCTTATTATTTAATTTATATTGATTTGAAAACAACAGTCTAAGATGCCGCTTGAATAGCATTTTTTGAATAGCTGCTATTCTTTTTAATCTCATCAGAAATTAAAAATGCTAATTCAATTGCTTGATCTGAGTTTAAACGAGGATCACAATGAGTGTGATATCTACTGGATAAGTCAGCATCAGATATTTTTCTTGCACCCCCTGTACACTCTGTCACATCTTGTCCAGTCATTTCAACGTGTAAACCACCAGCATATGAACCTTCAGACTGGTGAACAGCAAATACATTTTTAACCTCACTAACAACATCATTAAACGGTCTTGTTTTAAAACCTGTTGTTGATTTAATTGTATTTCCATGCATTGGATCACATGACCAAACAACATTTAAACCTTCTTTTTTAATTCCTCTAATTAATTTTGGTAAAAATTTCTCAACATTTTTATGACCAAATCTAGATATTAATGTAATTTTCCCCTTTTCATTATTTGGATTAATTAATTCACAAATTTTTGCAATTTCGTCTGGCTTAGAAGTTGGTCCACATTTTATTCCTATGGGATTTTCAATTCCTTTACAAAATTCTACATGTCCACCATCAATCTGTCTTGTTCTGTCCCCAATCCAGACAAAGTGAGCTGAGGTATCATGGTATTCTCCAGTAGTAGAATCAATTCTAGTCATGCTTTCCTCGAAAGGTAAATGTAAAGCTTCATGTGAGGTCCAGAAATTAACTGTATATAATCTATTATTAAAATCTGAAGTTATTCCACAAGCTTCCATGAATGCTAATGCATCGGCAATTTTATCCTCTAACTCTTTAAATTTTTTAGCTTGAGGACTTTTCTTAATATAATCTAAGTTCCATAGATGGACTTTATTTAGATCTGCAAAACCTCCTTTAGAAAAAGCTCTTAAAATATTTAGAGTTGATGCTGATTGTGAATAAGCTTTGAACATTCTTTTTGGATCTGGTCTTCTTGCTTTTTCTGTAAAATCGATAGCATTTATATTGTCACCTAAATAACTTGGTAATTCTTTACCGCCCTGTATTTCAGTAGGAGCACTTCTTGGTTTTGAAAACTGACCAGCTATCCTTCCAAGTTTAACAACCGGTAACGATGCTGAGTAAGTTAATACTAAGGACATTTGAAGAATAACTTTAAATGTATCTCTTATATTGTCAGGATGAAATTCTGCAAAACTCTCAGCACAATCTCCACCTTGTAATAAAAAAGCTTTTCCATCCACAACTTCAGCAAGTTGTTGTTTCAAATGTCTTGTTTCTCCAGCAAAAACCAAAGGTGGAAAAGTTTTAATTTTATTCAAAACTTGATCCAATTCTTTTTTATCCGGATATTCCGGGATATGTTTAACTGGATATTTTCTCCAACTATTTACTTTCCAATTTTTCATATTCAACTCAAGATTGTTGTATCAGAATTTTATTATTATTCAACTTATCCAATTAAAGATCTTCTTTTTGAATATACCAAGCATCAAAACTAGTTAATTTTCTAAAAATTCTCACATAACCATTAATAATTAAAAGTTCATCAATTTTTGACTCATTTTCTGTGAAATTGTGCTCAATAGTAAAAAATTTTGGTCTAAATTTATTTAAGTTAAATGATTTTAAAATCTCATACTCTGAACCTTCGGTATCAATAGATATATAAGATGGACAAATATCACGAAAATATTCTTTTATTACGTCATTTAAAGATATTGTTTCAACAGAAATCATTTTTCCACTTTTTTTTCTTAAATCAGTATTACCTGGCATTGAAGTTTTATCACTTTCAACGAAATCTTTTAAAGTAGAAAGTTCACCATTATCTGACATAAAAAAATCCAATTTTTTTCCTGACTCTTTCCAAATACACTTTGTTATTATTTGAGTATTATTTCTGTTTTTTTTTAATAATTCGTGCCACTGAACACTTGGTTCTGATAACACACCTTTCCAATTATATGAGTTTTCAAGTAAATAAGAATTTGATAAATCTAAACCATCAGTAGCGCCAAATTCAAGATAACTTTTTTCATATTTATCTCCTATTAAAAATGATGCGAAAGCATCTTGATATAATTGAGAATAAACTTTTTCTATTTTATCAAAACTATCAATAAAATTTTTTAATAAATCTTTATTATCTTCTACCAAAACGTTTTGATTAAAGGCCTGCATCAAGCACTCTTTGTGATTTAATTTATTTTTTTTTGCAGTTACAGCTAATCTATGAAACTCTACTTTTTCATTATTAAAGTTTATTTTAAACAAATTTTTACTCTACAGTTACTGACTTTGCTAAATTTCTGGGCTTATCTATATCATAACCTTTTTTTAGCGCTGAATAATAAGCTAATTTTTGCAACGGAATGGTTAAAAGAAAAGGTAGTAGGTCCTCATTAGTGCTTTCAACCTCGATTTTCTCCCAAATATTTTCTGAAATTACCTCATCTTTACTTTTATTTGTGATCAATAAAACTTTAGCCCCCCTTGCAATTACCTCCTGCATATTTGAAATTGTTTTTTTATAATAATTATCTCTTGGAGCCAAAACTACAACTGGCATACCCTCCTCTATTAAGGCAAGAGGTCCATGTTTCATTTCTCCTGCAGGATACCCCTCTGCATGAATGTATGAAAGTTCCTTAAGTTTTAATGCACCTTCAAGAGCAATCGGATAAGAAAAACCACGTCCCAAAAACATAGAACCCTTTGCATCATTAAAAGTATTTGAAATTGTTTGTATTTTGTTATCTATCAATAATGTTTGCTCAACAAGTTTTGGTAAATTTTTAAGATCATTAATTTTATTTTCAAAATGAGTCTTTTCAATATCTTTTCTCAATAAAGCAAGTTTTAAAGCTAAAATATATAAAATTAATATTTGTCCAAGAAAAGCTTTAGTTGAAGCAACACCTATTTCAGTTCCACAATGTATTGGTAATACAAATTCAGAGTCTCTTGCAATCGAGCTTTCCACCACATTAACAACTGCACATGTTTTAACACCGCTTTGTTTACAAAGATCTAAAGCAGCATAAGTATCTGCTGTTTCTCCAGATTGTGAGACAAATACATAAAGTGTATCTTTCTTAAATCTATTTTTTCTGTATCTAAATTCAGATGCTATATCTATATTAACATCTAATGACGTTATTTCCTCAAACCAATATTTTGCCATTAAACATGAATGATACGCTGTTCCACATCCAATCAAGGTTATTGATGTAATCTCATTACTTTTCCAAGGAAAGTTATAAATATTAATATCTTTATTTGACATATCAATATACTCATTAATTCCATTTCTAATTGTGTTTGGTTGTTCTTCAATTTCTTTAGCCATAAAATGTTTGTAATCACCTTTGTCATATTTTTCTTCTGTAGATGACAATTCTAAAACTTTTTTATTAATTTTGGTTCCTTCCTCACTAAAAAATTCAACGTGATCTTTTTTAATAATGCAAAATTCACCATCATTTAAATAGGTAATTTTATTTGTCATCGATTTAAGCGCATAGGAGTCTGAACCCAGATAATTTTCATTAGGACCATAACCAACAGCTAATGGTGAACCTCTTCTTGCACCAACAATTAAATCTGGTTGATCTTTAAAAATTATACCAAGTGCAAAGCTTCCATGTAAAGATTTCAAAGTTTTTTGAATTGAATTAACAATGTTTTCTGTTTTAAGATTTTCAGTAATTAAATGAACTATTACCTCTGTATCAGTTTGAGATTTAAATTTGTGACCTTTCCCAATTAAAAATTTTTTTAAAATTGTTGAATTTTCAATAATTCCATTATGAACAATAGAAACATTCTGAGAAGAGTGCGGGTGTGCATTAATACTATTGGGGAGCCCATGTGTTGCCCATCGAACATGACCAATACCAATAGTTCCCTCCATGCTTTGAACTAAGGAATTTTTTTCCAAATTTTCTACTCTGCCCTCATATTTTACTTCATTTATTAATCCATCATATAAGGTTGCTATTCCAGCTGAGTCATAACCTCTATATTCTAATTTTTTTAAAGAATTAATTATAGTTGCTGATACGGGTTTATTGCTATTAATTCCAATTATTCCACACATAACTATTTAGACTTTCTTTTATAGTTTTTAATCTCAGTTTGTAAACTTCTTGTGAGTGCTAATGATTTTTTTTTTACATTTTTTGTAATTACTGAACCAGCTCCAACAACACTGCCCTCTTCAATTGTTAGTGGTGCTACTAATGATGAATTTGAACCGATAAATACATTGTCTTTTATTTTGGTTTTACTTTTTTTTACTCCATCATAATTACATGTAATTGTTCCAGCACCAATATTGACTGATTTACCAATATTACTATCACCAATATATGTTAAATGGTTTACTTTTGAGTTTACACCTAAAGTACTTTTTTTAATTTCAACAAAATTTCCAATTTTTGAACCACTTTTTAAAACCACACCTGGCCTTATTCTAGCATATGGTCCAATATCAACTTTATTTTCTATTTTACAATTTTCTAAATGTGAAAAAGATTTAATTATAACATTATTTCCTATTTTCACTTTTGGACCAATTACCACGTAGGGTTCTATAATAACATTCCTACCTATCCTAGTATCTTTTGAAAAAAAAATTGTTTCAGGACCAATCATTTTTACTCCAACTTTTAAAAATTTTTTTCGAAGGGCATTTTGAAGCTTTTGTAAATTTAATTGTTTCATTTATAAAATCCTTTATATTAAGTATGCATGTTTCTTAATTCACATAATATTTCTTAAAAAAACTTTTAATTATGCTACAAAATTTTACAATTCTTTTTGATTTAGATGGAACTTTAGTTGATACGGCTCCAGATTTAATGCGTGCGCATAATCATGTGATGAAAAAATTTGGTTACCCTACAAAGTCTACTGAGGAAATAAGGAATCTTGTAGGCCAAGGTGCTGGTGCAATGCTTGGAAGGTCAATTTGGGGACAAGCTAAAAAAGAGTTTGGAAAAGTGCAAGACGAAAAGATTAAAAAAGAAATGATAAAAGATTTTACTGACTTCTATGGAAAAAACATTGTTAACGAAAGTACACTAATAAATGGTGTCAAAGATTTTCTAATATGGTCAAAAAAAAATAATATTTCTATGGCTGTTTGTACAAATAAAACTGATTACCTAGCCGTCGATCTTTTAAAAAAAATTGGGATTTATGATTTTTTTGAATACGTTGCTGGACATAATACATTCGATTATTGTAAGCCTGATCCTAGACACCTAACATCAGTAATTGAAATATTACAGGGTGATATAAAAAAATCATTAATGATTGGAGATAGTGAAACTGATGCAAATGCAGCAAAAAATGCTGGGATACCAGTTATCTTAATGGAAGATGGATATACTGAAAAAAAAACTAATGAAATTTACCATAATCACTTAGTAAAAGACTTTGTTGGTATCGAAAAGATAGTATCAAAATATCTTTAATATTGATTATTTTTTTTTAACTATTAAAAACAATCACGTTAATTAGGAGTTATTTTGATAGTTCATAAAATTAAAGTTTACCCATCTAAAATTCACCTACCAAAAAAAAATCAACTTGCTTGGAAAATTGCAGAAATTGCAAGTGATAATTCTAAGCTAAATGAAGATGCAATTGAAATGTCAATAAATAGAATAATAGACAACGCATCAGTTGCAATAGCATCACTTAACAGAAGACCTGTTATTTCATCTAGAGAGATGGCTCTAAAACATTCAAGAAAAAATGGTGCAACATTATTCGGTGTTGATAGTAAATTAAAATTTGATTGTGAATGGGCAGCATGGTCTAATGGAACTGCTGTAAGAGAATTAGATTTCCATGATACCTTTTTAGCTGCTGACTATAGTCATCCTGGAGACAATATTCCTCCTCTAATAAGCGTTGCCCAACAAAATAAAAAAAGTGGTTTAGATCTTTTAAGAGGGATCATAACTGCTTATGAAGTCCAAGTTAATTTAGTTAAAGGAATATGTTTACATAAACATAAAGTAGATCATATAGCACATCTCGGTCCAAGTGTAGCAGCTGGAATTGGTTCAATGTTAAGGTTAAAAACTGAAACTATTTATCAAGCTGTCCAGCAGGCACTACATACAACAATTTCCACGAGACAATCTAGAAAAGGTGAAATTTCAAGTTGGAAAGCGTATGCTCCAGCTCATGCGGGTAAACTTGCTATAGAAGCTGTTGATAGAGTCATGCGTGGTGAAGGAGCGCCAAGTCCAATTTATGAAGGTGAAGACAGCGTGATAGCAAGAATTCTTGATGGTAAGAAGGCTTTATATAAAGTTCCACTACCAAAAAAAGGTGAAACAAAAAAAGCGATACTAGAAACTTACACTAAAGAGTATTCTGCAGAGTATCAATCTCAAGCTTTAATTGATTTAGCAAAAAAACTTAAAAAGAAAGTTAGAAATCTTAATCAGATAAAAAAAATAGATATTTTTACAAGTCATCATACTCATTATGTAATCGGGACAGGTGCAAACGATCCACAAAAAATGGATCCTGAAGCAAGCAGAGAAACTTTAGATCACTCAATAATGTATATATTTGCCGTTGCACTTGAAGATGGCACTTGGCATCATGAAAAATCTTATACAAAAGCTAGAGCAAAAAAGAAAAGTACAATTAAGATTTGGAGATCAATAAAAACCCATGAAGATAAAAAATGGACCAAAAATTACCATGATCCAAACCCAAAAAAAAAAGCATTTGGTGCAAAAGTAGTAATAACGCTTAATAATGGTAAAAAAATTACTCAGGAACAAGGTGTAGCAGATGCACATCCTTATGGTTCACGTCCTTTCAAAAGAAAAAATTATATTAATAAATTTTTAACTTTAACTGAAAATATCTTGGAAAAAAAAGAAAGTGATAGATTTTTAAAGGCTGTACAAAATTTAAAAAAATTAAAATCAGGTCAACTTGATAAGTTAAATATTGAGGTAAAAAAGAGTAAACTAAAAAGAAATTTTAAAAAGGGTATTTTTTAATGCATTTTATAGAAAAAGAACCGGTCCAAAAAAGAAAGGACTTTGTTGATAAATTAAAATCTGGCAAGATTTTAAGAGTGCCTGGTGCATACAACCCTTTAACTGCAAAGTTAATTGAGGAAATTGGGTATGATGCAGTTTATGTTTCTGGTGGAGTCATGGCAAATGATTTGGGGTTTCCTGATATTGGATTGACGACTTTACAAGATGTAAGCACACGATCTTATCTAATTTCGAGAGTGACTAATCTTCCAACTATTGTTGATATTGATACTGGTTTTAAATCTTGTATAGAAACAATTGAAACTTTTGAAGATTTTGGGGTTGCAGCGGTTCATTTGGAGGACCAAATTGAAAGAAAAAGATGTGGGCATCTTGATAATAAAGAATTGATATCAACTGATGCTATGGTGAAAAAAATTAAGGATTGTGTGTCAGCAAAAAAAGATAAAAATTTTAAAATCATAGCTAGATCTGATGCAAAAAGTGTTGAAGGGATAGACAAAATGATAGAAAGATGTAAGGCATACATTGATGCTGGAGCAGAAATAGTTTTTCCAGAAGCTTTACAAGATGAAAAAGAATTTGAAAAAGTTAGAAAAGAATTATCTTGTTACTTATTAGCCAATATGACTGAATTTGGAAAATCTAAATTATTTAATTATAAAGAATTGGAAAAATTTGGCTACAATATTGTAATTTATCCAGTAACTACACAGAGACTAGCTATGAAAAATGTAGAAGATGGATTACGAGACATTTATGCAAATGGACATCAAAATAACATAATAGATAAAATGCAAACTAGAAAAAGATTGTATGAACTTGTTGATTACGAAAAATACAATAGTTTAGATGAAAAAATTTATAATTTTAGTACCGAGGGACATGAATAATGAGTGACGATATTAAAAAAGGTTTATTAGGTATAGTGGTTGACGAAACGGAAGTTTCTAAAGTTATGCCTGAAATTAACTCTTTAACATACAGAGGGTATGCAGCACAAGATTTGTGTGAATATTGTAGATTTGAAGAAGTTGCTTATTTAATTTTAAATAAAGATTTACCAAATACAATACAACTTAGAAAATTTGAAAAAGAAGAAAAAAATAATAGGGATTTATCAAATGATCTTTATTCAATAATTAAAAAAATGCCAAAAAAATCACATCCGATGGATGTTGCTAGGACTGCTGTAAGTATAATGGGACTTGAGGATAAAGAGACTACAGACTCTTCCCAAGAAGCAAATATGAGAAAGGCAATAAGAATTTTAGCCAAAACCCCAACAGCACTTGCTGCATTTTATAGAATAAGAAAAGGAAAAAAGATTATTAAACCTAAAAAAGATTTAAATATAGCAGAAAACTTTTTTTACATGTGTTTTGGTAAAGTGCCTCAAAAAGAAATTGTAAAAGCTTTTGATGTTTCTCTAATTTTATACGCAGAACATAGTTTTAATGTATCAACTTTTACTGCAAGAACCATCACTAGTAGCCTGTCAGATATTCATGGTGCTATAACTGGTGCAATAGCAAGTCTAAAAGGTCCTCTTCATGGCGGTGCTAATGAGGAAGTTATGCATATGATGAATAAAATAAAAAGTCCAAAAAATGCTCTTAAATGGATTAATAATGCTCTAGATAAAAAAGAAGTAGTGATGGGCTTTGGTCATAGAGTTTATAAATCTGGAGACTCTAGAGTTCCAACTATGAGAAAATATTTTGCAAAGGTAGCTAAAATTAAAAAAGACAAAAAATTTGAAAAAATTTACGATATTGTTGAGAAGGTAATGATTGAAAGAAAAAATATTTATCCAAACGTTGACTACCCGACTGGACCAACATACCATTTAATGGGTTTTGATACAGACTTTTTTACACCAATATTTGTTGTCTCAAGAATTACAGGATGGTCAGCTCATATAATGGAACAACATGCTGCTAATAAATTAATTAGGCCACTAGCAAGTTATAAAGGAAATCAACATAGAAAAGTTGTTCAACTAAACCAAAGATAGTTACTTTTGAATTTTTGCAAATCTACCATCGAATAATATTTCATATTTTAATTTATTGTTTTTAACAAATTCATCTATTGCTTTTTTTACATCTGGTAAATGACCAAAATTATAATCATCACACATTATTGTTCCATTATTTTGAACAACTTCTAAACAGCACTCTAAGTCATTTTTAACTGTCTGATAAGAATGTCCTCCATCTAAAAATACATAGTCAACTTTTGACATGTCAATTTTTTTTAAGATTAAATTTGAATTACCTTTAATTAACGTAATATTATTTTTAAACTTTTTTAAAAGATCTTCCACTGCTTCTTTGCTATATGGATTTTGTTTTTTAATATAGTTAAAGTAAATCTTTTTAAATGGGTTAGAAAAAGATGTATTGGGTATTACCTCAGATTTATTTTCATCATTTATTTCAAATAAATCTAAACCAATATATTTGAAATCATCTTTGTGTAATGTATATAACAATTCACAAATATTTCTCGCTGTAACACCATGAAAAACTCCAACCTCTAAAAAAATTTTAGGACTTTTTGCTTTTACATCATCAAGAAAAAACTCACCTACACCATTTTGCTTAAGACTTGTTTTTCTAAAATATTTTTTATATTTCAATTGAATTAACTAAATGCTTCAACCCAAGTACCTTGAGTAGATGCTTTAGAATATTCTGTTGCACGACCTTCAAAAAAGTTCATATGCTCAACAGCATTTAACATAGTATCAAGCCATCCTAGAGGATTTTTTTCTACATCATAGATAGGTTCAAGACCAAGTTGAACTAATCTTCTATTTCCAATAAATCTGATGTAGTCTTTAACTTCTTGTGCAGTTAAGCCTTCCATTGGACCCATCTCAAAAGCTAGGTCAATAAAAGCATCCTCATGAGAAATAATTGTTCTGCATGCTTCATAAAGTTCTTTTTTTAATTTTGGTGTCCAGATTTCTGGGTTTTCTTTTATAAACTCTTTAAAAATTCTTATCATAGAATTACAATGAAGAGTTTCATCTCTGACTGACCAGGTTACTATCTGACCCATTCCTTTTAATTTATTATGTCTCGGAAAGTTTAAAAGAATTGCAAAACTTGCAAAAAGTTGTAAGCCTTCTGTAAAGGCACTAAACACTGCAACAGTTTTGGCAATATCTTCTTTTGAGTTTACATTAAATCCTTGCATGTAATCGTATTTATCTTTCATTTCTTTATACTTCATAAAAGCTGAATATTCGGACTCAGGCATTCCAATTGTATCAAGTAAATGAGAGTAAGCCGCAACATGTACTGTTTCCATTGCAGCAAAAGCTGTCATCATCATTAAAACTTCTGTTGGCTTAAAAACAGTTGTGTAATGTCTTAAATAACAATTATTTACTTCAACATCTGCTTGAGTAAAAAATCTAAAAATTTGTGTTACCAAATTTTTTTCTGGCTGAGATAGGTTTTTTTGCCAATCTCTTACATCGTCTCCCAGTGGGACCTCTTCTGGTAGCCAGTGTATTCTTTGTTGAGTTAACCACGCATCATAGCACCAAGGATATCTAAATGGTTTATAAACAGGATTCTCCACTAATAATCCCATTTTTTTAGGTTGAATTATTTCTTTCTTTTCTGTCTTAATTTTATCTGTTACTGACATGATAAACACTCCTCATATTCTGGTTGTTCGTTAGTTTGTTGATTTTTTGATTTATATACATTGGCTGTAATATCAGTTGATTTAGCATTATTGATATTTTCAGCTCTTTGAATTGATTTCGATCTGCAATAATAAAGGCTTTTTAAACCTTTTTTCCATGCATCAAAATGAATTCTATGTAATTCTCTTTTATGTACGTCTGCGGGTAAAAATAAATTAACTGATTGTGCTTGTGAAATATATGGAGTTCGATCCCCACTCAGTTCAATAATCCATTTTTGATTTAATTCAAAAGCAGTTTTAAAAACATCCTTTTCTAAATCAGTTAAAAAATCTAAGTGAGATACTGATCCTTGATTAGTTGTTATTGTTGACCAAGTTTCATCATCATTTTTGCCGTGACTTTCTAAGATCTCCTCTAAATATCTATTTCTAACATTAAATGAGCCTGATAAGGTTTTATGCGTATAACTATTGGCTGCAATTGGTTCAACACCAGGAGAAGCTCCTCCACATATAATTGAAATAGAAGCTGTTGGCGCTATTGCTGTTTTATTTGAAAATCTTTCTTTAAATCCATATTCTGCTGCATCTGGACAAGCACCTCTTTCTTCAGCTAAATCCTTTGAAGCCTTATTAACTTGTTCATCAATTTGTTTAAATATTTTTTTGTTCCAAGATTTAGCCATTACCGACTCAAGTGGGATTCTATGTTTTTGTAAAAATGAGTGAAAACCCATTACTCCAAGGCCAACACTTCTTTCTCTTTCTGCAGAATATTTTGCATCTTTAAATTGTTCAGGAGCTTTATTAATAAAATCTGATAAGACATTATCTAAAAATCTCATAACATCACTAATCATGTTGGTATCATCTTTCCACTCATCATATTTTTCCAAATTAAGAGATGATAAACAACATACAGCTGTTCTGTCATTTCCATCTTTATCAATTCCTGTCGGTAAAGTTATTTCACTACATAAATTAGAAGTTTTTACAGTTAGATTTGCAAGCTTATGGTGTTGTGGAATTTGTCTATTTACAGTATCTATATAAATTATATATGGTTCTCCAGTTTCAATTCTTGCAGTTAACAATCTAATCCATAAATTTCTTGCAGATATAGTTTGTTGTATTGATCCATCTGCTGGGCTTTTTAGAGCCCATTGATCATCAGTTTCAACAGCTCTCATGAACGCATCTGAAACCAAAACTCCATGGTGTAGATTTAAAGCTTTCCTATTTGGATCACCTCCAGTCGGTCTTCGCATTTCAATAAACTCTTCTATTTCAGGATGATCAATAGGAAGATAACAAGCAGCTGAACCTCTTCTTAAAGATCCTTGGCTGATTGCCATGGTTAAAGAGTCCATAACTTTAATAAATGGAATTATCCCAGAAGTTTTTCCAACTTTACCAATCTTTTCACCAATTGATCTTAAATTACCCCAATAACTTCCTATACCCCCACCCTTTGCAGCCAGCCAAACATTCTCACTCCAGAGATCTAAAATACCGCCTAGACTATCTGAGGCTTCGTTTAAAAAACAAGAAATGGGTAATCCTCTTTTTGTTCCACCATTCGACAAAACCGGGGTTGCGGGCATGAACCAAAGATTGCTGATGTAATTATAAATTCTTTGAGCGTGTAAATTATCATCAGCATATGTGCTCGCAACTCTTGCAAATAAATCCTGGAAAGACTCGTTATGGCCAAGATATCTATCTTTTAAAGTTGCTTTACCAAAATCAGTTAGATTAGCGTCTCGAGAACGATCTATTTTAATTATGATGCCTTTATCATTTTGAAAAAGTTCAGTTTCATTATTAAGTGAAAAAAGATCTGGTCTGTTATTTTTTTCTACTTCTTTAACTTGTGGGCTATATTCAGAGACAGCTTTCTTCAGGGCCTGCGATAGAATTTTATTCATATTTTTGTATTATATTTTGTTATTAGTACGAAAACAACTATATGTTGTGTGCGCTTAGCGTTAATACACTATATAAACAACAAATCAACAGAACATTTATAGAACACACGAAAAAAAAATCAATAAAAAAATTCAAAAAAATGTAAGTAATTAACAATAATGCCAGTAAATTTAAAAATCGACCCCTATGGTTTTAGAGAGTATGACGCTCGATGGTTGTATGAAAAAGACATTAATCTCTTAGGCATAACGAATCTTGGCAGAGGATTAGGCACACAAATTATAAAACAAACCAACAAGGCTAATCCAAAAGTAATCGTTGGTCATGATTATCGGTCTTATAGCGAGAGTATAAAAGTAGCACTTAAAAAAGGTTTAGTTTCAACAGGTTGCTATGTTGACGATGTAGGTTTGTCTTTGTCTCCAATGGTTTATTTTGCGCAATTTCATTTTAATTCTGATGCTGTTGCAATGGTAACTGCAAGTCATAACGACAATGGTTGGACAGGTGTTAAAATGGGTATTAGGAAAGGATTAACACATGCTCCTGAGGAAATGAAAGAGTTAAAAGAAATAACATTAAGTGAAAACTTTGTAAACGGACAAGGTCAGGAAAAAAAAATAGAAAATTTTCAAGATATATATAAGCAAAGCTTAATAAATAACAATAAAATCGCAAAAAAAATTAAAGCAGTGGTTGCTTGTGGTAATGGAACTGCCGGAATTTTTGCTCCTGATATTTTGCGTGGAATTGGTTGTGACGTAATAGAACTTGATTGTAATTTAGACTGGACCTTCCCAAAATATAATCCTAATCCGGAAGACTTAAAAATGTTAAATGCAATTTCTGATGCCGTTAAAAAAAATAATGCTGATATAGGTTTTGGATTTGATGGTGATGGCGACAGAGTAGGAGTAATTGATAATGAGGGAAATGAAATATTTTCAGATAAAATAGGATTATTAATTGCAAGAAGTTTGTCAAATAAATATAAAAATTCAGTTTTTGTAGTGGATGTTAAGTCAACAGGATTATATACAAATGATAAGTTATTAAATTCTAATAAATGTAAAACAATTTATTGGAAAACTGGCCATTCACATATCAAAAGAAAAGTTTACAATGAAAACGCCTTAGCTGGATTTGAAAAAAGCGGACATTTTTTTTTCAATCAACCTTTAGGTTATGGATACGACGATGGTATCAATTCAGCGATCCAAGTTTGTCATTTACTAGATAATCAGAGCAAAAAAATGGATGAAATCATTAAAGAAATTCCAAAAACATTTCAAACACCTACTATGGCTCCTTATTGTAAGGATGAAGAAAAATACGCTTTAGTCGAAAAAATTGTAAAAGATATTAAAAAAATTAAAAATGATAAAATTAAAATAGATAATCAGGAAATTGATGAAATTTTGACAGTAAATGGAGTGAGATTTTCGTTTAAAGATGGCTCATGGGGTTTGATTAGAGCCTCCTCTAATAAACCTTCATTAGTAATTGTAACAGAAAGTCCTACATCCGATGATAGAAAGTTAAAAATATTTAGATTTATAGACTCTCTACTTCAAAAAACAGGTAAAATTGGTGAATATGACCAAAAAATTTAATTAATCATTCTTTTCTTCGGTTTCATTTTTATTGGAAGAATTGTCATTATAAAATTTTTTAATTAATTCTTCTTCCTTCTTTTTTTGCTCTAAATCAAATTTTTCTTCCCACTCTTTCAATCTTCTCTCTTCTTCTTGAATTCTTTGTTCTTCCTCTAATTTTTGTTTAGTCTCTCGCTCTTTTTCCTCTTCAATTCTTTTTTGCTCCTCTTCTTCTTTTCTTAATTTCTCTGCTCTTTCATATTCTTCTTTTTGTCGGGCAAATCTCTCTTCTTCCTCGGCTTTAATTTTTTCCTCTTTTAATCTTAGTTCCTCTTCTTTTACTCTTTGTTCTGCTTGCTCTTTTAAGATTTGTCTTTCTATCTCTTTTTGTCTCTCATTTTCGATCTCTTTCAATCTTAATTCTGATTCTTTAAGTTTTTCTTCTTCATATTTTAATTTTCTAGCTGCTTCTCGTGTCCTTTGCTCTTCTTCTAATCTTTTTTGTCTCTCTATTTCGTTAAGTCTAATTTGCTCTTGTCTTTCTCTCTCTTTCTCCTCTCTTAGTTGCTGTGCTTTAATTTCCTTTTCTTTTAAAGCTTGTTCTTTTGCTTTTATTTTTTCATCTCGAACTCTCTGTCTCTCTAGCATGCTTAATCTGAGCTCTTCCTCTCTAATCTTTCTTGCATCCTCCCTTATTTTTTTAGCTTCTTCGTCTTTAATTTTTTGTTCCTCAATAAATATCCTTTTAGCCTCGATTTTTTTTCTTTTTTCCTCATTTTTTTTAATTTGCTTCTCGTTTTCAATAATCAGTCTTCTTTGTTCAAGAATTTGTTTTTTTTCCTCTTTTATTCTTTCTTCTTTTTCTCTTTGTGCTTGTTTTTTTTGGTTCTCAAGTTCTCTTTTTTCGTTAATAATCCTCTGCTTGTCAGATCTCTCTTTGCTTATTTTTCTTTCTTTTTGAAGTTTTTTATAAAAATTATCTAATTTATTTTTACTTTCCTCGATGAAATTAAATGGATTCAAGTCAAATTTGCCCTTTTTATTATTTCGACCATTAGATTTTTTGTTATCTCTTTTTTTTAAAGCCATATTAAAAGGTAACACTATTTTAATTATTTTAAATATAAACCATGTGTTTAAATTGAGGTTTTTTAATTATTTCAATTTGTACGTGCACAATTATATATCCTTTTTTAAAAAAAATATTTTGATTCGTAAGGAGAATCAAATAATTATTATCTATGGGTGGTAGAGGGAGACTGAAGCCACCCTTTTTTTTTCTTAGTACTTTTTATTCTTTATAACTGTGTATTCAAAATTTTGAGTTGTTTCATTTACACAAATTAGTTTGGCGCCATTTTTTATATGAAATTTATAAGCCATATCTGTTAAAGGAGACAAAGTAACTAATCTATTGAGATGATTTGATTTTTTTATTTTGTTAAATACTTCTTTAACAATTAATTTACCGCCACCCTTTTTTTTTGACCAAACAGTATAAGCAATTGCAATTTTTCCTACATTCTGTCCTCTCAAGGTACTTTGTAAGTGAGCATCTTGACTCATAATATCTAGCTCTTCTACAGACTTTGGTATTTCATTCGTATAAGCAAAACACATTACCGCATGAATTTCCCCTTTATACTTCACTCCAAAAATTTTTCTTCCATAACTTCTTCTGAAAGTATTATTAAGTTCTGGCCTTACTGGATCTTCTTCAGTATTACACTCTTTTAATTCAACTAACTCTGCACCTTTAATCCAATCAAAAAAATTACCAATATTTTTACCTATAAGTTGTTTATTTTTTCTAATTCTTGCTTTTATTCTCGGTTTAAATTTTTTAGCTTTCTTTGAGTAGTTTTCTATGGAGCCATCTTTTAAATATTTAGCTACAAGTTTTTTTTTAACACTTTTTATAATTTCTCTCATTATTTATTAAATAAATTATAAACTAAGATATCTAAATATAAAAATTGTCCCAATTTCAAATAAGATTCGAATACTTAAGTTTTTGTATAATAGTCTATTTTAATGAATATTTAATATTCATTCTTTATCATATTTCCTATATAAAACATCAATATGGCAGATAAAAAAATTAGATCGGTTGCAAAAACATTTTCCTGGAGGTTGTTAATTTTTATATATTGGATGATATTTGGATATATATTCACAGGCACATTTAAAGGAGCAAGTATACTGGGGTTTGGTTCAATTATTCCACTTTTCTTTTACTATTTCCATGAAAGAGTTTGGAATAGAGTAAAATGGGGAACCAATCAATGAATAAGGCTTTTAGTTAATTGACATATATTCAAGAAAAGATCTTATAGATACCAATATTAAAAAAGTTCCAAATATTTTACTTAATAGTTTTTTATCTATCCTGTAAACAGCTTTTGCACCCAGTCTTGCCATTATCATTGTTACAGGAACAAAAACTATGAAACCAAGTAAGTTTATGTAACCTAAACTATAAGGAGTGTTAACATTATCGATAATTTTGCCCCCCATTATCATGGTAATTGTGCCAGTTATAGCAATTAAAAATCCAACTGCAGCAGCTGTGCCAATTGATTTTCTTATATCATAACCAAATGTTCTCATAAAAGGCACCATCAATGAACCACCGCCTATTCCTAAAGGCACAGATATAAATCCAATCATTACCCCTGAGGTATTTTTAATAAAATCAGATATTTTTTTTGGATTATCAACAAGTTTCTCCCTCAAGAAAATAAAAAAAAGCCCTACCATAAATGCAAAAATTGAAAAAAATAAAACAAGAGCAGGTGTTTTTAGATTTACAGCTAAAAAAGTTCCAGCAATAACACCGATCAAGATAAAAATTCCAAAAGATTTTACCATCTTAAAATCTACCGCATCATATTCCATATGAGTTTTTGTTGATATAATTGATGTGGGAATTATTATTGCTAATGAAGTACCAACGGATAAATGCATTCTGGTAACAATATCAAAATCTAATACAGTAAACGCGTAATATAAGGCTGGGACCATAATTATTCCCCCACCAACACCCAGTAAACCAGCCATAAAACCTGCCACTGCAGCAGCTATGCCTAAGACGATCAAAAGGTTAAACAATTCACTAAAATTTAAAATTTCCATTATGAACTTGCTTGATTGGCTTTTTCATTATTTTGAACAATCGTCATTATGTGTTTTGTTTTTTGAAAATCAGAGTCACGAGCCATCATATTGTCGCTAAGATATCTTTTCCAATCTTTTGATCCAACCTGACCGTGATAAAGACCAACTGTATGTCTCATTATATGGTTTACTTTAGTCCCAACACTTACTTCTTTTTTTAAATAGTCCAATAATTTTTCAACAACCTGCTCTCTTGTTGGATTATTTTTTGTTTTAAATATTTCTTTTTCAATTTCTACTAAGGAATAAGGATTTTGATATATAGATCTCCCAATCATTACTCCATCACATTTTTTTAAATGATTATTTATTTCTTCTATTTTAGAAATACCTCCATTAATTATTATTTCTAAATTTGGATTTTTATTTTTTATATCATAAACCATTTGGTAATTTAATTTGGGGATATTTAAGTTTTGTTTTGGAGACAATCCAGAAAGTATAGCTTTTCGAGCATGTAAAATAATAGTGTTGCATCCAGCAGAATTCATTTTTGCTATAAAATTATGCAAGTAATCAAAATCTTCTGTTTGATCAAATCCTATTCTTGTTTTAGCAGTAACTGGAATTTTACAAGAATTTACCATTGAGTTTATACATTCTGCTACTAAATCAGGTTCTTTCATGAGACATGCGCCAAACTTATTTTTTTGAACCTTTTTACTTGGACATCCAAGATTAATATTTATTTCATCATAGCCCATGTCCTCTGCAATTTTTGCAACCTCTGCTAATTCTTCTTTATCAGAGCCACCAACCTGTAAAGCTAAGGGTTTTTCCTCTGGGCTAAATAATAAAATTTTATTTCTATCTCCATGAATTGCAGATTTTGTGGCGACCATCTCGGTATAAAGCATTACATTTTTACTCATTAATCTGAGAAAAAAACGATCGTGCCTATCGGTACAATCCATCATTGGGGCAACTGAAACTTTTCTGTTAATTTTTTTTTTAGTATCCAAGTGCTTTACCCATAATTTTATCAGGTAACCATGTAACAATTTCAGGAAAAATACATAGAATTAAAATAGCCAATGCCATTATTATCATGAAAGGAATAGAGCCTTTTAAGATTTCAGATAAACTCACATCTGGGGTAATGCCTTTTATAATATAAAGATTCAATCCAACAGGAGGAGTTATCAATCCTATTTCCATATTGATAGTAAACACTATTGCAAACCAATAAGGATCAAATCCTAAAGTTGTAATTACTGGCAATAAAATTGCAGAGGTCATTACAATTACAGCCACTGGTGGTAAAAAGAAACCAGCAATAAGAAGAAATATATTTATTAAAATAAATACGACCCACTTATTAGAGCTCAACTCGACCATACTTTGGGCTAAGGACTGAGTTACATAAAGTTGTGAAAGAGTGAATGCAAAAAGATAAGAAGCTGCAATAATAAACATGATCATTACACTTTCTTTCATTGATACTTTGACAATGTTCCAAATTTTTTTTGGCTGATAAATTTTGTAAACAACAGCTATCAAGACAAAAACTAAAAATGCCCCAACTCCAGATGCCTCGGATGGAGTTGCAACACCACCATATAAAACATATAAAACTCCAGCAATAATTGCTAGGAATGGAAGAATTCTGGGTAATACCTCAAGTTTTTCTTTTAATGTTGGCTTTACCCTGTTTCTCAAAGCTTTTGCAGCATCTTTATCTATAAAATAACTATGGATAAGTGCCCAAATTGCAAACATACCCGCCAACATGAAACCTGGCACCAATCCACATAAAAATAATCTTCCAATTGATGTTCCAGTTGCAATTCCATAAACAATTAAGACAATACTTGGGGGAATTAAAACTCCTAATGTTCCACCAGCCGCAATAGTTCCGGTAGCTATTTGATCTGAATACCCTCTTTTTCTCATTTCTGGTATTCCCATAGTTCCAATAGCTGCACAAGTTGCAGGACTTGATCCACTTAATGCAGCAAAAATTGAACATGCTCCTATATTAGAAATAACCAATCCACCTGGCACTCTCCAAAGCCATCTATCTAATCCTGTGTATAAATCTTTACCTGCAGGAGAATTAGCAACAGCCATTCCCATCAAAATAAACATTGGTATTGAAAGTAAAACAAATGAATTTAATCCAGCAAAGAATGTTTCAGCAAAAACATCGAGCATTTGAAAACCCTCAAATGATACTAAAAGTACTATTGATACAAAACTCAAACCAAAAGCAATTGGAATTCCAGAAAATAGGACCATCAAAGTAAAAACTGCAACGATTATAGCTATTATTAATGGGTCCATTAATTATAATCCTTATCGTCAGTGAGTTTGATAATTTCAGCTATATATTGAAGAATCATTAGTATAGCGCCTAAAGCCATTGAAGAATATGGTATCCATAAAGGTGGATCCCAAACTGTTCCGGTTGAATAATTTTTGGTAAATGCTTCTTCAACCATTAAAAATCCAAAATAAAATAAAATTAGAAAAAATAATAAACTTAATAAGGAAGTAAAAATTTTTAAGCGAATGATATTTTTTTTAGATAGGAAATCATAAATCCATTCCATACTAACGTGAGCTTTTTCACTAAGTACATACACACTTCCTATGAAAGTTGATGCAACTAATAACATGGTAACTAATTCTGTTTGCCATGTAATTGCTCTTTGAAAAAAATATCTCTCAAAAACTAGCTCTACGATAACTAAAATTGATAAGAGCAAAGCTAATACCGCAAAAGCACCACAAGCTTTTGCTATAAAATCACAAAATTTAAGATATTTTTCTTTCATAAAAAAACCCCTATTTAATAAGAATAAATAGGGGTTCTTTATATATTATTTTATTTGACTGCTAAAGCCATTTCCATAAGCTTATCGCCACCTGGAACTTTATCAGCAAATGCCTTGTGAGATGATTTTTTTGCAATCTCTACCCACGCAGCATGATCTTTTTCGTTCATGTATACTAATTTAACACCTGCAGCTTTATAAGCTTCTTCAAACTTTTTATCTAAGTTTTCAACTTGAGCTGTCATGTATTTTTCAGCAACTTTTCCTGCTTTCATCAAAGCTTTTTGTTGCTTAGAATTTAAAGCATCAAAAGACTTTTTAGACATCAGAATTGGCTCATACATAAACCATAATCCAAATTTTCCTGGAGGAGTTGCGCATGATACTTGTTCATAAATTTTGTAACTCACAAAACTTCCTGAACTAGTATTTGCACCTGTTAATACACCTGTTTGTAAACCAGTATAAATTTCAGATGATGGCATACTTTGTATACCAGCTCCTGCAGCTTCAAGCATTTGGTTAAATGCTTTACCCGCAGCTCTCATCACCTGTCCTTTTGCATCGCTAGGATTTTTAATACATTTTGTTTTTGAAGCAAAACCTCCACCTAACCAAGCATCAGACAAAACTACAACACCCGCATCATTAATGATTTTTTTAATTTCAGTCATCATTGGACCTTTATTAAATCTTAATGCATGATCATGATTTTTTACAGTTCCTGGCATTAACGTTGCATCAAATTCTGGATGAAACTTAGATGCATATGCTAAAGGAAAAGCTGAAATATCTAACTGACCAGTTGTCATAGGTTTCCACTGTTCTTTTGGTTTGTATAATGATTTTGCTGGATAAATTCTGATATCTATTCCAACATTTGCTTTTTTAACCTCGTCAGCAATGATTTGAACCATTTCATGACGTGGATCATAAGATCCATCAGCTCTTGGAGTACCGGGCCATTGGTGACTTGCTTTTAGCGTGACTGCATAAGCAGAACCAATAGTAGTAAAAACAAAAACTAATGAAGTTAAATATAAAGATATTCTTTTTAACATTATTTTTTCCCTCTATTGTTATTTTTAATATATCAATTAAAGTGAACTTATTAATAAGAGTCAAGTCGACAAAAACTCATGTAAGATGAAATAATATGGATGGACCTTTAAAAAACCTGCTGGTAATTGATTTAACAAGAGTATTAGTTGGTCCTTTCTGCACTATGATATTATCTGATTTAGGAGCTAGAGTAATCAAAGTTGAAGCACCTGAAATTGGAGATGACTCAAGAAAATTTGGACCATTTATAAAAGATTACTCTGCTTATTTCATGTCTCTTAATAGAGGAAAGGAGAGTATTGCACTTAATTTAAAGAATGATGAAGATAAAAAAATTTTTGAAAAAATTTTATCTAAAGCAGATATTTTAGTTGAAAATTTTAAACCTGGAACTTTAGAAAAATGGGGGTTTGGATGGAAAGATGTTAATAAGAAATATCCAAAACTAATTTATGCTTCAGCATCAGGCTTTGGTCAAACTGGTCCACTTAAAGAGTTACCAGCTTACGACATGGTAGTTCAAGGCATGGGTGGTTTAATGAGTGTTACTGGTCAACCAAACTCTGGGCCAACTAGAGTTGGAACATCAATTGGTGATATTACTGCTGGGCTTTTTACTGCGATAGGTATTAATGCAGCTTTATATGATAGACAAAAAACTGGAAAAGGAATGTTCATAGATGTTTCTATGCTCGATTGCCAAATAGCTATCCTGGAAAATGCTATAGCACGTTATCTATCTAATAATGAAGTTCCAAAACCAATGGGATCAAGACATCCATCAATTGCACCTTTTGAAGCTTTTAAAACGCAAGATAGTTACATAATAATTGCTGCTGGAAATGATAAACTTTTTGAAAAACTTTGTAACCTACTTAAAATTCCAGAAGTATGTAAAGATCCAAAATTTTCAGACAACTCATCTAGAGCAAAAAATATGGATGAGCTTAAAAAAATTTTAGAAGATAAACTGTCATCTAAAAAAACTAGTGAATGGGTTAATGAAATGGAAAAAGATAAAATTCCATGTGGACCAATATTTAATATTAAGGAAGCAGTTGAGAACCCTCAGGTAGAGTCGAGAAATATGATTGTTAAAGCATTTCATAAGGTTGTTGGTGATTTTAAATTAGCAGGAAATCCAATTAAAATGTCTTCTTATAAAGATGAAAAAACAAGAGGTGACATACCTGACCTAGATGAACACCGACAAAAAATAATGAAGGAATTTTGTAATTAATAAACTTTAAGAATTTGACGTGTCAGTATCGTCTGCTGCTTGATCTTCACTTTCAGAAACTTCGTCTAGTGAAACATCTCCTTGGTCAGTATCACTTTCCTCAGATTCAGATGTTTCAGGCACATCTGGTTGAGCAGTTTCAGATAATTCTGCTAAATCATCTTTAGAAACTTGAATTTTTTCAGGTGCTTTTCTTGCTCTTTTAGATGGAAGAATAGGTGTTCCACTTTTTGAAATTTCTCCTTTATATAAACTTTCAAAATCATCTCCCACATCTTCGTCTGCTTCGGCACCATCATCAACTTGTTCAACATGTTTTCTTAGTTTGTAGACTGCACTTTCAGTAAGATCGTCTACTTTAATATTTTCTTCTGCTATTTCTCTTAATGCAATAACTGTGTTTTTGTCATTATCGCGATCTAATGTAGGTTCGATGCCAGTATTAAGTTGAGTTGCTCTCTCTTTTGCAACTAGAACTAATTCATAAGGACTATCTACTTTATCAATACAATCTTCTACAGTTACTCTTGCCATGCCGGTTATCTATAAGGTGAGATAAAAAAAATCAAGGATTATTTAAATATATTTAGGATTTAATCTGTTTCTAACCACAAATAGAGCAATTAAAGATAAAAAAATATATAAAAATGAAATCACTGCTATTTGCTCAATTGAAAAGCCTTTATCAATTAATAATCCAAATAAAGCTGTTCCAAAAGCTGTGGAAAATACCATTAAAGCTGTAGTCAAGGCTTTTATCGATCCTATATGTTTAACGCCATAAATCTCAGCCCAAGTTGAAGAGCCTAGAACATTGGCTAACCCATTTGAAATGCCAATTAAACCAAGAAAAATAAAAGCAGAAATAGAGATGTCTATGTAGAATAAAACTAACATTGAGATTAACAAAGGGATATTCATAAATATTAATAATCTTCTACTTGTAAATTTATCAATCAAAAAACCAGAACCTACCAAAGTAATTACAGATAATAATGAATAGGCCATAAAAGATTGAGCTATAACAAATTCACCCCACTCTTTAGAGTCAGTTATGAATGATTGATAAACAAATACACCTGTTGCAATCCAGGGCATAGCAAGCATATTCAAACAGACTATATAAAACCTATAATCTTTTAAAACCTCAACTCTAGTCCAATTTTTAATTTCTTTTTCAACAGGATTTTGATCATTTACTTCTTCTCTTGAATCAAAGTTTAAGTTTTTGATTAATGCAAAAGATATAAATGGTAAAAAAAATAAGATTAATACAGAAATAGATAGCCAAATATTTTGCCACGCAGTTAAAGTAAGTAAATAGACTATTAAAACTGGTAGAATAAATTCTGCAGTTGATAATCCAAACCAACAGATACTTAGAGCTTTACCCCTAGATTTAGTAAAAAACCTTGAAATCGTTGTAGTTGCTGTATGAGACATTAATCCTTGACCAGAAAACCTCATTAAAAAAACAGCAATGAATAAAAAAACTATTGATGAAATTTTTGAAAAGAAAAAACAGGAGAAAGCTAACAAAAGAGTTACATATAAAGCAAATCTAAAAATATTTATGTCATCAATTTTTTTACCCACCCAAATTAAAAGAAAGCTGCTTAACAATGTAGCAGAGGCATAGATTGAGCCAAATTGTCCATGAGAAATAGAAAGTGTTTCCCTAATATTTGAATTGAACAACCCTAAAAAAAAACTCTGTCCAAAACTAGAAAAAAATGTAAAGATAAATCCAAATATAATTACTTTTAAACTTAAACTTTTAAACATAAAATTATGAGCTGTAATGTTGCTTTCATAGGTCTTGGTGTTATGGGCTATCCCATGGCTGGATATATATCAAAAGGTGGTCACAATGTAACTGTTTTTAATCGTACAAAGTCAAAAGCAGAAAAATGGATTGGGGAACACAAAGGTAAAATGGCTGAAACCCCAGCTGATGCCGCAAAGGATGCAGAATATATTTTTACCTGTGTTGGAAATGATAATGATTTAAAAGAAGTAACTTTCGGTGATAAAGGAGCTTTTAAAACGATCAAGAAGGGTGCTGTCTATATCGATAACACAACCGCATCAGCAACAATTGCTAGAGAGATTTATGATTATTCAAAGAAAAATGGATTTGGTGCTTTAGATGCCCCAGTGTCAGGAGGACAAGCTGGCGCAGAAAATGGTGCGCTAACAGTAATGATTGGTGGTGATCAAGCAGATTTTGATAAAGCGAAAGATAAAATTGATTGTTACAGCAAAAAAATGAAATTACTTGGTAACGCTGGCTCTGGACAATTAGCTAAGATGGTGAACCAGATTTGTATAGCTGGATTGGTTCAAGGATTATCAGAGGGTATAAATTTTGGAATGAAAGCTGGTTTAAACATGGAAGATGTTATTGATGTAATTTCAAAAGGTGCTGCACAATCTTGGCAAATGGAAAACAGATATAAAACAATGATTGATGATAAATTTGATTTTGGCTTTGCAGTTGACTGGATGAGAAAAGACTTGAAGATTGCAATGGATGAAGCAAAAAATAATGGTTCTCTGTTACCTGTTACGGAATTAGTTGATAAATTTTATGGAGAAGTACAAGGTATAGGTGGAAATCGTTGGGATACTTCAAGCTTAATTAAAAGATTTAGAAAGTAATGTATGCAACCTGCATACTATGAAAACTTAGAAGAAATTCAAAATAAGTATTGGTCTATGCTCGATGATGCTGTGACTAACAGAGGTTCACCTTTTAGAATCCCGGTATTTATCTGTGCAAATCAAAATGAAGTTGATGGTAGGATTGTTGTTTTACGTAAATCAGACAGAAATAGTAACCTATTACAATTTCATACTGATTTTAGATCACCAAAAGTAAACATTCTAAATAAAAATAAAAATGCGTCTTTAATTTTTTATGATAAGGAAGAGAAGATTCAATTAAGAGTAAGGGTTGAGTGCGAGGTTAATAATCAAAATTCTACAACGGAAGCCTCTTGGAAAAAAACCCAGCATATAAGCAGAAGATGCTATTTAACTGATAGCCCTCCAGGAACTACCTCAGATAAACCAACATCTGGAATGATATCTAAATTAGAAGATTTTGATTATTCTATGGAACAAAGTGAAGAAGGTTACAAGAACTTTACTGTAATAAAATGTAAAATAAAATCTGTTGAATGGCTTTATCTTGCTGCAAAAGGACATAGAAGAGCAAAATTTGATTTTGAAAATAGCAAAAATGCTTGGCTAGTTCCATAAACCAAGTTATTGAATATCTAATATAAGTCTAAATATCGCATCGATACATATTTTTTAATGGGTAAATTTTAATTTGTGAAAAAAAAAATTAAAAAGTATTTGTTAGTAGGTGGTTTTTCTTTTTTTTTAATAAAAGGAATAATTTGGTTAATAATAATTGCGGGTACTTTTTTTGGTATAGGCAAAATTTAGGAGGAATATGTTTATTGCAATGAATAGGTTTAAGATCGTAAAGGGTAAAGAGACGGAGTTTGAGAATGTTTGGAAAAACAGAGAGACTCACTTAGAAGAGGTGCCAGGTTTTAAAAATTTTAATTTAGTTAAAGGTGAGGAAAAAGATGATCATACCTTATATGCATCTCACAGCATATGGAATTCAAAAGAAGATTTTTGGAATTGGACAAAATCAGAAGCATTTAGACTTGCTCACAAAGATGCTGGGAAACATAAAGATTTATATTTAGGTGCACCAAATTTTGAGGGCTTTGAAAAGGTTTTATAAAAATAAATAACTTAAGATTCAAAAAATTGATTTAGAATATTTTTTCCAATTATCTTGATAATGTTTAGTATTCTCCCAAACTGCTCGCTTTTCCTCTTCAGTGACTTCCCTTACAACTTTACCTGGAGAACCAACCACTAGGGAATTATCTGGTATTACTTTATTTTCAGTTATAAGAGCTTTTGCTCCTATAATACAATTTTTACCAATCTTAGATTTGTTTAGAATGACTGCGCCAATTCCTATCAAACTATTATCCCCTATCGTACATCCATGAAGCATAACTAAATGTCCAATGGTTACATCTTTTCCAACTTTCAAAGGACATCCAGGATCTGTGTGTAGCACACAACCATCTTGAACATTTGATCCCTCGCCTATATGAATATTTTCAATATCTCCTCTTAAAGTAGCATTAAACCAAACACTTGTATTTTTTTCTAAAGTTACATCACCTATAATTACTGCATTAGGTGCTACCCAATTTTCGCCAGAGTTTTTTGGTTTTTTATCTTTTAAATCGTAAAACATTATTTATATATTATTACATTATGCCAATACAAACTCCAATATGTGATTTCGGTCAAAAGGCCCATGACTTTAAGCTTAAATCAACTGATAATAAAATTTTAACTTTAGAAGATGTTAAAGGTGAAAATGGAACATTAATCATGTTCATTTGTAATCACTGTCCATACGTGAAAGCAGTTACAAAAGATATTGCTGAAGAGACAAAAAAATTAAAAGATATAGGAATTAGTTCTGTAGCAATCTGTGCCAATGATGCAGAGAATTATCCTGAAGACTCATTTGAAAATATGATTGAATTTGCTAAAAAAAATCAATTTGATTTCCCTTATTTAGTTGATGAAACACAAGAGGTAGCAAGAACTTATGATGCCGTATGTACTCCAGATTTCTTTGGGTATAACAAGAATTTAGAGCTTCAATACAGAGGAAGATTAAGAGAATTAAAAAAATTAGTTCCTGTAAGAAATGGTGATAGTGATTTATTTAATGCAATGAAACAAATTGCTAAAACTGGTAAAGGACCTGAAAACCAAACTCCTAGTGCTGGATGTAGTATTAAGTGGAAAACTAATTAATGTATTTGATTGTCACCAGATCTTTTCCACCAGAGGTGGGTGGTATGCAAAATTTAATGTGGGGACTAGCTAAAGAAATGTCCAAAAACTTCATGACCAAGGTTTTTGCGGATTACTACGAAAATCATAACCAATTTGATAAAAAAGAAAATTTCTCAATAGAAAGAGTTGGTGGAATTAAATTTTTAAGAAAAATAAGAAAAGCACAATTAATTAATGAATATGTCAAAGAAAATAAAGTTCAGGGCATTATAGCTGATCATTGGAAGAGTTTGGAATTGATTAAGACTGATAAAAAAAAGTATTGTTTAATCCATGGAAAAGAAATTAATCATCCTAAAGGTAGCTCTTTAAATAAAAGAATAAATAAAGTTTTAAATAGTGTAGAAAAAATAATAGCAAATTCTGAATTTACTAAGAACTTAGCAGTTGAAAATGGTATAGAACAAGAAAAAGTTATTGTAATAAATCCAGGAATAAATCCCGCTCAAGAACTTAACAAAAAATCATTAATTAAAGTTGAGAGTTTGCTAAAAACAAAAACACCACGCTTAATTACAGTTTCTAGATTTGATAAAAGAAAAAATCATGAAAAAGTATTAATGGCTCTGAGAAACTTAAAGCAAATATATCCAAATATAGTTTACATTTGTGTTGGCTATGGAGATGAAGAGCAAAATTTAAAAGATTTAGTCAAAGAACTCGACTTAAGTGGACAAGTAATGTTTTTTAAAGAAATAACAAATGACCTTAAAAACGCTTTGGTTGCAAAATCAAATATATTTGTGATGCCATCTATAAAGCATAAAAGCTCAGTTGAGGGTTTTGGAATAGCCTATATAGAAGCCGCCCAATATGGAGTTCCTTCTTTAGGTGGAGCTGATGGTGGTGCTGCAGATGCAATTCAACATGATAAAACTGGTTTAATATGTGATGGAAACAATCTGGATGAAATTTATTCATCATTAAATTCAATGATTGAAAATAAAAAATATTTACATTTTGGTAAAAATGCAAAAGAACTATCATCTAAATTCGATTGGTCCAATGCTTTTGAACAATATAAAAAAATTTTAATTTAAGATTTATTTTTTGTAAAAGTTTTGTAGATATGCCAAAGAACAATTAGAATTGTTGTGATCAATATACAAACTGTAAGAGTTCTGTCCCATAAAAACTCCCAAGATCCATTACTTAAAAGTAATGATCTTCTTAAATTCTCCTCCATCAATCCACCAAGAACAAAAGCTAGTATTAGCGGTGGCATGGGAAAATCATAAAGTCTTAAAAAAGTTGCAACAACAGCTATTCCTATCATTAAATAAATGTCAAAATTATTAAATGACATTACATAAATTCCTGTAATTGAAAAAAATAATATCAACGGAATTAAATAATTTTTTGGAACCGCTAGAATCCTAGCGATGTAGGGAATTAATGGTAAATTTAATATTAATAATATTACCATTCCAATATACATCGACATTATCACTGACCAAAAAATTTCTGGATTGGTCATATAAAGTCTTGGACCTGGCTGAATACCAAATCCCAAAAGTGCTCCAAGCATAACCGCTGTAGTTCCACTTCCAGGTATACCTAAAGTTAACATTGGTACAAAAGAACCAGAGCATGCTGCGTTATTAGCTGTTTCAGGTGCAGACAATCCATTTACACTTCCTTTTCCAAATTTTTCTTTTTCTTCATCCTTAACTAAATTTCTTTCCATTCCATAAGCTAAGAATGATGCAATAGTGGCTCCCGCACCAGGCAATACTCCAATCAAGAAACCAATAATTGAAGATCTTGGAATAGTTCTATACATTTTACCTCTTTCTTCTTTATTAATTCTTATTGATCCAAGTTCCGTTAGAGAAACTTGTTTTGCTGCCGCTGTTGGATCATTTCGCTTTAATATGATTGTTAAGGCTTCACTCATAGCAAATGTTGACATAACCACCAAAACGAAGCTTATTCCATCTGTTAAATTCATATTATCAAATGTAAATCTTGTAATATCAGAAAGAGAGTCTTGACCAACAGATGCAAGCATCAAACCAAGCACAACCATCATCATCGCTTTTAAGAATTGTCCCTTTGATGAAAAAGCTGCTATTGCTGTTAAGCCTAAAATCATTAATGCGAAATAATCTGGCGATCTGAAAGATAAGCTTACTTTTGATAAACTTGGAGCCATAAACAATAAATAAATTGCTGATAGTGTTCCACCTGCAAATGAACTCCAGGCGGCGATAGCTAATGCTTTACCAGCTTTTCCTTGTTGTGCCATAGGATATCCATCAAAAGAAGTTGCGACAGTTCCTGGAACTCCTGGTGCATTTAACAAAATGGAGGAAGTAGAACCACCAAATACTGCCCCGTAATAAACTCCAGCCATTAAAATCAGGCCCGTTGCAGGATCAAAACCATAAGTAATTGGTATCATTAAAGCAATCGCTGTCATGGGACCTAAACCAGGTAACATTCCAATAATTGTTCCAAAGAAACAGCCAATCATCACCATAAAAATGTTTTGAAGTGATAATGCTGTAGTTAAACCAATTAATATTCCTTCTGTCATCCCATCACTCCAATAGATTTTAAAAAGGGATCCCTTAAATAAATTTCAAGAACTCCGTGAAGCAAATACATAAATCCAGCAACAAATGGAAAAGAAAGTAAAAACATTAAAACCCATCTTCTCTCACCTAAAAAGTAATAAGAAGCAAATAAAAATAAAGATGTAGTTAAAAAGTAACCTACTTTTAAAATTGTTGCCCCGTAGATAATTGCAATTACAATTAGTACTGCCGTTTTTTTATATTCTAAAGTTCTATGTTCAACTTTTATAGTATCTGGATCTGGTAAGATTAATTTTAAACCAGAAAAAAATAAACCAGCATATCCTAAATAAATTGGAAATGTTCTTGCATTAAATGGTGCATTTTCATCGAACGCAAAAACTTGTATTTGATAAGCTGTATATAAATAGAATGCTGAGAAAATAAAAAAGAGCAGTGATATAATTTTTGTCGTATTTATATTCACTGCTCTTTAAATTAATTAATCCAGAGGATTAAATTACTCCTAATTTCTTCATAAGAGCTGTCATTTCTTTTGTTTGAGTTTTTAAAAACTTAACAAACTTTTTGTCTGGGTTATAAATATTTACCCAAGCATTTCTTGCTCTTACCGCTTCCCATTCAGGAGTTTTTTGTACATCGCCTAACATTTTAGCAATAGCTTTTTTATCTTTGCTACTCATACCTGGAGGACCAAAAAATCCTCTCCAGTTTACGAATTGTACATCATATCCTTGCTCTTTAAGTGTAGGTGCATCAGGTGCATCACCAACTCTATCAGGCGCAGTTATACCAATGATTCTTACTTGGTCTCTTGCTCCCATTAATTCACCTAAACCTGTAGATATAATTTGAGTTTCTCCAGATAAAAGTCCAGCTAATGCTTTTCCTCCTGCATCATAAGGAATATAAGCTACAGCATTTGGATCTGCACCAGCAGCTTGAAATGCTAAAGCACCAATTAAATGGTCCATACTTCCTCTAACTGAACCACCAGCCATTTTAATTGAACTAGGGTTTGCTTTGTATGCATCAACAACATCTTTAAAGTTTTTATAAGGTGAGTCTTTTGCAACTGCAATTGCACCATAATCACCAATTACTCCAGCAATTGGCACAACATCTTTATAAGACAAAGTTCCACTTCCACTGACATAACCTTTGTGTCTTGTAATTGATCTCAAAACTAGTGGTGTTGATTGAACTAAGATTGTATTTTCTGGCTTAGTATTAATCATGTAAGCAAGAGCTTTTCCACCACCACCACCTGACATATTTTCAAATGATGCGCTTTTTAAAAATCCAGCTTTTGTCAAAGCTTCTCCAGTACCTCTAGCAGTTCCATCCCAACCACCACCAGCACCACCACCAATTACAAAATGTAGTTTATCAATTGCAATTGAGTTGACTGTAGTTGTTGATAATAAAAGAGCGGCAGAGAATAAAACTGAAAAAAAAGATTTAATTAGTTTCATTATTTCCTCTCGTTGTTATAGTTAATTACATAGATTAAACATACTTTTAGTAATCTAGTCAACAACCAAAGATAGAGCACATGCAGAACGTGATTCCCTTTAACCGAGAAAGTTTTGGGCAATTATTATCAAAAAAATTTTTATTAGTTATTGTAATCTCTATTCCTAGTGCGATTGTCGCTGACTTTTTTAAGGTCCCACTTGCGTGGATGATTGGTCCGATGATAACAACCTCTTTGTTTGCCCTAAAAGGTTTTCAAGTAATAATGCCAAGATTAGCCCTTAGCTCAATCTTAATTATTTTAGGATTACATATTGGAAACTATATTGATCAAAATTTACTTAATCAGATGGTTAATTGGATTTGGACCACAATTATAATGTTTTTTTATATTATTATTAGCATTCTAATTGTTTCTAAATATTTACAAAAATTTTCTGATTACAAAGAAAAAACATCAATATTTTCTGCTGCCCCAGGTGCTTTAGGACCATTAATGATTTTAGCAGAGTATGAAAAATCAGATTTATCTCAAGTAGCTACAGCTCATTTAATTCGATTAATAATTATAATAACTTTATTCCCTTTTATCATAGTTAATCTTTACCCAGATGAAGCTTTAGAATTAGAAAAATTTGATTACATGTCTCAAAACCATTGGGAATTAATTTTATTAATTATTGTTTCATTAGTGTTCATATTTTTTTTTGATAAATTTAAAGTTCCAGCTGCACTATTATCTGGAACACTAGTTGCAAGTGGAGTTTTACAAATATCTGACATAGCGTCATACAAATTACCTGATGCATCAATAAATTTTTGTTTATTAATTTTGGGAGCTTCTGTTGGATGTAGGTTTGCAAATAAAACATTTAAAGAAGTTGCAACCAACTCTTTTCATGGATTAGTTGCAACCATACTTTTAGTTTTATTAGGTCTGATTGCAGCATACGTTGCTACATTTTTTGTAGATAATAACATTTTATCACTGATCTTATCCTTTTGCCCTGGAGGCATTTATGAAGTGGCAGTAATAGCGATTGCTTTTGACCTTGAGCCAGATTTTGTTGCTTTTCATCATATTATAAGATTGTTATTTATACTCTTTGTCGTGCCAGTGATCTTAAGAATAATTGAAAAAACTAGGTTAAAGAATTAGATAATCTTTCAAAAACTCTTTCAGCACTTAAGTTTTTTAGATCAGTAACTTCAATTGGTTTAAAATTTTCTCTTTCAATACTTACTTTGTACGCTGTTGTATGTTTGCCGAATAATGTAAGACCTTTGGCTCCTACATGAGCAGCTATGTGCGCAGGACCAGTATCATTTGCAACAACAAATGAACTATCTTTTATCAAGGCAGTAAGTTGAGAAATATCTAGCGCTCTTCCATTATCCAGTAAAGCTAATGCATTAATATTTTTTGCTTCACTGATTTCAGTTGGTCCAGGAGCTGTAATAACTTTATATTCTTCACCATACTTGTTCGATATTAAATCAATAAGCTTGTTGTAATAAGGCCATTTTTTAATCGTTAAATGAGGCGAACAGAAAGGAAATAATAAAATATATTTTGTTATTTTATAAAAGTTTTTAATTTCACTTATGTCTGTAGCAGCCCAATTAAAATCTGGCCTTAGTGTATTCAATGTACTTAATCCTGAGTCTTTCAATTGATACTCAAATCTTTCGAGAACAGAATTTTTGTCAAATTCACTTTTATTTTTTCCTGCTGGTAAAGTCGTTTTTGAGCTCGACCATATTTCCTTACCTGCTTTTGGAAAAAGAATATTCTTATAAAAATTAGTTCTAGATGAATTTTGCAAGTCAAAAACTTTAGAAAAGTTATGTTTTTTTATTTCACGCATTAAAAAATATAAATATATTAAATTAAACCTAGGTAGTCTTTTGTCTAAAATAACATTATGAATAAATGGATTTTTTTTGAATAAATTAATAAATGGTTTTGTAGTAAGAAGATGGATTTGATCATTTTTATGATTTTCAGATATGTCTTGAATAGCACCACTAGCTTGAGATATATCTCCTAAAGATCCATGTTTGATAATTAGTATATTAGACATATTTATAACAAGATAACATAGTATTAAATTTTATGAATAAAATTATAGTAGAAGTTTCAGTTGGAGAACTTTTAGATAAAATTTCAATTTTAGAGATTAAAAAAGAAAAGATAAAAGATGCTGAAAAATTAAAATTCATTAATAATGAACACTCTATTCTTAAAAATCAGTTAGATGAAAATATCAAATCTGATGAAAAGCTGAATAAACTTTACCAAACTCTTAAAGTAATTAACTCAAAACTTTGGGTTATCGAGGATGATAAAAGACAATGTGAGAAAGATAAGAATTTTGGAGAAAAATTTATTAAGCTTTCAAGAGATGTTCATTTTCTAAATGATGATCGGGCAAAAATTAAATTAGAGATTAACAATCACACTGGATCAACTATCAAAGAAATAAAAGAATACACTAGTTATTAAATCATTAATGGGACTTCATTTTTCAAAAGAAGAATTTAAAGTTAGAAAATCCAAAGTTTTAGATTCCATGAAAGATCAAGACATAGATGCTTTATTAATGTTTAGACAAGAATCTATGTATTGGTTAACTGGTTATGACACATTTGGATATGTTTTCTTTCAAACATTAATTTTAGATAAAAAAGGAAACACAATATTACTGACTAGAGCTCCAGATTTAAGACAGGCACAAAATACATCCAATATTGAAAATATAAGAATTTGGGTTGATAAAGATGGATCAAACCCAACCGATGATCTTAAAGTTATTTTGGATGAGCTAAATCTCAAAGGAAAAAAATTAGGAGTTGAATATGATGCTTATGGATTGACCGGAAAAAATACATTGAAGCTTAATAAGTCTTTAGAAAATTATTGTTCTGTTGAAGATAAATCGGACTTAATAACAAAGTTAAGAGTAATTAAATCCAAAGAGGAAATTGTTTATGTAAAAAAAGCTGCAGAACTAGCTGATCAAGCTTTGGGTGAAGTTTGGAAATATGCCAAAGCGGGTGTGAATGAGTCTAAGATTTTAGCTGAAATGAATAAAGTTATATTTGAAGGAGGCGGAGATTATCCCGCAAATGAATTTATTATTGGTTCAGGAAAAAATGCTCTTCTTTGCCGTTATCAATCAGAAAAACAAACTTTAAATGATCAAGATCAATTAACTATAGAATGGGCAGGTACTTATAGACATTACCATTCAGCAATGTTTAGAACAATTCCTATAGGTAAAGCAGATCCTAAACATCATAAAATGCATGAAGCGTGTGTTGAAGCGTTAAAGAATTGTGAAAATAAATTAAAACCTGGAAATAAAATTGGAGAGGTTTTTGATATTCACGCAAAAACTTTTGATGATCTTGGTTTTAATAAAGCAAGAATGAATGCATGTGGATATTCTTTAGGCACTACATTTGCTCCAAATTGGATGGATTGGCCAATGTTATATACCGGAAATCCATATGTAATTGAGCCTGGAAATGTTTTTTTTATGCATATGATATTAATGGACTCAGAAAATCAATTAGCAATGAACTTAGGTGAAACTTATTTAGTTACTGAACAAGGTAACGAGAGACTTGGTAAACAAAAAATTGATTTAGTTGTGCTTTAATTAAAGCTGTATTTCTTTTCTAAAAACTTAATAACATTATGAATTATAAATGTCATAAATAGATAAATACCACCAGCAACAATAAATACCTCGATTGGTTTAAAAGTTGTTGAAATTATATATTTTGCAACACCTGTAAGGTCCATTATGGTGACTGTACTTGCTAAAGAAGTTCCTTTCATCATTAGTATAATTTCATTTCCATAAGCTGGTAAAGATTGTCTAATAGCGATGGGAATTTGAATTTTATAAAAGATTACTTTATTTGAGATTCCCAAACTTTTACCGGCCTCTATTATACCAAGTTTAATGGTTTGAAACGCTGATCTCAATATCTCTGAAGTGTAAGCACCCGTATTTAGAGCAAAAGCAATTATTGCACACCAATATGGTTCTTTTAAAATTACCCATAAAACTGTCGATCTTAAATATTCAATCTGACCTAATCCAAAATAAATAATGAATATCTGTACCAAAAGTGGTGTACCTCTAAAAACATAAGAATATCCATAAGCAAATCTATTGATAAATATATTTTTATTTAATCTTAGAATTGCAAAAAATAATCCAATGAATAATCCAATTATTAAAGAAACTGAAAGAAGTTTTAAAGTTATTACAGCAGCATTTAGTAACTTTGGCAGACTATTAATCATTAATTCAAGATCCATTAGTACCCCCTACTATATTTAACTTCTAATCTGTTAATTAATTTCATACTCACAAAAGTAAGTAGTAAATACAAAACTGCAGCAAATGAATAAAAGAATAATGGATCTCTCGTCGATCCAGCAGCAATATAAGATTGTCTCATGATTTCAACTAAACCTGTAACTGAAATTAGAGAAGTGTCTTTTAGAGTTATCTGCCAAACATTACTTAGATTTGGAATAGCTAATCTTAGTGTTTGAGGTAAAATAATTTTAAAAAATTTTCCAAATTTATTTAAACCTAATACATTGGCAGCTTCGAACTGACCTTTATCAATTGATTGAATTGCTCCCCTAAAAACTTCAGTTGAATAAGCGCCAGAAATTATTCCAATTGCAAATGCACCTGTGATAAATGCATTTATTTCAATATACTCATTATAACCAAATATTGATGCAACAAACATAACTGCACCAGTTCCACCAAAAAAGAAAAGATAAATTACTAATAATTCTGGGACTCCTCTTATTATAGTTGTGTAAGAATTAGCTATGAAATTTAAAAACTTATTTTTAGATAATTTTAATGGAGTAAAGATTAACGCAAAAAGAAAACCTATAATCATTGCTGTAATTGAAACAGCTATAGTCATTAAAGTGGCACGAAATAACTCGTCACCCCATCCACTGTCTCCAAATGCTAGAAGTTCCATATAGATTGGCGACTATACATCATAGTCGCCAAATCTAAAATTAATTACATAGAGGCATCAAAACCGAACCATTTTGTAGCTATTCTACTAATGTCTCCGTTTTTTCTAGCCTTCTCGATTGCTTTGTTAAATGCTTTTAATAATTCAGTATCGTCTTTTCTAATTCCAACTCCTACACCATTACCAAATGCTCCACCTGAAAAAGTTGGACCTACAAGAACAACTGGTTTACCAGATTTTTCAGCATAATCTGTAAAAGCAACTGCAGCTGCTAATGCAACATCGCATCTTCCTGATGCTAAATCTAAGTTGACTTCATCTTGAGTTTTGTAAGTTCTTAGATTTATTTTTCCAACATCACCAGATTCTAAAAAGTTTTGGTGAATAGTTGCCGTTTGTGTACAAACAGTTTTACCAGCAAGTGCACCTGTTAAAGTTTTTAAAGTTTTTTTAACACCTGAACCACCTAAAGTAAGATTGATCCCCTCTGGAGTATCCATACCTTCAAGGTCAGAACCTTTCATAACTGCTAAAGATGCAACTTCGTCTGCATAACCTTGAGAAAAGCTAATAGCTTTCTGTCTTTCAGCAGTAATAGACATACCTGCCATAATTGCATCAAATTTTCTCATAATTAAAGCTGGTATCATTCCATCCCAATCTTGTTCAACAATCTCACATTGTTGTCCAATATATCTACAAAGTGTGTAAGCTAATTCAACTTCAAATCCAATTAATTTACCTGATGCATCTTTAGAATTCCATGGAGGATAAGCACCTTCTGTTCCAATTTTAATTTTATCAGCATTAACATTTCCAATAATCAATAATGAAAATAAAACTGAAAAAATAGTTTTTTTAAATATATTCATCGTTCTCTCCTTTAATAAAAAAATATTATTTCACAAATCAGAGACTTTAAAAAGAAAAAACTAATGATTTATTGAAGACGAGAAATTCCAAGAACAATCAAAACTGGGTACATAAACCCTAGATAATTTGGTATTTCCAAAATGATGATGAAAAACATTCATCCAATTTTCAACTTGAAGAGGTTTTTTATCTTGGCTGCCAACTTGTGCTGTGATCACACCCTTTGGTTTTAATATTCTTACTAAAGAGTCCATATTTTTTGCAGCCAAATCTATACAAAACTGGTCATCATTTAAATCTACAAAAATATGATCGTATGTATCGTCTTTTACTGATTTAATACTATGAAACGCGTCCCCCCAAACACATTTAACTGAATTTTTCTCTGTGGCTTTTTTTCCAATGTCCCCTAAATGTTTATTACAAACTTCAACTACCTCAGGATCAAGCTCATACCAATCGATAAAATTAAATTTTTTAGATATGCATTCTCTGGCAACTCCTCCGTCACCACCACCAATGATTGCAGCTCTTTCATTCTTTTTATTTAATTTTAACCCTGCACCCACAAATGTTGAGCTGTACAAATGTTCATCAGACTCAGCTACTTGAATTTCACCATCAATAAACAACGATTTTCCGAATTGCTCTAACTCTAAAATCTCAATATGTTGACCCACCTTTGATTTAAAATCTTCCAAAACTTCATTTACAACATATGATTTTTGTAAGCCTGGGGAGCTGTAAATATCGTGATAAAGAGATCTTGTATCTCTGTTAAATTCTTTTTTTACAATTCTTTTGTGCTTAAATTCTTTTTTAACAATATCAATCGCTACTGAGGGACTGATTTTTCCACAAGTAAAGAAATCAAAACTTATAATTCCTTTTTCAGGAAATGTATGAAAACTGATATGACTTTCAGCTAATAATGCAAGAATTGTAAAGCCCTGCGGTTCAAACTTATATTTTGATATATTTAAGATTGTAACTTTAGCTACTTTAGCAATCTCTTTGATAACTCTTTCATAAACTGATGGATCATATTCTTTATCAGTACCAATAATATCTAAAGTAATGTGCTCCCCTACTTTTATCATATTACCCTTTTTTATAATCTTTAGCTTTTTCCAAAACTTTCTTCATTTCTTCTAATGAAAGAATCTTTGGCTCACCTAACTTTAGTGCAATAGTGTATTGATGACAAATATTTTCTATCTCTTGTGCTAGTTCAAATGCTTGGTCTAGATTTTTTCCAAAAGCAACCTGTCCGTGATTAGACATCAAACAGGCACTTCTATTTTCTAAAGCTTTAATTACATTTTGTGAAAGTTCTTTTGTCCCAAAAGTAGCGTATTCAGCACATTTAATGTCTTCTCCTCCTGCAAGAGCAATCATGTAATGAAACGGAGGTATGGATTTTCCGTGTGAAGATACAGCTGTTGCGTGTGGAGAATGTGCATGAACAATTGCTTTGGCATCTTTTTTATTAATATAAATATCTCTATGAAATCTCCATTCGGATGAGGGTTTGTTTACTGTATCGTTATTTTCTGCTTCTTCATTTAAACCCATAAAAACAATATCTTCTGGCTTTAATGTTTCATATTTTTTTCCTGATGGAGTAATTAAATAACCTTGAATATTATCTTGTTCTGCTCTCAAAGATATATTTCCTGATCGAAGCGGTGAAAGATTTGTAGAGTTCAATTTTAGAGAATGCTCAATAATTTGATTTCTTTGGTCTAAATTCTTCATTTAAATAATTTTTTTAGTCCTCTTTCTGATGCTTCACATATGCCTTTTTCGGTAATTAATCCTGTAACATATTCTGCTGGAGTTACATCAAAAGCCAAATTCATAGCTTTACTTTTTTTTGGATAAATTTGTATTTTCTTTACATTTCCTTTCTCATCTAAACCTTCTACATGAGATAATTCCTCTGAATTTCTCTCCTCAATTGGAATATCTTTATGATCTTTTATATTCCAGTCAATTGTTGAGCTTGGTAGTGCAACATAAAAAGGAATTTTGTTATCATGAGCTGCTAATGCTTTTAGATAAGTTCCAACTTTATTACAAACATCTCCATTGGCTAGAGTTCTGTCTGTTCCCACAATACACATATCAACCTCTCCTCTTTGCATCAAAATTCCACCTGTGTTATCTGCAATGATTGTGTTCTTAATTCCCTCTTCATTTAATTCGTAAGAAGTAAGATTTGCCCCTTGATTTCTTGGTCTAGTTTCATCTGCCCATACATGAACAGGAATTCCTTTTTTGTGTGCATGATAGATAGGAGAAGTTGCGGTCCCCCAATTTATTGTTGCAAGCCAACCTGCATTACAATGAGTTAGTATATTAACTGTATCTTTTTTTTTATTATAAATTTGCTCTATTATTTTAAGACCATTTAATCCTATATTTTCACAAAATTTTATATCTTCTTCGCATATATCTTTTGCTTCACTAAGAGCTATTTCTAAAATTTTATCACTATTTAAACCTGATAATCTATTCAACATTCTATCAACAGCCCACTTTAAATTGATTGCTGTAGGTCTTGAACTAATTAAATCATCTGCAGATTTTTTCAAAAATGATTGATCATTATTTTCAATAATAGCTAAAACTAGTCCATAAGCTGCGGTAGCACCTATCAAAGGTGCACCCCTTACTTCCATTGTCTTTATAGCATTAATTGCATCTTTAACTGTCTTTAGATCCTTTATGATAAATTGATGTGGTAGTTTTGTTTGATCAATAATTTTTACAACATTATCATCAAACCAAATAGTACGATACTCTTTTCCTTCAATTCTCATTTATTTAGAACTCTACCCGCAACTGTTTTAAGTTTATCTATAGTTTTTTTTGTTCTTTTTTCTGGTGCAGTAATAATAGCAACATCCAAGCAATTGTTTGTTGGATCTTTAGGATCAATATGATTTTCAAAATTTTCTATCAAATTTTTAATCATATTTTTTGCTTTAGCCGCATTTCCTAAAAGAACTTTTATTACTTGTTGCACGTCTACATTTTCATGATCTGGATGCCAACAATCATAATCTGTTACCATTGAAACAGATGCATACCTAATTTCTGCCTCTCTAGCTAATTTGGCTTCTGGCATATTAGTCATACCAATTACATCAGCTTTCCACGATCTATAAAGATTGGATTCAGCTAAAGTTGAGAATTGCGGACCTTCCATAACTATATAAGTTCCACCTCTTTGATATTCTATTTTTTCTTTTTTAATAGCTTCTTCACACGCATTCATTAGACCATTGGATGTTGGATGGGCCATAGAAACATGGGCAACGATTTCGTCATCAAAGAATGTTTTGTTTCTTGCAAAAGTTCTATCTATAAATTGATCAACGATTACAAATTTACCTGGTGGTAAGTCTACTTTTAAAGATCCGACAGCTGATACAGAAACAATGTCAGAAACACCTAATTGTTTTAACGCATCAATATTAGCTCTAAAATTTATTTTTGAAGGTGAAATAAAATGCCCCCTTCCGTGTCTTGGTAAAAAATAAACCTCTTTATTTTTATATTTTGTCTTTAAAATCTGATCTGAAGGTTTCCCCCAGGGAGTTTGTAAATCAACTAACTCTCGATTTTCAAATTCCTCAACATCATATAAACCACTTCCACCAATGATTGCTAATTTATTTATTGTCATCTTAAAATATTTTAATTAATTATTAATATATAATTTAACCTTATGAATTTAAAAGATTTTATTAGATCTATTCCGGATTACCCAAAAAAAGGGATACTATTCAGAGATATAACCACATTGATTAAAAATGAAAAAGCATTTTCTGAAACAATTAATCAGATAGTTGAAAGGAGTAAAAAAGTAAAATTTGATAAAATTGCAGCTATTGAATCAAGAGGCTTTGTCTTTGCGTCTGCTGTTTCATTTGTATTAAAGAAACCATTTGTGATGCTAAGAAAAAAAAATAAATTACCTGCTGATGTTCATTCAATAGATTTTGAGCTTGAATATGGAACAGCAACAATAGAGGTGCATAAAGATTCTATTGATGAAAATGAAAGTGTTTTAATTATTGATGATTTAATCGCAACTGGTGGTACTGCTGAGGCAGCAGCTAAGTTAGTTGAAATTTCAAAAGGAAAAGTTGCTGCTTTTATTTTTGTTATAAATTTGTTTGATCTCAATGGGACGAACAAATTAGTAAAAAAAGGTTATAAAGTTGAAAATTTAATTGATTTTCCAGGTCATTAAAAATGGAGAGATTAAATAAAATTTCTAAAATATTTAACAAAATATATTACAACCTTTTCGTCGAAAATTTTAAAGGTAAACTTCATTACAATTTCCCACAAAATTATTTTCGTTGGGATCTTATTGAATATTTGATTAATAAATATGGATATTCTGATTACTTGGAAATAGGCTGTGATCAAGATCAGTTGTTTTCAAAAATTAAGATACAAAATAAAGTTGGTGTAGACCCAAGTAGTGGTGGGAATGTAAGAAAAACAAGTGATGAATTTTTTAGAGAAAATAAGAAAAAATTTGACATAGTTTTCATTGATGGCCTACATACATATGATCAAGTAAAAAAAGATATATTAAATTCAATAAATTTTTTAAAAGAAAATGGTATTATATTGGTGCACGATTGCATGCCCGATAGCCTCAGTAAACAAGCTGTTCCGAGATATAGAATGATATGGAATGGGGATGTTTGGAAAGCAATAGTTGACTTAAGGCAAAGAGAAGACTTGGAAATTTTTACTTGTGAAATGGATCAAGGTATTGGAATAATAAAAAAAGAGAAAAATTCATCAATTTTAGAAATAAAAAAAAGTCCAGTTAATCTGAAGTTTAAAGATTATTATGAAAATTATAAAAAATTTTTAAGAGTAATTAGTGTAGAGGAATTAAAAAAAAAATATTAATTTGATAAATTTCTAAAAGACTAACACAAGAATTATTTATAGCTTAGGCCTAAAAGATGATTTTCTCAATAGAACAGAATTAATAATCCCTAATAACCTATGTTTATAGATTTCACTTTTGTACTTTTGAAATGTTATAAAAAATATTATGAATTTAAAAAAAGATGAAAATAATTTTGGGAGAATCTTTATTGTCGCAGATAAGTACCCATAATGTTTTTTATGAAAATAGAATGTCGACCACATCCAGTGCCAATTTCTTGAAAGCTCCATAGGCTTTTCAATTTGTGAATTATGAGAAGTTCCTCCTAAATGATTTACTTCTATTGAGGGATCTATGAATATTTTTGAATTATTATTTTTGAGTCTTCTACATAAGTCAATTTCTTCAAAATAAAGAAAAAAATTGTCATCAAAAAAATTAATCTTTTTAAGATTTTTCATATTCAAAAACATGGCAAAACCTTTCACACTATCAACTTCTTTAATTACTTTATCAATAGCAATATTAAAATTATTATATTTTTCATTATGAGATACAGGTGCAATAACTCCAAAATCCTCTAAATTATTAATGGACAAAAAAAATTTTCTAATAGCATCATTTATTAAAGTTACGTCAGGATTTAGTATCAGAGCATAAGTTGTTTTAACCATTGATAAACCTAGATTATTTCCTGCCCCATATCCTAGGTTTTCTTCAGATAAAATGCATTCAACATTCTGATACTTAGTCTCAATTTCTTGTTTTAATTTTTGATCATTTGAATTTTCAATTACAATAACTTTAACACCTTTTTCAATCGACTCGATGCAGCTAAAAATTTTATCTCTACTATGAAATGAAGTTATTATGACACTTAAATCAAAAGTTTTCATATCAATTTACTAATTGTGGTAGCGGGAAGTGGGATCGAACCACTGACCTCGGGCTTATGAGTCCCGCGCTCTAACCAACTGAGCTACCCCGCCTTTTGATGAGATTTATAATAGTTTAATAATTTGATTCAATAATTATTAATTAAGTAAAAGTTATTAATTTAGAGAAAATTTAATAATATTCTCTTAAAAAATGATTAGACCAAATAAAATCAACCCTGTTGAAGCAGCTGCTGAAAAATACAATTTTTTTCTGCTTTCATTTTTTTTATTAACTGCAATTCTATTTAAAAGAACGTTTATGTTGCTACTTTTTGATTGAGTTGATGGTGGATCTTTTTCAAGGTATCTAGCTATAAGCTTTTCTTTAACGTTAATACCTGAATTTTTCATAAACTTATTTAATCACGTATAACTGATTTTTGCAAATTTCTTAGAAAGAAAGATAAATTCCAAAGGACCCAACACCAATTATCAGCAACGATAAAATGAAAATATTTTTTTTGAGTTCCTTTGCTTCTGTTTCCTCTAGCTTTGACTTCAGGATATTTATATCAACTCTCTTCTTTAATGTTTTTAAAGGCTTTTCAGCAACATCAACATCATTTGGGGTCTCGATGTTAATATGTGTCTCTGCAAAGCCTTTATTGTTCATGGCAGAATTAATACATTAAAATGTTTGTCGAACAATTTTCCTGAAGTTCAATTTGGGTCACTATTAGATTGACATGTGTTCAATTTGGGTCAATATTCTCGAATTCAAATTTTATGAGTTTAGAACAAATCGATTTCAGTAAAACCTTAACCGACGATCAGGTTTATGAAAGTATAATGAATAACTACTCTGAATTAGCTAATGAATGGATATCACATCAGTGGAATTGGATGAACAATGTGTACTGGGCTTTTAATGATCACTACAAATACATGATTATAATTTCACTTATAGAAAAAACACTTCAATTTTATGATCAAATGAATATTCAGCAATCGTATGATGATTATTATTCTAAATCATATGTTCAAATAGATAAGTTTAGTATTACTGAACTATGTGAAAAATTAGATCTGCCAAAAGAAACGATAAGAAGAAAAGTTTTAGAACTTGAGAAAGAGGGTGTTATTAAAAGAGACAAAAAAAAAATTGTTATTGATAGTAAAGCTTTTGCTTTTGTTAAACCTCAAAATCAAATTAAACTTTCATCAAAATATATCTTATTAGTGGCTGAAGCTTTATATAGAGATAAGCATTTTTCAAAAAAAGTTGATGTCAAGTTAATTGAAAGTTTAATCAAAAAAAAATTTACATTATGTTGGCGGTGGTTTTATCGAATGCAAATACCATTAGTAATTGGGTATCACAAATTCATGCAAGATCTAAGCACGTTTCATGTCTGGGGAACTATTTGTATGAATCAATCATTGAACGTAACCAAAAATTTAAAAAATATAGAAACAAAAAAATTACCACTAGATCATGGTGCTGCAAGTAAAATACTAATTGATAATGTTGGCTCATCTTCAGGTATAAGCGCAATGTCTATTTCAGACATGACATTAATACCAAGAGCAACAGTAATAAGAAAATGCAAATACTTAATAAAAAATGATTTGATAAAACTTAATGAGAAAAAACAGTATACTTTATCCTCATTCAATTTTAAGAAAATTTTACCTTACCAAACTGAAGCTTTTAAGTTTAAAGCTAAATTTATACGTAAAGTTCTAAATCTTCTTGTAATTTCATAAATCTTAAATAAATTATAAAAGTTATACTATTAACAGAGGGGTCATGGAGATAGTAACAAAAATAGCACCTATCATACTCGCATTAATAATGTTGGGTTTAGGTTTGGGATTAAAGATTGAGGATTTTACAAGAGTATTAAAAACTCCAAAGGATTTTTTTGTAGGTTTTTTTTCTCAATTAATTATTCTTCCATTAGTTGCTTACTTATTAATTATTATTTTAAAAGTACCACCTGAAATAGCAATTGGAGTTATGATTATCGCTGCTGCACCAGGTGGAGTTACATCTAATATATTAACCAAATTTGCTAATGGAGATGTTGCTTTATCTATTTCTTTAACAGCTGTAATCAGTTTAATTTCTATTATTACTGTTCCTCTTATAATTTTTACATCTGCTGATTTATTTGGAATTACAAATATTTCTCAAAATATTTCAATGACTGGTATAGCGCTAAAAATGTTTTTGGTTGTAACTGTTCCGGTAATCTTAGGGATGATTATAAGAAAATTTGCTGAAAATTTTGTAAATTCGAAAATTAAAATATTTGAAAAACTCAACATAATATTATTTGTTATTTTTTTTATAGCTGCATTTTATGAAGAAAGAGAAAGTTTTTTAGATTTTCTAATGCAAGCAGGTTTCATTACTTTTATTCTAAATATAACAATGATGATTGTGGCCTATTACCTTGGTAAAACTTTTGCCTCAGGAATAAAACAACAAAAATGTATTGCTTTAGAATGTGGATTACAAAATGGAACTTTGGCAATATTTGTTTCGACACAAATATTTGGCACAGATATAGTCTACATAACTCCAACAGCTGCTTATGCTTTGATTATGTACATCACTGGTTTTATATTTGTTTTTCTTTTTAAGAATAAAGTTTAATTTGTCTTGAAATTGGTCTGTTTTATTGGTTTGTTAATCAATTCAATTTCGTATTTCTTTTTCTCAATCTCTATAAATAATTTACTATCTCTCAATTTTTCATTGGAAAAATCGTTTTTGATGTAACCAAAAGTCAGATTTTTCTTAAAGTTAAAAGAGTAATTTCCTGAAGTTGATCTTCCTATTATCTTATCTTCTAAATAAATAGGCTCATCATGAAGTAATAGTGGTTCTCCAGGTTTACTATCTTTTAATGTAAACATAGCAAATCTAGTTTTAATCTTTTCTTTATCAATCTTTTCAAGAGCTGACTTACCGATAAAGTCTACATTTTTTTTATTACTGATTGTGAACGATAAACCCGCCTGATATTGATTTTCCTCAGGGGAAATGTCGTGACCCCAATGAAGAAAGCCACTTTCCATTCGCATAATATCCATTGCGTGCATTCCACAATTTGAAAGATTAAAATTTTTACCTTTTTCTATAATTAATTCATAAATTTTTTTCGCATCATTAGCTTCAACGTAAAGTTCATATCCTAACTCCCCAACATAAGACAACCTCTGTGTCCAAATTTTAATATCTTCGATTGAAATAAATTTTGCTGTTCCAAATTTGAAATTTTCATTATCAAAATTATCTTTACTTAATGAACTTAAAAGATTTCTACTTTTGGGCCCAAATAAACCAAAAACACAATAATCATCAGTTACATCTTTCAATTCAATATCTTTATTTAAATGTTTTTTGATGTGGTGCTTGTCTCTTTCTCTTGTTGCGGCAGAACTAATTATTCTAAAATGGTTTTCATCTATCGCCACTATAGTTAAATCAGTCTCTATACCGCCATCTGAATTTAACATATGAGTATAGGTACATTTGCCAACATCTTTCTTAATATTTGCAGTACAAATTCTTTGTAATTCTTGATGGGCTTTATCGGATTTAATTTCAAACTTTGAAAAAGGAGTTAGATCAAATAACCCAACATTTTTAAGTGTATTATTTGTTTCATACTCAGCTGAGGGATACCAGCTTTGATAGTCATAACTATATTCATACTCTGCCTTTTCACCATCTAGTGCAAACCACATTGGTCTTTCATATCCACCAGAGACACCAAAGCATGCTCCAAAACTTTTTAAATTATCATGATGTGGAAGTTTTTTTATATCTCGAGAAGTTTTGTGCTGTTTAAAGGGCCAATGCATTCCATACAAATCTCCTAATGACTCTGTAATTCTTTTTTTGATAAAACTTAGTTCTGAATGAAACTTTTGAAATCTTTTTATATCATAACTAAAGATATCTTCATTAATATGGCCAGTCATCAACCACTCTGCTGTAACTTTACCAACACCACCACCACTACCAATACCAATGCTATTTAACCCACAACATACAAAAAAGTTCTTAATCTCAGGAACTTCTCCTAATAGAGTGTTGGTATCAGGAGTAAAAGACTCTGGGCCTGAAAAAAATTTTCTTATTCCAGCAGTTTCTAAAATTGGAAATCTTTTAATTGCTGAGGCTAAATAAGGTTCAAAATGTTCGAAATTTTCTTGAAACTCACCAAAGGAGAAATCTTCTGGAACTTTATTAGTTTTATTCCAAGCAGGAATTGAATTTCCTTCAAAAATTCCAACGAGTATTTTTCCTGCATCTTCTTTTATATAAGTTCGATTATCAAAATCTCTTACCACTGGTAAAGTTTTAGATAAATTTTCAATTGGTTCAGTTATGATGTAAAAATGTTCTGCTGGGTATAATGGGATACTGACACCAGCTTTTTCTCCTATTTGCCTTGACCACATACCTGAGGCTAAAACGATATATTCACATTCAATTTTTTGACCTTTAACTTTAACTCCAGAAATTTTTCCATCTTTCGTTAAAATTTCCTCAACTGGTGACTTTTCAAAAATTTGTGCACCTTCCATTCTTGCTGCTTTAGCCAGCATATGGGTGACACCTGAAGGATCAGCAGCACCATCGCCTGGCATTAAAATTCCTCCAATGACTTCATCGGTATTGATTATGGGGTAGTCTTTTTTAATTTGATTTTTATCTAAAATTCTTACATCAACATCATAAAGTTGTGCTGTCGTTGCTTGTCTTTGAAGTTCCTGCCATCTGCCTTTATGTTGAGCGATTGAAAGGGCTCCGTTTAATCTTAACCCTGCAGAATGATCAACTTTTTTCTCAAGTTCTTTATATAAATCTAAAGTATATTTTCTAATTTTTGTAACTGCTGCAGTTGGACCTAATTGACTTACTAAGCCTGCCGCATGCCAAGTTGTTCCTGACGTTAATTGATCTCTTTCTAAAAGGATTGTGTCTTTCCAACCAAATTTAGCTAAATGATAAGCAACAGAGCAACCTACTACCCCACCTCCTATCACAACAACTTTTGTGCTACTTGGAAGTTTATTTTCCATTTAATTAGTTATTGATTGCATCTCCCGGATTAACATATTCATGTCCAAAAACATCTGCAACCGCTTTATAAGTCACATGACCCTTGTGAACATTTAATCCTGCTAAAAAGTTTTTATCTTCACCAAGAGCTTTTTGATAACCTTTATTAGCTAATTTTACCAAATATGGAAGTGTTGCTTTATTTAATGCGATAGTAGACGTTCTTGGAACTCCACCTGGCATGTTCGCTACACAATAATGAACGACATTATCCACTATAAAAGTTGGATCATTAAAAGTTGTGGGTTTACTTGTTTCTACACACCCGCCTTGATCGATTGCAACATCAACAATTACAGAGCCTCTTTTCATTAATTTAAGCATATCTTTCGTAACTAATTTTGGTGCCTCTGCGCCAGGGATTAAAACTCCACCCACAATTAAATCTGCCTCAGCCACTAACTTTTTTAAGTCTATTTTGTCACTTTGTTCTGGAATAATTTTATCTCCAAACATTTCAACTAATTGTTTTAATCTTGCCTCTGATTTATCGACAACGTGTACTTTTGCCTTCATACCGGTTGCTATTGTTGCAGCATTTTCACCTACAACCCCTCCACCTAAAATTAAAACATTTGCAGGCTCACCGCCTGGAGCTCCTCCTAATAAAACTCCTCTGCCTTTTTGATTTTTTTCTAGACAATGCGCTCCAGCTTGAACTGACATACGTCCAGCTACAGCACTCATAGGTGCTAATAAAGGAAGTCGTCCATTGTCATCTGTAATGGTTTCGTAGGCAATATTAATACTTTTTGATTTTACCAAACCCTCAGTTAATTCTTTTGCAGCAGCCAAATGTAAATAGGTATAAACAATTTGATTTTCCCTAATCATTTCAACCTCAACTTTTTGAGGCTCTTTAACTTTAACAATTATCTCAGCATCATTAAAAATATCAGTAGCTTTTTCTATAATTTTTGCCCCAGCATTTTTGTACTGATCGTTATCGAAACCTGCTTCAAAACCTCCATTATTTTCAACTAAAACTTCATGACCCTCTGAAACGAGAGTTTTCACACTATCTGGTGTCAGGCCAATTCTATTTTCTTGAGGTTTTATTTCTTTAGGTACGCCAATTCTCATTAACGAAATTTAATTCTTTTTACTCTTTGCGTAATTAGTAATTCCAGTTCTTAGTTTTTCTATGATTTCATCAATGTGTTTTTTTTCACAAATAAACATTGGTGCAATAATTAAACAATCACCAGTCGCTTTGAAATTTACTCCTGCATCGTAACAATGTTTGAAAGTAGCTAAACCTGCTTTACCAGGTCTGCCATCAGTTTTAATATCTATTCCACCCATCATTCCATAACCTCTTATGTTATCTACTACATCAATATCTTTAAGAGAAAATAGACCTTCTTGGAAATAAGGAGCAAGTTCTTTTGCTCTATTAAAGATATCTTCTTTTTCAAAAATATCTTGAACGGCTAATGCTGCAGCTACTGATACAGGAATTCCTGAGTATGTATAACCATGAAATAATTCTATTGCACCTTTTGGAGAATTATCCATCACTGCATCGTAAATTTCTTCTTTACATGCAACTACACCAAAAGGAACTATCCCATTAGTTGTTGCTTTTGCCATTGTCATTATGTCAGGTGTTACACCAAACTCTTGAGCTCCAAAAGCTGAACCAGTTCTTCCCCAACCAGTAATAACTTCATCAAAAATTAAAAGTATTTTATGTTTGTCACAAAGTTCTCTTAGTCTTTGTAAATATCCAACTGGTGGCACTAATGTTCCTGTTGAACCTGCAATAGGTTCTACAATACAAGCTGCAATATTTTCAGAACCAAAATTAGTACAAATTCTCTCTAAATCATTTGCAATCTCAGCTCCTGTTTCAGGTTGTCCTGAAATAAATTTATGTTCATCTAAATGTGTATGTCTCATATGAACGACACCTGGCATCAATACACTTGCGTATGCTTTAACGTTATTGATCATGCCGCCTACTGATGTGGCTCCAATGTTCATTCCATGATAAGCTCGTTCTCTTCCAACAAATCTAAATCTTTGTCCCTCACCTCTTGCTTTATGGTAAGCGATACTAATCTTAATTGCAGTTTCTACTGCAGTTGATCCACATATCGTATAAAAAATTTTATTTAAGTTTCCGGGTGTGTGTTTTGAAATTCTTGTTGCTAATTCAAATGAACCACCAAAACCTTGTTGAAACGGCTGACAATAATCCAGAGTATTTAATTGATTTGTAATTGCCTCGATGATTTCTTTTCTTCCATGTCCTAAAGGATTACAAAATAATCCTGAACTTGCATCAATTTGTGTTTTGCCGTGATGATTTTTTAAATAAACACCTTTAGCCTCAACAATTAATTTTGGATTTTCTTTAAAATCCTTATTAGATGTAAATGGCATCCAATGTTCATTAAGTGAATTAGGTACTGAAGTTCTTTTTTCTGAGCTCATAATTAAATTTTAAAATACTTAATAAATGAATCCTTAGACTAATTAACTTAAATTAACCACCAAAATAATGTCACAACTTTAAGTTGTGTAACTATAATGACCATTTTTTTGTTTTACATATAGGTCAAATTAATCTTAAAATTGAAACATATAAATAAACAAGGAAGAGGCATAAATGAAAAAAATAATAAGTTTTATTCTTGGATGTTTTGTAGCTCTTAATCTTTCAATATCTGTTGCTAATTCAGCAGCAAATGAAGTTAGAGTTGCTTACTTCTTAGAGTGGCCAAGTCCAAATCTAGAGGACATGATGAAGAAAAACTTCGCAAAAGCTCTAGGGGTTCCAGTAAAGTGGACTAACTTTACTAATGGTGGTGCTATGACTGATGCGATGTTAGCAGGAGATATTGATATTTCATATTCTCAAGGTTTAGTTCCATTCATTAACGCTGTAAAATCTAAAGCACCTATCAAATTAGTTGATATTGCAATGGAATACGGAATGGGAGGAACAACTTGTGTTACATCTAATGCATCTGGAATTACAAAAGCCAACGCAACTGAATTAGAAGGTAAAAAAGTTGCTGTTCCACTTGGAACAATGGCGGAATATGTTTTTGATGAGAGTATGAAAGTTGTTGGGGCAGATAGAAAAAAAATGGATATCATTCAAATGGACCCTGAAGAAGGTGCTGCTGCTTTAGTAAGCGGTGATGTTGTAATGGCATGTTTATTTGGTGGTAATTCTATTAAAGCTGCTACTGCAGTTGGATCTAGATTATTAACTGTTCAAGAAGCTAGAGATGCAGGTATCCTAGGGATTGATATTACTTCTGTAACCACAAAGTTTATGAAGGAAAACCCAGGAATGTTAAGAACTTTCATCGAAGTAACTCATGAAGCTAATGCAAGATATAGAGCTGGAAAAAGCGATATGAATGCAATGTCAAAAGCTTCAGAAATGAAAATTCCTGACATGAAAGAAACTTTAAGTGGTTTCAAATTTCTAACTCCAGAGGAAACAAAAAGTTCTATGGAAAGTGGAAATCTTGATGCATTCCTAAAAGGAATGGGAACACCAAGAGGAAACGTAGATACAAGTTTCTTACCTTTATAATCTAAAGGTAATTAAAATTTTAATAGGCGCCAATTTTTTATTAAATTGGTGCCTATTTTTTTACTATAAATTCTAATATAAAGTGAACAAATGAGTGATCTAGTTTCTCAAAATCTTAATATGATTTTCAAAACTCCAAAAGGAGAAACTGTTCACGCTCTAAAAGATTTAAATTTTACTCTTAAAAAAGGAGAACTATTAACAGTTCTTGGACCATCAGGTTGTGGAAAAACAACCTTATTAAATATTACTGCAGGATTTATTCGACCAACTTCCGGAAGTATTACTTTAAATAGTAAAGAGATTGATGGACCCGGTGTAGAGAGAGGAATGGTTTTCCAACAAGGTGCTTTGTTTGAATGGCTAACAGTTGCTGAAAATGTCAACTTTGGATTAAGAATGAAAAAAAAAGATCCAATTGAAACTCAAAAAAAAGTTGATGAATGGTTGGAAATAGTTGGCTTAAAAGGTTTTGGTAACACCCCAACCTATCAACTTTCTGGGGGTATGCAGCAAAGAGTTGCTCTTGCAAGATGTTTGATTAATGATCCCGATCTAATCTTAATGGATGAACCTTTAGGAGCCCTTGATGCATTAACAAGAGAAAAAATGCAGTCTCTAGTTTTGAAAATTTGGAAAGAGACAGGTAAAACAATTATTTTAATTACCCACTCAGTTGAAGAAGCTCTTTTACTTGGTGAGAGATTATATGTGATGGCACCTCGACCAGGTAGAATTCATAAAGAATATAATCTTCCATTTGCCTCTATGGGACTGAAAGAAGATCTAAGAGAGATTAAAAAAAACAAAGATTTTTCTGCGAAACGTGAAGAAATATTAGAGATGATTTGGAATATGGAAGAAGAAATTATGGGGAAAGATAATTAAATGTTAACTCAAATCGTCACCTTTTTAATTTTTTTTGCAGTAATTGGCTGTATTCTCTATGGAAGAAGATTAATCAAAACTGAAAAGGTCGATGCTGTTTTTGGAAATCCTGAAAGAGCAAGAGGTGGTACTCACTGGATTATAGTAGGAAGTAGCTTTCTATTATTGGTATGGCTTTATTATTCTTGGGATATTGCGAAAGGTTTTTACCCAAAATCAGCTAATGAACTTTGCCAAGTAGCAAAAGTTAACGACTCTTTACTAGGTTTAAAATATCAATTTCCAATAGAGGAAAGGGAATTCAAAAGTACCGCCCAAATAAAGAAAGAAAATAAAAATCTCAAAGCAACTTTAAATGAAATTAAGTTTTCTGAAGATCTAAACTTGCAACAAAAAACAGATCTTACAGAGTTTATCAACAAAACTATTCAACTAATTCCTTTATTAACCAATGAGGATTTAATTGAAAATGAGACGAAATTTAAAATAGATGACATTACTGGTAAAATTAACTTATTAACTGAAAATTTTAGAAAACCTGAATATCCTTTTGAAACAGAACAAGAAGCCAATGAAAGACTAAAGGCAGTAAGTGAACAAGGAGATTGGGGAATTATAAAAGTTCAATCTGGAACGGGATCCATAGAAAATACGATCGAGGTACCTTTGGTTCCTGAAACTAAAAGAGGTTTGAAATTTGATGCTGCCGCAAAAGAATTACAAATTATTAGTGATGAATTCTTTAAGTTAAGAAATCATAATCCACAATTTAAAGATAAAATAAAAGAGCTCAAAGATGAGATAAAAGCTTATCGAAAAAATTTAGATGATACTCAAGAAGTAGCTTCAACTTATGCCAAAGATATTGTTAAAATTGCACGGCGAATAGAATTTGCAAGTATATATCCACCCAATGCATTAAATGAAATGCAAAATGCAATTATCAATTTTGATGTTGCACAAAAAAAGGCTCAAGGCGGGTTGAGATTTGTAGATATATTTTTATTTCCAGCAGGTACTATTGTTGCAAGTGGGCCAAGCTGTTCGGAACAAGGATCTGGTAGATGGCTACCTAAGCCTTCAGATACATTTGATAAATTTATGCTAATGCTTAAACCGAGTGTAGGTTATAAAGAAATTCCTCTCCTATGGATAGAACTGGTTGATGTTAGTAAAATGATTGGTTTTATTTTACCGGATTGGATTGCTGATATTCTACCTGGTGAATACCCAGTTCACACTCAAGATGGAATTGTTAAACAAAATTTTAAAGGCCAAGTTTTAAAATTAGTAACAGGAGACTTTAAGTTATTTAAAGTGCCCGTGCCTTATGGTCATATTTGGGATTCTTTTTTAAGGGTATTTTTAGGATTAGTGTTTGGAATATTAATTGGTGTGCCGCTTGGATTATTTATGGGACTAAATAGATTTGCTAAAGGTTTTTTTGATCCATTAATTGAGCTTTATAGACCTGTACCCCCTCTGGCTTGGGCTCCTTTAATCATTTCAGTTTTAGGAATTGATAATACTGGAAAAGTTTTCTTATTATTTATGGTCTCATTATCAATTATGATTATTTCTGCAAGAGCTGGTGCCTCTGGTACCCAGTTATCTAAAATTCATGCAGCTCACTCACTTGGTGCATCCAAAAAACAAATTTTAAGATATGTAATTTTTCCAAATTCTTTACCAGAGATACTCACAGGAATAAGAGTTGCAGTAGGGATGTGTTGGGGAACTTTGGTTGCAGCTGAGTTTTTAGCTGGAACAACTGGCATAGGATTTGTTGAAAACGTTGCTAAAAAATATTTTCAATATGAAGTTATTTGGATCACAATATTTATAATGGGAATGTTGGGTTTATTATTTGATGTGACTTTGAGAAAAATAATAGACAAAACAATTCCATGGCGTGGAAAAGGCTAATTTGAAAACAGAAAATCTTAAAAAAGAAGTCATTAAAATTTTTAAAAATCACGGATTAAGCAATCCTCATGCTGTTATTTCAGCAAATGCTTTGGTTAATGCCGAGTTAGTTGGGGCTTATGGTCATGGTCTTTCTAGGTTAAGAATGTATTGTGAAAGAATATCTAAAAAAGTTATCAATCCCAAACCTAGAATAAAAGTAAAAAAGATATCTCAATCTATTGCTCATATTGATGCTGATAATAGTATTGGCTTCGTTGCAGCAGATATCGCGATTAAAAAAGCAATCGAATGTGCAAAAAAAACCGGTGTCGGTTTGGTGGCAGTTAAAAATAGTGGTCACTATGGATTATCTGGTTACTACGCTGAACAAGCAGTCAGAAAAAACTTAATCACAATGATTTATACTAACGCTCCACCTGCAATAGCTCCTTATGGTGCAAAAAAAAGTTTGTTTGGAACAAATCCTATATGTTTTGGTTCCCCAACTGGAGCAAGGGTACCATTTATATTGGATACGGCTATTGCAAAAATTAATAGAGGAAAAATTAGATTTGCAGCTAGAAATAATCAAAAAATACCAAAAGGTGTTGCATTAGATAAATTTGGTAAACCAACGACAGATGCAAAAAAAGCACTTTATGGAGTTCAATTACCTATCGCAGGTTTTAGAGGTTCAGGTTTAGCATGGATGGTTGATATTCTAAGTGGTGTTTTAACTGGTGGAAATCATGCAGGTAAAGTAAAGGATCCTTTTGATGATTTTTCAGGTCCACAAAATATTGGACATTTGTTTATCACATTTAAAACAAACTTATTTGTCAAAAATTATACTTCAAGAATTAAGAATAATATTAAAACAATTAAAAAATTGCCAAAGATAAAAGGAGTAAAAGAAATAATGTATCCTGGTCAAAATAAAGATAAAAGGTTTAGAATGAACTTAAAAAAAGAAATTAAATTGTCAAAAATTATTCAAAAAGATTTAGTAGATTTAAAGAATTAACATGCTTTCCAATAAAGAAATTATTTGTCCTGATAACTTACTTAATTTTGCTCATAAAAAGAAAGGTGTTAAAGCAGGAATTGTTAATGCCGGAAAACCTCTTCCTATGCAGTCCGTACAAGATGCTGTTAAAGAAAATCTAATTGAACCAATTTTTATTGGTGATGAAAAAGAAATTAATAAATGCGCCCAGAATCTGAAATGGGATATCTCAAATTATGAGATAATTCATGAGCCTGTAGAAAATAATACAGCAACGATTGCTGCAAAACTAGCAAGTGAGCAAAAAATTAAAATTATTGTCAAAGGGCATATTCATACTGACGTTTTAATGAAAGAAGTTTTGAAAAGAGAATACAATTTACTAGGAAAAACGAGATTAAGCCATATTTGGCATATGACTTTAGGAAAAGAAGACAAACCTTTAATAATTACGGACGGAGCATTAAATGTTTTACCTAATGTAAAAACAAAACTACATATTCTTAAAAATGTTATAAATTTTTCCAATAGAATTGGTATTGAAAAACCTAAGGTCGCAATATTATCTGCTACTGAAGAAGTTTTAGATAGTGTACCAAGTTCTAAAGAAGCTGAGGAATTAACTAACTTAGCAAAAAAAGAAAATTTAAATGCTGATGTTTTTGGTCCACTGGCATTTGATAATAGTGTTTCAAAAAAATCTGCAGCTATCAAAGGAATACAAAATAGTGTAGCCGGTATGGCTGATGTATTGCTGGTCCCAAGTGTTGAAACAGGAAATGGATTAGTAAAAATGCTTATATATTTTTGTGGAGCGTGTGCAGCAGGAGTGGTTGTTGGAGGAAAAGTTCCAGTAGTAATAACCAGCCGTTCTGACGAAGCTCCTGCAAGATTAGCATCCATTGCTGCAGCTGTTGTTGCTTTAGATTAATTGTTTCGTTGAAAAAAAATCTATAATGCTTTAAACGTACTATCTAAAATATTATGGCTATTAAATACCTAAAAAAATCACCAAAAACTCCCTCCACTGACGATAGTAAGACAAACGAAATTGTTAAAGGGTTGTTAAAAGAAATAGAAATTTCAAAAGAAGAAGCTTGTATTAATCTTACAAAAAAATTTGATAAGTATGATGGTGAAATAGTCGTTTCAAAAGAAAGAATTGAACAGATAGATAAAGAATTAGATCAAAAAACGAAGGACGATATTCAATTTTCTCATGAAAGAGTAAAAAAATTTGCTGAGGCACAATTAAAAAATTACGGCCAAGATTTTGAGGTTGAACTATCGCCAGGTCTTTATGCAGGTCAAAAATTAATTCCTGTAAATACAGCCGGTTGTTATATACCAGGTGGAAGATATGCCCATATAGCCTCAGCTGTGATGAGTGTTACAACTGCAAAAGTTGCAGGAGTAAAAAATATAATTGCTTGCAGTCCACCCAAGGAAGGTGTGGGTGCACATCCAGCAATTATTTATACAGCTAATTTGTGTGGTGCAGATGTCATTTTAAATTTAGGGGGCGTTCCAGGGATTGCTGCAATGACAAATGGTTTATTTAAAAATTCCCCAGCAGATATTTTAGTAGGTCCAGGAAATCAGTTTGTAGCAGAAGCCAAAAGAATTTTATTTGGTAAAGTTGGTATTGATTTATTCGCGGGACCAACTGAAATTGCTGTGATAGCTGATGACGAAGCTGATGCAGAGATGGTTGCAGTAGATTTGGTAGGACAGGCAGAACATGGATATAATTCTCCCGCTTGGTTATACACGACGAGTCAAAGAGTTGCTGAAGAAGTCATGAAAAGGGTTCCAGAGTTAATCGCTGAATTACCAGAGTTACCTAGAAAAAGTGCTGAGGCAGCTTGGAGAGATTATGGTGAAGTAATTCTATGTGATACAGATGAAGAAATGGCAACAATTAGTGATGAATATGCACCTGAACATTTAGAAGTTCAAACAAAAAATCTTGATTGGTTTCATAAAAGACTAAAAAATTATGGTTCATTATTTATTGGTGAAGAAACAACGGTTGCTTATGGTGATAAATGTTCTGGAACAAATCATATTTTACCGACAAAAGGAGCTGGACGTTACACTGGTGGATTATTTGTTGGTAAATTTATTAAGACTTTGAGTTTTCAAAGAATGACTAAAGAATCTACAAAATCTGTTGGTGCTGCATGCGCTAGGATATCAAGATACGAAGGTATGGAGGCTCATGCTAGAACCGGTGATGTCAGACTTAGAAAATACGGATTTTCAAATTAATTTTCAGGTTTAAAAATCAAGCATAGACCATTATTGCAAAATCGTTTGCCCGTAGATGATGGTCCATCATCAAAGACATGTCCATGATGTACACCACAATTTGCACAATGATACTCAATTCTTTTCATACCAAATGAATAATCTATTTTAGTTTTAAATGCTCCTGGTAAAGCTTCTGAAAATGATGGCCAACCTGTGCCACTATCAAATTTTGCAGTAGAAGCAAATAATTTTGCTCCACAATTTGCACAATGGTAAAAGCCAACTCTTTTTTCATCAAGTAATGAACTAGTAAAGGGTCTTTCAGTACCCTCATTAAACATTATATCTTTTTGTTCATTTGTAAGTTTTGGATTTATAATTTTTTTAGCTGCTGCGTACAGATATTTATAAGGAAAAAGAATTAATGAAATAAACGATGCACTTAAGATCTTAAGTGTTCTACGTTTACTAAACATTTTAGACTTTGATTTTATCTAAGAAATTATTTCCCCAAGCATCAGAGCCCTCATCTGAGCCATCACAGTCTTGTCTTTCTAATACTTTTTGAGCACCTAATTGTGTTAATTTCTCATCTACTTTTTTTCCTGCTCCACAAAAAATATCATGAGAACTATCTCCAAGTGCACAAACACTATATTTTAAATCTTTAAAATTTTCATTTGAGTTTTTTAAATCATCCCAAAAATCTTCCCCATTTGTTGGTAGATCACCTTCACCGGTAGTTGAAGTAACTATTGCAACTTTTTTCATATTTAAAAGATCGTTCATAGTTACTTGGTTTAACTCCAATTGATTTGTATCAAAACCCATTGATTTTGCTTTTTCATTAAGAGTATTGGCTACGTTTTCAGCTGTACCAGACATTGATGCCCATAGAATATTTAATTTATTTTCCATAATAATTTATGTTTATTTGTTAGAGAAAGTTTTTTCTTTATCAGAAGTATTTTCTTTTTGTGAGGCACTTTCTTTTTCCTGATTGTATTTTTTAGAATTAATTCTATTATCAATTACATTTGCAAAATTATGATTAACATCTCGATGTCCAGCCTCATCATCTCTTATAACTCTAACCACATCTTTTAAAGTTGCGTGTAATGGAAGGTTCCAATAATTTATTGCAACCTCTGGTGCAGGTTCGTCAGGTATTGCCCCACTTTCCAATTCATGAAGGTATTCAGTATAACTTATGACAGCTTCTTCTTCAAAATATCCAACAATTCTGTGTGCCGTTCTTTGAGAAATTAAATAGATTATCGCATAAGTCACTATAAAGATAAATTGCGCAAAAAGAATTATCATTCTCTCAATAAAAGTTGGTTTTGCAACATGAATGAAAGTCATTAAATGCATTCTTTCATTTTCAGCTTCATCTAATAAAGTTTTAATCCAACCCTTATCATCTTCCATTTTTCTTAAAGATTTTAAATGTAGCAACATACCTGCAACCATACCTGGAACAGCAGCTATTGTTTCTAGAACTACAGCTCTATGGCCATATCTTTTTCTAAAAAAAGTATCTGCTAAAAATCTTAAAAATTTTGTAAATGACAAAGCAACTTTGTCACTAAAATTTTTAGGCTCAAAATGTTTATTTAAATTATTCATCTAAGGTTTAAATAGCCACTATAGAAAAAATTACTATGCGCCAAAAATGCCATGATAAATGTAAATTTCGGGTAAAATAGGCAATTTTATCTAATAAAATTAAAAATTCATTTTATAAAAAGCATTACCACCTAAACTCAAAGTATTTTGGCTAGAGAGTAAGCCATAATAGGCGACGCCTATTTTGCTATTTTCAAAAATATACTTTTCATAGTTCATGCTAGCTGACAATGATATTTCTCTTTTTAAATCATTATCTGGTTTATATGTTGCTGTTGTACCATTAACTGAATATATCTGTTCATCATCTCCAATTGCACTTCTAAGATCTAAAGCCCAATTCAAATTTAGTTTTTCCTCTTTGTCATCTCTAATCAAATAATCATCAGAGAGATAAATTGACAAGTTTCCAACTACTCTATTTCGCCAAGAATAAAATTTACTCTCATCATATGTTGGTGTTATTGACATACTTGATGTAAATCCAATATCTGGAATGATATTTAGATTATTTTTTTTTGCTCCTAATTGGATATCATAAGTTTGAAAATTACTATTAGAATCTACTGTTCCTGATGATACTGTGTTGGTTAAAACTGTTCTCTTTCCATCTTTTAAAGTAACTCCACCAGTAATAAAAGTATCTAGATTAAAAAATTTATCATTCTCTAAAATATGAATACCTCCAGAGATATTTTGATATGTAATCCTATAGTCTTTTGCAAAATCTTGTATTCCACCCTCAAACATCATAATAAAATTAGAATTTTCTAATGGATAAATTAAATTTGCTCCTACATTAATTAAATTATATTCCATCGCTAAACTGTTAGAATCCTCACTTCTATTAAGAAGGGTTGAGTATAATTCTCCCCAACCTCCTTTATGATTAAATAAATTTGAGTTTTCGTATCTATTAAGGAAATTTCTAAGATTAATTGATTTATAACTTAACATTTCATCAATTGTTTCACTTCCTCCTTGACCGACTGATCCTGCAGAACCTTTAACTACTTGGTTTCCATCTAAATCTTCAAGAGAAAAGTCTCCATCAATGTCATAGTAATAAGCTTGACCAACACCATGGTTTATTTTTAAAGTACTTCCGGTTATACCAGCTCCATGAGCGATTTTACCAACTACAATACCTCGGTCTTTTAAAGTTATTGTTGAATTATTTCCATATAACTTTATTGAGTCGTATCCAACATCATTCTTAATCGATCCACTATTAGTAATATTTGAATTAGCACCGACTCTTATAGTGGCATTATCACTATCAGAGTTAGTCATTTCCCCTCCGGCTTTATTAGTAATAGTTGCTGTATTACCAGCAGCGGTTCCAAAAATGGCAGATCCGTTTGTGGCTGTAATTTTCCCTGAGTTAATAATTGTCATACCAGTAGTATTTGTGCCACCCGTTTTGCTTATTCTAATAGTATTTCTGTTTGATGAAATTATTCCTCCGGCGTTATTTATAATTGTTGCATCAGTTGTTGCCCTTGCATCGATCGCAGTTGTGCCGCTTGCTGTAATTGTTCCTGAATTAGTTACTGTCAAATCAGATGTCGTATTTCCAAAAACAGTTACAGTATTAGCGCTGATAGTTGAACCAAACTCGACAGTTACTGAAACACTATCTCCAGTGACATTTGCCGCTGGAGTAGTTGCACCCGTAGCTAATGTTGAATTGCTTTTTACAGTTAAAATTTCTCCATTTCCATCAAGATTTTGTTGATCAGTGGTAGTACCTCCATCTTGAATAGTATTACTATCAGCATATGCAGGATTAAATAAAAAAATAAAAAATAATAGAATAATTAAAGATATTGAAGAAAATAATCTTAATTTTAAAAATGATATTTTATTAAATTTAGTAAACATTAAATATTTTTATAAAATTCAAATACATCTTTAAGAATATAAAGTGTTATTAAAAACATGAACAAAATAATGAAAATATTTATATATTTCCATATTTTTTTATCATTTAAATATCTAGCAAAATATTGAGATAAATACCCTATTGAGAAAAAAAATAAAAAAGAAGATATAGTCGCGCCAATACCAAAAAAATATTTCTCTACAAGTAAAAAGCTTTTAGAGAAATTGCCCAGGAAAAACACAGTATCTGAATAAACGTGTGGATTTAAAAAAGTAAAACCTAGTGTTTTTAGTATTACGTTTTTTTTTTCATTAAAATTTGAATTTTGATCAAGATTTACCTGGATGTTAAATGACTTAATTTTTGAGTAAATAAAATGAATAAGAAATATTATTAATAGAATATTAAATATCAATTCAAGTACCGGACTAAAATATTTAGTAAAATAATGAAAAAGAAATATACCTAAAAATATTAAAATAAAATCAGATATAGAGCAAATTAAACAAACTAGAAATACCTGTTGTTTTTTCAAACCCTGCTCTATGACAAAAATATTTTGTGCACCAATAGCAAGAATTAAACTTAACCCAGTTACAAACCCTAAAACTAGATATTCCATCTAATAGCTTTTAAGGTTTTTTTAATTTTTTTGTTTAACCTGGATTTGCAGTAAGAGTTTTAATCTCTAAAACATTCTCATTAGGATCTTTAATGAAAAAAGTTTCTTGCTCATATTTAGTGCCTTTAAATCTTAAGTAAGGCTCGTCATAATATTTAGCACCTTTTTCTTTCAATCTATTTTTTAGAGTATCAAAATCTTTTCTAGACAAATGAACGCCGAAATGAGGAACAGATACATTACCCATATCGACATCGTGTCTTTCATTATCTAATTTATGTTCACTTGCATGAAGTGTTAATTCATTTCCCCAAAAATCAACATCAGCCCACTCTTGAGCAGAATTATCTAATCTGCAGCCTAATGTTTCGCTGTAAAATTTTTTTGCTGTCTCTAAATCACCGCATGGTATTGCTAGATGAAAACAGTTAGTGTTTCTGTACATAATAAATCCTTTAAAAAGTTAATAAAACAACTATATATCCTCCAACTTTTGATATCAAGAGTACAAATATTATGAATGATTATTTACAATCTATAATAGACAGAGACCCTGCAGCAAAATCAAAGTTAAGTTTGATTCTTACCTACCCGGGGGTAAAAGCTATTTTTTTTCATAAAATTGCAAACTTTTTTGCTATCGCTAAGTTTGATTTAGTCGCAAGAATCATTTCTCAATTTTCAAGATTCTTAACTGGTATAGAGATTCATCCAAAAGCAAAAATAGGAAAAAATTTATTTATCGATCATGGCATGGGTGTGGTAATTGGTGAAACCTCCGAGATAGGAGATAATGTCACGATCTATCACAACGTTACACTTGGTGGGATTGCTCCAAGTATTAATGCAAATGATCAAAGAAATGTTAAGAGACACCCGACATTAGAAGACAACGTCGTTGTTGGATCTGGTGCTCAAATTTTAGGACCAGTTGTAATTGGAAAAAATTCTTTAATAGGTGCTAATGCAGTGGTTACCAAAAATGTTTCTGAGAAATCCATTATGGTTGGAATACCAGCGACAAGAGTTGGGGATGCCACAAAAGGATTTCAACCTTATGCGGTTACTGATAAAGATAAAGAAAATGACACAAATTAAAAATAACTTTCTTGAGTCGATTGGAAATACTCCTTTAATTAAATTAAAAGCAGCTTCTGAAATCACAGGATGTCATATTTTCGGTAAAGCGGAATATCTTAATCCCGGTGGATCAGTTAAAGATAGAGCTGCTCTTGCTTTAATTAAAGATGCACAGGAAAAGAAATTAATTTCAGAGGGTGGAATTGTAGTTGAAGGCACTGCTGGTAATACTGGTATTGGTTTATGTCTTTTAGGAAATTCTTTAGGTTATAAAACAATTATTGTGATGAATGACAATCAAACACAAGAAAAAAAAGATACTTTAAAAAACATTGGTGCAGATCTTAGGTTGGTACCACCCAAACCATATAAAGATGATGGTAATTATGTAAAAGTTGCAGGTCGTCTTGCCGAAGAATTAAAAAGTACAAATAACAATGGTGTAGTTTGGGCAAATCAATTTGATAACACTGCCAATGCAAAGGGTCACTATGAAACTACAGGACCAGAAATCTGGGAACAAACTGATGGAAAAGTAGATGGTTTTGTTTGTGCTTCTGGAACAGGTGGAACTATAGGTGGTGTAAGTAAATTTCTAAAAGAAAAAAATAAAGATATTAAAATTTATTTATCTGATCCAACAGGTTCTGCACTTTATAATTATATTACAAATGGTGAATTAAAAGCCGAAGGAGGATCAATTACTGAGGGAATTGGTTCAAGTCGAGTAACTAAAAATTTTGCTGAGGCAAAAATTGATGGTGCGTATTCAATTAGTGATGAAGAGTCTTTACCAATACTTTATGATTTAATTCAAAATGAGGGCTTAAGTTTAGGAACCAGTTGTGGTGTAAATATTGCAGGTGCAATTAGACTTGGAAAAGAACTTGGCCCAGGAAAAACTATTGTAACTATTCTTTGTGATAAGTCTGATAAATACAACTCAAAGATGTTTAATAAATCTTTTTTAAAGGAAAAAAACCTTCCAATACCTAGCTGGTTATAATACCGCATATCAGCCATGTAACAAAACAGTTACATTTTATAATAATATTAATTAACATCGAGGGATCATGAATAAATATATAGCAGTAATACTATCGTTTTTAATTTTTACTTCTGCACATGCGGGTATGAGTAAGAATGATAAATCTAAAGCCTGGGATTGTATTGGAATTTATATGGCAAATTACTTTTTACCATCTGGTGAAAAATTTGAATATGGCATGAAAGAAAAATCTATTTCAACTGTAAAAGTCCTAAAAGCTTATGCTCTCGAAATTGGTATTCCAGAAAAAGAATGGGATGAAGGGGTTAATAAAGCAGTTGATAAATATTATGGCTCCAAATACAACGAAGCTAAAACTGAAAAATGTCATACATTTGTTGAAGCTTTAGTTCCGAATGGAGCTGAAAGAGTAAAAAAAGTAGTTCAAACTTTGTATTAATTTAATAGGAGAAAAAATGAAAAAAATAATATTTACACTATGTTTAGTCTTATTTTTCAGCTCAGCATACGCAGGTTCATGCCCTATGTTAGCTAAAAATATTGATGATAAGATTAAAAAAGCACAAGAGTTAAGAGATCAGGGTATGGATGCTCATAAAGCTGGTGATCATGCTAAATCTGAAGAACTTTTAGGTAAAGCTTTAGATCTATTCAAAAGCTAATTAAAAAATAAATTTATAACAAAAAGGAAATAACAAATGAAAAACTATATGGTTACTCACACATTTAAATCTAAAGAAGCTAAAGCAAAAATGATGGAAATGGTTGGGTCAATGAAAATGGAGGATATTGTTAAATCAATGACTGGTGGTAACGCGAAATGTCAAATGACATGGAATACTCCTGGTGACAATTTAACAATGTTTTGTTGGTGGAAAGGAACAGATACTGATGCAATTAACAAGCAATTAGGTCAAATGAATGATTTCTTTGAACCTCATAATTTTGTTGAATGTGAAGACAATGTAATGGATTATAACGCCTAAGGATGAAAGTAATCTATACAAGAACCATCGGTGTTTATGACAATAAACTTAATGAAGCTATGGAAATTTCTAAGGAACTGGCTGAAGTAAGAAAGAAGCATTATCCTGATCATGAGGTTTATTTTTCATTTCAAGTCGGTGGAAATCCTAGAACAGTGAGAGAAACTCTTATTGGTGAACAATTTACAGACAAAGCATTTCAAAATGATCAAAATATGTCTGCAGATCCTAAGTTTATAGAACTTCAAAAAAAGATGAAGGATGTTTTTAAAGAAGGAACTATTCAGGACGAAATGAGAGTTATATTTAACGATTAAGGAGGGACAATGGCCGGTGTAGAAGTAAAAACTTTTGACAAAGCAGATGAAGTTAACGAAAACTTTAATAATGCAAAGATCGAAGCAGTCAAAGTTGGAAACCAAAGAGTAATGAAACTTACTTTGCAACCTGGATGGAAATGGTCAAAAGATATCAAGCCTAAAGTTGGTGGTGATAGTTGCCAAGCAACGCATCTAGGTGTAATTGTATCAGGAGCTGTTTGTGCAAAACACAATGATGGAACTGAACTTACTTATAAAGCTGGGGATGCTTATTCGATTCAGCCTGGACACGATGGTTGGGTAGTTGGGGATGAGCCAGCTGTTGTTTACGAATTTCATGGGATGTGGGGAGAATAAATATGTCTACAATGGAAAAATATATCGGCGCCATTAAAAATAGAGATGAAGCTGCAATGAATGAACTTTTGCATGATGATTTTAAATTCAAAATGCATAAGTCAGGAAATACCATAGGAAAAGCCGAAGTTATAAAATGGGCAATGAGCGGTGATATTAACCAAAATAAAGACAGAGTAGTCTATGAAAATGATGAAATTGGAGTTCACCATTCAATGGTTACATTTAATGACGGAAATGTTGAAGCGGTAATGGCAGTTTATAAATACAAAGATGGAAAAATTATAAGTTTAGAGACTGGTGCTACTCCAATGCCAAAATAAGTGGGTCAATTACTTTTTCTTTGTATAGCTATAACTGCACTTGATATTTTTTTAATCATCTACGCGTTGACTATTCCTCTTTATCCAAAAAAATGGCGAAAAGAGGTAAATAAAAAATACAAAAATGAGACAGCTACTGGAGTAACAATAATTTTTGTAACGATGGCAGCTTGTTTTTTATGGGTAATTTATTTTTATTTCTTAATTTTTGATTTATAATTTTTTATGTTTCCAAAAAAATATTCAAAACTAATATTTATATTTTTTATGGGTCTTGGCATGAGTTTGATCATGACACTTATAATTACATATATTAACACAGGATATGATGAACTCTATCATAAAAGATTTTTTAAAGCTTGGTCAGTAAGTTTGCCAGTTGCATTAGTTGCCACAACAATTGTAGCTCCTATAGTTGAAAAATTTGTGGATAAAATAACTAAATAGACATAACTTAACCTATGAGTAATTTATCAGGATATATATTTCTTCTATTGGGTATTATCTTAGGTATTACTTCAAATGGTTTTTTAAAATCAACTAATGGATTTACCAATATTGGCCCAACAATTTTTTGTGTAATATCAATAATTGCTTGTATTTTTTGTTTATCTAAAGCAATGAATATTATTCCTGTAGGTTTCACTTACGCTACGTACGGGGGACTAACAATTTCTGCAGTAACTTTATTTGGCGTGTTTAAATATAATCAAATACCAAATCTCTATGGTATTATTGGGATAGCTCTAATTATTGTTGGTGTGATTCTTTTAAATACTCTTGGTAAAACTACTTAGTTATTGGTCTAAGCATTTTTAAAATTTTATTATGAATATTGTTATTAACTGAAGCAACAATATTTCCACCTTTAACCGCATCTGTATTTTTCCAGGTACTAACAACTCCACCAGCTGCTTTAATGATTGGTATCAAAGGATGAATATCCCAAATTTTATTTCCACATTGAATAACCACATCAACTTTACCTTCTGCAAGATGTGAGTAGCTAAGAGCATCTGCACAAGGAAACTGCATTAGTTTTAAAATTTTGGGTATTTTTTTTTGTTTATTTAAAGATAGCATGCCATGAAAAGCAGCAGACATCTTTATATTTTTGAATAAGATTTTTTTATTAACTTTTATTTTTCTTTTTTTTCTTTGATCCACAACATATGCAACTTTATCTGAGGCATTAAAATAATATTTTTTAAGAACAGGATAATTTGCCAGTCCAATAACAGGGTTCCCTTTATAATTTAAAGAGATTAAGTTACTCCAAGTGGGATTACCAATTACATAAGACCTGGTTCCATCGATTGGATCAATGACCCAAGTAAAATCACTTTTAGTTTTCTTTTTGCCAAACTCCTCGCCTATGACTTGATGACCAGGAAACCTTTTTCCTATCTCTTTCCTGATAAATTTTTCAAAAGCTTTATCTGAGGTTGTAACAGGATCGAATCCCTTGCCTCTTAATTTGTTAGAGACTTTAAAAGTTCTATTAAGTTTAGAGTAATAAAACTTAGTAAGTTTTCTAGCTAAGCCATCAACAAACTTAGAAAACCTTTTAAAATCTGATGAATTTAATTTAGGCACATGGGACTATTACTATTTAATTTATATTGATTAAAGTAAAATTTTAAATAATTCTCTTATTATTATATGAAAATAGAATTAACCGATAACAAAGTTTTTTTTGAAAAACAGGGTTCAAAAAAAGAAATCCACCCTTTCTGGCTAAGAGAACGGGTGAATAGCGAGAACTTTTTAGACCAAAAAACTCAACAAAGATTATTTGATCCAACAATGCTTAAAAATAGCTCAGAAATTTCAAAAGTGAATATTTCTGATAAATTTCTTGAGGTAAGTTTCAAAGATGGTGCATACGCAAAACTAGTTATCGAAAATGTACTTAAAGAGTTTGAGAAAGATAATGAATTATACTTTATCAATAAAATTTCATGGAAATCAGACTTTCAAAATAACAATATTTATAAGTTTAATAAAAACTTTTTTGAGGAAAAAATAATGTATGAGTCTTTATTAGACTTTTACAAATATGGATTTGTTATATTTGAAAATGTTCCTACCCAAGATAACTTTATTGTCAATTTCGCTAATTCAATCGGAAGTATTAGACGAACAAATTTCGGTGAGTTTTTTAATGTCAAATCAAAACCAAATCCAAATGATCTTGCCTATACTTCATTACCTTTAGCACCACATACTGACAATCCTTATAGAAAACCAGTGCCCTGTATACAATTACTGCATTGCATCGAAAATGAAGTTGATGGTGGCTTATCAACATTAGTTGATGGTCTTGCTGTAACGGAAGAATTAAAAAAAGAGCATCCAACTTTTTTCCAAATTTTAACCGAAATAAAAGTTAGATTTCAATTTGTCGATGATAATGTTGTTTTAGAAGACTGGGCAGAAATGATCCAACTTGATGAAAACAAAAGACTTAAACAAGTTAGATTTAGTCCTAGATTAGATTTTGTACCCTTAATGGACAAGGAAAAATTAGAATTATATTACGCAGCTAGAAACAAAATTTCAGAAATGTACAATTCAGAAAAATTCAGAATTGAATTTAAATTAAAACCTGGTGATCTATTAATGATGGATAACTATAGACTTCTTCATGGCAGAACCGAATATAATGCTAATGAAGGTAATCGATTTTTACAAGGTTGCTATATAGATTATGATAGCACTGAGGGAAAACTCAAACACTTGAAAAGAAAATTTAATATATAGATTATTTGTTAAAGCAATTGTTAACTAATATTGCCATTAATATCCAAATTACAAATGTTTCCCCATGACTAAATGTGTAGTCAGCTCCAGCAAAACCTGCTGCAATATTGATAGCGTAAATAATTATCGTAGAGACAATTAAGCTTACAAGTAAGTTAACTAATCCTTTTACATATTTCATGATAAAACAATATAGATATTAAAACTCAATGCAATTTTTAATTTTCTATTTTTAAGTGAAGTTTTTTTGAGATGTGGGAATACTAATAAATAGTTAGGTTGTATTCAAGAAATATATTTAATTAATTTGCTAATAAATATCTTGAATACAACCTAGCTGAAATTTAACTTCTAATTAAGGAGGTAGTTTTAATGAATCAAATGCCACCTGACACTTAGCTGGGTAGCTTTATATTTCATAAAAACGAAAACAAAAAACTTAAAGTCCATTCGGACTTAAATGCCACAAAGGCGACTTAAGGGAGCTCTTTTGGCTGGAGAGCAAAAGAGCGACCCCCTTAAGTAAATTGAATTTACTTTTTTAAGATTAAGCAGATTAATTTATCTTTAAAATTTAGTCTTTGCCTATAATTCCTGTTAATTTCACCTATTCCTTTTAAGATTTCTGCATTACTTAAATTCAATAATGTTGAAATATATCGATTTTTAATCATTTCTACGTATTTTTGTCTCGATATCTTTACTTTAAAAGATAACGTTTTTGAAAGGCCTCCGTGATATAAACTATTTATAAATCTCAGTATTTTTTGATCTCTTTTAAGAGATTTAATCAATTTTTTTTTCATCTTTACAAAAGTTGGAATTTCATTGTTAGATGTGGCTAACGTAAATATTGCTATCCGACCACCAGCATTGAGACAATTCATACATAGTAAAAGTAATTTTTTAATATCTTTAAGTGGTAAAAAATGAATTGTTTGTTTAAGTAAAATTAAATCAAATTTTTTTCTATTCTTTTTTAAGTAACTTATTGCATCTGTTTTATTAAAAATAATTCTTTTATCTCGATCTTTATGTTGCTCAATATCAATACCTATTGGCTTCTTAATTAATCCAAGCTTAGATGTTAGGTTTCCTAATATCTTACCTCTTCCACATCCAATATCTAAAATTACCGAATTCTTATTGAGTTTTGTCTCTTTAATTAAAAATGTGTTAAAAAATTTAATATAACTTTTTGAAGAAAGCCAAGTTTTATTGTCCCAATTCTTTAATGACACGCAATATTAAATTTTTTTAATCGCCAATAATTATAGGGCCAAGGAGTTAAAAAACCAGCTAAGAGCATAATTGGCACAACCCACCACGTTAATATTGCACCACCAGTTAGAAAGTAATCAGTTAAGTTCATAGCAATTTCCATACTTATCATTGATATAAAACTCATTCCAATTGCAGTTTTAAAAGCTTTTGAAAAATCAAAACTTTGTCTCATTAATATAATTGTTTCCAAAATAATACTTGTAACCAAACCATTAATGATAGCTAAAATCATAATTCCTAAAACAGGAAATGGAATTTTTGTAAGCTGAAAAAATAAAATTGTGCCTAAATCTCCGATGGCACAACCCAATAAACACCAAGCGGTATTTTTAGCACTTCTCTTCCAAGTATGTTTGCATGACCAATGAAAATTAGCCTTCGCAGTTGAGTCCATTAAGTTAATTTATATCAACTTTAGCAATCATTCCAACTTGATAATGACCAGGAACATTGCAAGCTATTTCAATGTTAACTGCATTATCAAATTTCCAAATGATTTCACCCTTTTGTTTTGGTTCAAGTAAAACACTATTGCTATGTGAATGGGCCATAGCCTTATCCATTTTTGCCATTTTTTTCATTTTTTCTTTATCAATGGAATCAGCTAATAAAATTTCATTTTCAACCATTCTCATCATTTCTGGTTGGTGTTTCATGTGCATCATTTTATTTGCAATATTAAATTCATGAACAAGCATACCTGCATTTTCAACTTCAAATTTTATTGTTTCGCCTGATTTAATTTGAAATGAACTTGGTTCATAATAGTTATCATACATTACAACTTTAATTGTTCTTGAAACTTCGCTCTCTTTACCTTTAGTGCCAATTTTCATGTTTTTATCTGCGTAGGCAAACGTATTGAAAAATAAAGTTATTAATAAGATTTTAATTAATTTCATATATGAGAAATAATATTTAAAAATGTTTTAACAATGGGTCAATTTGTACTATTATGTTATTGTACCAAAATGATTTTCAAACAATTATTCGATACTAAATCGTCGACATATACTTATTTAATTTCATCCGGAGAAGGTAGAGAAGCATTGCTTATAGATCCAGTAATAGAAAATGTAAGTGAATATATAAATTTGCTTAAAAAATTAGATTTAAAATTAGTAAAAGTAATTGATACTCATATTCACGCTGATCATGTTACAGGAGCATCTAAGCTCAAAGATATTACTAAATGCTCTACTATTATGGGTGCTCACACTCCTGCAGACACCGTTGAAATTAAAGTAAAAGATGATGAATATATTAATCTAGATAATCTGAAAATTAGAGCGATGTATACTCCTGGACATACTTCAGATAGTTATAGCTTTTTAATGGATAATTATCTTTTTTCAGGTGACACACTTCTAATTAACGGGACTGGTCGAACAGACTTTCAAAATGGTAGTTCAAAAGATGCTTATAACTCAATTTTTAACAAACTTTTAAAATTACCTGAGGAAACTCTTCTATACCCTGCTCATGATTATAAAGGTGAAAAAGTAAGCACCATTGGAAAAGAAAAAAAACAAAATCCAAGATTACAAGTAAGCAGTGTTGATGAATATATTGAAATCATGAACAATCTTGATTTAAAAAAACCTGCTCAAATTGATTACAACGTATCTAAAAATATTAATCTAGGTGTTTAAATTAAATCGAGGACTCTAAAGCTTTATAAATTAGTGCTTTACTAGTTTCACCAAGACTTCGATAAACTTCTTTATTATCTTTAAAAATTAAAAGTGTGGTTTGATATTGTACATTAAAGAAATTAGCTATTTCTTTATTGGTAACATCGAATGTGAAATATTCAATATTTTCAAAATCATTTTTTGCTTTTTGCAAAACTTTCATTTGACTAGCACAGGACATACAGTACTTAATCCATGAGCTAACTACTACAACTTTGCCTTCAGATTGTGCTTTATCAAATAATTCTTTTTTAAAAGTTGTCTCTTTTTCTACAGCATTGACATTGAATGCAAATAAAAGAAAACAAAAGGTTATGATTTTTTTCATAATTGCTTATACAACAAATATTAAAAACCAATAAGAAGCTAATCCTGAAAATATTGTCGCAATTATACTTCTAGAGAAAATACCAATAACCATAGCAATTATTGCAGCTAATATCTTTGGATTATCATCTATTTCGAACAAGCCTTTGTCATTAATAAAAATTGCTGGAAAAATTATTGCAGGAAATATTGCAGATGGCACAAATGACAATATCTCCCTAATTCTATCATTAAACATTTCCTTTTTAATTAAAGCTATCATGGAAAATCTTGTTAGATACGTAATCAGTCCACAATATAAAATTAATGCCCAGTTGCTCATGCTTTTTTATTTTTCGTTGTTAAAATCATTGCAGTGAATAACCCTGCTAAAGCAGCAACTATGACGTAGGCTTTAAAAGGAATATAATTATATCCAAATGTAGCAACCAATCCTGAAACAATTATTACAATCACATTTATAAATTTTCTAAAATCATTAACTAGTAGAGCTAAGAAAGTTAAAGGAACTGCAAAACTTAGACCAAGTTTTTCAGGAATTGCTGCTCCAAGTATAATTCCTAAAAATGTTGTTGATTGCCATATCACCCAACAAGTAGCTCCTCCACCCACTAAGTGAAAATATCTATTATTATCTTTATTTTTTTTTAAATATTCATTTGAAATTGCAAATGCCTGATCAATCAAAAAATATGAAATAATAATTTTCCAGATTAATTTTAAATCAGATAGATGTTCAGATACAACCGCGCCATAAAGTAAATGTCTTGAATTAACAGCCCCAACAGAACTAATAATTACTAGCGATGAGGCTCCACCTGAGAATAATTGCAATAATACTATTTGCGAAGCGCCACCAAAAATTATTAAAGACATTGCCATTGTTTCAATAGGAGTAAATCCAATATCAATAGCCAATACGCCAAATATCAAACCAAATGGAACAACTGGTATCATTAACGGGCTCACATCAACAATACCTTTTAAAAAAACTTTAATATTACTCATTTAAATTGATGATTTGTTTTTATTAAAAGCAAACTATATGTTCAAGCTCTATTGGTCTTTTGATACCAAATTTTTCATTAATTTCATGTTGCTCCCAATGATGAGTATGAACTGCGACTGGTATCAACCTATTACTTGGTGTTTTAAGAGTATAAATGAAGTTTGTTCCTCTAAACTTTCTATCCACCACTTCTAACTTTAAATTACTATCATCGTCATGTTCAAGATCCTCTGGCTGGAGTAATAATTGTACATTAGAACCTGTGGGATAATGCTTAATAAATTTACCCTTGATAATACCTAAATCGTCATTTTCCAGAGAATTTCCACCTGTAACTTTCGCAGGTAATAATATCCCCCTGTTGAGAAAATTAACAACCTCAACTGAATTTGGAAAATGGTAAACATTATATGGATCATCAAATTGCTTTACTTCATTATCTAAAACAAGTGCACATTTGCTGCCAAGATAAAAAGCCTCATATGAGTCATGAGTAACTACAATTGTTGTAATTTTATTTTTGTTTAACAATTGTTTTAATGATACTTGAATATCTTCCTTAAAACTTTGATCTACATTAGATAGAGGTTCATCAAGTAACAAAAGGTCTGGTTGTGAAATAAGAGATCTAGCTAGAGATGCTCTTTGTGCTTCACCTGCACTGATTTGGTGCGGATATTTACTTAAAATATCCTCAATATTTAAGATCTTTATTATCTCTTTAGAAAATATATTTTTATCTGTTGGGGAATTTTTTTTAATACCAAGGTGAATATTTTTATCTACTGAATAATGAGGAAATAAAGAATTTTCTTGAAAAGATAAAGCTATATTTCTTTTTTCCGGTTCAATATGAATTTTATCAGATGAAATAACTTTATCTTTTAAAATAATTTCACCTTTATTTATTTTTTCAAGACCTGCTATTGTTCTTAATATCGTCGTTTTTCCAATGCCAGAGGGTCCAAGAATACATATGGTGTCTCCCTCGTTTTTAATAGAAATATTTACGTCATTTACTTTATTCTTTCCACCTATAGCAAAAGTAACATCTTTAATTTCAAAAAAATTTTTACTCATTATTATCTCTTAAAATATATTTTGAAGTTATCATAATAAAAAATGCAGCAATTAAAATCAAAAACAATGACGGAACGGCAGCCGCTTCTAATAAATCCTCAGAAGCAGAGATATAAGCGGTTGTTGCAAATGTCTCAAAATTAAAGGGTCTTAAAATGAGAGTGATAGGTAATTCCCTAATAATTTCCAAAGAAATTAAAATACCTATAAACAAAAGTGAGTTTCGCAAAAAAGGAATATGAATATTCATAAAGGTTTTTCTTTTTGAATATCCAAGTAAATATGCACTTTCATCAACATTGATATTAATTTTTTCATATCCTGACTTAATTCCGTTAAAGGCTAAAGAATAAAATCTTATAAAATAAACTAATACAAGACCCAGTATAGACCCAAAAAATATTTTTTTTATTGAGAGAAAACCAAGAGTTTTAATTATAGTTTCATCAAACCATGCGATGAAAGTAATAAATGCAACAGCCAATATAACTCCAGGAATAGCATATCCTGAAATAGATAAAGTTGATAATAAATTTAAAATTTTATTATTTGAAACTCTATTTCCATAATTTGAAATTAATGAAAAGAGTATTAAAATTATGCTTGATAAAAAAACTAAATAAATAGTATTCAAAAAAAGTTTAATTATATCTAAATCAAACAAGTTTTCAGGAAATTTTATAGTCCAGTATAACATTTGACTTATAGGGAATAAAAAACTCAAAAAGAAGATCAAAAAACAAAAAATAAAAGCTAATAAAGCTTTGGATTTACTTAACTTTAATTTTTCTTTTCGTTTAAATCCACCTCTAGAATTAAAATGGTATTTAGCTTTTTTTCTCGATAAATTCTCTATTATAAATAGTGCAAATATAAATAATAATAAGAAAAATGATAATTGATTTGCGAAAGCTAAATCATCAAATGCTATCCAAGAATTATAAATTCCAGTTGTTAAAGTATTGATTGAAAAGAAATCAACTGCTCCAAATTCAGCTAAAGTCTCCATGGCAACTAAAGATAATCCAGCTACAATCGCAGGTCTGGCTGATGGGAGAATTATTGAATAAAATGATTTATAACTACTAAATCCTAGATTTTTTCCAAGATCTATTAATTGTTGGGACTGGTATAAAAAAGATGCTCTAGTAAGAATATAAACATATCCAAATAACGAGAAAGAAATCGATAATATACTCCCTAACATACCGTCAAACTTTGGAATATGAGAATTATAATTAGCTTCTCCAAATAAATTCTTTAAAATTGTGTAAGCGGTTCCATAATTCTCAAAAAAAGCTGTTAAGGAATAAGCATAAATATATGGTGGAACAGCAAATGATAAAATTAGACCCCATTTAAAAAAATTACTTAAAGGAAATTCATAAAAAGATACCAAATAGGCTGAGCCTGTCCCAATAATAAATGTAAAGAATAATACACTCACTAATAGGCATAATGAATTTATGGTATACTCGAAAAGGAATGTATTTTTAAGGATCTCAAAATAATTAGTTGTATTTTCAAAGAAACTTGAAAAAACTGTTAGTATGGGAATAATTATAATTAGAGATACGAATAGTGAGGAAAAAAACCAAAAATTAATTCTCATAATTTATAATCCGCCTTATAAACATGAAGTATAATGTTCATGGCCTTAGTAAGGAGACAACTTAACTAAGGCGCATGAACTCCAGAAACATCAGAAATCAAATACTTTAAGGATATGCGGAACCTCCTCAGAACTAATTTCCGAAAGCTTTCTGTTATTTACTCTTTTGTTGATTTTTTCACACTCCAAACTACATGGGGAACATGCTTTGGAAGACTTATTTAAATCAACTTCAGAAATAAATTTCTTTTTTTCTTCCATTGGTTACTTCCATCCAGCGGCTGTCATTACTTCTACTGCAGCAGCTTGATTTTTTCCATAAGAAGCTAATTTAGTTTTCATATCTTGTTTGAAATCTAATCCTAAATTATTGACTACTAATGGACTTGGTGAAACACCATTAATCATTGGAAACTCAAAAGTATTATTTGTAAAATGCTCTTGAGACTCTGGAGTTAATAAAAACTCTACAAGTTTAACAGCGTTAGCTTTGTTAGGTGCACCTTTTACTAAAGCAGCACAACTAACATTCATGTGCGTTCCTCTATCATTCTGATTAGGAAAGAAAGCTTTAACTTTTTTTGCAGCTTCCTGTTGCTCTGCACCTTTTTTTCCAGATAACATTAAAGCTAAGTAGTAAGTATTAGCTACTGCAATGTCAGCTTCACCTGCTGCAACTGCCATAATTTGTGCTCTATCATTACCTGTTGGTGTTCTTGCCATATTTGCAACAACTCCTTCAGCCCATGCTGCTGTTGCAGCTTTTCCATTATTTTTAATTAAAGACGCTACAAGAGATTTATTATAAATGTTACTAGATTTTCTTATTACTAATCTACCTTTCCATTTTGGATCAGCTAGACCTTCATAAGTCATTCCAGATAATTCAGCGCCAGTTACTCTTTCTGGTGAATAATAAATTATTCTTGCTCTTTTTGCGATTCCAACCCACTTGTTTGTTCTAAAGCTTTTTGGAACAGCATCTTTAATTGCTGCAGATGTTAAACCACCTTGAAGTGCACCTTTTGCATCCATCGCACCACATCTTCCTGCATCTGCAGTGATATATAAGTCAGCTGATGAGTCTGCACCTTCACTAATGATTCTTTTTTCTAAAGCACCTGATTTTCCGTTTATCAAATTAACTTTAATTCCAGTCATATTTGTAAACTTAGAATAAAGCTCAGAATCTGCTTTATAATGTCTTGCGTTAAAAACATTAACCTCGTCTGCAATTGCAAATGATGATGCAATCATTGAAAAGATTAATGTTAAAATTGATATCTTCCTCATTTATTCTCCGTTATTTCTAGTTTTTCCGCATTATTGTTTGAAAATGAGAATTATTCTCAATGAGAATGATTATCAATCGCAATAGTGTCGCAGCCTATTGAGACTTCCAGTCGCCTATTTTACTAAATAAGAAATTTCTAAAAGCTGTTACTCTAGCTGTGTTTTTTAGTGATTGAGGATAAACAAAATGAGCTTCTGTTATTGGTCCCTCTGATTTTGGAAGGACTTTAATTATATTTCTTGAATTACTAACAAGATATTCTGGTAATGCAGCCAAACCAACACCAGACTCCACTGCTAAAAGCAGTCCCATAACGCTATTTACTTTCATAATCGGTTTTCGCTTTTTACCATCATGCATTCCTAATTTTAGCGCCCAATCTGGATTATAAACTGGTGATGGCGCCCCTTTTCCAAAAGATATAAATTTATGTTTATTTAAATCTCCTAGTGTCTTAGGCATACCATGTTTCTCTAGGTATTTAGTTGAGCCATATACAAAGTATTTAAGATCAATCAATTTTTTTTGGATGTAATTTAGCTGTTTTGGCCTTCTCATGAAAATACCGATATCAGCTTGTCTAGTACTTAAATCTAGTTCTTTATCCTCAAAAATAAGCTCAATTTCTACCTCGGGATTTAGACGCATGAATTCTTCAATTCTTGGTGTTAACCAATGTGTGCCAAAACTTCTAACAGTGGTAATTGTTAATTTACCAGTTGGTTTATTTTTTTGATCTCCTAAAGAAGTTTCAACTTCTTTTAATTTACTGATAACTTCATGAGCAGTTTTAAAAACGTACTCTCCATTTTCTGTAAGTGTTAGACCTCTTGCATGTCTTTCAAATAACTGGACTCTTAGATCTTGTTCTAAGGATTGAATTTGTCTACTAATTGCAGATTGACTAAGGTTTAAATTGACAGTGGCATTGGTAAAACTTCCTGCCTCCGCTACTGCATGAAATATTTTTAGTTTATCCCAATCCATTATTTATTTAAATCAACTAAAACCCTTCCAGAAATTTCACCCTTTAATATTTTAGGATAAGTTTCTATTAACTCCTCCAAACTTACTATTTGAACTGATTTTTCTAACAAATTAAAATCAATTAGTTTTGCTGCTTCACCCCAAATAAATCCTCTTCTTCTAATACTACAATTTGCAGAGTCTATTCCCCAAAGTTTTATTCCTCGTAACATAAATGGAATAACATTAGTATTAAGCTCATTAGTGCTAGCATTACCGCAGACTGTAACAATCCCGTTTGAATTAGTTTGAACAATTGCATTAGCTAAAATTTTTCCCCCAACAGTATCAACTACTCCATCCCATAGACCCTTATCTATAAGCTTAGGATCTTTATCAAATTCACTACGATTTATAACATTTTTAGCGCCTAACGATTTAAGATAATCTGCTTTTGAGTCTTTGCCTGATACAGCAGTCACGTTGTATCCCATTTTATTCAGTATCATTACCGCAATACTTCCGACTCCTCCTGATGCTCCAGTAACCAAAACATCATTTACTTTTGCACCAAGTAATATTTCTTCTCTTGCTTTAATTGCAAATGCAGCCATCAAAGAAGTAAAACCTGCAGTTCCTAAAATCATTGCTTGCTTACTTGTTAGGTCATCCGGTTTCTTAACTAAAAAATCACCATTGACTTTTGCCATTTGTGAGTAACCACCATAAAAGATTTCTCCAACTCTAAACCCAGTTAAAATTACTTGATCACCTGACTTAAACTTTGAATTTTCACTGTCAACAACAGTTCCTGAAAAATCAATTCCAGGGATATGAGGAAATTCTTTTACTAATCTTCCACCATTTTTTAAAATCATTCCATCTTTAAAATTCAGATCTGAATAATCTACTTTGATAGTGACATCACCATGTTTTAAAAAACTTTTATCTACTGATTTTACTTCTCTTGAAAAGTTGTCACCCTCTTGATTTAAAACTAATGCTTTAAATTGATCTGACACTTTTAATCTTTTGAATTGCTAATTAACCTTAAATATCTATTTTGATAACTTAGGTCTTCTTTGAATTGACCTAAATAATAATTTGTAACTGTTGTTGCTTGTTCTTTTTTAATTCCTCTCATCGTCATGCACTGATGAGTTGAGTCTATTGTCACCGCTACTCCTTTAGCATCCAATGCCCCCATTAGTGTATTCGCAATTTGCATAGTTAATCTCTCCTGAGTTTGCAATCTTTTTGAGAAAACCTCAACAACTCTTGCCAATTTACTTAACCCAACAACTCTTTCATTGGGAATGTAAGCCACATGAGCTTTACCTATAATAGGTGCCATGTGATGCTCACAATGACTTTGAACAGAAATATTCTTTTGAATAACCATGTCATCATACCCGTCGACATCACCAAAAGTTTTATCTAAAACCTGGATAGGATCTTCTTTATAACCTTTGAAATATTCTTTGAATGCTTTAACCACTCTTTTTGGTGTTTCCAATAATCCTTCTCTACTTGGATCTTCACCCATCCAAGCTAAAATAGTTTTAAAAGCTTCTTCAGCTTCCTTATCAGAAATCTTTTTAGAATTTTGATTATTATCTATATCTTTAACTAATTTCATGGTGGGTTTTATACCTATAAATGCGTATTTTTAAAATATTTAATATATCTAGATATGTGCTACATAATCACCGAATATGTTCAAAAAAAGAGAAAATGTGCTTGAAATTGAAGAAGGGAATCTACTTTCTCCAAAATTTGATAATGATGGATTAATTCCTGTTATTACAATGTGTTCTCAAACAAAAGAAATTTTAATGCATGGTTATATGAATGTTGAAGCGTTAAAAAAAACTATCGAAACAAAAGAGGCTCATTATTACAGCAGATCAAGAAAAGCTATCTGGCATAAAGGTAAAACAAGTGGTTTTATTCAAAAAGTAACTGAAATCAAAATTGACGATGACCAAGATTCTGTTTGGTTAACTGTTGATATTGGTGATGGTGCTAGCTGTCATGTTGGTTATCGATCTTGTTTTTATAGATCTATTCCACTTGGACCAATTGAAAATGGACGAGAAGTACAGATGAAATTTACAGAAAAAGAAAAAAAATTTGACCCTGAAAAAGTTTATAAGGGCCAACCCAATCCAACTAAAATTTAATATCACCATGAGAGTATTTAATCCTTTTGGTCCTAAGATTGCTATAACTAAAATTCCAAAAAAAATAATAAATAAAATAAATAAGGAGGTGGATTTAATTGTAAATAATAAATCTAGATCAAAAAAAAGTGATTATTCTAAAGAACTTGTTGGTCAAGTAAAACAAGAGATAAGATTATCCAATAAATTTGTAAATAAACATATTCTGAAATTCATTAAATTTAATGTGAAAAAATATATCAAACAATGTACCAACAAGAATGTAAAAAAGATGAATTTAAAAAGTTTTTGGGTTGTAAGGCAATATAAGAATGAATATAACCCTGTTCATTTTCATAATGGTAATATCTCAGGAGTTGGCTATTTAAAAGTACCAAAAAATATTACTAAAGGGACAAAAAGACTTAAAACAAACGGGACTATAGATTTTATACATGGTTCAAAATCTTTTTTAAATAATAGTTTACATAATCACAATCCTAAAGTTGGTGATATGATTATATTTCCAAATTATTTAATGCATACTGCTTATCCTTTTAAAAGAGAGGGTGAGAGAAGATCTTTTTCATTTAATTTAGATATTGATAAAAAAACATTTAATGTTTTCTATGGATAAAATTCAAAAAAATGTTCTTGGTGAAAAGTTAGAGGAATGTTCTCTAGATCCTTTAACAGGTTGGTATCGAGATGGCTGTTGTAATACTGATGAAAATGATCATGGTTTACACACAGTTTGTGCAAAAGTTACAACGGAATTTTTAGAGTGGTGTAAAGAAGCTGGGAATGATTTAATTACCCCGCACCCTGAATTTGGATTTCCCGGCTTAAAAGATGGTGATGGATGGTGTGTTTGTGCTACTTGGTATGCTCGTGCAGTAGAAGCTGGTAAAGGTTGTCCAATATTTTTAAAGAGCACTCATGAAAACACACTTAAAATTTTACCAATCGAAACTTTAAAGAAATTTGCAATAGATCTATCTTAATTACATATTACCATACTTAGGTCCACCACCACCTTCTGGGGTAACCCAAGTAATATTTTGTGATGGCTCTTTAATATCACAAGTTTTACAATGAATACAATTTTGAGAATTAATCACAAACTTTTGGACATTGTTTTCATTTTGAACCTCATAAACTCCAACTGGACAATATCTTTGAGCAGGTTCATCAAATTTTTCTAACGTATAACTAATTGGCAAATTTGGATCTTTCAATTTCAAATGCACCGGTTGATTATCAGCGTGATTTGTACCCGTTAAATATACTGAGCTTGTTTTATCAAAAGTGATGATATTATCAGGTTTTGGGTATTCAATTTTAGGCATTTCATTTGCTGGCTTAAGTGTTTCGTGGTCAGCATGTTTATGTTTTAAGGTAAAAGGCATTCTGCCTCTGAATAAAATTTGATCTATTCCTGTAAAAATAATACCCAAAATAAGACCCCAGCTAAAACTTGGTTTAACATTTCTCGCCTTATAAAGTTCGTCATAAACCCAGCTATTTTTGAACTTTTCCTCAAAGATCGACAAATCTTTTTTCAATTTAAAGTGTTCATCAATTGTTTCAGCGGCTATAATTCCACTTTTCATGGCTGTATGCGAACCTTTTATCTTAGGCATATTAAGCGTACCCGCATCACATCCAACAAGTAATGCTCCAGGCATAAACATTTTTGGTAAACTTTGAAAACCACCTTCAATTAAAGCTCGCGCTCCATAAGAAATTCTTTTTCCACCTTCAATAATTTTTCTAATTGCTGGATGAGTTTTAAATCTTTGAAATTCATCAAAAGGAGATAAGTGAGGATTTTTATAATCTAAACCAATGACATAACCTAAGAAAACTTGTTTGTTCTCAGCGTGATATATAAAACTTCCACCATAAGTATTTTTGTCTAATGGCCAACCAGCTGTATGCATGACCATCCCTTCCTCGTGATTTTTTTCATCTATTTCCCAAATTTCTTTAAAACCAATTCCATATTGTTGAGGATCTTTGCCTTTATCTAATTCAAACTTGTTAATTAATTGTTTACCCAAATGACCTCTGCAACCCTCTGCAAATACAGTTACTTTACCAATAAGATCAATACCAGGCTCATAACTATCTTTTTTAATTCCTTCTTTATCTAAACCCATATCTTGAGTTGCAACTCCTTTAACAGAGCCATCATCATTATATAATATTTCACTTGCCGGAAATCCTGGAAAAATTTCAACACCAAGTGCCTCAGCTTGTTCTGCAAGCCATCGACATAAGTTTGCAAGACTGATAATATAATTTTTATGATTTTTTTGAACTGCTGGAAGCAACCAAGTTGGCCAGCTTAATGATTTATTCTTTCCTAAAAATAAAAATTTTTCTTTAGTAACTTTAGTTTTGATAGGTGTATCTAGTTCTTTCCAACCAGGGATTAATTCATCTAAAGCTCTTGTTTCAAAAACATTTCCACTTAAAATATGCGCACCTATTTCAGATGCTTTCTCTAACAAACAAATATTTAATTCTGAATTTAGTTGTTTTAATCTAATAGCTGTGGCAAGTCCTGATGGACCCCCACCTACAATAACTACATCATATTCCATTGTCTCTCTGGACATACTCAATTTTTTACAGATTATATTATTTTTGTATAGTGTTTAATTTGTTCAATTCCTCTAAGAACTGAGGAACTGCTTCAAAAAGATCAGCTTCAAGTCCATAATCTGCGACACTAAAAATTGGCGCTTCACCATCTTTATTGATCGCCACGATCACTTTACTTTCCTTCATGCCAGCTAAATGTTGTATAGCACCTGAGATACCAACAGCGATATACAAATCAGGAACAACAACTTTTCCAGTTTGACCAACCTGATGATCATTACTTATATATCCTGCATCAACTGCGGCTCTTGAGGCTCCGATAGCTGCATTTAATTTATCAGCTAAAGAAGTAATTAATTTAAAGTTATCACCACTCTGCATTCCTCTTCCACCAGAAACAACAACTCTTGCTGTACCAAGTTCAGGTCTGTCTGATTTGACTTCTTCTCTTTTGATAAATTTTGTTTTTGCAAATTCTTCACCAGGATCTGCTTTTTCTATAGGAGCTGATCCACCTGAGCTTTCACATGGATCAAAAGATGTAGGTCTAATGGTTACACATTTTTTTGCATCTTTACTTTTAACAGTAGCAAAAGCGTTTCCTGCATAAATTGGTCTTAAAAAGGTATCAGGCGCAATAACTTTGATGATATCACTTATTTGAGATGTATCTAAAGCAGCAGCAATTCTTGGCATTAAATTTTTGCCAAAGGTATTAGCTGAACTGACAATATGTGAATAATTTTCAGCTAATTTTACAATTATGGGCGCAAAATTTTCAGCAACAAAGTTTTCATAGTGAGCAGCTTCAACTTGAATAACCTTTTTGATTAATGGTAATTCTGAAAGTGCTTTTGCAGCTTCATCACAATTATGTCCAATAATAACTGCATGTACGTCACTATCAATTTGAGAAGCTGCTGTACTTGCATTAAGTGTAAATGGCTTTAATTCTTTGTTGTTATGTTCTGCAATTAATAAAACCGACATTATATTACCTTAGCTTCATTTTTTAATTTTTGAACCAACTCAGCAACACTTGAGACTTTTATTCCAGCTTTTCTCTTAGGTGGCTCTTCAACTTTAATTTGCTCGATTCTAGGAGTTATATCTACCCCTAAATCTGACGCATTTAATTGCTCAATAGGTTTTTTCTTTGCTTTCATTATATTTGGTAATGAGGCATACCTTGGTTCGTTTAATCTTAAGTCACAAGTTACTATTGCTGGAACATTAATTTCAATTGTTTCTAAACCTTCATCTATCTCTCTAGTAACTTCTAATTTACCATCTTTAATTTCAATTTTTGATGCAAAAGTTGCTTGTGGCCAATTTAAAAGTGCACTTAACATTTGACCTGTTTGATTACAATCGTCATCTATTGCTTGCTTACCCATAAAAACTAAATCTGGTTTTTCTTTCTCAACAATTTTTTGTAACAATTTTGAAACAGCGAGCGGTTCAATTATACCATCAGTCTTAACAAGTATTCCTCTATCTGCCCCAACTGCTAAAGCTTTACGAACAGTTTCTTGAGCTTTCTCTTCGCCGATACTTACTGCAACAACTTCTGTGGCTTTACCAGCTTCTTTAATTTTTACGGCTTCTTCGATAGCATTATCATCAGGAGGATTGGTAGACATTTTAACATTGTCAGTTACTACTCCTGTGTTGTCTTCTTTAACTCTGATTTGAACGTTGTAATCAATTACTCTTTTTACTGCGACTAAAATTTTCATTAAGCTCTCAATAATTTATTTTCAGCGTCATAAGGACTTTCATCTAATATTGTAGCTTCATACATCTTGCCTAAAATATCAACCTTTAGTTTCTCCCCTACATTAGCCAAGTCTGGTTTCACCATTGCTAATGCAATTGACTTATCTAATCTAAATCCATATTCACCACCTGTCGCTCTTCCAACAACTTTGTCATCTTTATAAATTGGATTATTGCCTAGTACATCTGAGTCAATTGTATTATGAACTTCGAGAGTAACTAATTTATTATCAAAACCTTTTTCTCTCCACTTGTTTAATGCTTCTAAACCTATGAAATTTCCTTTGTTGGGATGTACAAACCTATCTAAACCCGACTCATAAGGTGAATATTCTATTGATAATTCTGTTCCAACTAATTTATAAGATTTTTCAATTCTCAAACTATTCATTGCTCTTATGCCAAAAGGTTTCAGTCCTAAATCTTTTCCAGCTTCCATTAATTTATCAAAAATATGATTTTGATACTCAATTGGATGATGTAATTCCCAACCCAGTTCTCCAACAAAGTTTACTCGCATTGCATTTACTGGGGCATAACCAACATTAACATTTTTAGCTGTTAACCATTTAAAGTTTTCATTTGAAAAATCATCTGTAGAAACTTTTTGCATTAATTGTCTTGCTTTTGGTCCAGCTACAACAAGTACCCCTGTGCTATTAGTTAAATCTTCAAATATCACTGATCCATCAGTTGGCATCCACTTTTGTATCCAATCATGATCTAGTCTTAGATTTGCACCTGCTGAAACAAGGTAATAACTGTTTTCCGCCTCTTTCATAATTGTAAATTCTGAATGAACTCCACCTTTTGTATTAAGTGCATGACATAAATTTATTCTGCCAATTTTTTTTGGAAGTTTATTTGCAACTAAATAATCTAAAAATTCCTCAGCTTTAGGACCTTTAATTCGACATTTTGCAAATGCCGTCATATCTAATAGACCAACATTTTCTTTTACATTCTGACACTCTTTCTTAATTGCATCAAACCATTTTGATCTTCTAAATGACCAATCATCTTTTTGCTCCATACCATCTGTTGCAAAAAAATTGGGTCTCTCCCAACCAAATTTTTGACCAAACACTGCACCTAAATCTTTCATTCTTTCATAACATGGAGACGTTCTTAACGGTCTTGCAGCTGGTCTTTCCTCATCAGGATAATGAACAATAAAAACATGGCTATAAGCTTCTTCGTTTTTTGCTTTTAAATAAGATTTGGTTGCGTAATTTCCGTAACGTCTAGGTTCAACACCAAGCATATCAATTGTTGGTTCTCCATCAACAATCCACTCTGCTAGTTGCCAACCTGCTCCACCAGCAGCTGTAATACCAAAACTATGACCTTCATTAATCCAAAAATTTTTTAATCCCCAGGCTGGACCAACTATTGGATTGCCGTCAGGCGTATAGCAAATTGCTCCATTGTAAACTTTTTTAACTCCCACTTCGCCAAAAGCAGGAACTCTGTGAATAGCGCCTTCAATATGAGGTGCCAGTCGATCTAAATCTTCTTGAAATAATTCGTATTCAGAATCTTTTGAAGGTCCTTCAACATAACAAGCTGGAGCACCATCTTCATAAGGACCTAATATTAATCCTCCCGCTTCTTCTCTCATATACCATCTACTATCACTATCTCTTAAGACACCCATCTCAGGTAATCCTGCTTTTTTTCTTTTTTGAATTTCTGGATGAGGTTCTGTCACGATATATTGATGTTCAACAGGTATTACTGGAATATCCAATCCGACCATTTCACCTGTTTGACGTGCAAAATTTCCTGAGCAAGAAATAACATGCTCACATTCAATTGAACCTTTATCAGTCTCAACTACCCAGCCACTTTTTGTTTGCCGGATTGCTGTAACGGCAGTATTTCTATAGATCTCTGCTCCTCTATTTCTTGCACCTGCAGCTAAAGCTTGTGTTAAATCAGCTGGTTGAATATATCCATCTTCAGGATGTTGAATAGCTCCGATTAAATCATCGGTATGACATAAAGGCCAAATTTCTTTTACTTGTTGTGGTGATAAAAATTTTACATCAACACCAATTGTTTTAGCAACACCAGCATACTGATGATACTCATCCATTCTATCTTTAGTACTCGCTAAACGAATATTTGAAACAACACTAAAGCCAACATTTTTTCCTGTCTCTTCTTCCAATGTTTTATAAAGATTAACTGCATACTTATGCAATTGACCAACTGAGTAACTCATATTAAACAGCGGAAGTAATCCTGCTGCATGCCAAGTTGATCCAGATGTAAGTTCTTTTCTCTCAACTAAAACAACATCAGACCAGCCTTTTTTTGCTAAATGATAAAGAGCACTTACTCCAACCACACCACCACCAACTACAACAACTTTAGTTTTTGATTTCATTAAGCGATTCCTACTAAATTTTTATTCATAACGAAACAAAATTGTCATCTTTAATCATATTGAACTACCCAGTGGGATTGGGCTGGAGACCATAGTTGTAAGCCAGCAGTCTTTTAGTGGACCATTTGTTTCATACTTTTCAACTTGCCAGTTAAACTTATGATAAATTTTATCTTTATCTAAAAGGATCACTTCAAATTGAGCCCAATTTTCACCACTTCCAAGCTTTGTTATGGTGTGACTTAAGTGATTAATCATCATTTGATAAGAGTCTCCTTTAATCATTCTTTTAAATTTATCTAAAGGTCCAGTAACTTTTTTATTGTTAGGATGAGCAAAGTTCCAGGTCTGCTCTATGCCACTATCCTTATAGATAAGGTCATTATTTTGAAGTCCTGATAATTGAATTTCTATAACTCTGTAAGGTTTAATACCACTATTAGGTTTTAGTAAATCTGCTTTTGAAATTGATACTGAAATTAAAAAAATTAAAAAAGTACTAAATATTGTTTGCAGTTTTTTTAACATCTTCTAAGAATTTTTTTCTTTTTTTATCGCCAACGAAAGGTACAGCAAAGTATCTTCGATATATAACATCCGTTATGCCGCATATATTAAATACTCCACGTCTCAGTCTTTTTGTTGGCATATTAAGAAAAAAAGTTCGAACAGCAAACTGTGGAGATCCGTAAGTACAAAATACAACTGCTTTTTTTCCTTTTAAATTTCCTAAAGGATATCCATAATTTCCAAACAATTTTTTAAATCTAAATGCCCATGGTGGTGCAAGAACTTTATCTATCCATCCTTCAACAATAGCTGGCATTCTAAAATTCCATATTGGAGCGATTAAGACTATTACATCAGAATTTTCTATTCTTTTTCTATGATTTAATACATCCTCATTAGGTTCCTCTCCTGAGAAAACTGGATCAAATTTCTCCTTATATAAATCAACAACATCTGTAGAGTGACCGTTGTTGTTAACTGTTTCTACAAAAGTATCTCTTATAGATGCATTAAAAGATTTGTCATTGTAGTGACCATAAACAATAAAAATTTTTTTCATTTAATCTTGAAGAACAGGGAATGCTTGTCTCACTTTTAAAAAATGTTTCTGATATTCCATTTTAGTGCATCTATTCTCGATATATTCAATTTTTTTTTGTTCAACCAATTTTTTTGCTTCCAGATTTTTGATACCAAGCTGCAACCACAAAACTTTTGCTTTAATATTAATTGTATCTTTGGCAATATCTAAAGCTTCTTTTGAAGGCCTAAATACATTTACTATATCCACTTTATCTTTAATATCGGTAATTTTACCACACACATCTTCTCCTAAAATTTTTTGCCCTTCTGCTTTAGGATTTACGGGGTAAACTTTAAAACCATATTTCTGCATATACTTCATGACAATGGTTGATGCTTTTGTAGGATCATTGCTTACTCCAACCATTGCGATCTTTTTATATTTTGAAAGGATTTCTTTAATATCGTTCATTGTTTATTTTGGATTTTTTGCTTACAGAACTCTTTAGCTTCTTCAACTGTCATAGGGGTTTCTAACTTTTTACTTCCAGCAATACATGCTTCAATTGCTTTATTTTGATTATGGCCTCTAAAGTTATAAATAATGATTATTCCAATTATTAAAAAAAAAATAAGTAAAATATTTTTTTTCATTATCTATTTTTCCATTTTGGCTTTCTTTTTTCCAAAAAAGCTGAAATCCCTTCTTTGGCATCCAAAGCCATCATATTAATTGTCATCATTTTACTTGTATGAGCGTACGCTTTTCTAAGAGGCATCTCTAATTGTTTATAAAATGTTCGTTTACCAATTTTAATTGTTAGATTTGATTTAGATGCAATCTTTTTTGCAATTTTTAAAACCTCATTATTTAATTTAGATTTTGAAAAACAATCATTTATTAAACCAATTTCTTTTGCGAAATCTGCTTTGATTGGCTCGCCTGTAAGTAACATTTTCATCATTGGTTTTTTATTGATTTTTCTACTTACAGCAACCATTGGTGTACTACAAAATAATCCAATATTTACTCCAGGAGTTGCAAATAATGCATCTTTAGTACTAAAAGCTAAGTCACAACTAGCAACTAATTGGCAACCAGCTGCATATGCCGCTCCATGCACTTTGGCGATGACGGGTTTATTACCCTCAACTATTTGAAGCATTAACTTAGAGCAAAGATTAAATAATTTTTGATATTTGTTTCTAACTTTTAAACTTTTAATTTCTTTTAGGTTATGGCCTGCGCTAAAACCTTTTCCAGCGCCTTCTATTATAATTACTTTTGTTTTTTTATCTTGATCAAGTTTTTTTAGAACTTTAATTAGATCATTTAAATTTTTAAAAGATAATGAATTATATGTTTTAGGATCATTAATTTGAACTATAGATATACCACTGGATAAGTTCTTCACTAATATATTCATCAAAAATTCTATTTGAGTTTGCCTTCTTCTCTCATTTTGGCTCTTATCTTCGTTGCCGATATTTTTTGTATTTCTTCTGACAACACTATCTCTTCAATTTTGTACCCAACTCCTCTACCATAACAAATATTTGTAATATTAGGGACTAACATAATTTTAAAACGACCTTCAAACTCTGGATTAAGTCTATCTTCTATATTTTTTTTAACTGTATCAAAATCGAAAGGATTATCATCCACTCCTTGGACATCTCTTATTTGAATAGAAACTTGTCCTGTTTTTTTGACAATCTCTTTAAATAAAGTGTAATGGCCATCGTGAAATGGTTGCCATCTTCCTAACATTTGTGCTGTTGGCTTTTTATTATCCCACTGATATGTCATTTTTCTATAGCCTTATATATTTTCGGTGCCCAATTTTTAGCATCTTGTGTAGTAACATGAAAGTTATACTTATCAGGTTTGACAAACATCTTATTAGTATCATCAAATCTACCTTCTTTAATTGTATCAATCCAAATTATGAAATCAGCAGGAAACAAAGCACGAGCTGCAGGAGTTGGACAAACAAAATCAGCTACTACGTGATGTCCTTGACTCCTATATTCTTCAGCTTTACTCCACATTCTTTTTGCTTGTCTTGTTCTACCTTCTGCAGAAAAATCCCAGTCGTTTGCCTCTTTTCTTACCTCGTCGGCATTTAGCCATTTTGCTTTTAATAAAGGTACTAAATAAGAAGCCAATGTTGTCTTTCCTGAGCCTGGTAAACCCATTATTAATATAATTTTCATTAATTAACTTTATTTGATTTTAAAACAATTAACAGATTGAGATTATATTACATGATTAATTTCTTTGACAGCTTTTTCAAAAAATATAATCATCTTAAGATGAATTTTTCTTTAGAAATTGGACCTCAAACAGATCTAAATACTGTCCCGCCTGTAAAAGATATTTATATCACTATGCTACCTGGAGGAGATTATAAAGAAACTGCTCAACAAGCAGTTGCGTTGGTAAAAAAAGGTTTTAATCCAGTCCCTCACTTTCCAGCGAGATCAATGCAAGATGAAAATCAGCTAAAAGATTATGTTTTGAGATGTAAAGATGGTGGTGTCAAACAGGTTTTAGTTATAGGGGGAGGCAGAGAACCGATGGGAAAATTCGATAGCTCTTTTCAACTTTTGGAGACTGGTTATTTTGAGAAGATGACGATAGGAATTGCTGGACACCCAGAGGGGAGTCCTGATATATCCGATTCAGATTTAGAAAAAGCTATGAAAGACAAAAAGCCTTATGCTGATTATATTGTAACTCAATGGTTACTAGAGCCTCAGCCAATAATAGACTTTATTTCTAAACAAAGCGTACCAGTGCATGTGGGAATTACTGGGCCTCTTAAGATATCAAGCTTAATTAAATTTGCTAATATAGTTGGAGCAAAAAATTCCATTAATTTTCTTAAATCTAATTTTACTAAGGCGTTGGATTTACTAAAACCTAAAGACCCTAATGATTTAATTGGGAAAATTAAATCGCACACTGATTTTTTCCACATTTATACATTCGGCGGCTTGAAGGAAACTAACAAGTGGTTGAAGGAGAATAGTTATGTCTAAAGAATTTGACTATACTAAATTAAAACATGTTACTTCTGTTGATCAATCAGATCGAAAAGTACCATATAACTTAAGGCAAAGTGGACCAACAAAAGTTGAAATGTTAATTTCAACAAGAGTAAGAAAATCACCTTATTGGCATTTATCTATGCAAGCGGGTTGCTGGAGAGCAACAGTTTATAATCGTATTTATCATCCAAGAGGTTATGTAAAACCAGAAGACGGTGGTGCAATGGTTGAATATGATGCAATTGTTAATCATGTAACTATGTGGAATGTTGCAGTTGAAAGACAAATTCAAGTCAAGGGTCCGGATGCAGAAAAATTTGTTGATTATGTAATTACAAGAGATGCAACAAAAATTTCACCAATGAGAGCAAGATACGTAATTTTATGTAACGCATATGGTGGAGTTTTAAATGATCCAATTCTTTTAAGAATTTCAAAGGATGAGTTTTGGTTTTCATTATCAGACTCTGATATTGGTTTGTACTTACAAGGTGTTAATGCGGATGGAAGATTTAATTGCACTATTGAAGAAATTGATGCTTGTCCTGTTCAAATACAGGGTCCAAAATCAAAAGCTCTGATGAAAGATTTGTTAGGTGATCAAGTTGATTTAGAAAATATGCCATTTTATGGTTTAGCTGAAGTTAAAGTTGCTGGACGAAGTTGTGTAATTTCTCAATCGGGCTTTTCTGGAGAAGCTGGTTATGAGATTTATTTAAGAGATGCAACTTTATATGCTGATGACATGTGGAATGCTGTGCTTGAGGTTGGAAAAAAACACCAGCTAATGGTTATTGCACCTGCTCACCACAGAAGAATCCAGGCTGGCATTTTGTCATGGGGTCAAGATATGGATCAACAACATAATCCTTATCAATGTAACTTAGGCTACCAGGTTTCTTTATCAGGAAAAGGTGAATGGAACAAAAAATCTGACTATGTTGGTAAAGCGGCTCTAGAAAAAATGGGTAAAGAACTAAAAGATGGTAAGAAACCATACGCACTTCAGTTAGTTGGATTGGAGTTAGGTGGAAAACCTATTGATGATTATGCGCCAGATTTTTGGCTAATATCAAATGATAGTGGTGGAGATCCAGTTGGTTTCATTACTTCACCCTGGTGGCATCCTGAAAAGAAAACAAACATTGCAATGGGATATGTTCCTTTTGATGGGACATTAAATGCAAATGGATTTCCGAAAGGTAAGGTTGGAGCTAAATATAAAGTTCATTTACCCGAAAAATACTCTGATACTCCAGGTAAGCCTGTAGATGCAGTTATAGTCGATATTCCATTTAAAGAATCTTTCAACGCTAATACAAGAGAAGTTTCAAAAGGTTAATCTGATATTGGGGGAGTTTACTCCCCCAATATCTTAAATGACAAAAAGTTTCTTAATAGTAATTTGCATTATTATAGCTATTGCTTTAATAATATTCCCATTAATCGTCTCTTACAAAGAGCAAAAAAATAAAAAAAAATAAATGTTCGGTGAATTTCTAAGTATTATTTTAAAATCTATCAAACTAGATAAAACACTTTATTCTGATAGTAAAAATTTTGGCGAAGCCTCAGTTTATTTTGCGGGTATCATTATGATTTTAGATGGTATAGCTGGGGCAGTTGCTGCAAACACAGTTTTTAAAACAGCCGTTGCAATGTCAGGAGTGACTGCAATATTAACTTGGTTTGTCTGGGCAATATTAATCTTTGTTATTGGGGTCAAACTATTTCCTGATAAAAATAGTAAAGTTCCATTTAAGAAAGTATTAACTGCAGTTGGTTTCGCTCACGCACCTGGTCTGTTAAGATTTTTTGCTGTGACACCAGAATTAATGATACCTATTATTTTTCTTACACAATTTTGGATTTTTGCTGGATTAATTATTTCGACGCGACAAGTTCTTAATCTAAAATCAAATTTAAAATCATTTGGAATAGTTTTTATGTCATTTTTGATTATTGTCTTTTTATCTATTTCATTTGTGATAAGTCGAATGAACGCTTTACCAATCAATCATATTTAGATTGGAAAAATTGTCTTAGAAACTCTGCAAGACTTACAAATTTTAAAACCAGTTAGAATCAAGTTTTGAGTAACACTTTCATGCTGTTCTTTACATTCATCACAAATATCATCTAAATCCTTTATATTTTTTTCTATTTCTTTATCTTCAGTCATTATCAGTCAAACCAGCTCCCGCTGCACCCTCTTTTAAACTATCAGTTTCCTCTACAAATGTATCCTCTGCAAGTTTGTAGAGATTTTTCCAATCTTGATCTGAAAAGTTATCTTCATTGTTTAAAAAAATTATTTCTACTTTTTTTGCTAACTTAGGCATTTCTTTATCCCATATATTAGAAAAGATACTCACATTAAAATTCAATAAAAATTTACAATCATCAAATGAAATTAATAATTTTTTTCCAATTATTTCTGAAGCTCTACTTAAAAAAGATAAAAGCAACAATGGATAAGCAAGATTTTCAACCGAACACTTTTTTAAATTCTCGATGTTTTTTACTTGGTCAATAAAATTAACACCTAACATAATTGGACAAAAAGACGATCCATCTGATTTGTTAATTTTATCGATAAGTTTTATCTCTTCAAAATTTTCTTTTTTTTTATTTTGATAATATTGATTAAGATGCTTGATCGCTGGAAAACCAAATAATTCAGATAATCTTATAGATTTACCAACTTCCTCAGCTATACCCCATGAATAACCAGCACCTCGACTTGCTCTCTTAGCTGTAGTTTCTATCTCACTTAAGGATTTCATAATTTAAGAATGGGTTTTATAAACCCATTGCTCATCATAATCTTTTAACTCATTTGGGAGTGGCGCACCTTGAAACATACATATTCTCAACCACTTGTCAGATCTTGGATCAAATTTTAAAGCTCCAAAAAAAGATAACTTTAACCTCAACATATCAATTGGAACTAAATTTTCTCCAATAGTATTATCTTGTATTTCTGAATATGGAAATTTTTCAATAATAAAGGCTCTTCTAACAACATGTCTTAAATCAGAATTATCAATTAAAAATTGATTAATTTTTAAATTATTTTTTAAAGGGGACAATCTCTCATACAATTTTTTTATATCTCTAGCTATTGCCAAAGGTTGCTCTAAATCTGCACCATTTTCCTCAAAACGATTAGCTAATCTTGGCTCTTCTTTATTTTTTGAAATAAACCAAAATTTCTGATTGCTCTCTTCCATATTGAAATTAATTTTTAAAATATTCGAATATTTATTTTCTAAAATCTTTTTTAAATCTCCTACATTACGTTCAGTTGGAATATTAAAGTATTTTTCTTCCTCAGAGCTCATTTGCGCAACCAACGGCTGAACTATATCACCAAATGGTTCCATCATTATTGAGACAACGTATTCTATGCACTCTTCACAAGTTTCTTTCTCTAGCCAAAGATAAATTTCATTAAAAGGATAATCTTTTTGAAAATCAAATTCATTTTCTAACAAATGGATGAATTTTTTTAAATCTTTGAGCAAAAGTTTAATCTTTTTGAGTTGATATTTACTCTCTGTATTCCAGCTAGTTATATTTTTAAGAGAACTTTTCACACAATCTTTAAATAAATCTCTATCTTGTGTTTTAACAATTTTAATTTCTCTTATTTTTTTAAGTGCAATTTCTCTACTAAGTATCCAATTATTTAATAAAGTTGGATGATTAACAATAAATGGAGCCATTCCTAATCCAGTAGAATTTCCTATACCCAAATTTCTACAAATTTTAGGATCTAGTTTAACAGCTGAATTAGGATTTTTATTTTTTGCAACATGATTAACTTGATCAAACGTAAATTGTCTAACTAAATAAACTAACATCATCTCTAATCTAAATGGTCCGTTAATTTCCTCTCTATTTTTAATTCTGAATCGATCTGCTAAACCAAACTTACCTGATCCATAAACTGCAGTCGTTCTGTATAAATATCCAACTTTTTCAAGTAACTCTAAATCAGGTTGGTTTCCATTGCTTAAACTTTCAACAACATGATCAAATATCCTAACAGATTTATTTGCTCTAGATAATGTTAGCTCTTTGTAAGACAACCGACCAACTTCCTGTTTTGGAACTTCATTTCTTAATCTGTCAATATCTTCTTTTAAAGGTACTCCATCATGTAATGTAAAAGCTGCATCCCACTTAGTTGCTATTACTCTATCCGATCTTTCATCATCATTAATTTTGTTCGCATAACAGATTAAAGAATAAACCCTGTCTTTTTTTTTAAAAGAGTATACTGCTGTGCCATAACCCTCTTGGTCTAAATCAAACAAGTCTCTATTATATTGCCAATCTTTAAATTCGCTTAAAAAACTTCGTAAAAAAGATAATCTTGATTGATGAAAGGAACCAAGTCTTGATAACTTCATTATGATGTTTGGATCTCTTAATTCTATATTCATATTTAGATAGTTTTATAAAAGTTATACCAATTGTTACCTAGTATTCCATTAGTCTCTGTCTCTGAAAAACCAACCTTTTTTAAACCTGCTTCTAAGTTTTTAAAACCTCTTGCATCCTCAAACCATTTAGGCTGTTTAGGAAAGCCTGGTTTATTTTTAGAGCCTTCTCCATAATTTCTATTTTTAGACCAGGTTCCATTTCTCATCCATTCAACAACTTCATCTGGTTGATTTAAACAAAGATCTGATCCTATACCAATATTATTAATATCCATTATTTCTGCTGTTTTCGCCACCATTTCACAAAAGCTTTCTAGGGAACAATTTGTATTATCCTTAAGATGATGTGGGTATAAAGATAAACCCAATATTCCTCCACTTTCACTTAAAGTTTTTAGCAACTCAGAGGACTTATTTCTTTTTGCTGCGTGCCAAAAGGATGGGTTTGCATGAGTGATTGCTATTGGTTTTTCACTAAACTCAATTGCATCAAAAGTACTTTTTTCCGCTGAATGGGACATATCTACTACAATACCCACTCTATTCATTTCTCGGATAACTTCCCGTCCAAAATTAGTTACTCCACTATCGTTTTTCTCATAACAACCTGTCGCTAACAATGATTGATTGTTGTAAGTGAGTTGCATAAATCTACATCCAAGACTATGAACTTTTTCAACTAAATTGATATCATCTTCTATTGGAGAACAATTTTGAAAACCAAAAAAAATTGCAGTTTTATTCTCTTTATTTGCTTTTTCAATATCCTTGAAACTTTGGCCTAAAAAAATTAAATCTGAATTTTCTTTTAATAAAGTTTGCCACTTTCTTATTTCGTTTTGAAGTTCATCAAAATCTTCATGATAGACTATTGTAACATGAACTGCATCTAGACCAGCCTCACGATTAATTTCAAAAACTTTTCTTGACCATTTACAGTATTGGAGGTTGTCGATTTTAAATTTCATTTTGGTTAATTTTGAATAACCATATCAAGTTGGTTTTTAAATACTATTTATTTTATTGAAATTTTAATCTAATTTTGAAATAAATATTCTGCGAATAAATCATGAAAAAGAATAAAAATCTCAAAGTTGCAATTGTTATGGGAAGCCAATCAGACTTCAAAACTATGAAATTATCCGCAAATATACTAAAGAAAATGGGGGTTCGATTTGAAACTAAAATTATATCTGCCCATCGTACTCCAAAAAGAATGTATGAATTTGCAGAGAGAGCATCAAAAAATAATATTGGAGTAATCATTGCTGGTGCTGGTGGATCAGCACATTTACCTGGTATGATTTCAGCTATAACCTCAATTCCAGTTTTAGGGGTTCCCGTTGAAAGTAAAAAGCTTAAAGGACTTGATAGTTTATTATCAATTGCACAAATGCCAAAAGGGATACCCGTTGGAACTCTTGCAATCGGAGAGGATGGTGCCATAAATGCTGCTTTATTAGCTACAGCTATAATTGCAAACAGCAATCCTGCTGTAAAAAAGAAATTAAATAATTGGCGGTCATCACAAACAAGATCAGTTAAAAAAAATCCAAAATAAAAAATGTCAATAAAAAATTTGGGTATTATTGGTGGTGGTCAATTAGGAAGCTTACTAGCTGTCGCGGCTAAGAAGTTGAATATCAATACAATAATCTACTGCGATGATGTGGATGCTCCAGCACAAAATTTTTGTAACAAATTTATTCATGGCAAATACGATGACAAAATCAAAATGCAAGAGTTCATTAATGAAATTGATGTAATTACCTATGAATTCGAAAATATACCTTATGAAACTTTAAATGAATTGAACAAGGTAAAACCAGTTTTACCAAAACCATCGGTAAATAGATTAATTCAACATCGAATTGCAGAGAAAGATTTTGTTAATAAACTCAATATTAGAACTACTAGATACGCATCGATAGAAAGTAAATCCGATATGGAGCCATTGGGAGATTTCTTACCTGGGATTTTAAAAACAACTACAATGGGTTATGATGGTAAAGGCCAATACCCTATTAAAAAAATTGAAGACATCAATAACCTGAATATTGATTTTTCAAAAGGATATATACTGGAAAAATTAGTAAAACTTAAAAAAGAGATATCAGTCATTATTACCAGATTTGGGAACAATAGTTATGAAATATATGAGCCGATAGAAAATACTCATGAAGATCAGATATTAAAACATTCAATTATACCAGCTCAAATCAATAAAAAAATATTTGATGAATCTAAAGATTGGTCAATCCGGATCGCAGAAGAATTAAAATATATAGGAACGCTTTGTGTTGAATTTTTTATTGATAGAAATGAAAATCTTTATGTTAATGAAATAGCTCCTCGAGTTCACAATTCTGGCCATCTAACAATAAATGCTTTTAATATTAGTCAATTTGAAAATCATGTGAGAGCAGTCTGTTCGCTAGAAAAAATTCCACTCAAAAAAATATCTAATGCAAAAATGGTGAACCTAATAGGAAATCAAATCATACCATATAGAGAAAACTTTAAATTAAATGAAAATGAATTTTTCTTTGATTACCAAAAAAAAGATATAAAAGATAAAAGAAAAATGGGCCACATAACAACTTTAATATAAATGCTTAAATCTATTGAGGGAAATTTTGATAACCCAGAGGTTAATAAACTTCTGACAAAACATTTTATTGAACTTAGAGCAGCATCACCCGAGGGTAGTGCTCATGTTCTAGATATTCCGGGGTTAAAAGTTTCATCAATTAAGTTCTGGAGCCTTTGGGAAAATAATAAAATATTTGGTTGTGGAGCATTAAAGTTCTTAGACAAAGATCACGGTGAATTTAAATCAATTAGAATACACGATGATTTTAGAAACCAAGGCAATGGTATCAAAGTCATCAAACATCTGATTGATGAAGCTAAGAAATTAAAAATTAAAAGAATTAGTTTAGAGACTGGTGCTGGAAAGTTTTTTGATCCAGCGAGAAAATTATTTAAAAAATGTGATTTTACACCTTGCAAACCCTTTGCCCATTATAAAGAAGATGTTAATTCTATCTATTTAACTAAGCTAATTGACCACGAATGATAAAAAAAAGTCTAATTGTGCACTAAATTTGTTGACAAAACCCTTTAATTTATAAACAAAGCCATCATTACTTAATTATAAGTAATAAATTAATATAACAAAAAGTAAGAAGAAAAAATATGAGTCTACAAGGAAAAGTAAAATGGTTCAATCCAACTAAAGGTTTTGGTTTTATTGAACGTGATGATAAAGAAAAAGATGTGTTTGTACATGTTTCAGCTGTAAGAGATGCTGGTATGAACGGTTTAGATGAGGGTCAAGCTTTGACTTTCGATGTTGAAGATGGTCCTAAAGGTCCTTCAGCAGTTAACTTAAAAACTGCATAATTTTCACATAAATTAATTGGCTATAAATTTAATTAATTTTTAATTAAGAATTAATTTATTTTTATAGCCAATGAACTATTCTACAAACAAAATTTAGAAAATAATTTATGATTGGCATATTAGGTGGAATGGGTACCCAGGCAGGTTTGGATTTTTGTAATAAGCTGGCAATTTTATATAGAGGTAAGATCGATCAAGATTACCCTTTGTTTATGCTTTATAACAAATCGAATATTCCTGGTAGACCTGAGTCGATTGGTATCCATACCGGTAAACTATCAAATAAAATAAGTAATAAAAAAACTAAAAAAAAATACTTATCTGTTTTAAAAAGTTTAATTTATGGTTGTAATCTTTTAAAAAAAAGTAATTGTAAATTTATAGTCATACCCTGTAACACAGCTCATTATTGGTATGATGACTTAAAAAAACGAATTAACTTACCGATAGTAAATATGCCTAAGGAAGTTTTTTTGCATGCAAAAAAAAAATGTAGAAAAAATTCCTCCATTGGTTTGCTTGCCACAGAAGGAACTTTAAAAACAGGTGTTTATAACAAGTTTTTTGATAAAGATTATAATCTAGTATTTCCAAAAAATTCTATTCAAAGTAAATCAGTAAATAAAGCTATCAGGCTTGTAAAAATGGGAAAAGTGAAATTAGCGAGTAAAGCTATTAAACCAGCAATAAATCATTTAATCAAAAAGAAATGTAAAAAAATTATTCTTGGTTGTACAGAGCTCCCTATCGCTATTTTTGCCTATAAACCATTTAAGACAATTAAATCATCAAAAATATTTTTAGACCCAAATTTGATTTTAGCTAACGCTGCTATGAGGAAATACCAAAATAGATAATGCCATCTAAACAAAAGCCTTATGTGTTACTCGTTGCAGAAGCAATTTACTCAAAAGTTTGTGAGATTAAGAAAAAAAATCCTGAGCTGACAACAATCAATGCAATCGAAAACTTTATTGGAACAACAACCTATAATGATATAAGTAGTGGAAAATTCCATGATGAACTAATTGAAAAGGTATCAAAAAAGAAGGTGCCTGAAGAAACTTTAAGATTACTTCATATTCAAAAAGATTTGTCAGTTAAGCAGCTAATTCAATATCCTGAATTATATTATGCAAAGAGCCATTATCCATTGGAATTATCCCAACGAGCATTCGATCATTTATGGAGAATGTGTGAAAGTTACGAATTGTGGTGTAAAGAAACTAACCAGAAAAAATTAATTGTTTTAAATCTTACTGACTAATTTTTTGCTGAACTAGCTTCTTATGAGTTAATTTAACTCTTTTTTCAACTAAAAGTTTAAATTCTTTATCAATTTTATTTTGATCTTTTAATTTTTGATGAGTTATTTTTATTCTTTTTTCAATTAAATTTTTAAAATCTTCATTAATTAGATTTTCTTTATTATTATTTGATACCTCCTCTGAAATATATTTAAGGGAGCTTTTGCCTGTTTTTTTTTTAAATTCATAGTCAAACACCAATTGAGCTGTGGCTTTAGCCAAATTTCCTGATGTAGCTATTGTAATTGCAGGACCCATTACAGCAGGTAATTGAACAAAGCCTGTCAAAAATAAAAATGACGTTAGGTATAAACAAATTTTAAAAAATTTTAAAATCACCTAATTAAGTTATTTGATTAGGCTAGGAGCTACAATTAATAAATTGTCCAAAATAAGTTTTATTTTTTTTCGAATATTGTGGTAATTCATTACATTTTACTGCATTTTTTAAAATGATTAAAATTTTTCCTTTTATTTTTATCATTCTTTGGTCATCTGCTTTTATTACTACTAAACCAATCATTGATAATAGTGATCCATTTGCTGCCTTAGCTTTTAGATTTTTTTTTGTAGCAATTGGGTTTTTATTATTCTCAATTTATTCTAATTATTCAATTATAATTAAAAGAAAAAACTTAATTGAATCAATTCTAAGTGGTGTTCTTTTCCATGGCTTATATTTAGGAGGGGTTTTTTATTCAATTTCAATTGGAATGCCAACCAGTTTAGCTGCTCTAATTGTGACACTTCAACCAATTTTAACAAATATTTTGAGTGGGCCACTTTTAAATGAAAAAGTTACATTGCAACAATGGGTAGGTGTTTTATTAGGTTTTATTGGCGCTTCTTTGGTACTAGGAATAGATGTTGGTTCGGGTATTCCTATAATAGGTTTGATTGCAACTTTAATTGCACTATTATCTATAACGTTTTCTACTATTTGGCAGAAAAAATTGAGTAATAACTTACCATTATCTGTTAGTAATTTTTATCAAGCATTAGGTGGTTGTTTATTTCATGTGTTAATAATTATTTTTTTTATAGAGCCCTACATCTATTTTACAAAAACATTTATTATAGCGATGAGTCATCAAATTTTTCTTGTTTCCTTTGGTGCATTTACAATACTGATGTTTTTAATAAAAAAAAATTCAGCTAGCAAAACAGTTTCTGTTTTTTTTCTAATACCAGCAACCTCTGCAATTATGGCTTGGCTTTTTTTAAATGAAACTTTAACAAATATAGATGTTGTTGGCTTTTTAATAGCGTCGGTGGGTGTTTATATTGCAACAAGAAATTAATAACTAATTACTTTGATAACCAAATTCTAATGAGCTATCTGTTATTGAATGATGCAAAGACTCTCCAAAGCTTCTTAATCCAAAAATTCTTACTTTTTTTGGATTGTTAGAAATAAAATCAATCGTAATTGATATTCCGTTATAAATCGAATTAGTACAATCACCCTCATTAAATTTATCAATATTTATAGGGCATCCCTTTTTTAAAACTTCATTTACAAGATCACCTTGAATTTCAATTATTGTTCTTGAATGTGATAAATCTGTAATTGCAAAATTAACTTCATCAAATTGTTTTACATTTTTTAAAAGTAAATCTGTTTTAGAAGATATAACTATCCAATTCTTTGGTCCCATCCATAAAATTCTAGTATCTGAATTTGAAGAGGATTTTAAAGTAGAAGGTAATTCTAGGTTATCAATTTTTATATTTGAGATATCTGAACTTGAATTTTTATATTGAACTATTTGGAATATTAAAACATTCTTTAATTCTGAAATCTTTAATAAGTCCTTCTCATTTTTATTTTCAAAATCACCAAATTTTCCATTTTGATGCACATTATTTAAAGAAGAAATTTGCTTCACGATCTTACTCTCTTTCCTTCATGGTCTACATAATGTGAGGACATAACTTCAACTTCAATAGAAGTGTTTTTAAGTGGAGATACCGCGAAAAGCTTTTTTCCTATCATATTTTTTCCATCTTTTAATATTGCAAGAGAAAAAGGATTATTGTTCTCAACACTCCAACAAGATGAAGAAACGTGACCAAGTTTAGGATTCGGAAGTTTTGCATTTTTATTTTCTACTAAATGAGATCCCTCTGGAATACTCGATTTCCTATCCAATGGGACTAAGCCAACAATTTTTTGTCTATCTGCTTTATTAAATGCTTCTTTAGCTAAAGATCTCTTTCCAATAAAATCTTTTTTCTTTGATACTAAACCTTCTAACGAAACATCGTAAGGAATGGTTCTTCCATCAAGTTCTGGTCCAGCTACATGGCCCATTTCTATTCTTAGTGTCGATAATGCTTCTGTACCATAGGGTTGAACATTAAATTCTTTACCAATTTCAATTATTTTTTCCCACATAAATAATCCAAAATCAGATTCAACATTTATTTCGTAAGCAAGTTCACCTGAAAAGGAAATTCTAAAAATTCTTGCTTTAACGCCAAATAAATCTCCCTCTACATATCCCATAAAAGGAAGTGCCTCATTGCTAACATCTATTTTAGGAAAAAGCTTTGCTAACAAATCTCTTGATTTAGGTCCTGCAATCGCCGCGCCAGCCCATTGTTCGGTTGTTGAAACAACATTAACATTTAATTCTGGCCAAACAATTTGCAGGTAATATTCCAAATGTGATAATACGTTTGCGGCCTGTGCAGTAGTGGTTGTCATATGATAATGATTTTCTGAAATTCTGGTTGTTGTCCCATCATCCATCACGATTCCATCTTCCCTAAGCATAACTCCGTATCGAGCTTTTCCTACTGGAAGTTTTAACCAAGCATTAGTGTAAACTCTATTCAAAAACTCTGCAGCGTCTGGACCTTTAATATCAATTTTCCCTAAAGTTGTTACATCACAAACACCCACGTGATCTCTAACATTTTTTGCTTCTCTTTTTGATGCCTCAAATAAATTTTCATTTCCTCTTTTGTAGTACCTTGGTCTTTTCCAAGCACCAGCATCTACCCAGACTGCATTATTTTTTTCATGCCAATGATGCATTGGTGTTTTTCTTGTAGGCATATATTCTTTACCTATCTCCCTTCCAACTATTGTACCGATGGTAACTGGTGTAAAGGGGGGTCTAAAGGTAGTGTGACCTACTTGAGGAACAATTTTTTTTTCAACATTTGCAACTAATTGTAATCCGTTTAAATTACTTGTCCTTCCTTGGTCTGTTGCCATTCCCAATGTTGTATATCTCTTAACATGTTCAATTGATCTATAGCCTTCTCTTAAAGCAACCTCTATATCAGAAACTGCTACGTCATTTTGGAAATCTACAAATCGTTTATAATTTTTACCTTTAGGAAGTGGAGAACACCAAAATTTATCATGAGCACTATATTTTCGTTCATTAGTATTAGGAATTTGTATTTTTTCATCTTTTTTAGTTATGCTTTTAGAAACTTCTGACCCAGTATTAAAACTGTTTTTTAAGGTATCTTGTAATGTAAATGTTCCATTAGCAGCACCTAAAGAATGTTCATTTTGTTTTGATTTGTCAGGCACAAAAGCATCTATCGAGTCGTTAAATTTCAGTTTATTACCTGATTGAGATGCTAAATGAACAGTTGGTGTCCAAAATCCAGATACACAAATAGAGTCACAATCTATTTGTTCTGTATTTTCAAAATCTATCTTCTCTTTATTTAATTTCCCAATTGTTGCTGATTTTACTTTTTTATATCCATGAGCAACTATCACTGCATAAGAAAACTTTATCTTTATATCTAAATCTTTAGCTTCATTAATTAACTCAGAGTTTTGACTCTCTCTAGTATCTAAAACTATTGGATTAACACCATTCTTTTTAAACTCAATAGCTGTTTCATAGCCGCTATCGTTGTTAGTGAAAATAATTGGTTTTTTACCAATTAGAACACCATAAACTTTCATATATTCTTTTGCAGCAGCCGAGAGAAAAACTCCCGGTGTATCATTATTTCCAAAAACAATTGGTCTTTCAATAGATCCTGTTGATAGCAATACTTCTTTTGCTCTTATATACCAAAGTCTTTGTCTTGGTGTGTACTTAGGTTTTTTTTCTAAATGATCTCCTGTTCTTTCAAACATTACCATCATATTATGATCATAGTATCCGAAAACTTGAGATCTATTTTTAACAATAACATTAGGCATCTCTTTTAATTCAGATATAATTTTTTCTGACCAATCTTTTCCAGATAAATTATCTATCGTAACGTCATCTGTTAAAAGCGTCCCTCCATATCTGGGTTTATCCTCTGCTAATATTACTTTTGCTCCGTTTTTGGCAGCTGCATAAGCACTTGCTAAGCCAGCGGGTCCAGAGCCAGTAACTAATAAATCACAATATTCATATTTATGCTCATATCTCTCTTTATCTTTTTCGAGAGAAGCAATTCCTAATCCAGCTGCTTTTCGTATAAAAGGCTCATAAACTCTATACCAAAAACTTTTAGGCCACATGAAAGTTTTGTAATAAAAACCAGCTGGAAAAAAACGATTTAAGAAATTATTTATTGCACCAATATCAAAATTTACTGATGGCCAACAATTTTGACTAGATGCTGATAAACCATTTACTAGTTCTATTTCAGTTGCGTTAATATTTGGTTCTGAACAACCATTAATCTCGACTTGCATTTTTGCATTTGGTTCATCAACTCCTGCACCAAAAAACCCTCTTGGACGATGATATTTAAAACTTCTTCCGATTAAATGTATGCCATTGGCAAGAAGTGCTGAAGCCAGCGTATCACCCTCATACCCAATATATTTTTTTCCATTAAATTTAAATTCAATAGGTTTATCTCTATTGATTAAGCCACCAGTATTTAGTCTAAAATTTTGTGACATCAAAATTATTCCTCTGGTTTAAAAGTTCTAAAAATTTCGTGAGTAGTTGTATCTCTCTCAACTTTAAACCATTGTCTGCATCCAGCAATATGATGCCACAATTCAATATGTTTTCCTCTCGGACTTTTTCTTAGATAAACAAAATTATCCCATTCTTCATCACTTATTTCTTGATTAAGTTTTGGTCTAGTAATTGTTCCATCACCTCCGTAGGCAAATTCTTTTTGAGACCTATCCCCACAGTAAGGACACTTAATATTTAACATTTATGAAATCCAAGTTTTTGTTCCAAGGCCCTTCTCATCTAACAAGTAACCTTTAGAAAATCTATTTAGACTAAATCCCTCATTTAATTCATGAACTCTATCTTGTGCGATTGTATGTGCAAATGTCCACCCAGAAGATGGAACCGATTTGAAGCCTCCATAACACCAGCCACAATTTAAATATAATCCATCGATATGAGTTTTATCAATAATAGGTGAGCCATCCATTGACATATCCATAATCCCTCCCCAAGTCCTTAACATTTTCAATCGACTTAAGAATGGAAATAAAGCAACACCTCCGGTTAAGACATGTTGTATCGTTGGAAGATTGCCTTTTTGTGCATAACTATTATATCCATCAAGATCTCCACCCATAACCATCTCACCTTTATCTGATTGACTAATATAAAAATGTCCAGCACCAAAGGTTACGACTCCATCTAAAACTGGTTTCACTGGCTCAGAAACACAAGCTTGTAATAAATGAGTTTCTATAGGAAGTGTCATATTAAGTTTTTCTGCTAAAACATTTGTGCTGCCGGCTACACACAATCCAATTTTTTTTGATTTAATATCTCCTCTAGATGTTCTCAAACCTGTTATTTTTCCTGCCTCAATGTCAAATCCTGTTACCTCACAATTTTGAATTATATCGACACCCATTGAGTCAGCTTGTCTAGCATAACCCCATGCGACCGCATCATGTCTTGCTGTACCAGCACTTGGTTGTGCTAAGCCTCCAAAAATTGGATACCTAACATCTTCAGAAAAATCAGCCATAGGTATAATCTTTTTAACTTCTTCCCTATTGAGTAAAACAGCATCTATTCCATTTAATCTCATAGAGTTTCCCCGACGAGCATAAGCATTCATTTGTGCGTCTGAATGAGCTAAATTTATTATTCCTCTTGGTGAAAACATGACATTAAAATTTAATTCCTGACTCATGTTTCTCCACAGGTTCATTCCAAATTCATTGAACCTAGCATTATCATCATACATAAAATTTGATCTGATAATTGTGGTGTTTCTTCCAATATTTCCTCCGCCAATCCATCCTTTTTCAATAACTGCCACATTGGTAATTTGATGCTCTTTAGCTAAATAGTAGGCAGTAGCTAACCCGTGGCCACCACCACCAATAATTACAACATCGTATTCTTTTTTAGGTGTAGGATCTTTCCATGCCAAATCCCATTTTTCATGATTAGAAAAAGCATTCTTGATTAGGCTAAATACTGAATATTTTTGCATGATTAAATTTTATAATAATGAATATAAATAGTTCCTATTTTTTTTATATATAATTTTTAGATATTTCCAAAGCTCTTAAAAAGAGATACTAATCGAGCAGTTTTTGTATATTTAAAGAATTTTATGAGTGAAATAAAATCAGACATTCAAATTGCAAGAGAAGCTAAAATGCAACCAATCAAAGACATTTTAGCAAAAATAAATGTTCCTGATGAAAGTTCTGCCTTTAGCCCCATGGGGCGTCACATCGCAAAAATAAATTTAGAATACCTTGATAGTCTTAAGAATAAAAAAGAGGGAAAATTAATTTTAGTGACTGCCATAACTCCTACCCCAGCAGGGGAAGGAAAGACCACAACTTCTGTAGGTCTCAATGATGGTCTAAATAAAATCGGAAAAAAATCTATCGTCTGTTTAAGAGAACCAAGTTTAGGTCCATCTTTTGGTATGAAGGGTGGAGCTGCTGGTGGTGGCTATGCTCAAGTTGTTCCTATGGAACAAATTAATCTTCATTTCACAGGTGACTTTCATGCAATTACATCTGCACACAATCTTTTATCTGCATTGATAGACAATCATATCTATTGGGGAAATAAACTCAATATAGATGTAAGAAGAATTGTTTGGAAAAGAGTTTTAGATATGAATGATAGAGCGTTAAGATCAATTAATATTAATCTTGGTGGTGTCGCTAATGGATTCCCAAGGGAAGATGGTTTTGATATTACAGTTGCTTCAGAAATAATGGCTATCTTTTGCTTGGCTAATAATTTGGAAGATTTAGAAAATAGAATTGGAAATATTACTGTTGCTTACACAAGAGAGAAAAAACCAATATATGCTAAAGATTTAAAAGCACAGGGACCTATGACTGTTTTGTTGAAAGAAGCTATAAGACCAAACATAACTCAAACATTAGAAAATAATCCTGCAATAATTCATGGCGGACCTTTTGCTAATATTGCACATGGTTGTAATTCTGTGATTGCGACTAAAGCTGGACTTAAATTAGCTGACTATGTAGTAACTGAAGCTGGGTTTGGTGCAGATCTTGGTGCTGAAAAATTTCTAGATATTAAATGTAGAAAATCCAATTTAAAACCAAGTTGTGTGGTTATCGTTGCTACAATTAGAGCATTAAAAATGCATGGTGGTGTAGCCAAAGATGATCTTAAAAATGAAAACGTTGAAGCACTAAAAAAAGGTTTGGTCAACCTTGAAAGGCATGTTGAAAATGTAAAAAAATTTGGTCTTCCTGTAGCGATAGCTGTAAATCATTTTATAAAAGATACTGACGATGAGGTAAAAGCTTTAGTTGATTTTTGTAATAAATTAGGAATAAAGGCAAGTCTTTGTACCCACTGGGCAAATGGAGGAGAAGGTACAAAAGAATTAGCCTCACATGTTGCTGATTTATGTGAAAAAAATGAAAATAAATTTAAATTTTTATACGAAAGTAAGACACCATTGTTTAAAAAAATTGAAACAATAGCAAAAGAAATTTACAGAGCCGATGAAGTTATTGCTGATACAAAAATTAGAGATCAACTTAAAAGTTTTGAAGAAGCAGGTTATGGAGAATTACCAATTTGTGTAGCTAAAACTCAGTACAGTTTTTCAACTGATCCTAATCTCAAAGGTGCACCTACAGGTCACTCATTACCAATTAGAGAAATAAGGCTTTCCTCAGGAGCTGAATTTATAGTTGTTGTCTGTGGAGCAATAATGACAATGCCTGGATTACCAAGGGTACCAGCAGCAGACTCTATTAAACTTAATAAAAAAGGTGAAATCGAAGGGTTATTTTAATTTAATTCGTTAAGCCAATTTTTAAGCTCTAACATTCTCTTTTCTTTATCTGAAACTGAAATTTCTTTTTTGATAAAAGCAATGTGTTTTTGAACTTCAGTGTCATCTTTAAATACTTTTCTACTTTCAATTAATCTTTTTTTTCTAAACTCAATAAGATTAATCATTTTTTCATAAGTTATTTCTGGATGGTATTGTAGCCCCCAAATTTTTGTCTTATTAACCTCAAAATATAAACCTTGAACTTTATTAATCTTATTCGAGGCTAAACAAATTCCTTTATCAGGTATTTTTACCACCTCATCAAAATTGAATGCTGGGGAATTAAATTTTTTATCTTTATTTTTATAAAGAGGATGGTTTATTCCATTTTTGTTTATCTCTATTTCATTTGCTATACCAATATGTGAGTTATCAGCCTTTTTGACTTGGCCACCTGCTGCTGTGACTGCTACTTGCATGCCCCAACAAATTGCCAAAATTTTCCCTACTTTATTTTGACAATTTTTCATGAATTCAATTTGCCTTCTAATTTCTGGAGTATCATTATAAATATTTAAACTACTTCCACCCCAAATAAGACCATCATATTGCTCGAGTTGATTTGATATTAATTGAATATTTTGATCTGAAGAGGGGTTAACAACATCAAATGAAAGATCATCAGTAAAATGGCTTAAGCTGTCCTTTAAGCTTTCTGTATGTGTTTGAATACCATTTTCTGAAAAGCTCTCATTTTCTTCTCTTAAGTTTCCCTCTACAATTAATATTTTTTTCATTCAAACAATTCTCCTGAAATGCTATGCTGATACATCAGTTTAAGATCCTCTTGATTGATTTTTTTTGGATTACCACTAGTAGATGGATCTTCTAAAGCCATTAGAGATAATTTATTTAAATCTATTTTGGAACAATCCATAATTTCTGATAGTTTATGCGGGATTGCCAAATCTTTTCTTAAATTCAAAATCCACGATAAAAAACTTTCAAAATTTTTATCTAAATCTAAATAATCGCAAATTGAGATAATTTTTTTTTCTATAATAGATTTATTAAAAGTTAATACATACGGCATAAAAATTGCATTACTCAATCCATGATGAATATTATATTGAGCATTAAGAGGATGGCTCAATGAATGAATTGCACCTAATCCCTTTTGAAAAGCTGTTGAACCCATTGACGAAGCTGCCAAAAGATTTTGTCTAGCCTCAATATTTTTTCCATCTTGGTATGCAACAACAAGTGAATTTTTAATAAGTTTCATTCCCTCCAAAGCAATACCATCTGCCATAGGATGAAAGCTTGGTGCACAATATGCCTCAAGATTGTGAGCTAAGGCATCCATCCCTGTTGCAGCAGTTAACCTTGGAGAAAGCTCAATAGTCAATTTTGGGTCAAGAATAACAATTGAAGGTAAAATTTTTGGATGAAATATAATTTTTTTAACACCCGTTTTTTTATTGATGATTGCAGATGCTCGACCAGTTTCAGATCCTGTTCCTGCAGTAGTTGGAATTGCAATTATTGGAAAAATATTTTTATCATTAGCTCTTTTCCAATAATCTCCAACATCCTCAAAATCCCAAATAGGTCTACTCTGGCCTGACATAAAAGCTATAGCTTTCCCAACATCAATTGCACTTCCTCCGCCAATCGTAATTACACCATCACAATCATTCTGCTTAAATTCTTTCACACCCTCGTCGACATTCTCACCAAATGGATTTCCTGTAAAATTTGAAAATAATATTAATTTTTTTAACTTTTTTTTAATTTCACTAATCACCTCCTTAATAAATGGAAGATTTACTAAATCTTTGTCAGTAACAAATAATGGGTTGTTAACCTTTAAATTATGACAAGCTTCTCCTAAATCTTTAATCCTATCTTTGCCTACCCAAACTGTTGTTGGATAATTCCAATTAGATTTCATATTTTTTTAAGTGACTGTAAGTTTTCTATTATTCAATATTGCTTTAAGTAAACTAATCATTAAAGGAATTTTTTTCTTATTAATTTTTCTCATAATATATGGGGCAATTTCTCTTACTAACTGTTCTCCTTCAACAGTGTCATTAGGCATAAATCTTTTTTTTGCATTTTTAAATGTATATCCTTTTCCTAAGTAACTGCCCATTTTACTATTTCTACCACCCGCAGCGCTAACATATAAATCACCCACACCAGCAAGCCCTAGTGTACTTGTTTCTTTTCCTTTAAAATATTTTGTTAAATATTTCATTTCATTAATTGATCTTTGAAATAAACTTGATGACGTATTTAGACTTTGACCAGCACCTATAATCATTGCATATATATTTTTAATTGCTGAGCAGACTTCAACACCAATAATATCTTTCGAGAATTCATTTAAATAATATTTTGTAGAAATTCTTTTTCCTATTTTTTTTGCAAAATTTATATTTTTATTTGCAATTATTACACTTGTTTGATGTTTTCTCGCTAATTCTTTTGCTAAGCATGGACCTTTTAAAACTGAAATATTTTTAATCCCAGAAACTTTTTGAAGTTTTTCAGAAATAGTAAAAATTTTCTTACTCCTAGATATATATTTTAACCCTTTGGTAAGAACCAGCACAGGTGTATTAATATTATTTTTCTTCAACTCCTTACCAATAAAGTCTATTCCAGGTAAACTTAAAGCAATTACTATTAAATCAAATTTTTCTTTTAATAAATCACCAGAATATTTTCGAAATTTAAGTTTTTTTGGCAAATTCATCTTTAATGCTGAATGGTATTTTCTTTTTGAGGATAATTCTTTTATGAATTTTTTTGAGTAGGGCTCAGTAATTACAACATCATTCTTATTTTCCAGGCAGGGAATTGTGAAAGCAGATCCCATGGCTCCTCCTCCAATTATTAAAAATTTTTTCATATTGATTTAAATTCAAAAATATTAATTAAACGAAAATTTAAAATGCAACACATACGTGAAAATTTTCTATGTCAATTTTCATATTAAGTCATTATTTTATTTTAAATTTTAATATTTTGTTAGTAAAATAAACTTAATTTTTATTAAATCTTATGAGTAAAGTAGCTATTATCGGTGCAGGTCCTTGTGGCCTATCAATGTTAAGAGCATTTGAGCAAGCAGAAAAAAAAGGTGAAAAAATTCCAGAAGTGATTTGTTTTGAAAAACAGGAAGATTGGGGTGGTCTCTGGAATTATAGTTGGCGAACAGGTTCTGATCAGTATGGAGATCCAGTTCCAAATAGTATGTATAGATATCTTTGGTCTAATGGACCCAAGGAATGTTTAGAGTTTGCTGACTATTCTTTTGATAAACATTTTGGCAAAGCAATTCCATCATTTCCTCCAAGGGAGGTACTATACGACTATATAGTTGGAAGAGCTAAAAGTGGAAATTTAAAAAATAAAGTTAAATTTAATACAAGGGTCATTAATACAATCTTTAAAAATGAAAAATTTGAAATTAGTTATCAGGACAAAGTAAATGATAAAATTTTAAAAGAAAATTTCGATTTTGTAATTGTCTCAACTGGTCATTTTTCTGTTCCATTTATTCCTGAGTATGATGGAATGAAATCATTCCCAGGAAGAATTATGCACTCCCACGACTTTAGAGACGCAGAAGAGTTTAGAGGTAAAAATATTGTTGTATTAGGCAGTAGTTATTCAGCTGAAGATATTGCGCTTCAATGTAATAAGTATGGAGCAAAAAGTGTAACTATTGGATATAGACACAACCCAATGGGATTCAAATGGCCTAAAGGTATGAAAGAAGTTCATTACCTAGATAGACTAGATGGAAAGAAAGCTATCTTTAAAGACGGTACTGAACAAGAAACCGACGTTATAATTTTATGTACAGGATACTTGCACCATTTTCCATTTTTAGAGGAAAACTTACAACTGAAAACAAGAAATAGACTCTATCCACCTAAATTATACAAAGGTGTAGTCTGGCAAGATAATCATAAACTAATGTATCTTGGCATGCAGGACCAATTTCATACATTTAATATGTTCGATTGCCAAGCTTGGTATGCTCGTGATGTGGTTATGGGTAAAATAAAAATGCCTGATAGTAAAGAAATTGAAAATGACATAAACAAATGGGTTGCAATGGAAGAAAAACTTGAAAATCCTGATCAAATGATTGATTTTCAAACAGAGTATACCAAGGAGCTACATGAAATGTCTGATTATCCTAAAATTGATTTTGAATTAATAAGAAAACATTTTAAAGAATGGGAACATCATAAAGTTGAAGACATATCAACATATAGAGATAAATCTTTCTCATCCCCGGTAACAGGATCTGTTGCACCGGTTCACCACACGCCTTGGGCAAAAGCAATGGATGATACTTTAAAAACTTTTTTGAATAAATAATTAAGTTTTAATCAATACCTAGGTGTTTTTTTCTTTTTTCAACCCAAGATCTAATCAGATTATCAAATATAAGAGCTATAAAAGCTACACAAATACCAAGTGTTAACCCAATCCCAGCACCTTTTTTATCTGATAGTGCTTTTAATATATATTGTCCTAAATCTTCAGTGCCAATGAAAGCTCCAATAATTACCATGAATAAAGCAAATACAATTGTTTGATTTATACCAAGCATCATGTGAGGAAAAGCTAAAGGAAATTCTATCTTTGTTAATCTTTGAAATTTATTGACACCAGACATGGTTGCAGCATCGTGTAAACCAGCAGGAACACTCCTCAATCCCTCGATGGTGTATCTAGTAGCAGGTATTGTTGCATAAACTATAACAGCTATTAAAACAGATGTATCCGTAATACCAAATAACATCATCACTGGAATTAGATAAACAAATGATGGGAATGTTTGAAAAATATCACATACTCCTAACATGAAATTAGCAGAGCGTTTATTTTGAAAACATAATGTTCCAACTGTAAATCCAATAGTACAAGAGACAATTACTCCAAATGTTGCCATATAAGTCGTTACTAAAGCCCTATCCCACCAAGGACTTAAGGCAATAAATAGTGTCAATCCACAAACAACTAAAGCTGAACGAATTCCACCAATGAGATATCCCGCACCAATAACTAAAACTATAGTTGCTACAGCTGGCATCCTTAAATATAAAGCCCTCATTGGTTGAAGCACCTCTTGAATGAGCCAAGTATTAAATGCTTTAATATAAACAAAAAAAGTATCAAAAATCCAATCAACCCCTTTATTCCAAAAATCAGCAGTTGATATTCCTTTATTATGTGGAACTTCAAATAGATAATTAAAACTACCTTTAAATAAAAAGGTTCCAATATAAGCCAGTACTATTCCAACAATTACTGTTGCTGCAAAAAATAAGATATTTTTATTTCTTTGAAAGAATGTCAGATTACCAAAATAATCAGTTTGTTTATTAGCCCAAGCTAATGACATTTTATCTAATAAAATCGCAATTAAGCTAATACACAAGCCTGCTTCTAGTGCTAATCCTATATTTAACTGATTTAGCGCCAATAGCAGATTAAATCCTAAACCTTTTGCACCAATAAAAGCTGAAATTACTGCCATGGAAAAACACACCATAATTACTTGATTAACGCCAATTAAAATGTCTCTTCTTGCAGTTGGAATTAAAACTTTAAACATTAATTGCCAATTATTACATCCACTCATTCTTCCAGCTTCAATAACTTCTGGAGGTACTGCTCTTAAGCCTAATATGGTTAGTAATATCATTGGTGGTATAGCTACAACCATGGTGATTATAACTGCAGCATGATCACCAACTCCAAAAAGAACTAAGGCAGGAACCAATACTGCATATTGCGGCATAGTCTGCATCACTAATAATATTGGATAAAGAGCTTTCTCGACACGTTTACTTTTAAATGCTGCTATTCCTAAGCCTAACCCAAAAATAAACGACAAAGGTGCTGCAACTAATATAAATGAAAGAGTTTGCATAGATGGTTTCCATTGACCAAATATTGAAATATAAATCATCGTTAAACCGGCAAACAATGCTAGACCTTTCCCGCTCACTTTATATGAAAGGATTGCTGCACCTGCTGCTACAATAGTCCATGGTAATCCTGGAAGTTCAGCCCAAGGATTTTTATCGATCCAATCCCAACTACTAAATGCCACTATAGTTTCAAGACCGCCTAATAAAACCTCTCTTATTAACTGTATTAAGAAGGTCATAAACGCTGTTAAATTTCTACTTATTTGTAAAACTATAGGACGACTTTTAAACTCTTGTGTATCTTCATTCCAAACCTCAATTGGCATCCATTCATTCATTAAAAAAAATAAAGAGTCGTTTATCCAAATAGGTAACCAGCCTAGTAATGGAGGTAACCGCCAAAACACATCAAAGGCATAATATCTCACCTCTTTCCCTAAAAACACATAACTACTCTGATTTGGATCTTTTACAAATTCTGCTTGGCCACGGATAAATTTATATGTTTCTGGAACTTCAATAGCGAAACATAAAGCAAAAAATACGATTAATAAAAATAACCATTGAAATGTTTTGGGGTATTTTTTTAAAAATTCCATACTTAATTATTATTTTTCCTTCCTCCAAAAACTGTATTAATAATTTTAGTTGGGTTTATAGAGCCCACAATTTCATTTTTACTATCGATCACAGCTACGGCTTTTTCTTGAGTAAGAATTTTTTCTGCAACATTTTCGATTATTTCATCCTTTGAGACTTTTAAATCACCTAAATCATTTTTAGACGCATCCATTACATCTTCAATTAATAAAACTTTTTCTCTTGGAACCTCTTCTGTAAACTTTCGTACGTACTCTGTGGCTGGATTTAAAACAATATTAGCAGGAGTATCTAATTGCTCAATTATACCATCTTTCATAATTGCAATACGATCAGCAAGTTTTAAAGCTTCATCAAAATCATGAGTAATAAACATAATTGTTTTTTGTAATTTTTCTTGAAGTCTTAAAAATTCATCTTGCATTTCTTTTCTGATCAAAGGATCTAAAGCTGAAAATGGTTCATCTAAAAACCATATATCTGGTTCGACTGCTAGAGATCTGGCGATTCCAACTCGTTGTTGCTGTCCTCCGGATAATTCTCTTGGAAAATAGTTTTCTCTTCCATCAAGTCCAACTAGCTTGACCATATCCATTGCTTTACTGATGCTATCTTCAGTTTTAATACCTTTAATCTGAAGCGGAAAAGCAATGTTCTCCACAACTGTTTTATGAGGCAGTAAAGCAAAGCTTTGGAAAACCATACCCATTTTATTTCTCCTTAGCTCAATAAGCTCTTTGTTGTTTAGCTGTAATAGATCTTGTCCTTCAATGAAAATTTTACCACCTGTTGCATCTGTTAATCTAGATATACATCTTAATAATGTTGATTTACCTGAACCAGATAAACCCATCACAACTAACATCTCACCTTTTGAGACTTTAAATGATGCATTGTTTACACCTACGATACATCCATTTTTTTGAAAAGTTTTGGCATCAACATTTCCATTTGACTCTTGAAGCATTTTTTTGGCATTTGATCCAAAAATTTTGTAGACATTTTCACATTTGATTATTGTCTCGGCCATAAATCCCAATTAGGTTATATGAAAATAAGGTAAAATTAAATCCATAATATTGTAACCATTTCCCCTTAAAAATTTTTAATAAAATAAACTCTAGTATCAATTCCAGTACTTAAGAAACTTAGGGCCTCGCCACTGACAGTTATCGACTCATTTACTCCTACATTGTTTCCACTTACCGTAAAACCTGCAAAACACTTATTTTTTGTGTCATCCCATTTTACAAACGTCTCATCAATTTTATTTCCGTTAATTGTATAAATTTCATGAGCTCTAAAATTTAAAAAATTTGCACCCATTATTGCACGTTGTGGGATCAACTTTGTTGCCTTACAAACTTGTTCATATACTTCATCACTTAGTTTAAAATGATCAGTGCCATCAAATGTAACTAATATGCCAGAGGGAAGTTTTGAAATAAGCTCACTTAGTTTTTTCTCTTGAGCAATTCTTTCCTCCTCAAGTTTCATTTTTCTAACCAATTCATCACCTCCACCAAACATAATATTTAAAACGAAAAAAGATGATATGACTATTAGGATAATAATTACTAATCCACCAAATTGTTTAGTGAATTCAGGTAAATTTTTAATCTTATCTAAGTTACTTTCTTTTGACATTTAATCTTGTAATTTACCATTTTTCCAAATTCCAGATTTCACTGATCCATCAGCCCAAGTAAAAGTTCCTTTACCATTCATAAATCCTTTGGCCCATTCACCTTCATAGGTTGACCCATCGGGAAAAGTCAAAATACCAATTCCACTCCATTCACTATTCTTGAATTCGCCTTTGTAAATATATCCATTTGGCCAAGTCTCAACACCTTGACCATTTTTTTTTGTACCTACCCACTCTCCTTCGTAAGTTGTTTTGTCAGTGTAAACCCACTTACCAAAACCATTTTCACAATTACCCTCCTTACATCCGGTGCTTCTAGCTAAAGCAACCGATGAAATTAAGAAACTTAAAATTATGGTGAGAAGAAATTTTTTCATTAGCATAGTTTACACAAAAACAATTAAAAAAAAATTAGACTTTTTTGTCATTTTCAGTGCAAGAATAAATAGAAATATATTTTTCAGAATTTTCACTTTTAATATTTTTGGTAATTTCGTGAATTAATTCCCCTGTTTTCCTAGTAATAATACCTGACTCAGAATAATTTTTTTCTTTATCGATAGATTTAAATAAAACCACATCTTTATTTACAACTTTTACATTTAATGATGCAGACTCAGAAAGAAATAATGTTAATCCTGTTATAAAAAGAGTTTGTGGTTTTTTTGATTGAATTTTAAATTTGTCTAAATCTTTTTCTTTTAAATCTTTTGCCAGAAAAGTTTGATAATTATATTCAGAATTTTTAATGATTTTTTTTTCTAGTGAACACTTGAACTCAAGATTAATGTCTTCATTAATATTTATATCTTTTGCTAGAACTCCATTAAAAAAAAAGAAATTAATAAATATAAAAATTAATATTTTATTCATAAATTTTATCTAAAAAAAAATCTCCCCCAACGTTGTTGGGAGAGATTTAAAGATTTAATAGCTCTTAACCTTATTTAGTAAAAGCTTGCCAAACTTTCTTGTTATCTGCTAACCATTTTTTAGCTGCATCCTCATGAGTCATTTTGTCAACGTCAACTAAAGCTGCCATTGCACCAATTTGACTTGTTGAGAACGAAAGTTTTTTAAATGCCGCTGCTGCTTTTGGATGAGTTTTTGGAAAGTCAGCATTAACTGCTTTTTTCAAATAACCATCTGGCGAACCACATTTTCCATCTCCACCATCCTCTGGTCTACAACCAGCTGTGTATGGAGGAAAGTCGATAAATGTAAAACCAGCACCATCAGTAAAGTTTGGTGTCCAGTTAAAGATGATTGTTCCTCTTCCTTCTTTTTCAGCTGCAGCTAACTCTGCCCATAAAGCATCTGCACTTCCAGCAAATTTAACCCACCAAAGATCACCTAAACCTAAAGCGTCAACTCTTTGTGGAATTAAATCACCATGCCATGTTTGTGGACCTTCCAACATTCTTCCTTTTCCATTTGGAGAGTCAGGTGTTGTAAAGTTTTTTGCACAATCTGGATTTTTTAATGCTGTCCAATCTGGTAAACCAGGACATAATCCTTTTTCAGCAACCCAATTAGGATAACCCATATCCTCTAGAGTTCTTGCCTCATGATCTCCCCAATCTAACAAACCACCTTTATCTAAAGCAGTTGTGAATGATTTACCAAAAGCAGATTCCCATACCTCGTGAGATATAGTTACATCACCAATTCTAATTGACTCGTATACTGCTTGAGAGTCAGCATTAACGTATTTTACGTTGTTACCCATACTTTCGAACATTCCACCAATAACATAGGCCATTACAATTTGACTTGACCAGTTATGTGTCGGAATAACGATGGGTTTTTTACTATCTGCATTTGCTATACCAGCGAAACTTACCGCTGATATTATCATTGCAGATATAAATGATATTATTTTTCGCATTTATTCCCCTTTCTTAATATTAAGTGTGAATAGTATGTGCCTAAGTAAAATGATAGTCAACTAATAGATATTTATATAATATAATAATAGATATAAAAAAATGTCGCTAACTACATTAGATATAAAAGAACCTGGTCTAAATATACTACCACCTGGAGTTGAAAGACACGTTGTAAACGCTGGTGGGCTAACTGGTTTACAAATTTTTCCAGATGACGAAGTAGAAATCATTAATGATGAGGGAAATCAGATCTGTGAAATAATTTGTTTCGACAAAGATGGAAAATCTGAACTCGCAATTTTAAATTTGAAAGAAAATAGCAACAAAAGTTTTATTAAAGAGATTTTAAAAAAAAAGGATGAAAGTTCTTTAGCTACAAATTTTCAATTAAAAAAAAGAAATCTAGATTTAAATAAATCGCATTCTTCAATTTTATTTGATGAAAAAACACCTAGTGGTGAAAAAATTAAATTAAAATCTAAAGATAAGTGTTATGTTATTTTCTCTGCACCACAAAATGACATGTTGGTAAGTGAACAAAATCCATCTGGTGATTTAATATTATTTATAAAAAGAGCTAAAATTACAAATGATAAAGAATTATCAATAATTCCTGACCCCGTGTTTGAGCCACATTACGAAAAAAATATTGATAGACAAACTGCTATTTCTTTTCAAGTTAAAGAAGGTGATTACATTCAAATTATTAGTCCAGCAGGTAGACAATGCTCTGACTTTGTTGCATTTGATACAAGAAAACTTGATAAAAAAATTGAAAAAGGACTTGATTGGCAGACCACACGAACCTTCATGGGTAATACTTTTCCTGGGCCAGGATTGTTCTCAAAATTTTATGACACAGATCACGAACCTTTAGTTGAAGTGATTAGAGATACAGTTGGGAAACATGATACATTTAATTTAGCTTGCACATCAAAATATTATGAAGATGCAGGTTATTTTGGTCATCCAAATTGTTCGGATAATCTAAATAATGCAATGGCCGCATATGGAGTTGAAAAACAAAAAGGTTGGCAAGCCATCAATTTATTTTTTAACACCTCAGCAACTGGTTTAAATTCTGTCATTTCTGATGAGTCATTTGCAAGACCTGGAGATTATGTAATGTTTAGAGCATTAAAAGATTTAACTATTGGAACGACAGCATGTCCAAGTGATATTGATGCATGTAATTCATGGAATCCCACAGATATTTTTGTTAGAACCTATGACAAAAAAAAAGAATTTTCAAAATCATTTGCTTTTAGAATGAAAACAGACTCTGAAAAAAAACTTACTAGAAATTCTGGGTTTTATGAAAGAACATCAAAATTAACTAGAAATTTTATTGATGCTAGAGGTTTTTGGCTTCCAAATGATTACACAAAACATGGTGTGGTAGAAGAATATAATGCGTGCAGAGAGAATGCTGTTTTAATCGATTTATCGTCATTGAGAAAATTTGAAATTATAGGTCCTGATGCTGAAGAATTAATGAATTATACTTTAACAAGAAATATTAAAAAACTTTCTGTTGGACAAATTGTTTATTCAGCAATGTGCTATGAAAACGGGATGATGTTCGATGATGGCACTTTATTTAGATTAAGTGAAACTGGATTTAGATGGATTTGCGGAGACGAGTATGCAGGAGAGTGGCTTAAAGAAGTTGCTCAAAAGAAAAAGTTCAAAGTAAATATAAAAAACTCAACAGATCAAATTAGCAATGTTTCCATTCAAGGGCCAAAAAGCAGAGAAATTTTAAAAAAAATAATTTTTGCACCTCCAACACAGCCTGCAATTGATGAGTTAGAATGGTTTAGGTTTTCAATTTGCAGAGTTGAAGAACTCCAAGGAATACCATTAATTATCTCTAGAACTGGTTACACAGGTGAACTTGGTTATGAGATATGGTGCCATCCAAAAGATGCACCAAAGGTATGGGATAAACTTATGGAGTATGGCAAAGATGATAATTTAATACCTGCTGGATTTGCTGCCTTAGATAAATTGAGAATTGAAGCAGGTTTAATTTTGTTTGGAAACGAATTTGATGGTCAACAGGATCCGTTTGAAGCTGGAATTGGTTTTGCAGTACCTCTCAAATCAAAGGAAGAAGATTTTATTGGTAAAAGTGTTTTGAAAGAAAGAAAAGCAAATCCTCAAAAAAAACTTGTTGGTCTTGAGTTAATTGGTAAAGAACCTTCAGGTCATGGTGACTGTGTACATGTTGGCAGATCTCAAGTAGGTGTTATTACAAGTGGTTGTTTATCAACTACTCTCAACAAAAATATAGCTTTATGTAGAATTGATAATCAATATTCTGAAATAGGCACTGAGGTAGAGGTGGGTAAAATTGATGGTCATCAAAAAAGAATTTCTGCCAAAGTAGTTGCTTTCCCACACTTTGATCCTAAGAAAACTAGAGTTAGATCTTAATGCCCAAAACAGCAAAAGATTTATTAGAGTTCTGGGAAGATCAAATGAAACTTTCTCACACGTCTAGTAACTATTTTTTTAGAAAATCACCTTCCCACTATCATATGATGCTTTTAGTTATGCACGCCTATAAATATAAAGAGGATTTAACAGTTGAAGAATTAAAGACTAAATTGTTTAAAACTTCACGTCCTAAGTCAGCTTTAATGATTAATGAGGCATGTGAAAAAGGGTTTTTTTTCTTGGAAAAAACTTCTGGAGACCAGCGAAAAAAGCACATAAAGCCAAGTGTATCTTTTATTGAGGAGTTTAATAAATACATTGAAACACTCAAACATCTAAGTTTTTAAAGCTTTATTATTTTTACTTATATTTTTTATATATATAAAAAATTATATATTTACGTCGCATGAAAAATAAAGATGCAAGTATGTCATTACCGACAAAAGCAAAAGTAGTAATTATCGGTGGAGGGATCCACGGATTAAGCACTGCTTGGAAACTATCCGAAACATATAAAAATCCAGGAGATATTGTTGTTATAGAAAAGAAAGATACTGCTGCAGGTGCAAGTGGTATAGCTTGTGGTGTTATTAGAAATAATTATTTTCAACCAGCAATGAGAGAATTGATGGCCCACTCAGTTTCAGTATGGGAAAGTGATCCTAAAGCATTTAAATATAATCCAGTTGGTTATTTGCAAATATCACCTGAAGTTATGCACGAAGACGTTGCAAGTATTTATGAACAACAAAAAGCTATCGGTTATGAGTCTGAATTCATAGAAGGTGAAAAAGACTGCATGAATTACATGAGGGGTATATTTGATGATTGGCAAGCGCAAGGAATTACGTCTATCCTGCATGAAAAAAAAGGTGGTTACGCTTTCAACAAAGACTCAATTAAAGCTTTAGAAAATAAAGCAAACTCAAACGGAGTAAATGTTCATAAAGGTGTCAAGGTGACTGGATTTAAAAGAGGAAGTAATAGTAAAGCGGTGACTGGTGTTGAAACAGATAAAGGTACAATTGATTGTGAGCAAGTGGTCATTGGAGCAGGACCATGGGCAAGAGACTTCTGGAACATGCTTGAACTTCCAAAGACTGCAAACATTAAAGGTAAAGATGGTAAAATGCATGTAACAGATATGTGGACATATTGGTTTTTGCAAGAAGGTGTAATAGGAGTTGAGCCAGATTTTTTGAAAACTAATGATGGCAAACAACCCCCTGTGGTTCATGTCGACTCTACTGCGCCATTGTATTCAGACAAAACAAAAAAATTAATTACAGATAAAATTTGGGGAATTTATTATAAACCAGATATTGAAGGGTTAGGAGTACAAGGAGGAACATCCCCTTATATTGTTAAAAAACATTTTGATGATGTAAATGTTGATCCTTATGGATTGGACTCTCCGGAATATCAAACTACGGATGCTTTTAGCGAAATGTGGTGTTCAGCATTAGCACATTGTCAAAAAAGATTTGAGGGCAAATCAGATTTATATAGGAAAGGTCCATCAGGTGGTCTTGGATGTATGACGCCAGACTCCTTTCCAATTTTCGATAGATTTCTAGAAAATGTTTATATGATCGCAGATGCTAACCATGGTTATAAAATGATTGGGGTTGGCGAGTTAGTTGCTAAAGAAATTTTAGGACAAGAAAGTGACTTGTTGAAACCTTTTAGATTCAACCGATACGAGAAAGGTGAACTTCACCCTACTTCGAACAGTCCGTTTCCTTGGAGTTAGTTATCTAAGTAGACAGACGATTTGTTTTCAGTTACCTTTTTGACTTAAACTTTTAGAGGGGAAACATGACAGATTTAGAAAAACACGTAAACCGACCAGGTAGAGATAAACAAGTCAAAAAAGTAAGAGAAAAAATTAACGAATTAGGAATAACGTATATTTATTATCAATTTATTTCTGTAACAGGTAGAGTGGTTGGAAAAGGAATACCTGCTGATCATTGGGAAAGAACTGCCGAAAAAGGTTTCCAATTAGTTTACGGAGCAACTGCAAACTTATTTTTAGATCGACACAACAATTATATTGGTTATGGACCAGAGGCAATGGAATTAGTTGGAATTCCTGATCCTGAAACTTTTTGCCAGTTACCATGGGATAAAAGAGTAGGAAGAGTTTTTGTAACTTGTTTTAGAAACAGAGAAGAGAGAAATAATCCTGGAGGTCATTTAACTTCTGATTGCAGAGGAAATTTACGAATTTTCATGGATGAATTCCAAAAGAAACATGGTTTAGAACTAAGAGTAGGAACTGAGCCAGAAATGATGTGGTTGACTAAAAATGATGATGGAACTCCAACTGGAAAAGGATTTTCGAAACCATTCTGTTATCACATAGACCAATTTGAATCATTAAGACCTGTATTTATGAAGGTGATTGAATATGCAAAAGCAATGGGTCTAGACATGATTCAAGGAGATCATGAAGATGCACCCGGTCAATTAGAATTGAACTGGACATATGACAATGTTTTAAGAAATGCAGATAGATTATCAACTTACAGACAAATATGTGCTCAAGTTGCAAGAGAACATAATCTGATTGCGTGTTTTATGACTAAACCATTTATGGGAGTTTCGGCAAGTGGTTGTCATACCAACATGTCTTTATGGAAAGGTGGAAAAGTTAAAACAAATAAACTTGGGCATAAATCTTTGCCAGGTGTAGAAGAAGTTTTTGGTTATGTTGAGGGAGGAACAAACACTTTTATGCCAGATACTAAAGATATGCAGTTACCTGGAAAAATTGGATTACAATCAATAGCAGGTATCATGGAACATTTACCAGCTTTGACAGCGTTAGGATCTTCAACTGTAAATTCATATAGAAGATTGTGGGATCAAGGTTTTTGGGCTCCTGTTTATGCTGACTGGGGTTATCAAAATAGAACTTGTGGATTGAGAGTATCAGCACCGGGTAGATTTGAATACAGATCGGTAGACTCAATGCATAATCCATATTTATTAGGAGCAGCTTTACTAAAAGCTTGTGATCATGGAATTAGTAAAAAAATGCAACCAGCAGCTCCAGAGTCTAGAAATATTTATGAAGCTCAAAAGGCAGGTAAAGATGTTAAGAAACTTCCTTTGAGTTTAGGTGAAGCTTTAGAAAGATTATCAGAAGATGAGGTTATCAAATCTGCAATGCCTGATGAGATGTATAAAGTTTTCCATTGGTATAAAAATGATGAATGGGAAAGATTCTTAGGAGCAACAACTCAATGGGATTTAGATACTTATTTAGATTGCTTACCTTAAAATAAAAATATAAAGAAAGAAAATATGTGCGGAATAGCAGGATTAATACATAGAAACAAATCTTCAAATGTAGGCTTTGAGTTGCAAGGAATGTTGCAAGCCTTAAAGCATAGGGGAGAAGATTCTACAGGTTACGCTCTTTACGGGGATACAGATGGAAAAAATTTTATTGCAAGGATAAAGATAGGTGAAAATGTTGGTGAAGGTAGTTCATCAGTGGCCGAAGATGTTTCTGTATATGACCAGAGAAAAAAAGAAGTTGACGCTTGTATAAATGAATTAGGGGCTAAAATAGTTAAGGAAGAACGTATACTGCCATATTCACTGAGATATGAGATAGAATATAATAAAAAGGATTTGTTAGAATTTTCACAAAGAATAGAAAGTATTCCAGGGGTAGAGATTTTATCAATGGGTAAATCTCTTGAGGTAATTAAAGATCTGGGGAATGCAAAGATGGTTTGTGAAAGATATAATTTAGATAAACTTATTGGAACACATGCTATAGGTCATGCCCGTATGGCAACTGAGTCAGGTGTTGATATTAAGTCTGCCCATCCTTTTTGGGGATATCCTTTTAGTGATGTTTCTGTAGTTCATAACGGGCAACTCACAAATTACTGGAATAACAGAAGAGTTTTGGAGAATAAGGGAATGAGATTTATGTCTGAGTGTGATTCTGAGCTAATAGCAGTTTACTTAGCCGAAAAAATGCGGAGTGGAGCAACTTTAGAAGAGGGTATGAAAGAATCTCTATCTGGTCTAGATGGGGTTTTTACTTACTTTGTGGCGACGAAAAATTCCTTAGGCATGGCTAAGGACACTATGGCAGCCAAACCTCTTGTGCTCTACGAGTCAGATGATTTAGTTGCAATGGGTTCTGAGGAGATAGCTATAAGATCAGTTTTACCTCAAGAAATAGATACTTACGATCCTTTTGATGGAGAGGTTAAAGTATGGCAAATTTAAAGAATGTTACTAAAAAAACTAAAGCCCAAGAAATGGGTATGCATAGTGAAGTTTTAACTGGAAGGACTCAACAAAAATTTTTTAATCCAGATGAAGCTGAAAACTTTTATTATTTTGGTACTTACGATGTAGATTTTAATAAAAGAACCGATCTGGATGTAAAAGACATGACTGCAGCTGAAGCTAATAAAAAAATTGATAATTTGATGAGTGAAGGTTACGGAACAATAGTCATTAAAAATCCTCAAGGAAAACATAGCTTAGGGGTAGGAATACTAAATAAACTAAATTTGATTTTTGAGGGAAGTTTGGGTTACTTTGGTATAGGTTCTTGTGATGGCCCAGTAGTTAGAATTAATGGAAGAGTTGGTTGGTCTTGTGCCGAAAATTTAATGGCTGGCAAAGTTGTTATTGAGAAAAATGCTGGATCTTGTTTTGGTGCAGCAATTAGAGGTGGTGATTTAATTTGCAAGGGAAGTGTTGGAGCAAGAACAGGTATTGACATGAAAGGTGGAACAATCATAATAGGAGGTGATGCGGGAGCATTTACAGGATTCATGATGCAAAGAGGAAGAATTATAATCTTAGGCGATGTGGGAATAAATTTAGGTGATTCTATGTATGATGGAACAATTTTTATTGGTGGTAAAATAGGATCGTACGGTAGTGACGCAGTGCCATCAGATTTAACAAAAAGTGACCAGGATTGGCTTAGAAGAAAGTTAAAAGTTGCAGAAATTGGTGAAAATTTCGACGTAAGCAAGATGACAAAAGTGGTCGCAGGGAAAAAATTATGGAATTATGATAATTTGGAACCTACAGAAAAAAAAGGAGCAATTTAATGGCTAAGAAAAAAAAGAAAAAAAACAACAAAAAATTAAAAAATAATGTCGGTGGTAAAGCTGATGTACATTTAAATAACAATGGTGGACGAAATAAAAGTTTGCTTGGCTATAATGCAATTTTTACTCCAGAAGTAATAGACGATATTCATATTAAATCACAATTAGGAAGATACAGGATGCGAGGAATGGCATTAATGAAAAAAATTCCTACATTTGATGATCTTGTTTTTCTTCCTGGAACTTTAACAAGGTTTGTTATTGAGGGTTACAGAGAAAAATGTGAAACAAAAACTGTAATTGGTCCAAGATGTGAAAACCCAATAGAATTAGATATTCCTGTTTACATAACTGGTATGAGTTTTGGAGCTTTATCTTATGAGGCCAAAACTGCTCTAGCGCGTGGAGCAACAATGGCTGGTAGTGCTACATGTTCTGGTGAAGGTGGAATGATACCAGATGAAAGAAGATATTCTGAAAAATGGTTCTATCAATGTATTCAATCAAGGTATGGATTTAATCCACATCATGCACAACTAGCAGACGGTATAGAAGTTTTTATTGGTCAAGGTCAAAAAGTTGGTATGGGGGGTCATTTGATGGGTCAGAAAGTAACTGACCAAGTAGCAGAAATGAGATCACTACCTTCAGGAATCGACCAAAGATCTCCTGCAAGACATCCTGACTGGTTAGGTCCAGATGACTTAGCTTTGAAAGTAGAGGAATTAAGACAATTAACAAAAAATAAAGTTCCTATTCAATTAAAATTAGGTGCATCAAAAGTTTATGATGATGTTCGTATGGCTGCAAAATGTGATCCTGACTCTATATATCTAGATGGAATGGAAGGATCAACTGGAGCAGGTCCTCACATTGCTGCTGCAAATACTGGAATACCAGGAATTGCTGCTATTAGAGAAGCTAGAAGAGCGATTGATGATGTAGGAAAGACAGGAAAAGTAACTTTAATTTATGCAGGTGGTGTTAGAGATGGTGCTGATATGGCAAAAGCGTTAGCGCTAGGTGCTGATGCAATTGCGATTGGAACTGGATCTATGATCGCTCTAAATTGTAATAAAGACATTCCTGAAGCAAATTTTGAAAAAGAAATGGGTGTTAAAGCTGGTGAGTGTTATCATTGCCATACTGGAAGATGTCCTGTTGGAGTTGCAACTCAAGATCCTAAATTAAGAGCTAGATTAAATCCTGATGATGCTGCAATTAGAGTTTATAATTATCTACATTCTATGACGCTTGAGGCACAATTATTAGCTAGAGCTTGTGGAAAAACAAATATACATTCTTTAGAACCTGAGGATTTAGCTGCATTAACCTCTGAGGCTTCGGCATTAGCAAAAGTTCCTCTTGCTGGAACAAACTATACAGTTGGAGTTGATAATTATCATAAGATATAATTTTAAACATGGCTAAAAAAAAGAGTAAATCATTAGTTAAAACAAAAGAAATCAAGGGTCAGTTAGGAAAGAAAAAAGAGACAGCAAGAGAAAAAATGATCGGTCAATCAATTGGTTACCGATATGACGTAAACCTACTACCAGATTATAGTAAGATTACTCCATTTCTAGAAAAATATATTGAGGCAATGGGTTGGGATGATCTCAATTGGCTAGAAGATGTTCACATGGGTTATGAAGAAGACAGACCAGCTGTTTTTTGTAGAAATGCAAATGGTTGGGTAACAATTCCAAAATCAATAAAGTTACCAAACAATCAGCAAGATAGAGATATGATAGCTAGAGAGCTACTGGTCAAATTTCAAATGTCTCCAAAACATCCACTTGTTGATTTGAAAAAAGCTTATTTAAAATTTTAGTTTCACAATCTTAAGTTGATTTTATTTTCTAGCTTTACACTAATGTAAGGTTTTTTAATCATTCTTTTAATTGTCACCTCTTTAAAAATTTTATAGGATTTTCGAAACTAATATGGAGAGAGGATATGACTGATCAGTTAGCAGCTCTCACGACCATATTTACAGAGTTTTACTACTGGGTAACAGTGGTGCTGATGTTTTTAATTCACGTCGGTTTCTGTATGTATGAAGTTGGAGCTTCTCGATACAAACACCATCAACATACCTTAATGAAAAACACAATGCTGATACCTTTAGTAACAGTAACTTGGTTTTTATTTGGTTGGTGGATTTACTGGGCTTTCCCAACAGGACCGGGATTAGCACCATCAATAATGAATGAAAGCAGTGCATTGATAACCGATGACTCAGCTTTTAGTTCTAAATTTTATGTAGCAACAAGTCAATTAATGGCTGTCAACTTAGGAGACCATATTTCGGGTGTTTTCTGGGCTGCATTCTTATTATTTTCTTGGACTGCTGCGTCTATCGTTTCAGGAGCAATTATTGAAAGAATAACTACTTTTGCATTTGGTATTTTAGCAATAGCAATTGGTTCAGTTTTCTGGGTAATTGATGCTGCATGGGGATGGCACTTTGATGGATGGATGTTAAAACTTTTAGGATACCACGATGCATATGCATCAGGAGTAATTCATGCGATTGCGGGTGGATTTGCTCTTGGAGTTCTAATGGTTTTAGGACCGAGAATTGGAAAATTCTCATCAAGTGGTGAACCAAGAAATATTGGGCCAAGAAATCCTTGGCTAGTAACAATTGGATTATTTCTAATTTACACTGGTTTCTGGGGATTCTATGCGGCATGTAATATACCGATATTTGATCTTGGGCCTGAGTATGGTATGGAAGGTATTTCATATTGGACAGCTACAAACATTTATGTAACCCCGACTACACTAAGTGGTATTACTTTTAACTTCTTGATGTCATTATCAGGAGGCTTATTAGCTGGATACTGGATTGCTAAAGGTGATCCTTTCTGGACGTACTCTAGTGGACTAGCGGGTATCATCTGTGCTTCAGCTGGAAATGATTTATATCATCCAATACAATCAATGATCATAGGTATGATCGGTGTTGTTATTTCGTACAAACTACATTATTGGGTTGAGCGTAAGTTCAAAATTGATGATGCAGTTGGTGCTGTAGCAGTGCATGGTTATGCAGGATTTATTGGTCTAGTAATTTGTGGATTTGTCTTAAATGGTTATCCATCGTCTGGTTACAGTGTTGGTGCTATGTGGGACGGAACTACTTATGCTTCTATAAATCCACTAGGTATGTTCTTAGGAGCAATAATAATGTTTGTTGTTCTTGGAATGATACCAGGTTATGTAATAGCTAAAGTTTTACATGGAATGGGTAAACTTAGAATTCCGCGTGAAGTTGAAATAGCTGGACTAGACTATGAAATGATGGAGACTGCTAAATCAGATGAAAAAGCAGTCGCAACCGCAACCAGGTAAAGGAGGAAAATATGGCGACAGTTACAAACTGGATTGATCACCTAAATAAACCTGCAGATCAAGTTGCAGGTGCTATTTATCCTGGTGCTGGATCTAGTGAAGGCTTATTGGTAATACTTGCTATTATCGTATGGGTTGGTTGGCACGTCTTAACTTCAAAATCTGAGAGTGAAGAACTTGAAAGATTAGCGAGGAAAAGACATGGTGCAAACGACCATAAAAGCAATATTACTGATTGGTAATATAAAATAAAATTTGGGCGCTACATTTTTTTGTAGCGCCCTTTTTAATCTAAAAAAATCATAATGTCTGACGAAAATAACAATGAAGAACTAAGACCAAGAAAGATGCGTGGTGTAGCTTTCCCAAAAGCTAAATATGGGGCAATACTTGCGGTAATATTAATCATTGTTGTAAATCTCTTTTATTATAAAGATTTTTTATTATCTTTTATAAAATAAAAATATCATGTGTGGAATTGTTGGAATTTACTTAAAAAATGAAAAATTAAACAACTCTCTTGGATCATTGTTAGCTGAGATGTTAATCAATATGGGCTCTCGTGGTCCTGATAGTGCTGGTTTTGCAATTTATAATGAGGAAAATGGAGAAAAATTAAAATATTCAATATGTATTAATGATACAGATTATGAAAATTTTAAGAAAGAATTAAGTGAACATTTTGATGATGCTGATATTAAAAAGAATTCAGATCATATTATTTTAAAAACAAAAAAGAGAGCAAACGATGTTTTAAAAATATTAAAAGATCATTTCAAAAACACATCCCTAGTTGGTTATGGAAAATCAATTGAAATATTTAAACAAGTTGGAAGCCCACATGATGTTGTAAAAAAATTTAATCTTAATAATTACTCTGGTACGCATGCAATAGGTCATACACGAATGGCAACTGAAAGTGCTATTACGACAGATGGCTCACACCCCTACTCTACTGGAGAGGATGAATGTTTAGTTCATAATGGTTCATTATCTAATCATAATAACCTTAGAAGAAAATTAAAAAAAAATGGAATTAATTTTGACTCAGAAAATGATACAGAAGTTGCGGCGGGATACATTTCAAATCATTTAGCTAATAAAAAAAATTTAAAAGAAACTTTAAATGATGGTTTAAGAGATTTAGATGGTTTTTATACTTTTATTACAGGCACAAGAAATGGTTTTGCAGTCCTTCGTGATGAAATTGCATGTAAACCAGCGGTAATAGCTGAAACTAAAGATTATGTTGCTATAGCATCTGAATTTCAAGCTATGGCTCACTTACCAGGAGTGAATGATGCAAAAATTTTTGAGCCAGAACCTGGTGTAGTTTATTCATGGGGTAGTTAATGGAACTAGATTTAAAAAAACTTAAACTTCGAAATGTAAATGAAAAATTACAAAATTTGGACAGAAAGAAAAATGAAAGAGATTTTACAATAATCAATCCTGAGGGAAATCATGCAGTATGTGCAGGTTTAAATAAGGAAATGAATGTAACCATTAAGGGTCATGTAGGATATTATTGTGCTGGTATGAATCAGAAAGCAAACATTACCATTGAAGGTAATGTTGGAACAGGAGTGGCTGAAAACATGATGTCTGGCAAAGTTCACGTAAAAGGAAATGCATCACAATCTGCTGGAGCAACTGCTCACGGAGGACTTTTGGTTATTGATGGAGATGCAAGTTCAAGATGTGGAATTTCTATGAAAGGAGTTGATATAATAGTAAAAGGTTCAGTTGGTCATATGTCTGGTTTTATGTCTCAATCTGGAAATTTAATTGTTTGTGGCAACGCTGGTGAGGCATTAGGAGACAGTTTATATGAAACAAATATCTATATCAGAGGTAAAGTTAAGTCCCTAGGTGCTGATTGTATTGAAAAAAAAATGGATAAAAAACACTTAAATAAATTAAAAAAATTTTTAAAAGATGCTGAGATCAAAAATTTTAAAGCTGAAAGCTTTAAAAGATATGGATCAGCAAGAAAATTATATAATTTCAAAATTGACAATAGTTATTAACAATGAAAAAAAAGATTAAAACTCATCCTCGACAATCTTGGACTTTTGATGAGTACACAAATTCAGAAATCAGAAGAGCTGCAGCTACTGGTATCTATGACATTAGAGGAGGTGGTTCAAAAAGAAAATTACCGCATTTTGATGATTTACTATTCCTAGGAGCGTCAATGTCTAGGTATCCTTTAGAAGGGTACAGAGAAAAGTGCACAACAAATGTTACTTTAGGAACTAAATACGCAAAAAAGCCTTTGAAACTAGATATACCCATTACTATCGCAGGTATGAGCTTTGGTGCTTTATCTGGACCTGCAAAAGAGGCTTTGGGTAGAGGTGCAAGTGCTGCAGGCACTTCAACAACCACTGGAGACGGTGGTATGACCCCTGAAGAAAGAGGTCAATCTAAATATTTGGTTTACCAATTATTACCCTCAAGATATGGAATGAATCCTGATGACTTAAGGAAAGCTGATGCAATCGAGGTAGTTATTGGTCAAGGAGCAAAACCAGGTGGTGGCGGAATGTTATTAGGCCAAAAAATAAATGATCGTGTTGCACAAATGAGAACATTACCAAAAGGTGTTGATCAAAGATCTGCCTGCAGACATCCTGATTGGACTGGTCCAGATGATTTAAAGATTAAGATATTAGAGTTAAGAGAAATTACAAAATGGCAAGTTCCAATATTTATTAAAATTGCAGGTGCTAGACCTTATTACGATACAGCCTTGGCCGTTAAAGCAGGGGCTGATGTTGTTGTGCTTGATGGTATGCAAGGAGGTACTGCAGCAACCCAAGAAGTTTTTATTGAAAATGTAGGACAACCTACGCTAGCTTGTATTAGGCCAGCTGTAGATGCTTTGCAAGATTTAGATGCTCATAGAGAGGTACAGCTTGTTATTTCAGGAGGTATAAGAAATGGTGCTGACGTTGCTAAAGCACTCGCGCTTGGAGCAGATGCTGTTTCTATTGGAAGTGCAGCAATGATTGCAATTGGGGATAATGATCCAAAATGGGAAAAAGACTATAATAAACTTGGTACAACATCAGGAGCCTATGATGATTGGCACGAAGGTAATGATCCTGCAGGTATATCAACTCAAAATCCAAAATTAATGAAAAGATTAGATCCTGTTAAAGCTGGAAAAAAACTCACGAATTATTTAAAAGTAATGACATTAGAAGCTCAAACACTTGCAAGAGCTTGTGGAAAAAATAGCCTACATAACTTAGAGCCAGAAGACTTATGTGCTTTAACTGTTGAAGCTGCTGCAATGGCGAGAGTTCCATTGGCTGGAAGCAATTGGATACCGGGAATTAAAGAAAAAAAATGATTGATACGTATCTTTTAAATAAATAAGATTAAGAATGCCTAAAAATCTAGCCCAAATAGCAAAATCAAAAAAAATAAAATACTTTTTAATAAGTTTTGTTGATTTATTTGGATCACTAAGATCAAAACTTGTACCAGCTCAAGCTATTGGTGAAATGCAAAAAAATGGAGCTGGCTTTGCTGGATTTGCAACTTGGCTTGATATGACTCCAGCTGATAGTGATATGTTTGGTATTCCAGATCCTGATAGTTTAATTCAATTACCATGGAATAAAGAAGTTGGTTGGTTAGCGTCTGATCTTTGGATGAATGGCAAACCAGTGGAAGCCTCACCACGAGTAATGCTAAAAAAACAAATTAAGGAACTTGCAAAAAAAGGTTTAGTAATGAAATCAGGAGTGGAATGTGAATATTTTTTGATTTCAGCTGATGGAAATTCTATTGCTGATTCTAGAGATATACAATCTAAACCATGTTACGATCAGTCTGCTTTAATGAGAAGATATGATCTTATTAAAGAAATTTGTGATTGCATGATAGAAATGGGATGGGGTCCTTATCAAAACGATCATGAGGATGCTAATGGTCAATTTGAAATGAATTGGGATTATTCAGATTGTTTAACAACAGCTGATAGACATACTTTCTTTAAGTATATGGTAAAAACAATTGCTGAAAAACACGGACTAAGAGCAACATTTATGCCTAAACCTTTTCAAAATTTAACGGGCAATGGTTGTCATGCGCATGTTTCAGTTTGGCAAGGTAAGAAAAATAAATTTTTAGACTCAAAAGATAAACTTGGTTTAAGTAAAATGGCATATAATTTTTTAGGAGGAGTAATCAAGAATGCTTCCTCATTATCTGCATTTTTTAATCCAACAATTAATAGCTATCGAAGAATAAATGCTCCACCTACAAAATCTGGAGCAACCTGGTCTCCTAGTAGTATTTCATACACGGGTAATAACAGAACTCACATGATCAGAATTCCAGATCCTGGGAGATTTGAACTAAGATTGATGGATGGATCTGCTAATCCATATTTATTACAAGCTGGAGTTTTAGCAGCCGGGTTATATGGTCTAAAAAATAAGATTAATCCAGGTAAACCTCTTGATTGCAATATGTATACAGATTACAAGAAATATCCCAATCTGCCTAAACTTCCAGATGAGTTATCACAATCACTTGAAGAATTAAAGAATAACAAAGAGATAAATAAAACTTTTGGCAAAGATACAATTAATAGCTATATAAAACTTAGAAATTTAGAAATTAAAGAATTTAATAGTCAAGAAAAATTTGACAAGTCTAAGCCCATTACAACATGGGAAAGTCAAAATACTTTAGACTGCTAAAGTGAATTGGAAGCTAACGAAATTTTTAATCAACGATAATTTTAATTTCAAAAGGAATTATGTCCTTAAGTATTTACCTTCAACTATGCTTTCCAATGCTTTTAATTCAATTTCTAGCTGGAGAAACTATAGAGCTACTCCTCTTTTAAGACTTAATAAACTTCAAAAAAATTTAGAACTCAATAATATTTTTTACAAAGATGAGTCTAAAAGGTTCCATTTAAAGTCCTTTAAAGCTCTTGGTGGCGCTTATGCAGTAGAAAAAATATCTAAAGGGAAAAAAAATATTACCATTTCCTCTGCAACAGCAGGTAATCATGGTAGATCGGTTGCATGGGGAGCGCAAAGATTAAAATTAAAATGTAAAATATTTGTAAGTCAATATGTGAGTGAAACCAGAGTAAAAGAAATTAAAAAATTTGGTGCTGAAGTTATAAGGGTTAAGGGAAACTATGAAAACTCCCTTAAAGAATGTCAAAAACAATCAAAAAAAAATAATTGGAAAATTGTCCAAGATGTATCAACAAAAAATTATAAGTATGTTCCACAACTTACTATGGCTGGATATTCAATCATGATTAAAGAAATCTCCAAACAAACTAATCAGTATATAACTCATATATTTCTACAAGCAGGTGTTGGAGGATTAGCTGCAGGTGTAGTAGCTGGTGTTGCAAAATATTTTAAAAGAATCCCTAAAATTATAATTGTTGAACCTGATCAAGCTGATTGTGTGCTTCAAAGTATTAAAAGCAATAAACTTAAAAAGATTAGAATTAAAAAAGAGAGCATTATGGGTGGAATGTCGTGTAATGAGATGTCTTTGGTACCATGGCAAATATTAAAAAGAGCTAGCGATTGTTGTATATCGATCTCAGATAAGAATATTGCAAAAACTATAGCTGGCCTAAAAGATAAAAAGTTTAGCAAGATTTCTATTACAGGTGGTGAATGCGCAGCTCCAGGCGTTATCGCTTTGATAGGAATATGTAATAATATTAGAGCTAAAAAATTCCTTAATCTTGATGAAAGTTCAAATATTCTAGTCATAGGATGCGAAGGAAATGCAGATGTAAAACTTTACAAACAACTGTTATCTAAAGGTAGAAAATAAATTTCTATGACAAAAAACGCAGTTACATGGATTAGAGAAGATTTTAGAATTGAGCATAACCCTGCTCTTGCTTATGCTACGCAAAATCATGAAAATGTAGCTGCCCTATATATCTACAACAAAGCTGACTTTGATAATAAAAGAGAAGCACAAAAATGGTGGCTTTCAAAATCTTTGGAGGTATTCCAGTCAGAACTATTGAAATATAAAATCAATCTTCAGATATTAGAAGGTGATGAATTAGAAGTTTTTTCTAAAATAAAAAAAAAAGACGATGTTTCAATATATTGGAATAAAATTTATGAGCCTGATGTAATTGCTAAAGGAAAAAAAATTAGAGATGTTTTTATTAAAAATGAAATCGAATTTAAGTATTTTAAAGGAAATATATTAAATGAATTTCAAGAAGTAACTAAAAATGACGGAACTCCTTTTAAAGTTTTTACCCCATTTTGGAGAAATGCTGAGCAAAAATTTTTAGGCCTGCCTCCAAGTAAAAATTATATCGTTAAGAAAAAATCAAAATCATTCTCTTTATTTAAAAATTCTATTGAGCCAACAAAAATTCTGCCAAAAAAAAACTGGTATAAGAAATTTGAAAATTATTGGAATGTATCTGAAAATGACTCGAAAAAGATCTTAAATAACTTAATTGCAAATAAAATAAAAGATTATGGAACTGCTAGAGATTATCCATCAATAGAAGGTACATCCAAGTTATCTCCTTATATTAAACATGGACAAATCCATGTGAATACAATTTGGAAAAAATGCAGTGAAATGAAATCTAAAGGAATTGGGTATAGAAAATATATTAATGAGTTAGGTTGGCGGGAATTTTCACATAGCTTAATAAATTATTTTCCAGAGTTTTTAAAAGGAAATTATAGAAAAGAATTTGATAAGTTTCCTTGGGTTAAAAATGAAAAGTTTTTAAAGGCTTGGAAATCTGGAATGACAGGTTATCCAATTGTTGACGCTGGTATGAGAGAACTTTATGAAACAGGATGGATGCATAATAGAATTAGAATGGTAGTTGGATCTTTTTTAGTAAAACATTTAAGGATAAATTGGACTGAAGGAGAAAAACATTTTCGAAACTGCTTACTTGATTTTAATAAAGCTAATAATGTTGCACAATGGCAATGGGTAGCAGGTTGTGGTGCAGATGCTGCACCTTATTTTAGAATATTCAATCCAATTCTTCAGGGAGAAAAGTTTGATAAAGATGGTATATATGTAAAAAAATGGATACCGGAATTAAGTAAAGTCCCAAAAAAATTTATTCATAAGCCTTGGGAAATGGAAATTAAATATCAAGAGGCTATCAAAACAATAATTGGAAAAAATTATCCAAAACCCATTGTCATTCATGAAGAAGCTCGTGCTGCTGCTCTTAAAGCTTTCCAAAGCTTAAAAAATTAAGCTTCACCAAAAAAATGATGAATTATAGTTCTTGTTTGTGGATTTAATCTATGTTCAAAAAGATAGATTCCTTGCCAAGTACCTAGTAATAGTTCTTTATTTTTGACGCTTAATGAAATTTGATTATTAGTAAGAGCAGACTTGATATGTGCCGGCATATCATCTTTTCCCTCAGTGGTGTGAATATATAATTTATTATTCATCGGCACCAATTTATCAAAATAATTAATTAAATCAGTCTGCACATCTGGGTCAGCATTTTCTTGAACAATAATCGAGGCGCTCGTATGCTGAATACTTAAATTTAAAATTCCATTTTTAAAATTGTTTTTTTCAATCCAATTTAATGTTTGATCAGTAAATTCATACAATCGTTGACCATTGGTATCTATTTTAAGATTATAAAATTCTTGTTTCATATTAATAATTTTTTGATGTTAACTCAAATAAACGGCTAATTGTACGTTTAAATGGTTTTTCTAAAGACTTAGAGCTCGACAATTTTTCTAAACTTTGCTCAGCGGTTACTGCTATTGCTCTATCTTTATCGTAAATTACATCAATAAGGGTTATGAACCTTTGTTGTTGATTTGAGTTGATATCACTAAATTCTGGTACATTTTCAATTATTATAAATTCAGAACTTTCAGCAATTTTTAAATAATCTTCACCACCTAGGTTTTGATCACACAATTCATCAAAATGAAACTTTGAAATCCCTTCATAAAAATTTTTAATTTCGAAATTTCTACCTTTGATATTCAAAACTTTGCGAGATAATTTTTTATTTTTAGTAATTATTCTAGAAAACTTATTTATCTTAAAATTAGTTTCTTGGTTTAAAGGATGGAAATATCTTCGTTTTTCGGTTTCTTTGCTTTTTCTGTAATCATCATCAATTATCAACTCATGCTCTATTGATTTTTCCTGCATTATTTGAATAAAGGGTTTAAATTGATCTCTTTGTAACCCATCTTTATATAGCTCTGATATTTTTGTGTTTGAGGTCACAATAACCTTAATATTTTGATTAAATATTTCCTGAAATAGTTTGCCTAATATCATAGCATCGACAATATTGGTTACTTGAAATTCGTCAAAGAAGATGAGTGAAAATTTTGATTTTAAATCTTTAACAAATACAGTAATTACATTTTCCTCATTTTGATCTTTATTATCATGAACAAAATCATGGAAGTTTAACATAAATTCATTAAAGTGAAGACGTTGTTTTTTTTGATTAACTAGATTAAAAAAAAAATCTAAAATCATAGTTTTTCCAACACCAACACCACCATAAAGATAAAAACCTTTTTTTGAGGATTGTTTGGAAAAAAAATTCAACAAGTTACTTCTAAAATTTTCTTTATAAAAATTATCTAATTGTTTTACTAAAGTTATTTGATTTGGATTTAACTCTAGATTTTGTGTATCACAATGAGTTTTAAATTTTTCCTCAAGATTTAAAGACATTAATTTTTTTTACTTTTAAAATCAATTCCGTATTCAGATCTTGGTCCTTTCCTTAGTCCAAACGGGCCAGATATAAATAATGTTAAAGGCCTCGTCCCAGGTTTTAAGTCTACTCTATGTAAGTTATTTGCAGATCTAAATCCTATATAACCAGGCGGTCGCCAGAATTTTCCTGTGCTTAATGTCTCCCAATATCCTCCTCTGAGTATTATGGTGATATATGGAAATGTATGATTGTGAACACCTTCGCCATGATCATCCGCTAACATTTCATGAATTAAAATATTAAACGGAAACCACTTTGGTCTGTGTCGAAAGATGAGATAATATCTATTCATCCATGGTTTAGCTTCATGATACTTGGGATGTGAAGGACCCCTATCTAAAACAACTTTTTTTCTTCCTATTTTGTCTAAAAATTTTAAAAACATAACTAATCATATTGGGTTATAGAGCCATTTTTAACAATAAATAAATTTTCATCATATATTAAAGGTTTTGATAATAAATCTCTGCCAACTTTTTCAATTTTTATAACATTTCCGGCGCTTAAACTTATAACAATTAAATTTCCATCAGAATTTGTAAGATAAAGATTATTTCCACCTATGGTAAAACCTGTTGGTTTTATTCTTTTTCTTTTTTTTAAATTAAAATTTTTATAAATATCATTAATTCTAATAATATTCCCTTCATTCTTTTGAATTGTAAAAAGATAGCCGTTTTCAGACACAGTAAAAATGAAATTTCCAATTATAATTGGTGTAAGAATAGAATTAATTTCACTCATCCAATTCATAGTACCTGATTTTAAATCCACAGAGTAAAATTGATTTTTATTATTAGAAAAATAAATTGAGCTTCCATCACTAACTAGTTTTGAGAAATTAAAACCATATGTTTCATTCATAATACTGCTTGTTTGTGTTGGGAGCTGCCATTGAATTAAACCAGACAAAATATCAATTGCAGTTATATCCCCGAGGGAATTATTATATATCACTAAATTATCTTTAATTAACATTGAGAATTTTGAATTAGACACAGTAAAAGAATCTTCAGTTTTTATATTCCAGCACTCTGTACCATCATTTAAATAAAAACATCTCAGGGTATTTTTAAAATCGACTGCAAAAAATTTGTCCTTAAAAATTTTGATTTCTGAATTAAATGGATATTCATTTTTTTTTGACCAAATTAAATTTCCAGTTTGTAAATTAATACTTGAAACTTTCGCTATACTATCTGCAACTAATAAATTTTTATTTGTCATTGCAAATGATAAAGTGGGATGAATTTTCTTTTCTGTTTTTGAATAAAAGTTATTTTTCCAAACAACTTTTTTATTATCATTAAACCTAATAATAGTTCCTTTTTTTTCAAAGACTATTACGCCATTATCTAAAATCAGTGGCTCAAAATTAAATTGATTAAAATTTTCTAGTTTTGAAAATTTATATTGATTAACTTTATTCAGTTGACCATTATATTTTGACGATCCAAAATTATTTAGTGGATCAAAAATTTTGTTATTTTGCTTATTTTTTGATAGGTCTAACTTTAATAAAGGATTAAATTCTGTTGAAATTATCTCTTTTTCGGTAAGAATTTTTTTAGAGACCTTATTTTCATTTTCAATTTTTTCTTTTTTATTCCATATTCTTGAATTTTCATTCAGAGAGCAATTAGATAAAAAAATTGAAAATATTAATATTACAAATATTTTATTCACTCAAATCTCTGTTTAGTCTTTTTTGTGTTTCCTTGAGTATATCCAAATTAGCGTTTTCTAAAGTAATTATTTGACTGAAAAATTCTTTGGATTTTTGCTTTTCACCTTTAGAGTAAAAGTACTCTGCTATCAAATATAAAGCATGAGACTTCCAAACACTTTTTGAATTAATTACAGGATTTAAAATTTCTAAAATTTGACCTTCATTGATTGTATCAGCATTATAAAGAGCTTTTTTATAAATAATAAGATACTTAATTTCACTATCCAATGAAGTTTTGTTAATCAATATATCAAACAAGCTATTAATTTTATTTTTATCACTCACTAACTCATTATCTATCAAGTAATACAAAGCCAATGGAGAATAAGTTGGATCTTTATTTTCTACTATCTCTTGCATGGCCGATACTATCCCGGAATTATCTCCATTCTTATGTTTAATGATTGAACTATTATACTTATCTGAAATTTTAATTTTATTTTTATCTTGATAGATTTGATATGAGTAAAAACCTAGCAAAATTAGTATCAAAGTGATTAAAAAAGATATGATTAGTTTTTTATTTTTTGTAAAAAAATCTTTTATTCTCTGATTTCTAGTATTGCTATTAATGATTGCTATATCTTCATCCATAATTAAATCATATTTCGGAGAACGTATTGTAATATTCCTCCATTTTTATAATACTCTAGCTCATTTTTAGTATCTATTCTACAAAGTGCTTGGATCGTTTTAATTTCACCTGAAGCATACTTGATTTCTACTTTAACTTTATCAGAAGGATTAATTCCATTTTCAAGATTGATTATACTAATCAATTCTGAACCAATTAATTTTAAATTTTTCCTATCAATATTATCAATAAATTGTAATGGCAAAATACCCATCCCAATTAAGTTAGATCTATGAATTCTCTCAAAACTTTCAGCAATTACAGTCTTTACTCCTAAAAGTTTGGTTCCTTTCGCTGCCCAATCTCTTGACGAGCCTGTTCCATATTCTTTTCCACCGATAACAACTAAATCTGTTCCTCTTTTTTTATATTCAACAACTGCATCATAAATTGGCATCACTTTTTTTTCTGGGTAAAGCGTTGTAAATCCACCTTCTGTACCAGGTGCCATCTCATTTCTTATTCTAATATTAGCAAATGTTCCTCTCATCATCACTTCGTGATTTCCTCTTCTGGCACCATAAGAATTATAATCTTTAGGTAAAATTTGATGTTTCATAAAATATTCTCCTGTCGGGCTTTCCTTTTGGATGTTACCTGCAGGAGAGATATGATCTGTAGTAACCATATCGCCCAAAATTAATAATGGACGAGCATCATGAATTTTTTTAAAACCTTCAGGTTGATCTGGAAGATTTTCAAAAAAAGGCGGTTTTTTTACATATGTAGAATTTTCTTCCCAATTATAGATACTACTTTTATCTGTTTTAATTTGTTGCCATTGCTTTGGTCCTTCAGAAACATTTGAATATCTCTTCACAAACATTTCTGGGTTTAAAGATGATTTTAATACATCTTCAATTTCTTTATTTGATGGCCAAATATCTTTCATAAAAATATCTTTACCATCTTTATCTTTACCAAAGCTATCTTTATACAAATCAAAATTCATATGACCGGCAAGAGCATAAGCAACGACTAACGGAGGTGAGGCAAGATAATTTGCTTTTATATGTGGAGAAATTCTACCCTCGAAATTTCTATTCCCAGACAGTACCGAAACAGCATAGATATTTTCTTTTTGTATAGATTCAACAATCTCATCAGCTAATGGACCTGAATTTCCGATGCACGTAGTACAACCATAACCAACTAGATGAAAACCAAGTTTATCTAAATAAGTATTCAAACCTGCTTTCTCCAGATAGTCTGTTACAACTTGTGATCCTGGTGCTAATGAAGTTTTAACCCAAGGTTTTACCTCTAATCCTAATTCAACAGCTTTTTTGGCTAAGAGCCCTGCTCCAATTAAAACATTTGGATTAGAAGTGTTTGTACAAGATGTAATTGCCGCAATTAAAATAGATCCATCTTTAATTGAATATTTCATATCTTTAACTTTTGAAACTGAAAAATCTTTTTTACCAGTCACTTCAGAAAAACTTTTCTTAAAACTAGTTGAAGCATCAGTTAATAAAACCTTATCTTGTGGTCTTTTCGGCCCTGAGATAGTAGGAACAATAGTTGTCATATCCAAAGTTAAAGTATCAGTAAAATCAATATCTTCACTAGACCACAAACCCTGAGACTTCGCATATTCCTCGACTATTTTTAATGTCATTTCATCTCTGCCAGAAAATTTTAGATATCTTAAAGTTTCTTCATCTATTGGAAAAAAACCACAGGTTGCTCCATACTCTGGAGCCATATTTGCAATTGTTGCACGATCAGCTAAAGTTAAATTCTTTAAACCATCGCCATAAAATTCTACAAACTTTCCAACCACACCCTTGTCTCTTAACATTTTAACAACTGTTAAAACTAAGTCTGTTGCAGTAGTACCTTCTGGCATTTTGTTTTTTACTTCAAAACCTATTACTTCAGGAATAAGCATTGAAATGGGCTGACCTAACATACCCGCTTCAGCTTCAATACCTCCTACTCCCCATCCTAAAACTGAAAGTCCGTTGACCATGGTTGTATGGCTATCGGTCCCTACTAATGTGTCTGGAAAAAGATAATTTTGTCCTTCAAATTCTTCACTCCATACTACTTTGGATAAGTATTCTAAATTAACTTGATGACAAATTCCTGTTCCAGGGGGAACTATTCTAAAGTTGTTGAATGCTTGCTGACCCCATTTTAAAAAAGAATATCTCTCACCATTTCTATTAAATTCAATTTCAACATTTTTATCAAACGAATCTGCTTTAGCAGACTGATCAACTTGAACTGAATGATCAATAACGAGATCTACTGCAGAAAGTGGATTAATTGTATTAGGATCTTTATTTTTTTCTTTCACAGCTTCTCTCATAGCTGCCAAGTCAGCCACTGCAGGAATTCCAGTGTAATCTTGTAGTAACACTCTTGCGGGTCGATAAGCAATTTCTGTTTTTGATTTTTTTGTTTTTAGCCAATTTTTGATTGCCTCAATTTGATTTTTTGTAACCGATATATCATCCTCATATCTTAACAAATTTTCTAACAAAACTTTAAGGGATTTTGGTAATTTGGAAATACCCTCCAAACCATTTTCTTCTGCTTTCTTTAATGAATAAAATTTAAATTTTTTATTATTTATTTCTATATCAGAAAGAGTTTTGTAAGAGTTGATTTTACCTGGTTTCATATTTCTATATATAAAATGTAATTATGCTTAATAAAAGAAGCCCTGACATAACATAATTAAAGTACTTAATAAATTTATCATTTGTCGCAAATTTCCTCAAAAATTTACCAACAAACGTCCACAAAGTAATACTTGTGACAGAAAATAGAAAAGCAAGAACAACTATTTGAGTCGCATAACTTATATAATTAATCCCTAATTCAACATAAGTAGAGACAACAATAATTGCAACAGTGACACCTTTGGGATTTAAATATTGAAATAAAAAGGTTTCAATAAATTTTACAGGGTTTTCTTTATGAGTTTCATTTGAAGAGGTTGAAAACGCAATCTTATAAGCCAGATAAATTAAAAATAAAGTCCCAAGATATCTAATAACTATTTGAATGATGGGAAATAATTTAAAAACATTAATTAAACCTATCGATAAAAACAAAACTAATGAAGTGAATCCTAAAGTCACGCCAAGAATATGAGGGATTGTTTTTTTTATCCCAAAATTAAATCCAGAGTAAGATGCGACTACATTATTCGGACCCGGCGTATACGCTGTGACAAACCAAAATAAAGAAATTGATAATATTTCAGGATGCATACTTAGGCTATTGGAAGACCATTTTCTGATTGTTGAGATGGATGAACGAGAATCACTTTGCCTTCTTTATCTATTGAGCCTAAAATCAAAACTTGAGACACCACTCCAGCAATATTTTTTTCAGGAAAATTACAAACTCCGATTACTTGTTTACCTTTTAAATTATCCTCATTATAATAATGAGTAATTTGTGCTGAAGATTGTTTAATTCCTATCTCTTTTCCAAAATCCACCTCAACTACTAAAGATGGTTTTCTTGCTTTCTCATTTTTTTTTACAGAAATTACTGTCCCTACTCGTATGTCAACTTTATCAAATATATCGTATGTTATTTGTTCTTTCATAAATTCAGTATATATATTAGTTATTATTCATGAGTACAGAAATTAATACTGAAAAATTATATGAAAATTGCATCAAAATTTTGACCGATTTAATCAGATTCAAAACGATTTCTGGAGACGATAATAGTAATTTAATAAATTATTGTGAAGACTATCTTCACAAATTAGGTGCAACCTCATTTAAAACTTTTGATGAGGAAAAGAAAAGAGTTAATCTTTTTGCTACATTCAAAGCAAAAAAAACAAATGGGATAAAACCAATTATCTTATCTGGTCACACTGATACTGTTCCAGTCTCAAAAAGTTGGAGCACTGATCCTTTTAAAGCTACAATCAAAGATGATAAACTTTATGGCAGAGGTGCATGTGATATGAAAGGTTTTATCGCATGTGTTTTAGCTTATGCGCCAATTTATTCAAAGGTGGAATTAAATAGAGATATCCATTTTTCATTTACATTCGATGAAGAGACTGCTTGTCTTGGAGCGCCCATATTAATTGAGGAGTTAAAAAAAAGAAAGATTCAAGACGGCATATGTATAATTGGTGAGCCAACTAAAATGAAAATTATAGATGCTCACAAAGGTTGTTATGAATATACAACTTATTTTGAGGGTTTAGCGGGTCATAGTTCAATGCCACATAAAGGGGTTAGTGCTGTTGAGTTTGCTTCACGTTACGCAAACAAACTCATCGAATTAAGACAGGACTTAAAAAAAAGAGCTCCTAAAGATTCGATATTCGATCCGCCTTTTTCTACTTTGCAGGTGGGAGGAATATTTGGTGGCATAGCACACAATGTGATAGCTGATAAATGTTATATTGAATGGGAGACTAGACCGGTGGTTAAAGAAGATGGAGTTTTTTTAAATCAAAAAATAGACAAGTATGCTAATGAAATTTTATTACCAGAAATGAGAAAAGTATTTCCGAATTCAAAAATAACTAAAAAAATAATAGGTGAAGTAACTGGTTTTGATCGTGTTAAAAACTCAGAGGCATGTGAGTTAGTTTCAAGTTTGACTGGGGACAATTCGAGAGAGGTTGTTTCTTTTGGCACTGAAGCTGGCTTGTTTCAAGAAATCGGGATGAGTACTGTTGTTTGTGGTCCTGGTTCGATTGAACAAGCTCACAAAGTTGATGAATTTATTGAATTAAATGAAATTAAAAAATGTTTAAAATTTTTAGATGGTCTAAAAAAAAAATCTTCTTTAAATTAATTCCAGCCACCAACAGCTTTCACTTCTAAAAATTCCTCAAGACCATGTTCACCAGCTTCTCTACCAATTCCAGAATGTTTAAAACCTCCAAATGGTGCATCTACAGCAATTCCAGCTCCATTTACGTCTACCATTCCTGATCTTAACTTTCTCGCAACTCTTTTAACTTTTTCTTTGTCTTGCGTTTGAATGTAATTAGTCAATCCATAAGGAGTATCATTAGCGATCTTAATTGCTTCTTCTTCATTTTCAAAAGGCATTACAGATAACACTGGACCAAAAATTTCTGTTCTTGCAACTTCCATATCATTTTTTACATCAACAAAAACTGTTGGTTTGACAAAGTATCCTTTTTCAAATCCCTCTGGTTTACCAGCGCCTCCTGCAACTAATTTTGCACCCTCATCTATACCCTTTTTAATTAAAGTTTGGATTTTATTATATTGGGTTTTAGAAATAACAGGACCAATATGCTCTCCTTCCTTTTTTGGATCACCAACTTCAAAATTTTCAGTATATTTTTTTAATCTTTCTACAGCTTCATTATACATTGATTTTTCAACAAGCATTCTAGTTGGAGCATTACACGACTGACCAGAATTTCTGAAACATCTTAAAGCTCCTCTTTCAATAGCATCTGGATCAGCATCTTTAAAAATTATATTTGCTCCCTTTCCTCCTAATTCTAGACTTACTCTTTTAAAATCTTTAGCTGCATTTTGTGAAATTAATGCTCCAGCTCGAGTAGAGCCAGTAAATGAAATCATGTTGACGTCAGGATGACTTGTGAGTGCATTACCAGTAGTTTCACCATCTCCATTCACTAAATTGAATACTCCAGCAGGAAATTTTGTTTCATCAATTAACTCTGCTAGAATCATTGATGATAAAGGAGCAAGTTCAGATGGTTTTAAAATCATAGTACAACCAGAGGCTAAAGCTGGTGCAACTTTAAGACAAACTTGATTCATTGGCCAATTCCATGGCGTAATCAAAGCACACACTCCTTTTGGCTCATAAATTAATCTTTGATTAGGAGCATGTTCACCCAGAGGTTTTTCAAATTCAAAATTTTTAAGATATCTAATAAATGATTTTAGATGTGCTGCACCTGTGCCTGCTTGCAGTTTTGTTGCAAAGTCTTTAGGAGCTCCCATTTCTGTGGTAATAGCTGTAGCAATATCTGCCCATCTTTTCTTATAATTTTCATACAATTTTTCTAATAATCTTATTCTTTCCTCTTTAGGCGAAAATGCCCAAGTGCTATAAGCTTTTTTCGCTGAACTTACCGCATAATCAATATCTTCTTTATTACCTAAAGAAATAACCGCACAATTTTCCTCTGTAGCAGGATTAATTACTTTTATTTCTTTTTTACTTTTAGGAGCAACCCATTTTCCATCGATGTAAAAATTTTTTTTATTTTCCATACCAGACTCCTAACCTTTCCTTATTTTTTTGCAAACAAATTAGTAAGTTCATAAATAATTGTTGCTGCAGCTAAAGATGTTACCTCCGCATGATCATATGCTGGGGATACTTCAACTACATCTGCTGAGATTAAATTCATTCCTGACAAACTGCGAATTACATTAACCATTTCTCTTGAAGTCATTCCTGCAATTTCTGGTGTACCTGTTCCTGGGGCAAAAGCGGGGTCTAAAACATCTATATCAATTGATAAGTATAATGGATTATCGCCAACTCTTTTTTTAATTCTTTCAGCTATTTTATAAGTTCCCTCTGTTTGAAATTCATCACAATGAATTATTTTAAATCCAAAACTTTCATCATTTTTAATATCATCTCTACTATATAAAGGTCCTCTAATACCTACATGCATAGACGCATCATCTAAAAATAAATTCTCTTCTCTAGCACGTCTAAATGGAGTTCCGTGCGTATAAGGTGCCCCAAAATAAGTATCCCATGTATCTAAATGAGCATCAAAATGAACTAAAGCAACTGGACCTTTATTAATTTTGTTAACTGCTTTTAATAAAGGAAATGCAATTGTATGGTCACCCCCTAAACTAATTATGCCTCCAGTTTTTTTCAGTAAATCTGTAGCACCTTCTTCAATTTGTTTGATCGCTTCATTAATATTAAAAGGGTTACACGTGATATCTCCAGCATCAGCAACTTGTTGTACTTTAAATGGTTCTACATCATAACTTGGATGATAATTTGTTCTTAAGTGTCTTGAAGCTTGTCTGATGCTTTGAGGACCAAACCTTGCCCCTGGTCTATAACTTGTGCCTGCATCAAAAGGAATACCAACTATTGCAACATCACAATATTCAACATCTCTCAATTCTGGTAATCGTGCAAAAGTCGAGGGTCCAGCAAATCGCGGTACTTTGGTTCCACTTACTGGTTGGATTGGTTTCTTGGTACTTTTTTTTTTCATCATAAAACTCTATCACATTCTTACAATTTGGAATATCTTCAATAATACTTATTATGAAATTATTTAAGTTCATTTTATTATATTTATTTTTAATTTCTTCTGTACAAGCAGATACGATTTATCAATTGATTAAAATTCCAAATCTTGAAATTTATAATATTAAAACCACTAATAGTCTGAGATATCTTTACGCTAAACAACCTTTTACAATTGGGGTAGATAATAATATTAATTGTTTTAGATCATCAAAACAAGATTTAGACCAGAAGTATCAAATTATAGAAAAAAATTTAAAAAAATATTCTCAAAGTTTTTTAAAAAAAATAAATTTAAAATATATTGTTCTTTGTGAAAATTTATCAATTTCAGGTATAAATACTGCTGGAATACCTGACAATGTAATGAAAACTCTTATTGTTGATATTAAATTTGATAATAAATATTTTGAAAGAGTATTACATCATGAAGTCTTTCATATAATTAATGATAGTTTTAAGGAAATTTTTAATGAAAAAACTTGGTCAAGTTTTAATTCAGATAGTTTTAATTACGCAAAATGTTCTACTTGTACAAAAAAAATAGGTCTTGATACTTATTCTAAAACTGATGGTTTTATTACTGAATATTCAAAATCAACTGCTTCTGAAGATATGGCAGAAGTTTTTTCTCATTTAATGCATGGAAATTTACCAAAACAAATTGATCCTATTCTTCAAAAAAAGATAGATTTTATCAAATCAGGTTTGCTTAAAATTGATCAAAGTTTCAATTTATGATTCAAAAAATTAAAGCTTCAAAGTCAGAAAAGATAATTTTTTTTTTCGTAATATCTTTAGCTATTTTTTCTCTAAGTTCTTTTTTTTTGATAAAGAATAAATGCTTATTTGTTAAGAATTATAATCCAGAAAAACTCTCTTTTGATAAGCCAAATAATATCGCAATTTTAAATGTTGAATGTGGAAATGTAATAATTGAATTATATCCAAATATTTCTCCAAATTCAGTTGAAAGATTTAAAACATTGGTGAGATCTAAGGCTTACGACGATGTTGCATTTCATAGAGTGATTAAAGACAACCTTGTACAGGCAGGTGATTTGGAATTTGGTAAAAAAGGAAATATTGATTATGGAAAAATAGGAACAGGACAATCAGGATTAGGAACCATAAAATCAGAAGTAGATGTCCCATTTAACTATGAAAGAGGAAGTGTAGGTCTTGCAAGAACACAAAAATATAATACTGAAGATAGTCAATTTTTCATCACACTCAAAGATGAGCCATTATATGAGAGTGAATATACACCGATTGGGAAAGTAATTTATGGGATAGAAGCATTAGAAAAAATAAAATATCAAAATAAATCTGAGTATGTTCTAAGGCCTGATTTTATAAATTCTATTAAAATGTTAGTTGACTAAAGGTTTACCAGTAGCCAAGGTGTGTTTAATCCTGTCTTGAGTATTTTTAGTTTCAATTAATCTCATAAAAGCATCCAGCTCTAATTTAAATAAATCATCTTCTGTCAACACTTTATCCATATTCGTGTCTCCACCACTTAAGACGAAAGCTAATTCTTTTGCAACCTCTACACCATGATCTAAAATTATTTTATCATTATAGAGTTTTTCTAAAATTTTATTCATTTCTCCAATAACTGCTTTCCCAGGTAAGTTAAACTTAAGTTCGTTAGGTGCTTTAAAATCTTTGGTTTCATCTAAGATTTTTTTTGAAACTTCTAATAAACTATTTCTATTCATAATTTTTTTATTTTCGGGCAATAAGTATTTCAATGGCTCAGCTTCAACAGGTGATGTTGCTGTTTTTCCATAGCCAATGATATCAAAAACTTTTAATGGTGCATAATTTGGATTTTTTTTTGCCTCTTCGGTATCTAACCATCTAGCTAACATTTCTTTACAACCTCCACCAGCTGGAATTAAACCTACGATAGTTTCAACTAGGCCAATTACAATATTTGTATGAGAGGCAACAAAATTACTTTGTACTAAAACTTCAAATCCACCTCCTAAAGTAAGTCCTGATGGTGCAGATATAACTGGGTGTTTAGAGTACTTAAGATGTTTACATGTTTCTTGGAAATATTTAATAAATTTCTCAATTGATTTAAAATCATTTTTGTCAGCGAATTCCATTGTATAAGTTAAATTTACCCCAGCAGAAAATTGCATGCTCTCATTAATTATAATCAAAGGCTTGTCGGTTGCTTTCTTTAATGCATCCATTGAGTCGTAATCTAATGCATTAGCTTTGGTGGTAAATTCAACTATATTATAATCATTGAATCTATAAATAGATGCTGAACTATTTCCATCAACACTCGTTGCTGTTTTCTTAACCTTACCCAAAGTTTCAATTGATGTATATTTTTGCCTTTCACCATAAAAATTTTCATTTTTTGTTTTACTTAAATTTTCTAAAAAATTATTTCCCTTAAAATTTTCAACCTTTTCAAAAAAGTTTTTAACACCAATCTCCTCTAGCATTTCAAAGGGTCCTTTAGCCCAGTTAAACCCTAACCTCATAGCCTCATCAATATCATTAAATTCTTTTGTTATTTCAGGAACTAATGATGAAGCATATTTAATAATCTTTTCTAATACTGACCAAGCATATTCTCCATATTTATCATTTCTATTAATTAGACCTTTAAGGTCAACTTTGTCAGATTTAATATCAATTTTTTTGCTTAGAGAATAATCTCCAGTTTGTAGATCGATAGCTTCCATTACTTTGCCACTATCAGTTTTCTTCATTCTATAGAAACCACCTTTACCCTTTCTACCTGTATATCCAGTTTCAATTAATTTTTTTACTAAAGGAATTTCTTTTGCAACCTCGTGAAATTCATCAGTTTTAGGTAGCTCTTTGATAAAACTTTTTAAAACATCAGCCATAAGATCAATACCAATTAAATCATAAAGCCCAAAAACACCTGTTTTTGGAATACCCATTGGCCTGCCAAATATTGCATCCGCTTCCTCTACAGAAAGTTTCATTTTAAATGCTTCGGTCATTGCTATTTGCATCGCATAAACACCAACCCTGTTACCTAAAAAACCTGGAGTGTCATTACAAACGATGGCTCCTTTTCCAAGCTCAAGTTCACAAAATTCTTTTAATTGATTTATCTTATTTAGGTCATTGTCTTCATTTTTAACAATTTCCAAAAGACCCATATATCTAACCGGATTAAAAAAATGAGTTATACAAAAATCTTTTTTTTGTTCTTTATTTAAATTTTGAGATAAAACCTTAATAGGTATTGAAGAAGTATTTGATGAAACAATCGCACCATCTTTTCTACTTTTAAAAATTTTTTCATAAATTTGATGTTTGATATCAATTCTCTCCACAACTGCCTCAACAACCCAATCAGCTTGTTCAACTACTGAGAAGTCATCTTCAATATTACCAACTTTAATATTTTTTATTTTAGATTTATCAATTAATAAAGGTGGTCTAGATTTGTGAATTCTTTCTCTGGCATTTTCACTTATTTCAGTTTTTAAATCTAAAAGAGTTACGGGTATATTTGCATTACACAAATGAGCTGCTATACCACTGCCCATTGTTCCAGACCCTATCACTACTACATTTTTTATTTTCATGAAATTATTTTTCTAACGATTAATACCTCTGAGTCTTTCAGATCTTCTTCGTAAAAGCTCAGCAGTCACTAATATCAATGTTGATAGTATAATTAGACAAGTCGCAACAGCTAATATTGTTGGACTTAATTGCTCTCGTAAACCTGTCCACATTTGAATTGGGATTGTCGTATTTTCTAATCCTGCTAAAAATAAAACAACCACAACTTCATCAAATGAAGTTACAAATGCAAATAACCCACCTGAAATTACTCCAGGTAAAATTAAAGGTAAGGTAATTTTCATAAAAGTATTTACTGGATCACTTCCTAAACTTGCAGCTGCTCGAGTTACACTATGGTCAAACCCCGACAAAGTAGCTGTGACTGTAATTACTACAAAAGGTGTTCCTAATATAATATGAGCTAATACTATTCCTGTATGAGTTGCTGCTAAACCCGCTTTTGCCATAAAGAAAAATATTGCAACACCAGAAATAATTAATGGAACAATCATTGGTGAAATTAACACTGCCATTATTAATCCTTTATATGGCATATGTCTGCTACTCAATCCTAAAGCTGCAACCGTTCCAAGTATTACTGATCCGATTGTTGCAAAAATTGCAATAATAAAACTATTCTTAGCAGCAAGTCCCCATGGATTTTTTGTTCCATAAATCATATCCTTATACCATCTTAAAGAGAATGCATCTGGATCTAGACGCTTCATTCCATCAGAAAAACTCAAAAATTCTTCTGCGTTAAATGATAATGGGAATATTACAAACAAAGGTGCAATTAGAAAAAAGAAAACAGCACCACAAATTGTAAGATAAATATAATGCCAAATTCTATAATGTGGTTCAGTATATTTTGGTAAAGCCATCGTGATTATCCTAATTTAATATTATCAATTCCAACTAGTTTGTTATAAAGCCAATAAATTACCAATACTCCACTCAACAACATTAATCCCATGGCTGATGCAAAGCTCCAATCAAGAGTGCTTTTCATGTGGAAAGCAATTTGGTTACTTATTAAAGTTCCAGATGCACCGCCAACTAAGGCTGGGGTGATGTAATAACCTATCGCTAAAATAAATACTAATAAACAGCCCGCACCTATTCCTGGAATTGTTAATGGAAAATAAACTTTCCAAAATGCCACAAATGGCGTACCACCTAATGATTTTCCTGCCCTCATTAAGCTAGGTGAGATAGTTTTCATGACACTATAAAGTGGTAAAACCATGAATGGTAGCAATATTTGTGTCATTGCAACGTAACTTCCAGTTTTGTTGTACATCATCTCAGGTCTATTATCATCGGCTACCAATCCTATTCCGACAAAGAAATCATTTACTATTCCTTGTTGTTGCAACAAAATCATCCAGCTTGCAGTTCTCACAAGTAATGAAGTCCAGAACGGCAGCAGTACACAGATCATTAATAAGTTACTATACTTCATAGGTAAAGTAGCGAGTAAATGGGCTATTGGATAAGCCATTAAGAAACAAAAAACTGTTACAAAAAATGCAATTTCAAGAGTTCTTAACCATAATACTCTATGAATTCTTCTGTCTTCCTCTACACTTACTATTTTTCCTTCTTCATTTACATACATGTCCATACCCTTTAGATATTTTTGACTTGTAAACTCAGGAGCTCTTCTTTTAATTGCTCTCCAGTACTCAACATCAGCCCATCTTTTGTGAACTGACATTATTTGCTCTTTATAGTTTCCCTCTTCAAATGATTTTGATTTTCTTCGTAATTTTTTAATAATGCTTTTAAATCCGTTCTTTGTATAATTTAATTGAGTAGATAGTTTACCTTCACGTTTGTCTTCTACTAATTTTATAAAATCTTCATGAAAAGCTGCAAAAACCTCTTCCTCAGGTAACTCTTGACCATCCCAGTTCTCCATTGCTTTAAAAGTTTTTGGAAGCATTTGTGTTACCATCTTATCGTCAACACTTCGAAACAACATATCGCCTATTGGAAAGACATAAGTAATAATTAAAAATAATAATAAGGGAGCAACAAGTAAAAAGGCTTTGATCTTATTCTTTCTCTCTGCTTTTTTAAGACTTACCTCTAAAGGTATTCCATCTGTTGTTAGAATTTGTTTTGTTTCAGAGCTCATAAATAAAAAGGGCGGTTAATAATAACCGCCCTTAAATTATAATATATAATTAAGTTGTTTAAAACTTAAATTATAGACCAGCTTTCATAGCTTCCCATTTTTCACCAAGCTCTGTGCCGTTGTCAGCCCAGAAAATTGGATCTACTAAGAAGTAATTTTTAGTGTTAGCCGGTGCAGTTGGCATTTGTGGTACCATGTTAGTCTTGCCATCTTTATACCAAGGCTCACCTTTTTCCATAATGCTAATTGAAGATTTTCTCCAAGGAGCATATGCGATGTATTTAGCGCTTCCTGCTAACATCTCCGAGCTAGTCATCATAGCTAAAGCTTTTTTAGCCATACCATTAGCATCGTTTGGTCCACCTTTAACTTGAACGAAATATTCGTAGTCAAGACCTTGGCCATCCCAAACTTGTTTGATTGGTGCACCTTCTCCAATTTCAGCATTGAAGAATCTACCATTCCAACCAGTAGCCATTACTACTTCACCTGACACTAATAGTTCTGGTGGTTGAGCACCTGCAGACCAAAATACACATCCACCTTTAGGGTCTGTGCAAAGTTTTTTGATCTTATTCATTGCTCTTTCAACACCTTTTTCTGTTTCTAAAGCTTTATAGATTTTTGCTCCACCTTTTCCTGGTTTAATACCATCTGCTGCTAAAGCGATCTCTAAGTTTGTTAAAGCGCTTTTGTAGATAGCTCTTTTTCCAGGGAATTTTTTAGTGTTAAAGAAATCTTTGATAGTCTTTGGAGTACCTTTAACATTATTAGTGTTATAAGCATAATTCCAAGAATATAAAATATTTCCTACAGCACACTTACTAGGCATTGCAGTAAAGAAATCTTTACTTGCAGGAGTTCCATCTGGAGCTGGTGGGAAGTCTTTATCGAAATCAAATTCAACAAATAATCCTTCATCACATCCAGTAATAGTATCCATTGCAAACACGTCGATTATATCCCACGTGATTTTACCAGCTTCTTTTTGTGCTTTAATCTCAGATAATCCACCAGAATAGTCAACCCAGGCAATATTTATGCCAAGTTTTTTAGCTGTAGGATCACCATAACCTAACTTTTGAGACTCAGTATAAGCCCCACCCCATGACACTGCAGTTACTGTTGTTGCAAATGCTGAAGTAGTTAGTGAAAGTACAAAAGAAATAGCTAGTAATACTTTACTTAGTTTTTTCATTTTTCCTCCGTTTAAACGTTTTTTATAAAAATCAATTACAACAAGATCGATAATGAGAGTCAACAGCCCATTTTAGTTAATTTAGCAATATATTGGTGGTCTAAGAAGGATCTAGCGCTCTAGCATCTTCACTGTTCCAACCTATCTTGATATCTTTGCCAAGCTTGATATCCAAATTGGCTGAACTGTTAGGGACCTTTAAGATAAATTGATTGTTGCCTAAAAGATTTATTCTAACTCTTGTATGATCTCCGTGATATATTACTTCTTCAATCTTTCCAGAATGTATATTGTCCATTTGATCACTTGGATTAATTAACGCTCTTTCAGGTCTTAAAGAAATCTTAGTTTTCTCACCTTTACCTTTTACAGAAATAGGATTCGCAAGTATATCTGTGTTAGCTATTTTAACTTTACACTTACCACCTGAAATATCTGAAACCTCACCCACGAAGGTATTATTTTCTCCAATAAATTCAGCAACAAAAGAATTCACAGGTTTTTCATAAAGCTCATCTGGACTTGAAAGCTGCTGAACTTTTCCATCATTAAAAACAGCGATACGATTAGACATGGTTAATGCCTCACTTTGATCATGAGTTACGTAAACTACAGTTACCCCTATGTTTTCATGTATATGTTTAATTTCATATTGCATACTCTCTCTCAAATTTTTATCTAAAGCTCCCAGAGGTTCGTCCATTAAAACTAGTTGAGGATCAAATACTAATGATCTCGCTACAGCTACCCTTTGTTGTTGACCGCCTGATAATTGCCCTGGCATTCTTGATGCAAAACCTTGAAGTGAAACCATTGATAACGCCTTATCAATCTTTTTATCTGCCTCATCTTTTGGAATTTTTCTAACTCTTAATGGAAAGGCAAGGTTTTCATAAACTGTCATATGAGGAAATAACGCATAATTCTGAAATACCATTCCAATACCTCTTTTATGTGGAGGTATACTTGAAATAGCCCTACCATCTAAATATATTTCACCATTTGTTGGTGTTTCAAATCCTGCCAGCATCATTAAGCAAGTTGTTTTTCCAGAACCTGAGGGTCCTAACATAGTTACAAACTCACCTTCCTCAATATCTAATTGAAGATCCTTAACAACTAAAACCTTGCCGTCATAGCTTTTATCTACTTTATCGAATTTGACGAAATCTTTTTTAAGAGCCATAATTTTAATCAACTTTTAAACATTTGTAAGAATAAATTTCAACCTTTAATAACTAGCTTTTAACGTGAAGTTCTTTAGACATATTACAAAATAATTCTGCTCCTTGATCTGTAACTCTAATTGCTTCTGATGCTTCAACACCCCATTCACCAAATTGCATAACCGCTATCATATGAAAACAAATATTAGGCTCTAAAATTGTCATGTCGCCTTTATAAATATTTAAAGTATGTTCTCCCCAATCTGGGGGATAACCAATTCCAATCGAATAACCAGTTCTAGATTTTTTTTCTATTCCATATTTATCTAATATTTTCCAAAATGCTTGAGCAACGTGATCTACAGTATTTCCAGGTTTCGTTGCATCAATTCCAGCTTGAAGCGCCTCAATTGTTTTTTTCATCGTATCAATTTTAAGTTGATCAGGTTTTCCAAGCAAAATAGTTCTGGCCATTGGCGCATGGTAACGCTTATACACTCCAGAAAGTTCAACAATTGTAGCCTCACCATCAATAAATTTATCTTGTGTTGCGGTTAGATGTGAAGCAGATGTTCCTTTTCCGGTAGGAAGCAATGTTGCAATACTGGCGTATTCTCCGCCAAATTCAGGGGTTCCATAAAACAAAGCTTTTTGAATTTCTCCAACAGCATCACATTGTCTAACCCCAGGACTTATTACTTCGTAAGCTTTTTTCATTCCAACCTCTGAAATTTTTGCAGCAGATTTCATAAAATTTATTTCAGTATTTGATTTTACTAGACGAGCCCAATTAACTAATCTTTCAGAGTCTTTGATCATGGCATCGGGTAAACCATCCTTAATTTTTTGATAACAGAATGCGGTAAAATAATGTGCGTCCATCTCTAAACCAATAGAAAGCTTATCCCATTTTTTATTCTTAATTATCTCCACTAAATAATCATAAGGATGCTTAGGCCAAGTATGAATGTAGTGTTCATCATATACAATTATATTCTCCTTCTTTAAATATGTTTTTAGGTAAGCTCCACCTGCATCCTGATCTCTAACAAAACATAAAGGTTCATCAGCATTGACATGGACTATTGCACATTGAGCATAATAAAAAGACCAAGCATCGTAACCTGTTAAGTAATTTATATTATTCGTATCGTGAGAAATTAATAATTCGATGCTTTTATCTTGCATCATTTTTTGAACTTTTTTTAATCTATTATTATATTCTTCTTTAGTAAAAAGACTCATTGATCTAAATTAAATAATTTTCCAAAACCTAGAATATTTTTGTTCATATCAATACTTTCTAAAGTATCCCATATTAATGATTGATTGCTTGTAATGACAGGCTTACCTAATTCTTTCTCTAATCTTTCAATTATATTTAAAACTGGTAAAGCTGTGCACGAAATAAATAAGGCATCAGCATTTTTGATTTCTATCTGCGATAAAGTTTTAAATAAAAAATTTTGATCTACTTTTCCAATGTCATAGTCAGCTGCGATATCTAGATAAGTATTTGCAACAACATCAAAACCCTGACTTGAAAAATAATCTATTACTTCATCATTTAATTTTTTACTATAAGGAGTAAATATTGCTATTTTTTTTATTTTTAACTTTTTTAATGCTTTAATAGCTGCAGTGCTAGGCGTTGTAATTTTTGCTTTTGGTTTCGCTTCTTTAACTTTTCTTTCGATGGTATCATGTCCCACAGCTATAGTTCCAGAGGTACATCCATATACAACACAATCTATGTTTTCATCTGGTAAAATATTTTTAGTAACATCTGTAACTTTTTCAGACATTTTAATTAGATTTTCTTTAGATAAAGGATTATAACATTCAATTCTATTTACAAAAAAATCTATATCTTTATCTTTAATTATTTTGATAAAGTCTTTTTCGATTATGAAATCTGTAGCTAAAGCAATTAATCCTATTCTAGGATTATATTTTTTTATAAATTGTGGTTGAATTTTATTAGACTTCATTAAAATCGTTTAAAATCTTTAATAATCAGTCTAGTTTAAATAAAGACATTATAAAATAAGATAATTTGGCAGTTGAAAATCTATATAAATAGGATTTAATTTAGTCTTTATAAATTGTTAACAAATAGAGGAATATAATGAGAAAACTAATTATTGCTGCATTTATATTTGTATCAAGTTTTACAACAAATGTTTTTGCAGAAGTAAAAATGGGAATAATTTTAGGATTCACTGGTCCTATAGAATCTCTTACACCTGCTATGGCTGCATCTGCAGAACTTGCTTTTAAAGAAGCATCTGACTCAGGTTCACTATTAGGTGGAGAAAAAATTTCAGTAGTAAGAGCAGACTCAACTTGTGTTGACTCAGCAGCAGCGACAGCAGCAGCTGAAGGTGTTATTGCACAAGGTGTTGCTGCAATCATGGGTGCTGATTGTTCAGGTGTAACAGGTGCTATTGCATCAAATGTTGCTGTACCAAATGGTGTGGTAATGATTTCACCTTCTGCAACATCTCCAGGATTAACAACTCTAGATGATAAAGGGTATTTCTTTAGAACTGCTCCATCAGATGCTAGAGGTGGACAAATTCTTGCAGATATTACTAAAGATAGAAAAGTAAAAAGTGTAGCTATTACTTATACAAACAACGATTATGGTAAAGGTTTAGCTGATGTTTATAAAGCAGCAGTAGAAGCTCACGGAATAAAAGTAACTACAGTAAATGCTCATGAAGATGGAAAAGCAGATTATTCTTCTGAGGTTGCAACACTAGCTTCAGCGGGTGGTGATGCAGTAGCTGTTATTGGATATCTTGACCAAGGTGGAAAAGGTATTATTCAAGCTTCTTTAGACTCTGGTGCATTTGACAGATTTATTTTGTCAGATGGTATGATTGGTCAATCATTAGTTGATGCATTTGGAAAAGATTTAAGAAAGTCTTTTGGTTCAATGCCAGGTTCAACTGGAAAAGGTGCTGGAGTTTTTGCTGGTGTAGCAAAAGCTGCTGGTATTGATAGTTCTGGTCCTTACACTGGAGAATCATACGATGCAGCCGCTTTAATTGTTTTAGCAATGCAAGCAGGTAATTCAGCTGACAGAGCGTCAATTGCAAAAAATGTAATGGATGTTGCTAACGGCCCTGGAACAAAAATTTATCCAGGTGAACTTAAAAAAGGTTTAGATTTATTAGCTAAAGGTAAAAAAGTCGACTATGAAGGTGCAACAGGTGTTACTTTTACTAGCGTCGGTGAAGCTGAAGGTTCTTTCTTAGAACAAGAAGTTAAAGGCGGAAAATTTAAAACTAAAAAACAAAGATAATTTATCTTAAAATTAAAACCCCTGACATTTTTATGTTGGGGGTTTTTTTTAAAAAAATAAATATTTATCAGCCATATATAAAGCCCAAGCAAAAGCTGCACCTAAAATTATATATTTCATCTTTTTATTTTATTTCTATTTTTTCTGGAAGTATACCTTTTGGTCTATATCTCATTATCAATAACAGGCCTATTCCCATCATCAAAAATCTAAAGTATGGGACACTTTCAATTAGATGAACTTTTAAAAAGTGAGTGTCAGCTAAACCAGCTGTTGTTAAATTAACTAAATATAATCCAATAGGTGCTGACTCAATCCATAAAAACCAAACCACAAAGCCTCCTAGAATTGCACCAAAATTATTTCCACTGCCACCTACTATGACCATCACCCAAATTAAAAAAGTATATCGCATAGGTCTGTAGCTGCCTGGAGTAAATAATCCATCTTGGGTTACTAACATAGCGCCAGCTATCCCAACTATAGCTGAACCTAAAACAAAAATTAGCAAATGTTGTTTCACCACATTTTTACCCATTGCATTCGCTGCCTCTTCATTATCTCTAATAGCTCTCATCATTCTACCCCACGGAGAATAAAGAGCTTTTTGAGTAAGAATTAATAGAATGATAACAACAATTAAAAACAAACCTGAATAACAAAGTTTTACAAAAATTGATGATCCCTCAATGACAAATTGATTTAGAGCTGCTTGTCTCTCAGTTAAATCTGTTATTAAATTCAATTTACTTGAGTTAAATTTTTCAACTAAATTTATAAACCAATCTGTCTGTTGTAAATTTACCTCATAAGGTGCAGGGCGCTTCAATCCAATAACATTTTTTACACCTCTGGTGAGCCAATCTTCGTGTTTAATTATTGCAATAACAATTTCTGATATTAATAAAGTGGCTATTGCCAGATAGTCTGCCCTTAAACCCAAGGCAACTTTACCAATTACAAATGCTAACCCACCTGCAAATAGAGCGCCAACGATCCAAGAAAAAATAATTGGAAGACCAAATCCGCCGAGAAATCCTGTTTTTGCAGGATCTACTTCCTCTATTGCCTCAATCCCAGGTTCAGATACAAATCTAATGATTATTATTCCTGCAATTATAATAGTTGCAATAATATAGGTTCTAACTTTTGATTTTTCATATTTTTTTAGTACGTATCTAACGGCTAATACCATTCCTATTATTAGTAAAAGACTAAATAGAATATTAGATCCACCTGCGCTCCATGCTTCTTTAACGGGATCAACAGAGATTAAAACTGCAGCTAAACCACCAAGGGCAGTATAGCCCATTATACCAAAGTTAATAAGACCAGCATAACCCCATTGAATATTAGCTCCCATTGTCATGACCGCTGAAATCAAACAAAGATTAAAAATCGATAAAGCTATATTCCAAGATTGAAAAATTCCAACAAGAATAATTAATCCCAACATTATAGTATAAGCTGCAATTACATTTAAATTTTTTCTCACAATATTTTTCCTTTGAAAATTCCAGATGGTCGGTAAAGCAGTACAATGACAAGAATTGAAAATGATACTGCAAATTTATAATCTGTTGATAGTAATTGTACTAAAGTATTTGGCTCTAAACTTTCAGGCAATAGATACATGAAAAATTTTTTATAAGCATAAGTTAAAAGAATTTCAGAAAATGCGATTACATATCCACCTAAAAATGCACCAAAAGGATTTCCTATACCACCAACAATAGCTGCAGCAAAAATTGGGAGCATATTATTGAAATAAGTAAATGGTTTAAAACTTTTATCTAAACCATATAATGCTCCACCAATAGTAGCTAAAACTCCAGCTATTATCCATGTAATCATTACAATCTTTTTTGGATCTATTCCAGACAACAATGCAAGATCTTCATTATCAGAATAAGCCCTCATACTTTTTCCTGTTTTTGTTTTATTTAAAAACCAAAAAAGAGTTGAAACTAAAATTAATGTTACAACAATTGTAATTACCTGGGTTGATTTGATTGCGAGGCCTTCATTAAGTCCTGTCATTTCTTTAAACTCACCAGCTTTAATTAAAAATTTTTCACCATCAAAAAATCTTCTATCAGAGGGGCCAATGATTATTCGAACAACAGCTTGGGTAACGAACATTACTCCAATACTCACCATTGCTAATTGAACAGGGGGGCTTTTACTGACTCTATAATATTTAAAAACAAATTTATCTATCAAAAGCATATAACCAACCATAAATATAATAGCAAAAGGAATTGCGATGAGAGCAGTTGGTAAAATGCCTAAGCTTATTCCTAAAGATTGAAAATACCATGTAAACAAAATTGTAACCATGGTTCCAAAAGACATCATATCTCCTGTAGCAAAGTTTGCGAACCTTAAGATCCCATATATCAAAGTTACAAAAATTGCCCCTAAAGCTAATTGAGATCCATAGGCTAATGCTGGTACAAAAATATAATTTAATAAAAGTACAATTGCATTTATATAATCCATATCAACCGCCTAAAAATGAACTCCTTACTCTTGGATCATTTAGTAATTCTTTTCCTGATCCTGAATAACGATTTTCTCCTGTGACTAACACATAACCTCTGTCTGAAATACTTAGTGCTTGTTTGGCATTTTGTTCCACCATAAGTATTGCAACATTTGTACGTTTAACTTTTACAATATGATCAAACAATTCATCCATTACAATTGGTGAAACTCCTGCGGTTGGTTCATCTAACATTAAAACTGATGGCTTGATCATTAATGCCCTACCAAGTGCAACTTGTTGTCTTTGCCCTCCTGATAATTCACCAACTAATTGATTTCTTTTTTCACTTAATATTGGAAACAATTCATAGATCTCATTGATTACTGAACTATAACTTTCATTAATTAAGAAAGCTCCCATTTCTAAATTTTCCTCAACAGTCATTCCTGCAAAAACATTTTTTGTTTGAGGAACGAATGAAATTCCTGACTTAACTCTATCTTGTGGAGATAGTTGTGTAATATCTTTACCATCAATTATGACTGAGCCAGATTTTAAATTTAATAAACCTAGCATTGCCTTCATTGCTGTTGATTTTCCCGCACCATTAGGACCTAAAATTGAAACAATTTCGCCTTTGTCGACATTCACTGAACACGAATTGATAATATCTGGACCATTTCCATATCCACCAGTCATCTTATTTCCCTCAAAAAATGCCATTATCAATTATCCTTAATTTTTGATCCCCTGCCTAAATAACTTTCAATCACTTTTTCGTCTTTTTTAGCATCTTCCACTGAACCTTCAAATAATACTGATCCTTCAGCCATCACAATCACAGGATCACATAATCTTCCTATGAAATCCATGTCATGTTCAATCATACAAAATGTATATCCCTTTTCTTTATTTAGTTTTTCAATCGCTGTACCAAGATCTTTCAGTAGTGTTCTATTCACACCTGCGCCCACTTCATCTAACAAAACTAACTTTGCATCTACCATCATTGTTCGACCAAGCTCTAATAATTTTTTTTGACCACCAGATAAATTTCCTGCTAGCTCATTTCTTAAATGCCCTAAATTTAAAAACTCTATAACTTCAATAGCTTTTTGCTTAATAATATTTTCTTCTTTCATGATTAATGAAGGTTTAAATAGAGCGTTTATCAGTTGTTCACCTGACTGATTACCAGGAACCATCATTAAATTTTCTAAAACTGATAAATTTGTAAATTCATGTGCAATTTGAAAGGTCCTAAGTAAACCTTTTGAAAATAATTCATAGGCAGGCACATCAGTAATATCTTCATTGTTAAACATTACAGTACCAGCTGAACATTTTAAGTTTCCAGCTATTAAGTTAAATAAAGTTGTTTTTCCAGAACCGTTAGGGCCAATTATTCCAGTTATAGTCCCTTTCTTAACTTTCAAAGAGCAATCTGACACTGCCGCCAATCCACCAAAATATTTTGATAGATTATTAATTTCTAAAATATTTTCTGACATTAATTATTTATTTAATCTTTTATAAATACTATTCAAAGAATTTATAATAGATTTATAGGCTCCCTTTTTCTTCATTTCTTTAAGACCTTGCTCATTTAAACCCTTTGTAGTTTGAGATTCTTTTACCAGATATTTCAAATCTTTTTTTGAATTAACGACTGCATCTTCGGATAAAGCTAAAAATAAGTTTGTTATATATTTTTGTGCCTCTATTCTTTTAATTCCCTTTCTTACTAACCAACTGCTCATCACATTTAAGATTTCATAATAAGACGCCATCATTCCTGATGTTGACCAGAAATTAATTGATAATTTTTCATTTTTAATCTCAATCGTAGACCCAATTTTATTAAAAAAATCTTTTACTTTTTTATTTGGTGGATAAATTGGGACAGGTCCTTTTTTTAAAGATATTGGGGGAAGTGGTATTGCTCTTACAATTTTTGACTTAACTTTAATAATCTTTTTTAATTCTATTAATGTTATTGTTGAAATAAAACTAATTATCGTTTGATTTTTTTTAAAATTTAAATTTTTTAGTATTTTTTTTCCCACTGTAGGAGTAACTGCTAAGAAAACCCACTTAGAATTGTTAATCACATCTTGATTATTTTTTGCAACACTAACCTTGTTAAATCTTTTTTTTAAACTAAGTGCTATTCTTTTATTTCTTGGTGAAATAATAATCTTTTTATATTTTATTTTTGAATTACATATTCCAATAATAACTGAAGAAGCTATTTTTCCTGTACCAATAAAACCAAGTTTCATAATTTTATAAATTTTATTTATTTGAGATGATAGATTAATTTTTGAAAAATGAACCCCTAATTCTTAATAGTTCTCTGCTTAAATCTTTATTTTCCTTAAAAGGTTTTCTGCCATGTAACCAAAAATAATTATTTGCAACTACCGCTGATCCTACAGGTAACTTAGTTATCACTTTATTCTTACTTTCCTCTAAACAATCAGATAGCTTTTGTAAAAAATTACCTTGAGACATATTTTTTGGTTCAGGAAACTGATCAATGTATGATATCTGGGGTTTGCCATCTTTATCTTCTGAAAATATCGGATGTTCTACTTTATAGTCTACATTCTTACTCTTTGGCGAGCCCCATAAAAAATTCTGTTTCCCAACTGGATCGTCGAATAGTTCTTCACAATATTCCCAATCATCTAAGTGCAGCATTGCTGTTTCTCCACCCTCTACATTTTTTTCCTCAATCTTTGTCATTAAAAGCCAATCAGTAATCTCTTTTACATATGTTCCATCAGTATGAAGATCCATATTGGTATAAGCTTTCCTTAAGTAGGAGTCACTTTTATCCTCATGCTTAACGTGAAATCTTGCATAATATTTACCCGCCATAGAATCATGATTTGGAACTCCTATTAAATGCGATATTGCAGTTGATAATTTTACTAAAAAAATATCATCAACATTAGCGTTTTTATTTTCAGGACCAATTATGAAACACCCAAGATTTCTATCTCTAATTATTCTATTCATTATGATGCCAAGCTTATTTTCACTTAAATCATCTAAGCTTTTAGCAATTGTAAATCTTGTGAAAGGTTTATATTCGATAGCTGTTAAATCAAATTTTTTAAATGGAAAAATCAATTTTTCAATAGTCTCGTCTTTAATTTTTATATCAATTATTCTGGGAGATATTTTATTAGTTGATATTTCAAATCCAGATATATTTTCCATAATTTATTTTCTAATTTACATAATACCAAATTATTTTTAAATTACTAAAAAAAGTTGTTTACTATCCCAATAGAGATCGCTGAAAAAATTGTTGGGTATACAAAATTTTTTTTAGTAATAAAAAATATTCCAAGACTTAATAATACAACAATTAACCTACTTAAATAGCTAGCATCTGTAAGGGCACCTACCGGAAAAATGATTGTTCTGGCAATCAAAGCTGCAAGTGTTGCGTATGCTAAACAATTAAACCATCTAAAAATTTTAGAAGACTCCTTTATTCTTAATGATGAGAGGACACCTAAAAATCTTGACAGATAAGTTGCTAACGATGTTACGATAATAGATAGCAAAACGCTAATTGACATTTTTTTCTCCGATTAAATATGCTACTGAGCCACCTATAACTCCACCTAATATAATAGACCACTCTGGTGAAAAAAAATAAAAAATAGGACCCAAAATAGCTCCTAAGGTTACTGATAAAGTAATTTGCAATGTTTTCATTGCTCCTACCATCATACAAGTGAAATAAATTGGATTTAAAATTGCTAGCCCCATTAACATATCTTTATTTAAATAATCTGCTATGTAAAAACCTAAAATTGTTGCTAAAACAGATACACTTAAAGTTGCTGAACCAATTCCTATCCAAAAATCAACCCTATCCTTTTTTTCAATTGTCTCATAATTACTTTTCATAATTAACCATGCCGAGACAGCTATAAAATGACATGACAAATAATATTTCCATTTTGGTTGACTAACATCCATCATTAATGGAAATAAAGATACTGCCATTGGGTAAAGTCTTGCATTAACAAACCAAACTGCAAAAAATATACTAATTAATGATGCTCCAATAAGAATTGACTCTGCCATTACTAATGACCCAGGTAAAGCATAAATCAATAATGTTGATAGGACGCTTTCTTGAATATTAAAACCAACATTTTTAAGAAGTGCACCGATTGCAACGAAGCAACATGCCAATGCAATTGCGGGGCTATCAGCTTTAAGGATTGATTTATAACCTTTTAAAAAAAATTCTTTCTTTATCATTTAGCCGCCAAGAAATAAGCGACCAACATCTGGATTATTTAAAAGATCATCACCCTTGCCAGCAATAGCAGTCTGTCCAGACACAAGAACATAACCTATATCAGCAAATTCTAACCCTTTTTTTGCATTTTGCTCAACAAGAATGATTGTCTTTTTTTCATTCTCCTGGAGATCTCGTAATATTTCAAAAACCATATCAATATATCTTGGCTCTAAACCGATTGATGGCTCATCAACTAACAGCACTGATGGCTTCATTACTAGTGCTCTAGAAATTTCTAACAATCTTCTTTCACCTCCTGAAAGTACTTTTGCCGGCTGATTTCGTCTATTTCTTAATCGTTCATATTTTTCAAAAATTCTCTCAGCTTCTTGATAAGACTCTTCTGTTTTCTCTTTTATAAATCCTCCCATTAATAAATTTTCTTCAACTGTCATATCCGGAAAAACAGAATTATCTTGAAGTATATAGGCAATACCAACTGATTTTAATTTTTCAGCTGGACTTAAATTTGTAATCTCCTTGCCATCAATTTCTATTTGGCCTGAAAAAATATTTGTAAAACCATAAATTGAGTGAAGAATAGTGGATTTACCTGCCCCATTTGGACCGATTAAACATAATGATTGGGCCTTACTTACAAAAAGATCAAAATTGTGTAGTATTTCCATTTTTCCATAACCTGCATTCATATTTTTTATTGTAAGATGAACATTTGAGGGTGAAAGTTTTTTTAAATCTTCAGCGACTGGTGCCTTACCTAAAACTTCATATTGATTTGACATTATTGTGCTCCTAAATAAGCATCTATTACACGCTTATCATTTTTAATCTCTTCAGGGGTACCATTAGCCAACATTTTTCCATGAGCTAAACAAAAAATATCTTCGGCTAATTGCATAATTACTCTCATGTTATGTTCAATTACTAATAATGTTATCCCAAAATCCTGATTTACTTTTATTAATCTGTCTATAATTCCATTTATTAGTGTTGGATTTATTCCTGCTGTTGGTTCATCTAACAAGAGCATTTCGGGCTCATTCATTAAAGCCATTGCTAACTCTAATAATTTTTGCTGACCAAAAGATAAGTCACCAGCTCTCAATTTTCTTTTTTGATACAATCCGACAAAACTAAGTAAGTTTTCAGCCTTTTCTGTTAGATCTTTGGGAATTTTAGAAAAAATCTTTAATAAACTTGAATCACTTCCTTTATGGCTAATTAGCATATTTTCTATACAATTAAGTTTTCCGTATATTCTTGTTTGCTGAAAAGTTCTTAACAAACCTAATTTTGCTATGATTGGCACTGGGAGTTCAGATACTTCCTTTCCATTAAATTTGATCGATCCATTATCAATAGGATAAGTTCCTACAATTGAATTAAACAAAGTAGTTTTACCAGAACCATTTGGACCAATTAAACCAACTATTTTTCCTTTTTCAACAGACATGGAAATATCAACATTAGCTTTAACGCCACCGAATGATTTGCTTACATTGTTTACCTCTAGAATGCTCATTTTAATTCTACCTGTGCTTTTCTATCTGCTTCATCAACAACTTCACCAAATCTCTCAGGATATTTTTCTCTAAGCCAACCCATAATTCCCTCAGGAAAATAAATTACTATAACAACAATTAAAACTCCAAGAGCCACATACTGCCAACCTAAAAAGAATGTCCAGAAACCTTCTTTGAAAACATGAAAAACAGTGGCGCCAATAACAGGTCCCCATAAAGTTCCTTTTCCACCCAAGATTGCCATGAGCACCATAAATACTCCCATCTCTCTTCCATCAAAGGCAACATCGGTTGAATCGATGTACCCAACAAGTCCTCCCATAATTCCCCCAGCCAAGCCACAGAAGAATGCTGAGACCATCCAACCAATTATTTTATACTTCATGGTTTCAATTCCCATAGCTTCGGCTTTATCTTCGTTATCTCTAATAGCGTTTAGAATTAATTTAAAACGAGTTGAATAAATTGCACGTACTGTAATAAATGCAAAAACTAATGCAAAAAAACTGCAAAAATAAAAAAATTCTCCCCTTGCTTCTAAACCACCAACATTTGGAAAAGGCGGGGTTGTAAATCCTTGGCCTGCTCCAATTATTTCAATACCTCCAGAAATTTCTCCAGCAGCTACTCCTAAACCTAAAGTACATATTGCAAAATAATGTCCCCTTAATCCTAAAATTGAATATCCAATTAAACCAGCAACTATTGTCGGAACGACCGCTGCAACCACAAGTCCAGCTGCCATACCTTGAAAAAATTGTGTAGGAGTATGTACAAATGTCTTTTCTCCTCCACTTTCAGTCCATTCAGCTAATGGGAAAAACATTCCAACTTGCACTGAGGCACATAGATACATTCCAAGGCCATAAAAAAGAATGTTTCCAAATGAATTGTAACCCATCTCACCACCTTGAATATTCCAAGTAACAGCAAGAATAATTAATACACAAAGAATAGATAATTGAACTTTAAAAGCAGGAAATATAAATGGTGCAGCAAGTCCAAAAACTAATATTGATGCGTATAAAATAAGGTTTTTATTCACTTTAAGTACTCTCTCTTTCTAGAAAGCTTAAATCTTCTATAAACTAAAATTAAAACTAATAATAAGAATACTGAACCTATTCTAAATTCTGTACCTAATATGTAATCAGCAAACTCTTCAAAAACTCCTAATCCCATTCCTGACATAGCAACACCAGGTAAATTTCCAAGGCCTGCCACAATTACAATCATAAACGATCTAATTGTATAAGGTAATCCCATATAAGGATGAATTGTAAATGTTATTGATATTAAAGCTCCCGCAACACCACATAAAGCAGCATTAATACCAAATGTTGCAGCATAAACTTTTTCAGTATCAACACCTAAAATTTTAGCAGCTCTAGCATTTTGAGCAGTTGCTCTTATTGCGCGACCAAGTTTTGATTTTTTCATGTAAACAACTAAACAAATTGCAAAAACGATACTTACTACAGCAGAAAATATTTTAGAATTAGGTAAAACTACATTGCTATCAAATAAGAAAGTGGTTCCGTAACCAGAGTTAGCTAAAACAACATCTGCACCAAATGCAAAGTTCATTAATTGCATAAAAAGAATGCTTATTCCAAAAGTTGCAAGAATTGAGATAAATAAGTCTCTATCAACTACTTTATTAATGACCAACTTATAAATTCCAACACCCACAAAATACATTATTATTGGTGATACAATGACACCCCAAGCAGGATGTATTCCATAAAGATACATAAAGTAAGCAATGTAACCTCCAAGAATAACTAAATCACCTTGTGCAATATTTATGATATTCATTACTCCCCACTGCAATGCCATGCCATAAGCAATTAAAGCAAACAATACACCTAATAAAATTCCATCCAAGCAAGCTTGAATAGTAATCATCGGATACTGGAAGACCATGAAATCCATAAATTGCCTCTTAAAAAAAATACCCCCTAGAGTTTAGGGGGTATTTATAGATTTATTATTATCTGTCAGACCACTTAGGAATTGGGTGTATCAATTTAGCTGAAGCCCACTTCAATGGAGCTACAACTTTATTTTCACATTTCCCAGCGCCGTCACACATTACTTGGAAAAGCACCATAGGCTTGTCAACATTTTGACCACCTTCGGCGAATTTAATATTTCCATAGAATGTTTGCATGTTAGTTGCTGCAAGAGCATCTCTTACTTTCTTCTTGTCAAAAGAATTAGCTCTTTCAAAAGCATCTTTAAATACTAATAAAGCTGCTGATGACTCAGCTGACTGATACGGCGGATCATATTTGAACTCTTTTTCAAAATCTGCCGCATACTTCATGCCTGACCCAAAGAACTTATCTTTGTAAGTTAATGATTTATGCCATTGTGAAGCACATAAAGCATACTGAGAATTTTTACCATGTTGTTTTGATAATTTCGCAGCATCACAATGTGTCATTGCTAACATTGGAACATCAACTTTCATTTCAGCAATTTGTCTGATTGCAGTTAATGCACCTTTTGTGTGTCCTGATACCACAAGAACATCTGGCTTCATTTGTTTTACTTTAACTAATGTTGCAGCCATATCGTTAAGCTCTTTTGGCAGCTTATCGTCGATTATAATTTCAGATCCAGTTTCTTTCGCTGCATCTAAAATACCTAATCTTACGTCTTGTGAAAAAGCATCTTGTTCAAATGCTTGTGCAATTCTTACACCTTTTCCACCATTTAACTCAACTGCTGTTCTAATAGCTACATCAAGATATAAGTTAGCTGGAGCTAAAACTGCAAATAGATATTTGTAACCTTTAGTAAACAAAGATCTAGACGCACCATTTGCTTCCACCATTGGTACACCATATTTTTCTGTTACAGGTGCAATTGCTTTTGTTAAACCTGAACTATAAGGTCCAAGCATAAACTCAACACCATCTTGTGAGATTAATCTTTCTGCTAATTGAGCCGCTCTTTTTGGGTTTGATTCATCGTCATAATAAATGATTTCAAACTTATAAGTTTTTCCACCAACTTTAACACCACCCATGCTATTAATTCTATCAACAGCCATATTATAGCCGTTTTGTGTATGAACACCATTAGATGAATATTTTCCAGTCAATGAAATAGCAGCACCTAAGACAATTTTATCACCAACTACTTTTGCAAATGAAACAACTGAAGTTGAAAGTAAAATTGCTACTGCAGAAATAAAACTCAAGATTATCTTGTTTATTTTCATTTTATTTCCTTTTGTTATTAATTAATTAATTCTTAATTAAATAAATAATTTTGTTTTATTGCAAGAGGCAAAACATCTTTGGATATGTTTTAATATTGTTGTGTAACAATAATAATTAACGCAATGATTATTAAAACACTCGCTGAGATTGTATTAATTGTTTTTGGATTTGCTTTGATCCATGTAATTAATTTTTGTGCTAGCAAAGCATAACCAATCAAAGAAATAAAATCTAAAACAACATAGGTTGTTATCAAAATAAAGAATTGAACAATATAATTTGTACTAAAGTCAATAAACTGCGGAAATATTAAAGGAAAGAACAACCATGCCTTAGGGCTTGTTCCAGCAACTAAAAAACCATCTTTATAAAAAGAAAAAACACTTTTGGTGCTAATTGTTTTTGAATTTACATCTTTTGGTGAAGATTTATACACATCATAAGCTAAATACATTAAATAAATAACTCCAACCCACTTAAAAAAGTTTAAAAAGTTTGGATTATCAGACAAAAAAGTTCCTATAACAAAAATTACTAAAGTTGCTTGAAATAAATTCGCTGTGACATCCCCTAACGCTGTCCAAATACAATTTTTAACACCATAATTCATCGAATAAGAAATAATTACTATCCGAGGGGTACCCGGTGTGATGAATAGAAAAATTATGATCTGTAAAAAAAGGATAAAATCTAGGGGGAGCATAAAAAAAAAGATAGTCCTAAAAAACCGGGAGCTAAAGATGGCTAAGTAGGACTATCAAATCACACTATAACAGGTCCTAAAAAAAATGCATTATCGATTTTTTTCAAATATAAAGGATTTATGAAAAAAAAAAGGTCACAGGCCAGTTACCCGAGTCAAAAATCCTGAGCCAAATCATGAAAATCCAGATTGGGTCATCTGGGCAGCCTGGGCCGATAGGATCACTTTTGAAGATATCGAAAAAAAAACTGGCTACCGAGAATCGGATGTCATTAAGATAATGAGAAAATCTCTCAAACCATCCTCATTTAGATTATGGAGAAAAAGAGTTCATCAAAAAAGTATCAAACATAGAAAAAAATTTGAATATTCAAGAAAACAAATTACTAGTAAAATAAAAAAAGTTGATTATCTATAGATCATGAAAAAAATTACAATTTATACTGGTCCTATGTGTAGTTTTTGTGATGCAGCAAAAAGATTATTAACGCGTAACAATGCTCCCTATAATGAAATTGATATTTCATCAGTTGCAGGTGCTATGGATGAAATGATTAAAAAAGCAAATGGCAAAAGAACTATCCCACAAATATTTTTTGATGACCAACACATTGGTGGTTATGATGAGGTTAGAGCCTTAGAGAAAGAAAATAAGCTTCTAGAACTTTTAAAATAATATTTTTAAAAAACTTTCCTTAAATTTAAAGCGATTTCATCAAATGTTTCGGGTCTCATTGCATTATTATTTAATAAATAAAAATCAATATCCAAACCATTAACATTTTTAGTATAAATATATTTTGATTTTAAAATGTCATCACCTTCAATTTTAAAAGCAAAATTTGTATTTTTTTGAGGTAGATAACCAATGGCTATATGAATTTTATTCGTATAACCAACTTTATGTTTATAATTGTGTTCAACAATAAAAAATAAACTAAAGTTGTCATCATAAATAATATCAACACCTAATTCACCATTAATATTATGTAATGCTCCAGAATTTAATTCGGTATCATATTTACTTGAGCTATCACTAATGTAGGAATACTTGATGTTAGATGATCGATGTAAGTTGGCTTGATATTCAATCTTACCGTGTCTTTTCATTTTATATTTTTTATTATTTAATGTTTCAACTGAAGCTAGGGATAATCTTAAATTTCTTGACTGAATGCTTTGTTTATCAAATCTCATTGCACTTTTTCCACTTTCAGAATAGCTACTCAACAATGTATAACCTAAATCAATTTGAGCAGCAGGTATTAAGGTAAGCTCGTCTTTTTTTATCTCCTCTTTCAATTTTAAAGTTCCATAAATTTGTTTACCATTTCTATTTCCAGTTAATTTATTTCCATCTAAAACACTTGAGATATCTGAATAAAGCGCACCAATACCAACAACCGCATCTAAAAATCTATTGTCATCTTTTACTGGAGTGGTTGAATAATAGGTTAAATTGTAAGTATCTGTATCTAGCCTACTTCCATCAATACCAACTTTCACGTCATTTTCACTAAATCTAAACGCTAGCCCCTTAATCTCTCTATCATCAGTAAACTTATCAGCACCAATGGTTATACCATCGGTATAGATTTTTTTCTTAGATGAAGTGTCTGTTTCTCCAACTTTACCAAAGGCCAAGCTCCCCTCAGCCCAATAAAAAATATCTTTATCTTTACTTTTTTCTTTAGTTGTAGTTGAAGCTTGAATAACCTCAGTAAGAGAAGCTAACATTTGATTTGAAAAATTAAGTTTAATATTTCTCATGCTTAAATTTTGAAGATCTTTATTTCGTCTAATCCATTTTAAACGATTTAAAGCTGCATCTGTTGAGTGTTCAATAGTTCTTTTTGCTATATTAATTTGTGCCTCTGCCATTCCGATTCTATCTCCTTCAGTAATTGGCTGACATCCTCCTGCAAATAAAGAGAATGGACAAGGTAGATTAAATTCTCTGATAGCAAATTCTGGTACACCATTTGCTTCAATATAATTAGGAGCATCAAATTGATTAGTGGCAATATACATTTTCAGTCCAGATGGACTTAATGCCAAACCAGACGGATTACCACCCAATCTTAAACCACCATCGAAAGAGGCTGTCGCAATATTAAAAGCTTCAGATAAAGTGTACTGATTAATTTCATTACCTGTTGATTCTACTAAAAACATTCGGGTACCATCTTGGTTGAATGAAACGGCTGATGGTTCCCTTGCGCCTCGAGCGGTAGTAGTATCCGCAAGAGCTTCCAAATCCTGTGATCTTAAAAATGTAATTGTGCTTGAAAGATCAAACGCTACACTTAATGAATATTGATGAACGACACCGGATCCGGCAACACTAAATGAACCATCAGATGCGTATAACATTGTGCCCTGTTGGTTAAAACCAAAACTATGAAAAACGTTAGTTACTTCATTTCCCACGTGAAAAAAAACTCCATTATAAGAAGCTGATGAAATACTAAAATTTTCTGAAAGTTCGTATTGAAATATTTTAGAATGCTGAGTAAAGTTTCGAAATCTCATATGAATGAACATTCTTGATCCATCTTTATTAAATCTTATTTGTCTTGGGACCCCAGCTATGCTTGGGTCATGGTCTATGGCAACACTAAAAGTGGCCGTAGATATATCATAAGGAGTTGATAAAATATATTCATGTATGTCATCATCTTTACCATCCGAACCATTGGTTTCGCCAACAATATACATTTTTGTTCCATCATTATTAAATGTCACTCCTGCAACGCCACCTTCTTCATTTTCAACGTCCAATTGTCCAACTTCATAGTTGGCTGTAGAAACAGTATCACCGCTCTCTAAAAAAGTAGCATAAGCAATATCGACAAGAGAATTCGATATTAAGAAGAAAAAAATAAATATAAATTTGTGAATTTTATTTTTTTTCATAGGCAATTTATAAGAAAAAAATAGGAAATTTTAAAATATAAAAAAGTACCATAAATCTCTTTTTCTGAATTACAATGAGGAGTTTTACTAAATTAATTATCGAAGAATACTAAGAGGATCATAATAGCAACCTATTTCTTCTATCGTCTCAAAAAAGATTGCATTTAATTCTGATGAATGAATAGTAGGACAAATTCTTTCTGCCTGTAAATTATTTGTATATTCTTTTTTAACTTCATTAATTGCTAATGAACTTGATAAAGAAGTAGAAGCTTGTGCAAAACTTCCTGTATGCGCTAGTGTTAAAGCGGGGCTTAACATTGCGGAATATTGAGTACAATTACTCAAGAGTGGTAGCATTAAAAATAATAATAAGATTCGTTTCACAAAAGCAATTTACATAAAATTGAGAAATTTTAAATAATCAATTTATTCAATTTGGGTTTCAAATTATTTCTTCTTTATCAGCTCAGTATTACTAATGTTTATTGCCATACAAGTGATGTCATCTCTTAACTTTTCTGCACCCCAGTTAAGCTCTTTTTCGATAGCTTCAACTATAGACTTTGGTGTGACCTGTGACATTTCGTTTATAATCTTTTGCACCCCCTCAGCTCCTAACTCTTCCCCATTTTTCATGTAACCTTCAGTTACTCCATCCGTGTAAACCACAAAGGTTTTATCTTTGAGATTAATAGTATTTGATTTAACCATCGACTCTGTAAAATACTTTACAATACCAATAGGTGGCATATCTGATTTAATATATTCATAATTTTTATTTTCACCAAAAGTAAGAATGCTTTCATGACCAGCATTAATAAAAACCAACTCACCAGTTTTAATATTTAATTTGCCAAAAACAGCGGTAACAAACATTCCTTTAAACTTTGCTTCAACCAATTCATTATTGACACCAAAGACAACTTTTTCTAAGGGGAATTTTAAATTAGTTAAAGTTCTAAAGATTGAAGATGCTTTTGCCATATACATTCCGGCTTTAACCCCTTTGCCGGATACATCAGCTAGAGTAAAAAAATATTCTTCAGGTGTTGATCTGACGACATCAAAATAATCTCCAGAAACATCTCTTGCTGGAACGTTTTTAGCAAAAATAAAGTTTTCAAATTTCGAAATATCTGGAAATAAGCTTTTTTGAACTCCCGCAGCAAGTTCTCGTTCTTTTAAAAGTTTAGCTTCTTTTTGTAAATTAGCTAAAGCCATTTTATTTTCCTCAATAAATCTAAAATAAAGACCGGTTAAAAATGTCAAAGTTACTATGAAAATTGGATAACTAAAGTCCACTAACTCTGATCTTAATTTATAAATAGAGAAACCGATAATAATAATTAATAGAATATTTCCAAAGAAGATTGATAAACTATATTTCGGTTTTATTTTTTGCGATAAAATAAAAGTGAGTAAGGCAACGATAATAGAAAATATAAGCTCAAAAATATAAGTGTTTGGATTTCTGATTAAATAGGATTGATCTAAAATATTTTCAATAACATTGGCATGAACTTCTACTCCAGGTATTGTAATACCCAGTGGAGTTTTTACTAAATCGAATAAACCTTGAGCTGATGCACCAATTAAAACATATTTATTCTCAAAAAAACTTTTTTCAAAATTACCATCATAAACATCACCTGCAGAAATATATTGTTTTTTGTTTGATTTTTTATATTTGATCCAAATAATACCATTAGGATCGGACTCTACTTTATAAGGTCTTGCACTAATTCTATTTATACCTACCTCATTTAATTCTACATAAATATTTTTTTGTTTTGATCCAACTCGAACCATCTCTAAGCCCATTGTTGGATATATCTTTTTATTAAACTGAACTATCAAAGGTAAAGATCTAATTATTCCATCTAGCTGATCTAAAAAAGAAATTGAGCCAAGACCCTGAACATTTTTTTCTAATTTTTCTAATGAGCCTATAGAAAATGGATAAGAATATGTAAATTGTTTTGGTTCACCACCTTTAGAGAGAAATCTTGCTTTTGCCTTTCGGTTATAATTTGAATGTGATGGGACATTGCTACCCAATACTGCGATAACCGATTTTGACTCCTTTAATTTTTCAGCAAATAAATCATCTGGGCCTTTTAACTTTTGCAACTCAGAAATATCTGAGGGAATTAAATCATAAGATTTAATAATTTCCTCAGGAGACTGTTTGTCTTTTTCAGTAAAAAATATATCAAAACCAATAGCTTTGGGGGTTGCGGTATTCAGTTGATCAAGAATTTTTGCAAAAACTGTTCTATTCCATGGAAATTGTCCAAACTTACCTAAACTTTGTTCATCAATATCAATTATAACTACTTCACTGTCTTTT
>CACNXC010000001.1 GCA_902624315.1 uncultured Pelagibacteraceae bacterium | reverse complement strand
TTTTACCAATTATTGTTGATGAAGAAAAAATAAAAGAGTTGTCTGAATATGCTAATAGAAAAGAAGAAATTTCAGTAGACCTTAAAGAAGAAAAAATAGTTTATGGTAATAATGAAGTTAAATTTAAAATAGACTCCTTTAAAAAGAAATGTCTTCTCGAAGGTTTAGATGATATTGCGCTATCTTTAAATAAGTCTGATAAGATAAAAAGTTTCGAGCAAAAATTAAAAAGCTCTAAGCCATGGATTATAAGTGATTAAGGTAAAAAAGAGAAAGATACTATTACTTCCCGGAGATGGTATTGGTCCCGAAGTTATTGGTGAAGTAAAAAAAATTATCAGTTGGTTCAATGATAAAAAGTCTCTAGATTTTGAGATGGATGAAGATTTAGCAGGAGGATGCTCTTATGATAAGCATGGTACACCGATTACAGATGAGGTTTTTTATAAAGCATTAGAAAGTGCAGTTGTTATGTTAGGCGCTGTAGGAGGACCAAAGTGGGATAATGTTGAGTTTTCTAAAAAACCTGAGAGAGCACTTTTAAAACTAAGAAAAGAATTAAAACTATTTGCTAATTTGAGACCAGCGATATGTTTTAAACAATTAGTTGATGCCTCAACATTGAAACCTGAAATTGTTTCAGGTTTAGATATTATGATTGTAAGAGAGTTAACTGGAGGAATATATTTTGGTGAGCCTCGAGGAATTAAACCAATAGAAAATGGGGAAAGAAAAGGGATTAATACTCACACTTACACAAGTAATGAGATTATAAGAGTTGCTAGAGTTGCCTTTGATTTAGCAAAAAAAAGATCAAACAAAGTAACTTCTTGTGAAAAATCAAATGTTATGGAGGCAGGCCAACTTTGGAAAGAAGAGGTTCAGACATTACACGATAAAGAATTTAAAGACGTTGAACTAAGTCATATGCTTGCAGACAATTGTGCTATGCAGTTGTTGAGAAATCCAAAGCAATTTGATGTAATTGTAACAGATAATTTGTTTGGAGATATGTTATCTGACCAAGCCTCAATGTTGACTGGATCATTAGGACTTTTACCTTCTGCATCTTTAGGTGCAAAAAATAAAGATGGAGAGATGAGGGCTATGTATGAACCTATTCATGGTTCGGCTCCAGATATAGCTGGTAAAAGTATTGCTAATCCAATAGCTACAATTTTAAGTTTTGCTATGGCTTTGAGATATTCATTAGATTTAGATAAAGAGGCAGAAGCTCTGGAAAAAGCTGTACAAGATGTATTAAATGATGGTTTAAGAACTAAAGACATTTTATCAAAAGGTACAAAAGAGGTGACTACATCACAAATGGGTGATGCGATCATTTCAAAATTGCAATAATTAATTAATTATTTTAGAATCAAATTATGCCAACTTATACTGCACCCGTTGAAGATATGATGTTTCTTTTTGAAAAACTAAGAAACAACAAAGAGTACAATGAATTGGAAAAATATAAAGAAGTTACCCCAGATTTAGTAAAAGACATTCTACAGGAAGCAGCAAAAATAAATCAAAATTTAATTTTACCATTAGCTAAAGTTGGAGATGAAAATCCTGCAATTTTAGAAAATGGAGTTGTTAGAACGCCTCCGGGTTACAAAGAGGCTTATAAAAAATATATTGAGGATGGTTGGACATCTTTATCATGTGATCCAAAATATGGGGGTCAAGGCATGCCAAAAACAGTGAGTGCATTTTTTGATGAAATGCTATCCTCTGCTAGCCTTTCTTTTAAACTCTATAGTGAACTTAGTATTGGTGCTTATAATTGTATTAATCATCATGCTAGCGATGAAATAAAAGATAAATATTTACCAAAAATTGTAGAAGGTAAGTGGAGTGGAACAATGTGCTTAACTGAGCCAGTATGTGGTACTGATTTAGGGCTACTAAAAACAAAGGCTAAAAAACAATCTGATGGTACATTCAAATTAACTGGACAGAAAATTTTTATTACCTCTGGTGATCACGATTTAACTGAAAATATTATTCATTTGGTTTTAGCAAGAGTGGATGACTCTCCGGCTGGCACTAAAGGTATCAGTCTGTTTTTAGTTCCAAAGTTTATTGTAAAAGAAGATGGGAATGTTGGTCCAAGAAATGGAATATCGACTGGTTCTATCGAAACAAAAATGGGAATTAAAGGATCAGCAACTTGTGTTCTTAATTTTGATGAAGCAACTGGTTACATGATTGGTGATAAGGAAAAAGGTTTGAGTGCAATGTTTACGATGATGAATCTTGAGAGGATTGTTGTTGGGATACAGGGTTTGGGTATATCAGAGATTGCTTATCAAAATTCACTTTCTTACGCAAAAGAGAGAAAGCAAGGTAAGTCGAATAATTCAAAATCTAAAAATGGTGCTGATTTTATAATTGAGCATGCAGATATTAGAAGATCGTTGTTAAATATGAAATCTATTATTGAGGGTGAGAGAGCCTTATGTTTTTGGTTATCTCAACAAACTGAGGTAAGCCTATATCATCCAGATGAGAAAGCTCGACAGGAGGCATCTGATTATGTCTCATTAATGACCCCAGTAGTTAAATCCTTGTTTACAGATTTAGCAATGGAAATCACTAGTGATGCAATGCAAATTTATGGTGGATATGGCTATACTAAAGATCAAGGAATAGAGCAGTTGTATAGAGATAATAGAATCACACCAATTTACGAGGGCACGAATTCTGTACAAGCTGCTGATTTAGTTTTTAGAAAATTATCAAATAAGAATGGGAATGTAATTTATAAATTTTTAGATCAGGTTAAAAATGAATGTAATTCTAACAACGAAAAAATAAGACCATTCATCTCGGATTTTAATAATTATTTAGATGTGTTAAAAAAATTTAGTGATTGGATGATTGAGAAATCTAAAACAGATAAAGATGATGTAAGTGCTGCTGCTAATGATTATCTTAAAACTCTCGGATTTGTTTCGATTGCTTACGCATGGATAAAAGTATTAGAGGTAAGCTTTAAAGATTATAATGAAAATAAAAACTTTTATGATGACAAAATTGATACTGCTAGGTTTTATTTTGATAAAGTTCTACCAAGAGCTGAACAACATTACAAATCAGCAATTTCTGGAAGCTCCAATATTATGAATTTTAAATTCAATTAAATGAGTCATTACGATACTAATTTAGATAAGAATAGTGCAAATTATGTTCCTTTATCTCCTTTGACTTTTTTGAAGAGAGCAAAAGAGATTTATCCTGATTATGAAGCAATTATATATGAAGATCGTAAATATACCTGGGCTGATGTTTACAAACGTACGATTAAATTTGCAAGCGCCCTAGATAAAATTGGAATTAAAAAAGGAGACACTGTCTCATTTCTAGCTTTCAACACACCTGAAATTTTTGAGGGACATTACTCTGTTCCTATGTCTGGTGCAGTATTAAATACAATTAACATAAGATTAGATGCTAAAACTATTGCTTATATTTTAGAACACAGTGATGCTAAAGTTCTTGTTGTTGATAGACAATTACACATAGAAGTTAAAAAAGCTTTAAGCACTTTAAAAAAGAAAATCATAATTATTGATATAGTTGATAAATTTGCAGACCAATCAAAGTGTGAAAAAATTGGTGATCTAGAATACGAAAGTTTTTTAAATACTGGTGATGAAAATTTTGATTGGAAAATGCCAGAGGACGAGTGGCAAGCAATATCATTGAGCTATACATCTGGAACTACTGGAAACCCTAAAGGCGTTGTTTACCATCATCGGGGATCATATTTAATGTCCACGGGCAGTGCAGTTGCCTGGAACATGCCGAATAGACTTAATTTTTTAACTATCGTTCCAATGTTTCATTGCAATGGATGGGGTTATCCTTGGACTATACCTATGTTAAATGGAAGAACAATTTGTTTGAGAAATATAGATGTAAAAAAAATATTTGAATTAATAGACAAACATAAAGTTACTCACTTTGGCGGAGCGCCTATTGTACTAAATATGATCACTGGCGCACCAGTGTCTGATAGAAAAAAATTAAAGCAAAAAGTGTACGTCCTTACTGCAGGAGCCCCACCGCCAAGTATAATTTTCAAAAAAATGAAAGAACTTGGTTTTGAAGTTATGCATGTTTATGGATTAACTGAAACTTATGGACATGTAACTCAATGTGCGTGGAATGATGCTTGGAATGACTTCGATGAAGAAAAACAGAACGAAATTAAAGCCAGACAAGGAGTTAGATATCCTAATACAGAAGGGATTGCTGTGATGGATCCAGAAACAATGATTGAAGTTCCAAAAGATGGAAAGACGATTGGTGAAATAATGATTAAAGGAAATGTAGTCATGAAGGGTTATTTTAAGGATAAGGATGCTACAAATAAAGCGATGGCGGGTGGTTGGTTTCATTCTGGTGACTTAGCTGTCATGCATCCAGATGGATATGTTAAAATCCAGGATAGGTCTAAAGATATAATAATTTCTGGAGGTGAAAACATATCTTCTATAGAAATAGAAAATACTCTTGCAAAACATCCTTCAGTATCCATTGCAGCCGTTGTAGCTAAACCAGATGAAAAATGGGGAGAAGTACCTTGTGCATTTATTGAGATGGTAAAGGATAAACCAACAACCGAGAAAGAATTGATTGGTTTTTGTAAAGAAACTCTCGCAGGTTTCAAGGTGCCAAAACAAGTTGTTTTTTGTGAACTACCTAAAACATCGACAGGAAAAATTCAAAAATTTGAATTGAGAAAAAAATTTTAGGTAATTGATTGATATTTGAAATAGAAAATAAAACTATTCATGCATCTGATGCAGGTCAAGGCATAGATCCAAAAAAACAAACAATAGTATTTCTTCATGGAAGTGGCCTTTCGCACATAGTTTGGTCATTAACTGAACAATTTTTTTCGAATAAGAATTTCAATGTATTGTCTATCGATCTTCCTGGTCATGGAAATTCAGATGGACCATGTTTAGATACGATAGAAAAAATTGCTGACTGGCTAGAAAGTGTATTTAAAAAATTGCAATTAAAAAATCTAATTTTAGTTGGTCATTCTCAAGGATGTTTAGAAATACTTGAATATGCTTTCAAATATAAAAGCAGGTTAAATAAACTAGTTTTTGTTGGAGGCTCAAATAGAATGCCAGTTCATCCTGATTTAATAGAACTTGCAAAAAATGGCGACTCTGATGCTGTAAAATTAATGATGAAATGGGGTTATGAAGGCTCAAAAAAATTTATTGGTGGGAATCCAGTAGAAAAAATAATTCAGTCTCCAAGAGATATTAGCGAAGTTTTAGCAGTCGATTTAAATGCGTGTAATAATTATTCAAATGGGCTAGAGGCAACAAAAGTTCTAGATCTTCCCATATTACTTATTTTTGGAGAGTTAGATAAAATGATCAATTTAGATGCAGGGAAAAAATTTTCAAATTTAGTAAAAAACTCATCTACCCATGTAATTAAAGGTTGTGGTCATATGATAATGATTGAAAAAGCATTTGAAATGAGAGAAAAGATTTTAGAATTTTTAATTAAATGAAAAGTTATCCGATAGCAAAATCAAGAAGAGTTAGAAGTACACCCTATACTTCTAGAATAGAGAATCAAGGTGTTACCGCTTATACTGTTTATAATCATATGCTTTTACCAGCAGCTTTCGGTTCCTTGGAAGAGTCTTGTGATCATTTAAAAAAGAATGTTCAGATATGGGATGTAGCAGCGGAAAGACAGGTTGAAATTTCAGGCAAAGATGCTGCAAAACTTGTACAACTCATGACTTGTAGAAATTTATCGAAATCTAAAGTAGGAAGATGTTATTATTGCCCTTTAATCGATGAAAATGGAAATCTGGTAAATGATCCTGTTATTTTAAAATTAGCTGAAGATAGATGGTGGATTTCAATTGCTGATTCTGATGTAATTTTTTTTGCAAAAGGTCTTGCTTCAGGAAATAAATTTGATGTTAAAATTTTTGAACCAATCGTAGATATTTTAGCAGTTCAAGGTCCTAAATCTTTTGATTTAATGGAAAAAGTTTTTGGCAAAAAAATAAAAGAGTTAAAATTTTTTGGTTTTGATTATTTCACTTTTAATGGGGCAAAACATTTAATAGCAAGATCTGGTTGGTCAAAGCAAGGTGGTTTTGAAATTTATGTTGAAAACACCGACTCAGGTTTGAAGTTATACGATTATCTCTTTGAAATTGGTAAAGAATTCAATGTTAGACCTGGATGTCCAAACTTAATTGAAAGAATTGAGAGTGGTTTACTTTCTTATGGGAACGATTTTGATAACAATGATAATCCATTTCAATGTGGTTTTGATAAATATATCGATTTAGAGACCAATATAAATTTTTTAGGTAAAGATAAACTTCAAAAAATTAAAGAAAAAGGAATTGATAGAAAGCTAATGGGTGTTCAGATAGATCTAACCAATATTCATCTGACTAGCTCTTTAAATATTAAGAATAATGATGATAGTATAATAGGAGAACTAAGATCTGCTTGTTACTCACCTCATTTTAAAAAAGTTATTGGTATTGCAATGATAAAAGAACCATATTGCAAAGCATCTTCGTCTGGAACAATAGAAATTGATGGAAATTCTTTAACTCTTAAAGTTTGCGATTTACCTTTCATCTAGTATAAAACTTAGATCATGAATATTGCAATTGTAGGAGCAACAGGAAATGTTGGTAGAAAAACATTAGAAATTTTGGAGAGAAAAGAATTTACTATTGATAATCTATATTTAGTTGCGTCCTCAAAAAGTGTTGGAAAAAAAATTGGTTTTAGAGGTAAGGAAATGGATGTCCTTGATTTAGAAAATTTTGATTTCTCAAAAGTTAATATTGCTTTTTTTGCAGCTGGTGGAAAAATTTCTGAAAAATTTGCTGAAAGAGCAGCCAAAAATTGCTTGGTAATTGATAACTCTAGTTTTTTTAGAATGGATCCAGAAGTACCTTTGATAGTTCCACAAGTAAATTCAGATGATCTAAAAAAAATTAAAAAAAATATTATTGCAAATCCGAATTGTTCAACAGCTCAATTAGTGATTGCTCTTAAACCTTTACACGATCTATTTATTATCAAAAGAATTGTTGTGTCTACTTATCAATCAGTTTCTGGAGGTGGAAAAGCTCCCATGGATGAACTTATTGAGCAAACTAAGTTAGTTTTAGACGGTAAAAAAGTATCATCTAAAAATTTTACAAAACAAATAGCTTTTAATGCCATCCCTCATATCGATCAATTTGCAGATGATGGTTATACTAAGGAAGAGTTAAAAATGATGAACGAAACTAAAAAAATTTTAGATACCAAAATTGATTTAACAGCAACATGTGTGAGATTACCAATCTCTGTTTCTCATTCTGAGTCAGTCAATTTACAATTTGAAAAACCTTTTACTCTGGAAAAGGTAAGAGATGCCTTGAATAATTTTGAAGGTTGTAAAGTTATTGATGAAAGAAATGATGGCGGTTATTCAACTCCAATTGAAGCAGAGGGAATGGATGAAACTTTTATTTCAAGGATAAGAGAAGATAAAACAATTAAAAATGGATTAAATTTATGGATCGTTTCAGATAATCTTTTGAGAGGCGCGGCTTTGAATGCAGTAGAAATTGCAGAAACAGTAATTAAAAACAATTATCATGGAAAATAAAAAACCATTATCCCCTCACATACAAGTTTATAAATGGCATATTTCGTCTTTAGTATCCATTTCACACAGAATTACGGGCATAATAAATATAATTGGGATTACATTAATTTGTTTGTGGGCATCTTCACTATTATTAGGTGAAAATAATTATGAAGCTATTAATTTGTTATTAAATTCTCAGATTGGAAAATTTATTACTTTAGGTTTGACCTGGTCTTTTTGTTTTCAAATTTTAAGTGAGATAAGACATTTGGGAATGGACTTAGGTTATGGATTTGAACTTAAGACAACTAAAATAACTGGTCTTTTAGTAATTATTGGATCAATTTTTTTTACTATAATTTTATATTTAATTGGAAAAAATTTATTTTAAGATGATTGCTGCAACAAAAAAATGGATTTTTTTAAAAATAAGTGGAGCAATATTAGTTCCATTAATGGGCTGGTTTATTTTAAATTTTATAAGTATTTATGATCAGAGCTATTCAGAGGTATTAGAATTTTTTACGTATCCATTATCTAAGTTTTTATTTAGCTTATTTATTATTACTGCATATTTCTTTTCAGCATTAAGTATTAGTGAGGTTTTTGAGGATTATATTAAAGATTATAAAATCAAAAATGTCGCAAATGGTTTTTTGTACGTATCAGCTGTGGTAATTCCATTAATTACAATTATATTATTAATTAACTTATGAGTTCTTACAAAATAATTGATCATGAATACGATGTAGTAGTCTTAGGAGCAGGTGGTTCCGGTTTAAGGGCCGCGGTTGGTTTAAGTGAGGCTGGATTAAAAACAGCTTGTATTTCAAAAGTCTTTCCAACTAGAAGTCACACCTCTGCAGCACAAGGCGGTATTTCTGCTGCTTTAGGAAATATGGGTGAGGATGATTGGCGTTGGCATATGTACGACACAGTTAAAGGAGCTGATTGGCTAGGTGATCAGGATAGTATTGAATATCTTTGTAAGGAGGCACCAAAGGCTGTGATTGAGCTAGAAAAATATGGTGTTCCATTTAGTAGAACTGACGATGGAAAAATTTATCAAAGACCATTTGGTGGTATGACTAAAAATTACGGCAACGGAATAGTACAAAGAACTTGTGCAGCCGCTGATAGAACAGGTCATGCAATTTTACATACTTTGTATGGACAAGCTTTAAAACATAATACGGAATTTTTTATTGAGTATTTTGCATTAGATTTATTAATGAAAGATGGAGCGTGCAAAGGTCTAATTGCTTGGAATTTAAATGATGGAACTATTCATAGATTTAGAGCTCACACTGTTATAATTGCAACAGGTGGTTATGGAAAAGTATATTATTCTGCAACATCAGCCCATACTTGTACGGGTGATGGTAATGCGATGGTATTAAGAGCAGGTTTACCATTACAAGATATGGAATTTGTTCAGTTTCATCCAACAGGAATTTATGGTCATGGCACATTGATCACAGAAGGCGCAAGAGGTGAAGGAGGATATCTTACAAATTCTAAGGGTGAAAGATTTATGGAAAGATATGCTCCCAATGCAAAAGATTTAGCATCAAGAGATGTTGTGAGTAGATCGATGTCAATTGAGATTAATGAAGGAAGAGGAGTTGGAAAAGATCAAGATCATGTTCATCTTAATTTAAGTCACTTAGATAAGGATATTATCGAAAGTAGGTTACCTGGTATAACTGATGCTGCGAGATTATTTGCTAATGTAGATGTTACTAAAGAACCAATTCCGGTTGTTCCAACAGTTCATTATAATATGGGTGGTATTCCAACAAATTATAAAGCAGAGGTATTAACTGTTAATGGTTCAGAAAAAACTGTTCCAGGTTTAATGGCAATAGGTGAGGCAGCGTGTGTATCAGTTCATGGTGCTAACAGACTTGGTTCAAACTCATTAATTGATTTAGTTGTTTTTGGTAGAGCAGCTGCTAAACGCGCGGCAGAGTTAATAAAATCAGGAACACCACACGAGGAAATCAGTGAGTCAGAAACCCAAAAATGCTTAGATCGTTTTGATAAAATAAGAAATTCACAAGGCGATATCGGAACAGCTGAATTAAGATTATCAATGCAGAAAACTATGCAGTCTAAGTGTGCTGTTTTTAGAACTGAAAAAACTCTTAAAGAGGGTGTTAATGAAATAAGAAAAACTTATGATGGGCTAGACTCTTTATCAGTACAAGATAAATCTCTAATTTTTAACACTGATTTAGTTGAAACTTTAGAATTTGATAATTTAATAAGACAAGCTGTAGTTACAGTTGACTCTGCCTATAATCGAAAAGAAAGTCGAGGAGCACATGCAAGAGAAGACTTCCCAAAAAGAGATGATAATAAATTTATGCAACACACTCTTGCCTGGTGTGACGGAAAAGATACAAAAATTAGTTATAGAGAAGTTCACAAATCAACATTGACTAATGATGTGCAATATTTTCCACCTCAGGAAAGAGTTTATTGATGGTTCAAATAGGTTTACCTGACAACTCCAAAGTAAAAAAAGGTAAATATTTTAAGGATAAAACTGGTTCAAAAAATCTTAGAAAAGTAAATGTTTATAGGTGGGACCCGTCCACAGAAGAAAAACCTAGAATCGATACCTATGAAGTTGATATGGATAATTGTCCCTCAAAAGTTTTAGATATTCTAAATAAAATTAAAAATGAAATAGATCCAACTTTGGCTTATAGGAGATCTTGCGCTCATGGAGTTTGTGGTTCGTGTGCAATGAATATGGATGGGAAAAATGGCCTTGCCTGTACAACTCCCCACGAAGAAATTGATGGTGATATCAATATTTATCCATTACCACACCTAAAGGTCAAAAAAGATCTAATAGGTGATTTGGATGGTTTATATAAACAATATCAATCAATTGAGCCATGGTTAAAATCAAATTCAAAGTCAGAAACTAAAGAAATTTTTCAATCAAAAGAAGATAGAGCTAAATTAGATGGCGCATATGAATGTATAATGTGTGCGTGTTGTTCAACTTCTTGCCCAAGTTATTGGTGGAATGGTGATAAATATCTAGGACCAGCAGTGCTTTTACAAGCCTATCGATGGATCATAGATAGTAGAGATGAAGAGAGAAATTTAAGATTAAAAAAAGTGGCAGATGAACTAAAGCTTTATAGGTGTCACACAATTTTAAACTGTACTAGCGCTTGTCCAAAAGGTTTAAATCCTGCAAAAGCAATTGCTGAAATAAAAAAAATGTTAGCAACAGCTAATATTTAAACAATAGACTAATAAGAATTTTTAATCTAAAAGTTCCTATTCATGAAATTAATTGAACATTTTGTAGGTGGAAAAATAATTCCTGGAACATCAAATAAAAAAGGTAAAGTTTTTAATCCAGCAACTGGTGATCAAGAAAAAGAAGTCAGAATCGCGTCTAAAAAAGATTTAGACAATGCGGTAGAGGTAGCAAAAAAAGCTTTTCAAGAATGGTCAATAAAACCGTCTTTAGTGAGAGCTAGAGTCATGTTTAAATTCAAGGAGCTTATAGAAAAAAATTCAGATGAGCTCACACAACTAATTGTGAATGAACATGGAAAGGTTTATGAGGACGCAAAAGGTTCACTAACTCGAGGGTTAGAAGTTGTTGAATTTGCTTGTGGTATTCCTCATTTGTTGAAAGGTGAATTTTCAGAAAATGTTGGTACAAATGTTGATAGTTGGTCTATGCGACAGCCATTAGGTGTAGTTGCAGGTATTACACCTTTTAATTTTCCAGCAATGGTACCGATGTGGATGTTTCCAATTGCAATTGCTTGTGGAAATACTTTCATATTGAAGCCATCTGAAAAAGATCCCTCTTGTTCCATTAAATTAGCTGAACTTTTAAAAGAAGCAGGTTTACCCGATGGTGTTTTTAATGTGATCAATGGAGATAAAGAAGCTGTCGATGCTATTTTAACAAACCCAGATATAAAGGCAGTCAGTTTTGTTGGCTCTACCCCAATTGCAAAATATATTTACGAAAATGCAGCCAAGAATGAAAAAAGAGTTCAAGCTTTGGGAGGTGCTAAAAATCATTTGGTAGTGATGCCTGATTGTGATTTAGATGGTGCAGTGAATGGCTTAATGGGAGCTGCCTATGGGTCCGCAGGAGAAAGATGCATGGCACAATCAGTTGCGGTAGCAGTTGGAGATATAGGTGATGAACTTGTTTCAAGACTTTCAAAAAAAGCAGAAGCTTTAAAAGTAGGACCAGGAATGGATAAAAATTCTGAAATGGGCCCTTTAGTAACAAAAGAGCATTTAGAAAAAGTAAGAGGATATGTAGACTTAGGAGTAAAAGAGGGAGCTAAGCTTGTTGTAGATGGAAGAAGCCTTAAATTACAAGGATATGAAAATGGTTTTTATATTGGTGGCTGTTTATTCGACCATGTTAAAAAAGAAATGAGAATTTATAAAGAGGAAATATTTGGACCAGTATTATCTGTAGTTCGAGTAAAAACTTTTGAGGATGCAGCAAATTTAATTAATGATCATGAATATGGAAATGGGGTGAGCATTTACACAAGAGATGGAGATGCTGGAAGAACTTTTGCGAGCAAGATTCAAGTTGGAATGGTAGGCATTAATGTGCCGATTCCTGTACCAATGGCTTTTCACAGTTTTGGTGGATGGAAAAGATCTTTGTTCGGAGATAGTGCAATGCATGGTATGGAGGGTATAAAATTTTATACAAAATTAAAAACAATAACTTCAAGATGGCCCTCAGGCATCAGGTCAAATGCAGAATTTGTGATGCCTACGATGAAATAAAAAAATGACAAAAAAAAATACTAAAATATCATTAATTGGTGCAGGCCAAATTGGAGGAACATTAGCTCACTTAATAGGAACAAAAGAATTGGTTAATGAAGTAGTTTTATTTGATGTAGCAAGTGGAATTGCCAAAGGAAAAGCTTTGGATATTGCCCAGTCCTCATCTGTAGATGGATTTAATGTGAAATTTTCTGGAACTGATAATTACAAAGATATTGAGGGATCAGATGTAGTAATAATTACTGCTGGAGTTCCAAGAAAACCTGGTATGAGCAGAGATGATTTATTAGGTATTAATTTAAAGATTATTAAACAAGTTGCAAATGGAGTAAAAGAAAATGCTCCTGATGCCTTTGTAATTTGTATAACTAATCCACTTGATGTAATGGTAATGGCATTCCAAAAATTTTCAGGTTTACCATCTAACAAAGTTGTTGGAATGGCTGGTATTTTAGATAGTTCGAGATTCAAATTATTTTTATCTTTAGAATTTGATATACCAGTAAAAGAGATAGATGCGATGGTTATGGGAGGACATGGAGATACAATGGTTCCTCTTCCAAGATTTACCAAAGTATCTGGAAAACCTTTATTAGATTTGGTTAACGATGGAAAAATTTCAAAAGAAAGATTAGAAGAAATAAATCAACGAACTCGAGATGGTGGAGCTGAAATAGTAAAATTTTTAGAAAAAGGTTCTGCCTTCTATGCACCTGCAGCCTCGGGAATTGAAATGGCTAAAGCTTATCTCAATGATGAAAAAAAAATGCTTCCGTGCGCAGCCCATTTAAATGGTGAGTATGGAATAAAAGATATTTATGCCGGTGTGCCAATTATCATTGGAAAAAGTGGAGTTGAAAAAATAGAAGAAATTAACTTAGATGAAAAAGAAAAGTCTGAATTTTTACATTCAGTTGAAGCGGTAAAAAAACTATGGGAAGCAGCTTCTAAAATTGATCCTGATTTAGCTAAAAAATGAATATTCACGAACACCAAGCTAAACAAATTTTAAAAGAGTTTGGTGCAGTTGTCCCAGAGGGAGTTTTTGCATTTACTGTTAAAGATTTAATTGAAAAATGCAAAAAACTAAAAACTGATAAATATGTCTTAAAAGCCCAAATCCATGCAGGTGGGAGGGGGAAAGCAGGAGGAGTAAAAATCTTAGATAATTTAGATGAATTAGAAAAATCTGCGAATGAACTTCTTGGAAAAAAATTAATCACACATCAAACTGGGCCAGAAGGTCGGGAAGTAAAAAGACTTTATGTTGAAACTTCTTCTAATATAGAGAAAGAATTTTATTTATCATGTTTAATTGATAGAGCCACATCTAAAATTGCATTTATTTCTAGCAACGAAGGAGGGATGGATATTGAAGAAGTAGCAGTAAAATCTCCAGACAAAATTTTAACTAACAAAGTCGATTTTATAGAAGAAATTTCTGACACAGAGTGTGAAAAGATAATCAAAATTTTCGATTTAGAGGATAGTTCAAAAATGGAAGCTATTTCTTTAATAAAATCAATTTTTAAAATGTTTGTTAAAACGGATGCAAATATGGTTGAAGTTAATCCATTAATTTTAACAAAAGAAAAAAAAATTGTTTGTCTAGATGCAAAAATTAATTTTGATAGCAATGCTTTATTTAGACATCCAGAGATTTTAAATCTTAGAGATCTAAATGAGGAAGACCCTATAGAGATCAAAGCCAGTAAACATGATTTAGCTTATATAAAATTAGATGGAAGTATTGGTTGTATGGTAAATGGAGCTGGCTTAGCAATGGCTACAATGGATATAATTAAGTTATATGGAGAAGAGCCAGCGAATTTTTTAGATGTTGGTGGAGGAGCTTCAAAAGAGAAAGTTTCAGCGGCTTTTAAGATAATTTTATCAGATAAAAATGTTAAAGGTATTTTAATCAATATTTTTGGTGGCATTATGAGATGTGATGTTCTTGCTCAAGGTGTAGTTGATGCAGCAAAAGAAATCGATATTAATGTTCCTTTGGTAGTGAGATTAGCTGGTACAAATTTTAAAGAAGGAAAAACTATATTAGACAATTCTGGATTAAAACTTATCTCTGCTGAAAATCTAGATGATGCAGCAAATAAAATTGTTAAGGCTATAAAGTAATGTCAGTTCTTGTAAATAAAGAAACTAGGTTAATTTGTCAGGGTTTCACGGGGTCACATGGAACATTTCACTCTGAGCAAGCAATTAAATACGGAACAAAATTAGTTGGTGGAGTCACTCCTAAAAAAGGAGGACAGAAACATTTAGGATTACCAGTTTTCAACACAGTTAAAGAGGCTAAAAGCTCTGAGGGTGCTAACGCCACGATGATATACGTACCAGCGAAATTTGCCGCTGCAGCAATCCTTGAGGCAATAGAGGCATCAATTGAGTTAATTGTTTGCATTACTGAAGGAATCCCAATTCAAGATATGTTGAGAGTTAAACAGAAATTATTAAAATCAAATTCCAGATTAATTGGACCTAATTGTCCAGGAATAATAACTCCTGATGAATGTAAAATTGGTATTATGCCAGGCAATATCCACAAAAAAGGTTCAGTTGGTATTGTCTCTAGATCTGGGACTTTAACCTATGAGGCAGTTGCTCAAACTACAGAAAATGGATTAGGTCAATCCACTTGTATAGGTATTGGTGGAGATCCAATAAATGGTACAAATTTTATTGATTGTTTAGATTTATTTTTAAATGATGATGAAACAGAGTCTATTTTAATGATAGGAGAAATAGGAGGTACAGCCGAGGAAGAAGCAGCAGATTTTATTAAAAATCATAAAATAAAAAAACCAATTGTTGGCTTTATAGCGGGTATAACTGCACCACCAGGTCGTAGGATGGGCCATGCTGGTGCAATCATTTCTGGGGGCAAAGGTGGGGCTAAAGATAAGATTAAAAAGATGGAAGATTGTGGAATAACAATGGCGAATTCTCCTTCCAAAATTGGAAAAACACTGTTCGATAAATTGTCTGATTGAAAAATTTCTTAGTCAGTTTATATTGATTAAACATAATGTCTTCCTCTAAAAATTTAGAATTTAAAAAAACAGCCTTTCTCAATAAATCAAACAGCGCTTTCATCGAAGAAATGTACTTAAAATTTGTAAATAATGATCCTGAATTACCTGATAGCTGGAGAAAATATTTTAAAGAAGTTGGCGATGAAGACGATATAATTGTAAATGAAATCAATGGTCCTTCATGGAGTCCTTCTAAGAAAGTTTCAATAAATAAAAAGCAAAATTTTGAAAATCAAATCACAGAGCAAAATGATGATGATATAATTAAATCTAATACAAATTCAATTAAAGCTGTTGCTATGATCAGGTCGTATAGACAAAGAGGTCATCTTATTGCAAAGTTAGACCCATTAGGATTATTAAAAACAGATTATTTAGAGGAACTTCATCCAGAGTCTTATGGATTTAAAAAAGAAGATTATAAAAAAAAAATTTTCTTAGACAATGTCACTAATAAGCAATACTCAAATATTAATGAGATATTAAAATTCTTAAAAGAAAAGTATTGTGGTTCTTTAGGTTATGAATATATGCATATTTCAAATCCCACTGAAAGAAAATGGTTTAGAGATCGCGTTGAAAAGGCTGATGATTTTAATTTTACACAAAATGGTAAAGAGGCAATTCTTAACAAACTGATTCAAGCTGAGGGTTTTGAAAAATTTCTTCATACAAAATATGTTGGGACCAAAAGATTTGGTCTTGATGGTGGTGAAAGCTTAATTCCTGCACTTGAACAAATAATTAAAATTGGCGGTCAGTCAAATGTTAGAGAAGTTAAAATCGGGATGTCTCATAGGGGTCGACTTAATGTATTAGCTAATGTTCTTCAAAAATCTTACAAAAGAATATTTAATGAGTTTGCGGGAGAAATAAGTACAAAGTCTAAAGATGATACTGGAGATGTTAAATATCATTTAGGTGCTTCATCCAATAGAGAGTTTGATGGAAATTCAGTTCATGTTAGTTTGACCGATAATCCTTCACATTTAGAAGCAGTCAATCCAGTCGTCTTAGGACAAACTAGAGCGAAACAATTTTTTCATAAAGATAAAGAGAGAAAAAAAGTAATTCCAATTCTTATTCATGGAGATGCAGCCTTTGCTGGACAAGGAGTAGTTGCTGAATGTTTTGCAATGTCTGGTCTTCCAGGACATAACACTGGTGGCACAATTCATATTATCGTTAACAATCAAATAGGTTTTACAACAAGCCCAAGATTTGCAAGATCTTCACCATATCCATCTGATATAGCTAAAATGGTTGAAGCTCCAATTATTCATGTTAATGGTGACGATCCGGAAGCAGTTGTTTATGCAGCAAGAATTGCAACAGACTTTAGATTAAAATTTAATAGAGATGTTGTCATTGATTTAATTTGCTACAGAAGATTTGGACATAATGAGGGTGATGAACCTTCGTTTACTCAGCCTTTAATGTATAAAAAGATAAGATCTCACCCTTCAACTATTAAAGTTTATGGTGAAAAACTGGTAAGTGAAGGATCAATTACCAATGATTATCTAAATAATTCTGTAAAAAAATTTAAAGATCTTTTAGATGATCAATTTAAAAATGCAAAAAATTATAAACCAAAAATAGAGTGGTTTGAGGGAACCTGGTCAAGATATAGACCAGAGCGAGGAAAAGACAAAAGAGGAGTAACAGGTTCTGACACCAAAAAATTAAGAAATATTTCCGATAAAATAAATACAATACCGACTGAAATAAATATTCACAAAACAATTACAAAAATTTTAGAGAATCGTAGAATTTCAGTTTCTAATGGCAAAGGCATAGACTGGTCTACCGCAGAGTCTTTAGCTTTTGGTTCACTGTTGGAGGAGGGTTATCCAGTAAGACTTGTAGGTCAAGATTCAGGAAGAGGAACATTTAGTCAAAGACATTCTGTTTTAAGAAATCAAATAGATAATTCGAGATATATCCCTTTAAATAATATTTCTAATAAACAAAAAAATTTTGAAATAGTAGATAGTTTCTTATCTGAGTTAGCTGTTCTTGGATTTGAATATGGATATAGTTTAGTTGAACCTAATACTCTTACTATCTGGGAGGCTCAATTTGGAGATTTCGCTAATGGTGCGCAAGTAGTTATCGATCAATTCATAGCTTCTGGTGAACGAAAGTGGTCAAGAGCGTCTGGTCTAGTAATGTTGTTACCACATGGATATGAGGGACAAGGACCCGAGCATTCATCAGCAAGGTTAGAAAGGTTTTTACAATTATGTTCAAATGATAATATGCAAGTCATGAATTGCACAACTCCTGCAAATTATTTTCATGCTTTAAGAAGACAAATGCATAGAAATTTTAGAAAACCATTAATTATCATGACCCCTAAATCTTTATTACGTCATAAACATTGTGTTTCCAATTTGGATGATTTTAGTAAAAAAAATTCATTTCACAGAGTTTTATGGGATCATGCTATTGATCCGAAAGTAAAAGGATTTATTAAATTAAAAAAATCAAAAGATATTGAAAAAGTGATTCTTTGTTCTGGAAAAGTCTATTTTGATTTACTTGAAGCAAGAGAAAAAATAAAAAAAGACAACGTGGTGTTATATCGGATTGAACAACTTTACCCTTTTCCTGCAAAAGCACTTGCTAATGAGCTCAAACCATATGCAAAAAAAGCAAAATTTTATTGGTGTCAAGAAGAACCAAAAAATATGGGTGCTTGGTTTTCAGTCAGAGACTATATCCAATGGACATTAGATAATATAAAGGCTAAGAATAGTATAATTTCTTATATTGGAAGAAGTCCAGATGCATCACCTGCAACAGGATATGCCAAAAGACATGTTTCTCAACAACAAGAAATTATAAAGAAAGTTTTTGAATAAATATTAATGAGTGAAAAGATATTAGTTCCAGTTCTTGGGGAAAGTATCACAGAGGCAACAGTCTCTAAGTGGTTAAAAAATGAAGGTGAATCCGTTGAAGCTGATGAACCACTTGTTGAACTAGAAACTGATAAAGTAAATCTAGAAGTTCCTTCTCCGGTATCTGGTATTCTCACAAAAATAAATTCAAAGAATGGATCAGTCGTTGAAGTTGGCGCTGATTTAGGATCAGTTTCAGAGAGTGAAAATAAATTAGAAGAAAATCAAGAGATTAAAAAGATACAACCCACTGTCAAAGTTGATAAAGATAAAGATAATTTGACAGACGAAGATGATAAAAATGAGGTGATAGAAGTTTTCCACGATAATGTTGAAGAAGAAAAACCACTAATTCTTACGAAAGAGGTCGAACCTTTAAAAGCAGAAGTTGAGACAAAAATCGATCAAACTTTATCTCCAGCTGTAAGAAAAATTGTAACTGAGAATAAAATAGACATCAGTTCAGTCAAAGGTTCAGGAAAAGATGGCAGAGTTTTAAAAGGTGATTTAATTAATTTAATGGGTGTCAATCCTCCTCCATCTGAAAGAAAAATAAAATATGGTCAAGAGGAGAGAATTAAAATGACCAGATTAAGACAAACAATTGCTAAGAGATTAAAACAAGCACAGGAAAATGCAGCCTTACTGACAACATTTAATGAAGTTGATATGTCAAATGTAATGACAATGAGGAAAGAAAATCAAGATGATTTTCAAAATCGCTATGGGGTAAAATTGGGGTTTATGTCTTTTTTCGTTAAAGCAAGTATAGTAGCATTAAAAAATTTCCCAGCGATAAACGCTGAAATTGAAGGTGATACAATTGTTTATAAAAATTATTATAATATAAGTTTTGCAGTTGGCACTGAAAAAGGATTGGTCGTACCAGTCCTCAAAAACGCAGATGAATTGTCCTTCGCAGATATTGAAAAAAATATTAAAGAAATTTCTGAAAAAGCAAAAAATGGGAAATTGACAATTGAAGATCTTCAAGGTGGAACTTTCACTATCAGTAATGGAGGTGTTTATGGTTCAATGCTTTCAACCCCTATTCTTAATCTTCCACAATCAGGTGTCTTAGGTATGCATAATATAGTTGATAGACCTATTGTAGTTGATGGAGAAATTAAGATCAGACCTATAATGTACTTAGCGTTATCGTACGACCATAGAATTGTTGATGGTAAAGAGTCTGTTTCCTTTCTAAAAATGATCAAAGAAAATTTAGAGGAACCAAGAAGGCTATTTTTGGATATTTAAATGACAGATAAATTTCAAGCGGTAGTAATTGGTGGAGGACCTGGAGGTTATGTTTGCGCAATAAGATTGGCACAATTAGGCCTTAAAACTGCATGTATAGAATCTAGAGGTTCACTAGGTGGTACTTGTTTGAATGTTGGATGTATTCCTTCTAAAAGTTTATTAAATTTATCTGAGGAGTTTCATAACGCACAAAGTCTATCAAATAAGGGAATTGAAATTGGTGAGGTAAAATTAAACTTGTCAAAAATGATGAAGAATAAGGACAAAGCGGTTACAATTTTGACTAAAGGAGTGGAGTTTCTCCTTAAAAAAAACAAAGTCACCTATTTTAAAGGTACCGGAAGTTTCAAATCTAAAAATGATATTGTAATCAAAGATAACGATAATAAAGAGACAATTATACAAACTGAAAATACTATAATTGCTACTGGTTCAGTTCCAGTATCATTGCCAGGAGTTGAAATTGATGAAAAAGTAATTGTTTCATCCACTGGAGCACTTAAATTAGAACAAGTCCCCAAAAAAATGGTCGTAGTTGGTGGAGGATACATAGGTTTAGAGATGGGATCTGTATGGTCTAGACTTGGTTCAGAAGTCCATGTAGTCGAATTTCTAGATCATATCACACCAGGTATGGATAAAGAGATTTCAAGTGAGTTTATGAAAATTCTAAAAAAACAAGGTATCAATTTTCATATGCAGCATAAAGTAGAAAAAATTAAAAAGAATAACAACAATGCAATTGTTTCAACTTTAAACGAAAATGGTACCAAAAAAGATTTTGAATGTGATGTAGTATTAATATCTGTTGGTCGAAAGCCAAATACAGAGGGACTAAATCTTCAAAAAATTGGAGTGGAATTAGATGAAAAAAAGAGAGTAAAAACAGACAAAAATTTTAAAACTAATCAAAATAATATTTATGCAATAGGAGATGTAATAAGTGGTCCCATGTTAGCTCATAAAGCTGAAGATGAGGGAATTGCAGTTGCAGAAAATATAGCAGGTCAATCAGGTCATGTTAACTATGATACTATTCCTGGTGTGATTTATACGAGTCCAGAAGTTGCCTCTATTGGAAAAACAGAGGAACAATTAAAAGAACTGAAAATAAATTATAAAATTGGAAAATTTTCATTTATGGCTAACTCTAGAGCAAAAGCCATTGATGACACCGAAGGTTTTGTAAAAATTCTTGCTGATGAAAAAACTGATCAAGTATTGGGAGCACACTTAATAGGTCCACACGCTGGAGAATTAATTGCTGAGATTGGAATTGCGATGGAGTTTGGAGCAAGTTCAGAAGATATAGCGCGTACATGTCATGCTCATCCTACTTTTTCAGAAGCAGTAAAAGAAGCAGCTTTATCAGTAGAGAAAAGAGCTATACACTCTTAATTGGTAAATTTTTGGTAAAAAAATAATGAAAAAAGCTAGGGTAGGTATAATTGTTGATAACCTAAACTCATCGAAACAAATTTTTGACTTTATTACGGCGTCACAAAAATCAAATAATTATGAAGTAAGCCATATTATAATTCAAAAAATTAGTTCAAAAAAAAATCAAAATTTTTTAGAAAAATCATCAGAGTATATAAAAAGAAGAGGTTTTAAAAAATTTGTATCTGCTGCTGGATTTAAAATGATGACCATATTAGAGTCAATGATTTTAAAGAGATTTAAAGTTTTTTCAGATTTCTTTAATGAGTATTCTCTTAAAGAATTTAATATTGAATCAATTGAAGTTGAACCAGAAATATCAGAAAATGGTCTTTTTTATACTTATAATGAAATTGATTTACAAAAAATTAGATCACTAAATTTAAATCTTTTAATACGTGGTGGATCTGGAATCTTAAAAGGAGAAATTTTAGAACTTTGCAAAAATGGCATAATTTCATTTCATCATGGTGATAATGATTTTTATCGTGGTGGACCGCCGGGATTTTGGGAAATAATCAATAAAGAAACAAGAACCGGATTTATAATACAAAGACTTGGAAATGAGCTTGATAATGGTGAAGTATTATTTAAAGGTTATTTTACTACTCATTGGATTTATACAATAAATTTAATTAATCTCTTGGAAAAATCTAATATTTTTCTACATCACATAGTGGATGAAATAACATCACATAACCCTAAGGAAAGACTTAAATTTGAGAAAAAAACTACAGGGAAAATTTATTCAATACCTTCACTTTATATTTTATTATCCTATTTATTTTCTACTTTAAAAAAAATTTTAATTAACATTTTAAATAAAAATTTTTTACATAATTACAAATGGAATATTGCCTATAAATTTACGAATGAATGGCAGGGTGTAAACCTTACCCAAACAAAAATAATACCTAATCCTCCAGGCAGATACCTAGCAGACCCTTTTATTATCAAAAAAGGCGATAATCACTATTGTTTTGTTGAGGATTATAATTGTAAGACTAATAAGGGTTGTATTTCCGTTTACGAAATTAATAATGATTCATTTAAAGAACTGGGGGTAGTGCTAGAAGAAAATTTTCATCTTTCTTATCCATTTTTATTTCATCACGAAAAAGAATTGTATATGTGTCCAGAAACACATGAGGCCAAAGATATAAGATTGTATAAATGTGTCGATTTTCCTCTTAAGTGGAAATTTGCTAAAACTCTAATAAAAAATGTTTCAGCAGTAGATACTAATATTTTTTATAAAGATAAAAAATGGTGGTTGCTTACTACTTTATCAAATAGTTCTTTATTAGATCATAACTCTCAATTACACGTTTTTAGCTGTGAAAATATTCTTTCTGATGATTGGAAGCCTCATAAAAAAAATCCAGTAATATTTGATCCTTTTTTTGCAAGAAATGCTGGATTAATAATTGAAGATAATAATTTTTATAGAGTTTATCAAAAACCGGGTTTCAATAGATATGGCGAATCATTGGGGGTAGCAAAAATTGAAGAATTAAATGAAGATAATTATAAAGAACAGAGTAAATTTGAAGTTTCACCTAATTTTTTAAAAGATATTGAAGGCACGCATACATACAATTTTTCTAATGGTCTTTTAGTTTTAGACTTTTTAAAAACTTCAAAAAAATAAAACTAAATAATAAATATTTATAAGTTGTTATATAATAAACTATGCAATTTCCGATTCTTTTACCTAATATTTTTAATTATCCTTTTACATATGAAAGTAACTTAAATTTAAGTGTAGGAGATTTTGTAGAGGTACCATTTGGTACTTCAAAAAAGATTGGCGTTGTATGGAATGAATTTCAAAAAAAAAACGAAAAAAATTTTAAGATAAAAAGAATAATTAAGAAACTAGACATTCCAAAACTAAATATAAAAACTTTAAATTTCTTAAACTGGTTTTCAGAATACAATCTTATATCTAAGGGTATGGCTTTAAAAATGACTTTGTTAAGTGGTAAACCTATTGGGAAATTTGAAGATAAATTTTATAAAGTATTTCAAATTGAAAAAAAAAAAAATTTATATCGGCTAACAAAGGATCAGAGAGTCTCTCTAAATGAAATAAATAATTCAAATCAAAATTTTAATGTTCATGTGTTGCAAGGTACTACTGGATCCGGAAAAACAATAGTTTACTTTGAAGCCTTAAAAGTTATTTTAAAAAAAGGTTATCAAGGTTTAATTATGTTACCAGAGATTGGTTTAACCAATCAATTTGAAAAAAAATTTTTAGAATTTTTTGGTACAGAGCCGGCAATCTGGCATTCTGGTATTTCAAAAAAAAAATAAAGAAATAATTTGGAGCGGTATAGTAACAGGAAAAATAAAAGTTGTTATTGGTGCTAGATCTGCACTTTTTTTACCATTTAAAAAATTAGGATTAATAATCGTCGATGAGGAACATGATCAGTCATACAAACAAGATGAAGGTGTAATTTATAATGCACGTGATATGGCAATTTCAAGGGCATCTTTTGAGAATATACCCGTAAATTTAATAACAGCTGTTCCATCAGTTGAGACTTTTCAGAATATAAAAAAAAAAAAATATAAATTATCAAAGCTAGAAAATAGATATCAAAACGCATCTCTGCCTAACTATGAAATAATTGATTTAAATAATGCTAAGATGGAAAAACAATCTTGGATATCAAATGAAATTATTGAAAAAGTAAATATTCATTTAAAAAAAAAAGATCAAATTTTATTTTTTTTAAATAGAAGAGGATTTTCACCTAATGTGCTATGTAAAAAATGTTATGATACATTTTCATGTCCAAATTGTTCTATAAATTTAGTTTACCATAAGATAAGGGGAAATTTATTATGTCATTATTGTGGATACAAAACCCATTTAGAAAAAAATTGTAAAAAAGATGGAAAATGTGACTTTATATTTAGTGGTCCAGGTGTAGAGAGAATTTCTGAGGAAGTAAAAAAAAAATTCCCTAACAAAATAGTAGAAATTTTTTCTAGTGACACTATGAATAAAAAAAGTTCAAAAGATAAGTTAGAAAAAATCACAAATAATGAAATTGAAATTTTAGTTGGCACTCAATTGATTTCAAAGGGGTTTCATTTTCCAAATTTAAATTGCATTGTAGTAATAGATATTGATTTATCATCTAATGGTCATGATTTAAGAAGTGCAGAAAAAAATTTACAACTTTATCACCAATTGTCGGGCAGAGCGGGTAGAACTGGAAAATCAGCCACAATCTATTTTCAATCTTATAATATAAATAACAATATGATTTCAGATATTACTAATAAAAATCCTGAAAATTTTCTGGAAAAGGAAATTAGAATTAGAAAAATAAATAATCTTCCTCCATTTCAAAGGTTTATTTCTTTAATTTTGACTGGTGATAATGAAAATAAATTAGAAAAAGAGGCCTTAAGATTTAAATTATTTTTAGAAAATAAGATTTGTGGAAAAATATTAGGTCCAGTGAATGCACCAATATTTAGATTGAAGAGAAAATATCGTGTTAGGCTTTTAATAAGAGGGCTTAAAACATTAAAGTTACAGAATTCATTGGCAAAGTTAATACCAAAATATAAATTTACCTCAGGAATAAAACTTTCAGTTGATGTTGATCCAATAAGCTTCAATTAATCCAAAAAAAAATGCTTTTTTTGACAAACGTGTTACTTGAAGACCAGTTGGTCATATGTTAATTAACTCGAGAATTATTAATAAATCTTCAATATTTAATAGGTATAAATTTGAGTAAAAATAAAGAATTTTCCAGCACTTCAGCTAGTAGATATTCCTTAGCTTTATACGAGCTTGCCGAAGAGGCAAATTTACTTCCACAAATCGAGGAAAATTCTTTGGCATATTTACATTTAATCGATCAAAGCAAAGAATTTAATAGTTTTTTAAAAGACCCCACTTTAAGTCAAAATATTCTAACAGATATTAATAATAGGATTTCTAATAACTTTAAATTAGAAAATTTATTTAAAAATTTTTTAAATTTTTTAATTTTAAAAAGAAGATATTTTTATACTGAAAAAATTCTAAAAAGTTTTATTGAAATATGTACAGAGAAAAGAGGTGAGTTGAAAGCTGAAATTAAATCTGCAAAATCCTTAACTCAAGATGAGATTAAAAAAATTACAGATGAGTTATCTAACAATTTTAAATCAAAGATTAAATTGAATTATAAACAAGATGAAAGTTTAATTGGAGGTTTGATTGTGCAAGTAGGAAGCACTATGATTGATACTTCTATAAAAAGTAAATTACAACAAATTGAAAATAGAATGATAGAGGCATAATATGGATATAAATCCCTCAGAAGTTACAAAAATATTAAAAGAACAAATCAAAAATTTTGGTGAAAAGGCTGAAATTTCTGAGGTTGGTCAAGTTTTGTCAGTTGGAGATGGTATAGCAAGAATTTATGGCTTAGACAATGTCCAGGCTGGTGAAATGGTAGAATTTTCTGACGGTTCAAAAGGTATGGCTTTAAATTTAGAAAGTGAAAATGTAGGTGTTGTAATTTTTGGAGATGATCGAAATATTAAAGAGGGAGATGTAGTAAAAAGAACGGGAAGTATTGTTGATACCCCTGTCGGAAAAGAATTATTAGGAAGAGTCGTTGATGGATTGGGAAATCCAATTGATGGAAAAGGACCATTAGATAAAAGTGTTAAAAAAAGTAGAGTTGAAGTTAAGGCTCCCGGTATTATTCCAAGACAGTCTGTAAGTGAACCAATGCAAACAGGTTTAAAATCAATTGATAGTCTAGTTCCAATTGGAAGAGGTCAACGAGAATTAATTATTGGAGATCGTCAAACTGGCAAAACTGCAGTCGCAGTTGACACAATCATCAACCAAAAAAAGATTAATGAGTCTGGAGATGAAAAACAAAAACTTTATTGTATTTATGTTGCGGTTGGTCAAAAAAGATCAACTGTAAGACAAATTCAAAAAACTTTAGAAGAAGCTGGTGCAATGGAATATACAACTATAGTAGCAGCAACAGCATCAGACTCAGCTCCACTTCAATTTTTGGCTCCTTACACGGGGTGTGCAATGGGAGAATATTTTAGAGACAATGGCATGCATGCTCTAATTATTTATGATGATTTATCAAAGCAAGCAGTTGCCTACCGACAAATGTCACTAATCTTAAGAAGACCACCAGGCAGAGAAGCATACCCAGGTGATGTATTTTATCTTCATAGTAGATTACTGGAAAGAGCTGCTAAATTAAGTGATGAACATGGTGGAGGTTCATTGACAGCTCTTCCGATAATTGAAACCCAAGGTGGAGACGTTTCTGCTTACATTCCAACTAACGTAATTTCAATTACTGACGGACAAATTTTTTTAGAAACTGAATTATTTAACCAAGGTATAAGACCAGCAATTAATGTTGGACTCTCTGTTTCTAGGGTTGGATCAGCAGCGCAAACAAAAGCTATGAAAAAAGTATCAGGATCAATGAAGCTCGAATTGGCACAATATAGAGAAATGGCAGCTTTTGCTCAATTTGGATCTGATTTGGATGCCTCAACTCAACAGCTTTTAAATAGAGGATCTAAATTAACTGAGTTATTAAAACAAAAACAATATTCACCAATGACTGTTGCTGAACAGGTGATATCTGTATTTTGTGGAGTAAAAGGATATTTAGATGATATTGATTTAAAAGATATTGCTGAATTTGAGAATAGAATTATTGAACGATGTAAATCTGATAAACCAGGGTTAATACAATCTATTTTAAGTTCTGGTAAGTTAGAGGAAGAAACTGAAAAAACTTTAATTGAAGTAATTACCAATCTTAAGAAAAACTTTAAATCTTAATTAATTTATGGCTAGTTTGGACGATTTAAAAAAAAGAATAACAAGTGTAAAATCTACACAAAAAATTACAAAAGCTATGAAAATGGTAGCCGCAGCTAAATTAAAAAGAGCTCAAGATAGCGCTGAAAAAGGAAGGCCATATTCTGAAAAAATGAATAATATAATTTTAAATTTATCTAGTGGTATCTCCGATAAAGAAGCAGCTCCTAAATTACTATCGGGCTCAGGGAAAGAACAAGTTCACCTTTGCGTTGTGCTGACATCAGATAGAGGTTTATGTGGAGGTTTTAATGCAAATATAATTAAAAAAGCTAAAAGTTATTTTGCCAAGCTAAATAAAGAGGGTAAGGAATTAAAGATTATTACAGTTGGTTCTAAAGGAAATGATCAGTTGAAAAGGGTTTATGGAAATAAAATTATTAAGAACATCTCTTTTAAAAATTCGAAAAATGCAAATTATTTTGATGCCGAAAAAGTTGGAAAAATAGTTATTGATAAGTTTGAAAAAGAAGAATTTGATATTTGTACTATTTTTTACAATCAATTTAAAAACGTAATAACTCAAATACCTCAAGCTCAACAAATTATCCCTTTAAATACAAAAAGCGATGATCAAAATAATTCAGAAGATAATTACGAATTTGAACCAAATGAGGATGAAATTTTAAGTAATTTATTACCAAAAAATATTTCGACGCAAATATTTAAAGCGATGTTAGAAAATTCAGCTAGCGAACAAGGCGCAAGAATGAGTGCAATGGATAATGCAACTCGAAACGCAGGTGAAATGGTTGATAAACTTACTATTGAATATAATAGAAGTCGTCAGGCAGCAATTACAAAAGAACTAATAGAAATAATATCAGGAGCAGAAAGTTTATAATTATGAGCAAGGGAATAATTACACAAGTTATAGGAGCAGTTGTTGATGTAAAGTTTGAAGGTGATTTACCAGAAATATTAACAGCTTTAGAATGTAAAAATGGAAATAATAGACTAGTGCTTGAAGTAGCTCAACACTTGGGAGAGTCTACTGCAAGAACAATTGCGATGGACGCTACTGAAGGATTAAAAAGAGGTGATGAAGTAATAAATACAAATGCTCCAATTAAAGTGCCAGTAGGACCTGAAACTTTAGGAAGAATTATAAATGTTGTTGGGGAACCGATAGATGAAAGAGGAGAAGTAAAAACCAAAGAAAATTGGCCAATCCATAGACCAGCGCCAGAATTTAACGATCAATCCACAGAAACAGAAATACTTGTAACTGGAATTAAAGTAATTGATCTTTTAGCTCCATATGCAAAAGGAGGAAAGATAGGTTTGTTTGGTGGTGCGGGTGTTGGAAAAACTGTTTTAATTATGGAACTAATCAACAACGTTGCTAAAGCTCATGGAGGCTTTTCAGTTTTTGCGGGTGTAGGTGAAAGAACTAGAGAAGGCAATGATCTTTATCATGAAATGATGGAGTCAGGGGTAATAAAATCTGAGGGTCCTGGTTCTAAGGCTGCTTTAGTTTATGGACAAATGAATGAACCCCCTGGGGCAAGAGCTAGAGTGGCACTTACAGGATTAACGGTTGCAGAATATTTTAGAGATCAAGAAGGACAAGATGTTCTTTTTTTCGTTGATAATATATTTAGGTTTACTCAAGCAGGTTCTGAAGTATCAGCATTATTGGGGAGAATACCATCTGCAGTAGGATATCAGCCAACATTGGCAACTGATATGGGAAATTTACAAGAGAGAATCACCACAACTAATAAAGGTTCTATTACATCAGTACAGGCAATTTATGTACCTGCTGATGACTTAACGGATCCTGCACCAGCAACCTCATTTGCTCATCTAGATGCAACAACGGTACTCTCAAGACAGATAGCTGAAATAGGTATCTATCCTGCAGTTGACCCATTAGACTCAACTTCAAGAATTCTTGACCCTAGAATTGTTGGTGATGAGCATTATCGAGTAGCTCGTGAGGTACAAAAAATATTACAAACATATAAATCATTACAAGATATTATTGCTATTCTAGGTATGGATGAATTATCAGAGGAAGATAAATTAGTCGTAGCGAGAGCTAGAAAAATACAAAGGTTTTTATCTCAACCATTCTTTGTAGCTGAGGTATTTACAGGATCACCAGGAAAACTAGTTGATTTAGAGTCAACAATTAAGGGTTTCGATGCAATTTGCAAAGGTGAATATGACCATCTTCCAGAAGCAGCATTTTATATGGTTGGAACCATTGAAGAAGCCATCGAAAAAGCTGAAAAAATGTCTAAAGATGCAGCAGCTTAATGAGTGATGAATTTAAAATAGAAATAGTTAATCCAGAGAAATCCTTCTTATCAAAAGAGGATGTTAATGAAGTAGTTGTTCCTGCATTTGAAGGAGAAATGGGGATACTAAAAGATCATATTTCTATAATTTCATTTTTAAAACCAGGTATCATTACAATTCAAGCAAAATCTGGTGAAGAAAAGTATTATGTTGATGATGGAATTATTGAATTTAAAAATAATACTTTATCCATTTTAACTAGCTACATCCTTAATTTAAAAGACATTGAGAAAAATAAACTGCTGGAATTATTAAAAAATGCGGAGGAAGAATCTAATAAACCAGAAATTAGTGATCAATTGAAATATCTGGCTGATCAAAAAGTTGAAACCTTAAAGTCTATCAATTAATTATTATTTTTATCTTTTCTTTAAGTTCTTTATATACATGATATTTGAAATCCACTACCACTTCAGTTATTTTATCTAATTCAATCCACTTCCACTCTAAAAATTCTGGTTTATTTGTCTTAATATTTATATCTTCATCTTTGCCCAGGTATCTCATTAAAAACCATTTTTGTTTTTGTCCCTTATATTTACCTTTCCAAATAATACCTAGTAAACTTTTTGGTAGCTCGTAGGTAATTGTGCCTGCTATTTCTGTTACAAGCTCTACATTTTTGATACTAGTCTCTTCTTCTAATTCTCTATAAGCGGCAGCTAAAAAATCTTCTCCATCATCTACTCCACCTTGTGGCATCTGCCAAAAATTTTTTGGATTATCAATTCGTTTTGCTACAAAAACTTTATTCTCCTTGTTAAGGACAACAATTCCCACTCCACTTCTAAGTGGCAGATTTCTGAATCTTTCTTCCATATTAGCCTTTGAGAAGTTTAATGGCGTATTCTAACTGATTGTCAGTTTCAGTTTTGATCCTGAAATCATCATTTTCCTCATCAATTTCTATATCTGGAGATACACCAACTTCAGAAATAGATTTTCCGGAAGGAAGATAGTATTTAGCTACTGTGAGCCTAATTGCTCCATCATTCTTAAGGGGAATGATAGATTGTACTGACCCTTTACCATAACTATTTTCACCTAATAAAATTGCTCTTTTGTGATCTTTGAGGGCTCCCGCAACTATTTCTGATGCTGAAGCCGATCCATAGTTAATAAGAACAATCAAGATTTTTCCATTTGTAAGGTCACCTTTTTTTGCAAACCATTTTCTATTTTCAGAAGGTTTTCTACTTTTTGTGGATACGATCTCTCCATTATCTAAAAAAAAGTCGGAGATTTTTATTGCTTGAGAAAGTAGTCCGCCAGGATTGTTTCTTAAATCTAAAATGTATGACTTAACATCTTTATTTTTTTCTAATTTTTTAATTTCTCTTTCTATCTGTTTGCCACTATTTTCATTAAACGAGGTTAGTCTTAAATAACCTATACTTTTTTCTAAAATGTCAGCTTTAACAGATTGAATTTGTATAATCTCTCTTACAACATTAAATATTAGAGCTTTTCTCTCTCCACGTCTTCGAATTGTGAGTTCAATTCCTGATCCAACTGGCCCCCTCATTAAATCAACAGCTTCGCTGAGAGATTTGCCCTGAACTTGAACATCATTAATTTTAACAATATAGTCGCCTGCTTTAATCCCTGCTCTAGATGCTGGCGTGTCATCTATAGGAGAAATGACTTTTACAACACCTGACTCCATACTTACCTCAATACCAAGACCCCCAAATTCACCGCTAGTCTCAGTCTGCATTTCATTAAATATTTCTGGAGACATGTATGCCGAGTAAGGATCAAGAGATTGTAGAAGGCCATTGATTGCAGAGTCCATACTCTCAGATTGATTAATTTCATCTACATACTCTTTATTGATTTTTTCAAGCACTTCTCCAAATAAATCAATTTTTTTGTAAATATCATTTTCAGCTGAATTCACTTGCTGAAATAGAAAACAAAATAAAAATAATGTTAATATTTTTTTCATTAGATAATTAATTTTTCTTTAGGTATTAGCTCTGACCACATTTTTTCAAGTTCATAAAATTTTCTTTTTTCTGGGTGAAAAATATGAACAATTAAGTCTATACCATCAATTAATTTCCATTCACTACTATCTGCGCCCTCAATTTTTGAATTTTTTATGCCATTGTCTTTGAATTTTTCCAAAACTTGCTCGGATAAAGATTGTATGTGCCTAGATGAAGTGCCGCTCGCAATAATCATAAAATCAGCCATAGAACTTTTGTCTTTGAGATCTATGCTTATTATGTCTTGAGCCTTGTTAATATCCAATGTTTTGATGATACAATTTTTAAGATCTGAAATTTTATCCATTAATTAATTTTAGACTATCAAATTTTCCTTAATTGAGAAGACGAAATATTGACTTTATTAAAATAAACAAATTTAAATTTCTCACTTTTAAGGGTTTTATATGTCTTAGAATTTAATGATTTTTTCTTATATCCATATCTATCAAAAACTAAGATATTACATTTTTCTGAGATCTGTTTCCATTTATGCCATTTATGGAAATTAACTAAATTATCTGCACCCATTAAGAAGAAAATTTCATTTTTTTTATTTTTGTTGAAGTAATTTATTAGGTTTATTGTTTTATTTGATTTAATTTTATTTTCATAAAATTTGACCTCAATAAATTTATTTTTTTTAATAATCTTTTTACATCCTTTAATTCTAGATTGCAGGCTTAAAGAACTTTTTATTTTAAAAGGATTTTTTTTTGTTATGGCCCATATAATCTTTTCAAGTTTAAATCTTTTTACTGCTTCTTTAGATATAGCTAGATGACCATTGTGAGCAGGATCAAATGAACCACCTAAAATTCCAATTCTTTTTTTTTTCAAATTCAAATTACTTCCTTACTTGGCCTTTGCTGGTGACTTGATATTTATAGGAAATAAGTTGATTAAGTCCTACGGGACCTCTAGGTGGAAGTGTGTTGGTTGAGATTCCCACCTCGCCACCAAACCCAAACTCACCTCCATCTGCAAATTGTGTTGAAGTATTGTGCATAGCAATTGAACTTTTTACCTCATTTAAAAATTTTTTTGCTGCTTTTTTGTTTTGAGTAATAATACAATCCGTATGCATGGTTCCGTATTTGTTAATATGCGCTATAGCCTCATCTATATTTTTTACTGATTTCACAGATACAACAGGTGATAAATATTCTTTTGACCAATCTTTTATTGAAGCTTTCTGAATTTTTTTATCATAAAGTTTTCTTATCTTATTATCACCAATAATTTTACATCCATTTTCTTCTAAATTTTTTAAAATTTCATTTCCAAATTTTTTAATTATTTTTTCGTGTAAAAGAATTGTTTCGGTTGCTCCACATATTGCGGTATTCCTCATTTTAGCATTTTGAACTACTTTATTCGCAATCTTAGGATTTGCATTTTTATCTACATAAGAATGACAAACACCTTCCAAATGACCAATTGTTGGAACAGATGATAAATCCTGTACTTTTTTAACTAAACCTTTCCCACCTCTTGGAATTATTACATCAATAAATTTACTCATTTTTTGTAGAAGAAAATCAACAACACTTCTTTTTTTGAGTTTTAAAAACTGAACAAAATTTTCATCAACGTTATTTTTCTTTAGTGATTTTCTAAAGAATTTTGCGAGAATAAGATTAGAATAATAAGCTTCAGATCCACCTTTTAAAATGACGGCATTTCCAGACTTAAAACATAACGATGCAACATCTGCTGTAACATTGGGTCTACTTTCGTATATAACGCCAATTACACCAATAGGTATAGATACTTTTGATATTACTAAACCATTTGGCCTTTTCCATTTTTCTAAAATGACATTTGTAGGATCCCTTAAACTAATAATTTTTTTTATAGAATTGGTTATCGCAACTATTTTTTTGTCATTTAACATTAATCTTTGGATTAAATTATTTTTAATACCTTTTTTGGAGGCATTCTTAATATCTTTTTTATTTTCATTAATTATTAATTTTTTGTTTTTTAAGATTATAAGACGATAATCTTTTAGAACTTTGTTCTTTTTTTTTGTGCTTAACCTATTATTAATAGCTTTTTTTGATTTTTTTCCGATATCAGTTAGTAGCTTTTGCATTAAACCTCGACCATATCATCTTTATGAACAACTTCAGATTTTGTTATGTATCCAAGTTTTTTTTCAATCTCATTTGAGTGACAACCCATTATCTTATTTATTTCTTCAGAAGAAAAAGAGCTTAGACCTCTCGCAAATTCTTTGTTTTTAGTATCTAGAATCTTTATATGATCACCTTTGTTAAATTTCCCTGATAAATTAATTATCCCTGCTGCCAATAAACTTTTACCACCAACTAATGCTTTTTTAGCACCATCATCTATGACAAGAGTCCCTTTTGGTGAAATAGAACTTATTATCCATTTTTTTCGTGCATGTAATTTAGATATTCTTGACTCAAATAAAGTACAAATATTTTTTTTTTCAATTTGTTGTATTGGATTTAAATATAATCCGTTTGCAATAATCATATTACATCCTGCCAAATTACAAATCTTAGCAGCTTCAATTTTGGTATTCATCCCACCTTTACCAAACTCTGTTACCCCTTTTATGTAAATTTTTTTCATATCTTTGTCTAGATTATTCACTTTTTTTATTAATTTTGCGTCTTTAAATAATTTTGGATTTTTTGTGAAAAGACCATCTACATCGGATAATAATATTAAAGTATCGGCATTAGTTATCTGTGCAACCCGAGAGGCAAGTCTATCATTATCACCATATTTTATTTCTGACGTTGCAATAGTATCATTTTCATTAACGATGGGTATGTAATCCAACTTAAATAAGTTCTCAAATGTCCTTTTAGCATTTATTGATCTTCTTCTCTCCTCGGTATCATCCAAAGTTAGCAAAATTTGTGAAATATTAATATTTAATTTTGAAAAAGTTTGAGAAAATAAATTCATAAGTTCGATTTGACCCACAGAGGCTATTGCTTGACTTTTATCAAGCTTTAAATTTGATTTATTGTAATTCATTTTTTTACATCCAAGTGCAATAGCTCCAGAACTTACAATGATAATCTTTTTATTTTTAGATTTTAGTTTTTGAATATCTTTAGCAAAAGAAGATAGCCATTTTTTTCTTATCTTTTTTTTACTATCTACAATCAATGATGATCCAATTTTTATTACTATAATTTTCGAATTTTTAAGATGCATAACCAACTAATTTTGCCTTAATTTTGGAAATATATTTCTTCTTTATTGTAGAAATTGTAATAATTTCTGATTTAGTGATTTTTTTTAAATTTTTCTCAATTTTTTTCATTTCTTTATCGTCAATTAAATCGCTTTTATTTAAAACAATAAGCTCTCTTTTTTTTGCAAGTTTGGAACTATAGCTCTTTAATTCTTTTTTTACCTGATTATAACTTTTTTTTATATCATCGCTTGTTATATCGATCATGTGTAAAAGAGATTTACACCTCTCTATATGTTTTAAAAATTGTATTCCTAAACCAGTTCCTTTATGTGCGCCCTCTACTAATCCAGGAATATCTGCAATTGTAACTTCTTTATCATCGTAGCTTGCCACACCAAGATTAGGATTTAATGTTGTAAATTCATAATTTGCAATTTTAGGATTAGCATTAGTAATAGCTGCTAGTAAACTTGATTTACCAGCATTAGGTAATCCTATTATTCCAACATCTGCAATTGTTTTTAATTGAAGCCATATAGTAAATTCTTCACCACGAGTACCCTTAGTAAATTTTCTTGGAGCTCTATTTGTTGAACTTTTGAATCTAGTATTGCCTAAACCACCTTTACCACCTACAGCAGCCACAAACTCCTCCCCAATTTTTATAAAGTCAAAAATTAAGGTTTTATTATCTTCTTCAAAAACCTGAGTACCTAATGGAACTTTGAGAATGAGATCATCTCCACTTTTACCAGTCCGGTTTTGTCCAGCACCATTGTTACCTCTTTTTGCTTTATGATGTTGTTGATATCTAAAATCGATTAAAGTATTTAAATTTCTCTCAGCTTTTAAAATTACTGAACCACCTTTACCACCATCGCCACCATCTGGTCCACCATACTCGATAAATTTTTCTCTTCTAAAACTTGGAGAGCCATCACCACCATTGCCAGCTTTAATATAAATTTTTACTTGATCTAAGAATTTCATAATACAACGCTATTTTGAGTTGTAATATTAATTGGGTTTTACTGAAACAAAAGTTCTATCGGATTTTGTTTTTTTAAAAACAACTTTACCTTTTATTACTGAAAAAATTGAGTGATCTTTACCCATACCCACATTTTCTCCTGGAAATATCTTAGTGCCTCTTTGTCTAACAATTATGTTGCCAGGAATAACATTTTGACCACCATATTTTTTTACACCAAGTCTTCTGCCGGCACTATCTCTACCATTCCTTGATGATCCACCAGCTTTTTTTGTAGCCATATTTTATTCCTTTATTTACTCAATTCCTTTTTTTCAGAATCTTTTTTTGTTGGTTTAGAAATTTTCTCAGCCTCAGATAAAATTTTACCATCTTTTGAAAAAATTTTATTTATTCTAATCATAGAATATTCTTGTCTATGACCATTTTTTCTTCTTGAATTTTGTCTTCTTCTCTTTTTAAAAATAAGTACAGTTCTATTTTTACTATTTTTTATTAGGTTTGCTTCAACTTTGGCACCTTGAATTGTTGGCGAACCTATTTCTATTACTTTATTATCGCCATATGCCAATATATCATTAAACTCAATTTTAGTGTCAGATTTTGAATTTGGTAATTTTTCAATTTTTAAAATTTCACCAGACTTCACTTTATATTGTTTTCCACCTGATTGTATAACTGCGTATGACATAAAATAGATTTTTTTATCAGGCAATATAGTCAGGGCATTTCTTTAGTCAAGCTTATTAACTAAAAATTATCCTTTAAATCTCTCAATTTTGAAAAACTTTCTAAATCTTTTGCTTTAAGAAATATATTACATTCTAATTCATCAGCTAAAGTACTTGGTATTGTTGGTAATGCATTTTTAAGTTTCTTGTTAATCTCTAGTATTTTATTTTTTAATTTTAAATTACCAGAGTCATTGGCGATACAAAAATTTGAGTTTTGTAAAGTGTATTCATGGCCACAATATATTTCTGTATCTTTTGGTAATGATTTAATTTTTTTAAGTGAATTATACATTTGTTCGTAGGTACCTTCAAAAATTCTACCACACCCTAAAGAGAATAAAGTGTCACCAGTAAAAATTTTTTTTTCTTTAAAAAAATGAAAAGCGATATGTCCAGATGTATGACCTGGAACATGATAAATTTTTGCTTCAAAATTATCTTGTTTCCATATTTGATTATCCTCTAGAGATATATCAATCTCGGGTATACGATTTTTATCTCCAATAAATCCAACCACTTTAGAATTATACTTTTTTTTTAATTCAAGATTTCCACCCACATGATCGTAATGATGGTGTGTATTAAGTATGAATTTTAAATTTATTTTTGAATTATCAAGATAATTGATTATTGGCGCTGACTCGCTAGGGTCAATGACACAAGCGGTTTGATTTTCTTCATCAATGATTAAGTAGCTGTAATTATCCTGTAGACATTTAATAATTTCAATTTTCATTTATTTTTCTATTAAAAATATACCAAGTTCTCCAAATAAATTTTTAAAAATAAGATTTGAGTTATTAATATCAGAAACATTTTCATTAATTAACGCTAAAGATTTAAAAATTTTAAAGTTAATAATCTTAGAAAATCTGACAAAATCTTTTATGGTGCACATATGAATGTTTGGTGTGTTATACCAATCATGAGGTAAAGAGTTTGTAATTGGCATTGTTCCTTTAAATAATAAATTTAATCTTACTTTCCAATGCCCAAAATTTGGAATGGTTACTATAGCTTTTTTACCAACTCGTAAAAGCTCTTTAATTACAGTTTCAGGATTTATAAAAGCTTGTAAAGTTTGTCCAAGAACAACATACTCAAAAGAGTCATTTGGAAATTGCTTTAAATCAAATTCTGCATTCCCCTCAATAACAGTCAGCCCTTTAGCAATACAAGTTTGCACTTTTTCTTTTGAAATTTCAATTCCTCTGATATTAGCATTTTTGTTTGTCTTTAAAAATTCCATCAAAGTTCCATCATCACATCCTACATCAAGAACCTTTGCATCTTTCTCAATTAAATCTGAAATAATTTTATATTCTGGCTTCATGAATGTTTTTCTGCATAAGATTTATCTAAAAAATTTTTTAGAGCTTTTAAGAAATCGGGAACATTAAGCAAAAAAGAATCGTGCCCCTTATCAGACTCAATTTCGACGAAACCCACATTTGCACCAACTGCGTTTAAGGCAATTACAATGTCTTTATTTTCTTGTGTTGGATAAAGCCAATCTGAGGTAAAGGATATTATAAAAAATTTTGCTTTAGTATTTTTAAAAGCATCAGATAAATTACCATTAAATTGTTTTACTAAATCAAAATAATCCATTGCTCTAGTAATATATAAATAGCTATTTGCGTCGAACCTATCTACAAATACAGAACCTTGGTATCTAAGATAACTTTCAATTTGAAAGTCAGCATCAAACCCAAATTTTAAATCATCTCTTTCTTGAAGTTTTCTACCAAATTTTTCTTGAAGTCCTTTTTTTGAGAGATAAGTAATATGTGCAGCCATTCTAGCTACAGCTAATCCTTTATCGGGTACAATATTTTTTAAATTATAATCTCCATCAGACCAATTATGATCAGCCGCAATGGCTTGTCTGCCAAGTTCATTAAAAGCAATATTTTGCGCAGAATGGCTTGAAGTACAAGCAATTGGTATTGCTGTTTTAGCTTTATAAGGATAATTACTAATAAATTGTAGGACTTGCATTCCACCCATTGAACCACCTACTACTGAAAAAAGTTTTTTTATTCCAAAAAAATCCAACAAATTAATTTGTGCATTCACCATGTCATTAATTGTGATAACTGGGAAATCTGTTCCATAAATTTTTTTTGTCTTGGGATTTTCATGGCCAGGCCCAAAAGACCCCATACACCCACCTATTACATTTGCACAGATTACAAAATATTTATCTGTGTCTATCGACTTGCCAGAGCCTACTGCGTAAGACCACCAACCATCCTTTTTGGTCACTGGATTTATACCTGTAACAAATTGGTCACCTGTTAAAGCATGAAATACTAAAATTGCGTTATCTTTTTCATTATTGAGTGAACCATAAGTTTCATACGCTAAAGGAAAATTATTAATAGTCTGACCACAGTCTAATTTTAGTGGTTTTTCAACAATCAACGTTTTTATATTTTGTTTTATACTCATAATAAATGCTGAAAGTTGAATTGTGAGAAAAAAAACTTTTTTAGCGGTTTTTTTAAAGCGCTCGCAATTCAGGTAAATCAGCGCATAAATTTTGTACTAGAAGTTATTTAGTATGTCAATTTTTAAAAATAATTACACTTAAACTATATAAAAAAATGTTTTTTTATTTATAAAGAGCATAAAATTTATAAAAGTTGGCAACCATGAGATTTAAGAGATTGAATATTGAAACCTATGAGCCTGGTAAATCGAGTATTAAGAGATTTCATCAAGTTGTAAAGCTATCTGCAAATGAGTCGGCCTTAGGCGTCAGCTCAAAGGCTAAAAAGATTTTGTCTAATAAAAATTTAAGTTTTTTTAGGTACCCAGATGGCAAGTCTAATGCCTTAAGAAGACAAATATCTAAAAAGTTTAAATGCAATGAAGATAGAATTATTTGCGGCGCTGGATCTGATGAGGTTATTCAAATGCTATGTCAATTATTTTTGAATCCTAAAGATGAAGTTATTCTTCCTCAGTATAGTTTTTTAATGTACAGAATATATGCTAAAATAGTTGGTGCAAAAGTTATTTTTGCTAAAGAAAAAAATTTCAAAGTATCAATTCCTGAAATTATTAAAAATGTTTCAAAAAAAACAAAAATTGTTTTTTTAGCAAATCCTAATAATCCAACCGGAACATACCTAACAAGTTCTGAGCTTTTAGAACTTAGAAAAAAATTGAGAAAAAATATTCTGCTAGTAGTGGATGATGCATATGCAGAATATATGCAAAATAATGATTATAAAAGTGGATTAAAATTATTTAAGAATAAACAAAATGTCTTTATTTTAAGAACATTTTCTAAAATCTACGGTCTATCTTCTCTAAGAGTAGGGTGGGGATATGGTTCAAAAAAAATTATTAGAGCACTGAATGTTATTAAGCCACCTTTTAATGTTAATGAGGTAGCACAAAAAGCTGCCATTGAGTCTCTAAAGGATACTAAGTTTATAAATCGTTCAATAAAACACAATTTTATTTACGCAAAAAAATTGAAAAATTTTCTTAAGCAATATGGAATTGATTCAAATAATGTATCGGCCAATTTTTTGTTATTAAATTTTGGGAAATGTAGATTTAAAGCAAAATATTTTTATGAAAAATTAAAAATGAAAGGAATTATCTTAAGATCAACAGAAAATGGCTACAAAATAAGAAATATGTTACGATTAACTATTGGATCAAAAACAGATAATTTAAAATTTATTAGAGCAGTAAAAGGAATGTTTAATTAATGAAAAATGTGCTCATCATCGGCTGTGGCTTGTTAGGATCTTCGTTAGTAAAAAGAATTGCAAAAAAAAAATTAGCAAAAAAAATTTTCATTTTTGAAAAATCTAAAAAAAATATATCAAAGATCAAAAGACTAAAGTTGCCAGGAACTCTCGTAAATAAACTACAAGAGGTAGTTGCAAAATCAAATCTAATTATTTTTTGTACGCCAATGAGTGAATACAAAAAGATGATATTAAGATTAAACAATAATTTTAATTCAAAACAAATTATTACTGATGTTGGTTCATCAAAAATAGAGTCTTCAGAAATAATTAAAAAAAATTTAAAAAAAAAAATATCCTGGATTCAAAGTCATCCTATAGCTGGATCAGAAGTAAGTGGGCCTGAGCATGGTAGGGAAAATCTGTTTGAAAATAAGTGGTGTGTATTGATAAAAAATAAGAAAATAAATATGAAACATTTAAAATTTTTAAATTCTTTTTGGAAAAAAATGGGTTCAAAAACTGTAATCATGAATGCGGAAAGACACGATAAAATATTTTCAATAACAAGCCATTTACCACATTTAATAGCTTACAATTTAGTTAAATCAGCTCAAGATTTTGAGAAAAAGCAAAAATATGACTTAATTAAATATAGCGCAGGTGGATTAAGAGATTTTTCAAGAATCGCTGCATCAAATGAAATTATGTGGAGAGACATTTTTTTTGATAATAGAAAAAATGTTTCAAGAGCAATTGACATATTTATCAAAAATTTAAGATCTTTTAAGACAGACATTAATTCAAAAAATAATAAATTAATTCTTAAAAAATTAATTCAAACAAAAAAAGTTAGATCTAAAATAATCAAATTAAAACAGGATGTAGATAAACCTGACTTTGGTAGAGATTAATAATTATCAATATTACTTACTTTTTTAACTTTTAGATTTGCTGTTTTATCAATTAATTGAATTGTTTTTTTAGTTGGCATTATTACCACCTTCTTTTTTGGTCCATAGGCATGAATAAATTTAGACTTACTTAGACATATACCGACATGTCCTTTCCAAAATATTATATCTCCTTTAGTTAAATTTTTACCTTTTTTTCTTTTACAAAACTTTATTTGATCTTTTGTATCTCTTGGAAAAAATATTCTGTTATAATAAAAATAAATTTGGATCAAAGCAGAGCAATCAATACCATCAGATGTTTTTCCACCCCATAGATATTTACTACTTTTGAATAATTTCATTATTTTTAAATAATCTTTTTCAAGATGATCAATTTTAACAATATCACTTTTTTTTATCCATCTGTCCTTTTTAAACTCAATTAGCCCTTTATTTTTGTTTAAAACTGATATGCCAGATGCAAAGTAAAGATAATTTTTTGTTGGTAAAAACTTATTTTTTTTTTTAATAAATATTCTGGATTTTGTTTTATTTATTTTAAAAGTGGGCTTAAAATTTTTGTAAAAATTATTTTTTTTAATATAACCAGTATAATTGTCAAAATTGGTTTTAATTTTAACCCAGTTTTTTTTATTCTTTAATACCTTAAATTTTTCACCATATAAGATTTGCGATAAAGTTTCAGAATTATTAGAAGGTTTTGAATTTATATTTCCAAATGAAAAATTGTAAAAAAGATTATTTTTCATTAATCTTTAATTTATTTCTTATTATCCACAATATAATTAAAGATGGTATTACCATTATAGCAGTTAAAATAAAAAATATACCCCAGTCTCCATTAAGCCAATCAACTAGAGCGCCCGATGATGAGGCTAATGTAGTTCTTCCAGCAGTACCTATTGAAGCTAATAGAGCATATTGAGTTGCTGTATAAGTTCTATCAACCAACAATGATATGAATGCAACAAATGCAACAGTGGCGAAAGCTGCTGCTATGTCGTCAAAGATTACAGCGATTGCAAAAAGTAATTCAGATTTACCACTCCACGCCAAAAGACTGAACAAAAGATTTGTGCTCGCCATTAAAATTCCTGCTAAAAACATTGCTTTTAAAACACCGGATCTTATTACAAATAGTCCACCTAGTAGAGTGAAGATGACAGTCGTTATCCACCCCAAAGTTTTTGAGTAAATAGCAATATCCGATTTACTAAAACCAATTTCTTTATAGAAGATAATAGACATACGCCCTAAAAAAGCCTCTCCAACTTTGAATAAAAAAACAAACCCTAGGATCCCCAAAGCTATTTGAAAGCCATTTTTTTTAAAAAAACTTATTATAGGTCCACTGATTGTTCCACTGATCCAAGTTATAGTTTTAGTAAGAAAATTTGAATTTTGGAATTTACCAGCAATTAATTGATCATTTTCTTTCTGATTAATTTGTCTTTCAGTCGAGACAGTTTCATTGACAAACATTAATCCAATATTCATTAGAATTATTAAAATTCCTAAGATTAAAAAAGTAAGTTGCCAATAATTTTGAAAACCTAAATTTTCTAAAAAATCTGCGGAAAACAATGACAAAACTCCGCCTAATTTATATCCGCTCCACCACCCAACGACAGCCATTGCTGCGCCCGCAGCCATTGATTTACCCTCGTTTTCGCTAATTTGCTCAATCCTTAAAGCATCCACAGTAATATCCTGTGTTGCTGAAGCAATTGCAATGAGTAAACCTACTGATATTACAAGGGCTAAATTTTCTGAAGGATCAATTACACTCCACAAAAATAATGAGATTAAGATTAATATCTGCATTAGGACAATCCACCCTCTTCGATGTCCAATTTTTTTTGTTAGGTATGGTATTTGAATACGATCGATTAAAGGAGCCCATAAATAATTAAATGCATAAACTGCAAATATAAGACCAGCCCAACCGACTGTAGATCTGCTTAATCCATCTTCCTTTAACCATAGACTTAAACTACTACCTATCAATACCCAAGGAAAACCAGAGATGGCACCAAGCAATAATATTTTTAACATTCTTTTATCGAAATAAACTGAAAATGTTTCTGAAAGGGATTGTTTTTTAATTTCTATCATTTTTTAATTTCTCCAGAATGAAGGTAAAAATAACACTAATATAGCAAATAACTCCAGTCTACCCAAGATCATACCGATTGTTAAAATCCATTTGGAAAAATCTGGTAATGAGGAGAAATTTCCGTTAGGTCCAATTATTGATCCCAAACCTGGACCAACATTTGAAATAGAGGTCGCAGCACCTGAAATTGCGGTTATAAAATCAAGTCCATTTAAAGATAATAACGCAGACAATAAAAAAAATATTATTAAGTACATGTAAATAAAAGAGATGATTGACGCTATGAATTTATCATCAATTGGATTTTTATCGTATTTCAACACAAAAACACCTTTAGGGTAAATAATTTTTTTTAGTTGATTAATTACAAATGAATAAAGAATTTGAAAACGAAATATTTTTATGCCACATGTTGTTGAACCAGCACAGCCACCTATGAACATCAAAGCTAAAAATAATACTAGAGGAAAGCTACCCCAATTGTCAAATTGAGCATTGACATAACCGGTTCCAGTTAGAATAGAAATAACGTTAAAGAAAATTGATCTTAAATCAAATGAACTTGAATTGTTTAAAGTAAGATAAATCGATAAAATGAAAATTGATATAAATATTATCTTAATAAAAGTTTTGATTTGAGAGTCTGATGTAAAAATAGACCTATTGCCATTCAAAAATTTAATGTACACGATAAATGGTACACTTCCTAAAATAATAAATACCATAGCCGTAGTTTCTATCGCTAAGCTATTAAAAAAACCAATGGATTGATTATAGTTAGAGAATCCACCAGTTGCTATAGTTGTCATCGAATGTGTAATACTATCAAAAATATTCATTCCAAAAATATTGTAAGTGATTGCACATAGCGCTGTTAATCCAGAGTAAATATAAATCAATCTTAGAGCAATCTCTTTGGACTTTGGAAGAATTTTTTCAGATGAATCATTGTTTGAAATTTTAAATAATTGCATTCCCCCAACATTCATTATGGGCATTAATGTAATCGCCATCACTATGACACCAATACCTCCCAACCATTGAAGTATTGCTCTCCAAAATAATATCCCTTTAGGCATATTTTCTAAATTTGATATGATTGTTGAACCAGTTGTTGTAATACCTGACATACTTTCAAAAAAGGCATTTGTGACTGAAAATTCTAAATTAGAGAATATAAAGGGTAATGAACCAAATATAGCAATACTTAACCATGCTAATGCAGTTAGAAGGAATGCTTGTTGCAAATTAAGTTTTTTTTCATGATCTAGATTGGAGAGAAAAAATAAGGTTCCAAAAATAATTGTAACAATTGCTGCACCAAAAAAAGAAGAATCTATTTGACCATAAATAAATTGTACAATTATTGGAACAAGCATAAAAATACCAAGAATTATTTGAAGAATTCCAAGAGTAAAAAAAACTGTTTTATAATTAGACATTTTGAAAGAACATTATTTTATGGTAAATAAATTTCAACTCTATAAGAATTAAGTAGTTCGCTAATTAAAGATTTTGTTGAATTATTCATGATAAAAAAAGAAAACTTAGAAAAAACAAGCTCTTGGCCAATCGTTGAAGCAAAAAAAATGCTTAGAGAAAGAAAATCTTTTTTAGAAAAAAAAGGTAAAATTACACTACAGACTGGGTATGGCCCAAGTGGACTTCCTCACATAGGAACATTTGGAGAAGTTGCTAGAACTTCTATGATGGTTAATGCGTTAAAACAATTAACTGATCTTCCAACAGAAATTATCACTTTTTCTGATGATATGGATGGTCTTAGAAAAGTACCAGACAATGTACCCAATAAAGAATTGTTAGAAAAAAACCTTCATAAACCTTTGACAGACGTACCAGACCCCTTTGAAAAATATAATAGTTTTGGTGAACATAATAATGAGAAATTAAAAAAGTTTTTAAATAATTTTAATTTTAAATATAATTTCAAGAGCTCTACTCAATTGTATAAATCGGGTTTTTTTAATCCAACACTTCAAATTATTTTAGATAATTATGATGGAATAATGAATATCATAATGCCTACTTTAGGAAAAGAACGGCAAAAAACTTATTGTCCATTTCTTCCTATTTGTCCAGAAACAGGACATGTTTTGGAAATTCCAGTTAAAAAAATTGATAATTCTAAGTCTAAAATTGTGTTTGATAATAAAGGTAAAGATTTAGAATCAAGCATATTAGATGGTCATTGTAAACTTCAGTGGAAAGTCGATTGGGCCATGAGATGGTATGCGTTAGATGTTGACTTTGAAATGTACGGAAAAGATCTGATAGAAAGTGCAATATTATCCACTAAGATTATTAAACTAATTGGAAAAAAAAACCCATCTGGTTTTGCTTATGAACTCTTTTTGGATGAGAAAGGAGAAAAGATTTCTAAATCAAAAGGGAATGGAATAACAATCGAGCAATGGTTGGAGTACGCCTCACCAGAAAGTTTATCATTATATATGTATCAAAATCCAAAAAGAGCTAAAAAACTTTATAATGAGATAGTTCCAAAAGCGGTAGACGAATATTTGGAATTTATTGAAAAGGCTAAAACTCAAGATGAGCTTCAGTTACTGATGAATCCAGTATGGCATGTTCATAATGGTAGTGTCCCAAAAGAAAAAATGATTATGTCATTTTCCATGTTATTAAATCTTGTAGAAACAAGTAATGCCGAAAATAAAGAATTATTATGGAAGTTCGTAAAAAAATATAAGGAAAATATTTCTGAAAAAGATCACCCCATTTTTGATAATCTAGTTGGTTATGCTATTAAATATTTTAACGATGTAATAAAAGCTAAAAAAAAATATAAAATACCTGATCAAATAGAAAAAAAAGCACTAGAGGCTCTAATATCAACCTTAGATAAATGTAATGACAAGATGTCTCCCGAAGAAATTCAAACTTTAATTTATTCAACAGGAAAAGAAAATGGGTATTCAGAAAATTTGAGAGACTGGTTTAAATTAATTTATGAAGTTGTATTTGGAGTCGAAAATGGCCCTCGGATGGGTTTTTTTATAAGTTTTTTTGGTGTTAAAGAAACTAAAGATCTTATAATAAATAAAATTAAATAATGTTTTCAAATTTAAGATCTCTAATTTTTAAACTTGATCCAGAGACAGCCCATGGTTTGGCAATAAAGTCATTAAAATTTAATTTCGTACCAAATGTTTTGGACAAAAATAAAAATAGCCATTTATTTAAGACTAAATTATTTGAAAAAGAGATAGAAAATCCAATTGGAATGGCAGCAGGATTTGACAAAAATGCTGAGGTTTATAATTCTTTATTTAAATTGGGATTTGGTTTTGTGGAGGTGGGCACAGTTACACCTCTTAAACAATATGGTAACCCCAAGCCAAGAGTTTTTAGATTAGTCGAAGATGAGGCATTAATTAATAGATTGGGTTTTAATAATTTAGGTGCAAAAAACATTGTTGATAGGATCTCAAGTAATAAACAAATTGGTTTACTTGGAATTAACATAGGTCCCAACAAAGATACAAATGATAGATTGAAGGATTATGTTGAATGTTTAAAAACCTTCCATGAATTTGCAGACTATATTACGATTAATATTTCATCTCCCAACACCGAAGAGCTGAGAAATTTTCATGATCAGGAAAAATTGAATAGTTTATTAAATATAATTAATAGTGAAAAAACAAAACTAAATTCAAAAATTCCAATTGTAGTAAAAGTCTCACCAGATATTAAAGATAAGGAAATACCCAAAATTTCTGATGTTCTTTTAAGCAATAATATAAAAGCAGTCATTTTATCGAACACCTCTGACTCTACTCGAGATAAATTAAATGACATTCAAAAGCATCAAAAAGGAGGTTTGTCAGGTAAACCAATAGAAGAAAAATCTACAATGCTGATTAATAAATTTTATAAAACTCTTGGTAATAAAATTAAAATTATTGGAGTTGGTGGAGTAGACTCTGGAATAAGTGCGTACAATAAGTTTTTAGCTGGCGCGAGTTATGTTCAACTTTATACAGGTATGGTATACAGAGGACCAAATATTGTAAACCTTATTAAAAAAGAGCTTAAGGAATTATTGATAAGAGATGGAGTTAAACATTATAGTGAAATCATAGGGAAAAAAACAACTTCTTAAATTTTATAAACTTGACGCAATCATCAACTCACTTTATATAGTCGAAAATATTATGTCAAAAAAATGTGAACTTACCGGCAAAATTCCCCTTAAAGGTCATAACGTTAGTCATGCTAATAATAAGACAAAGAGAAGATTTTTACCTAATTTAAAAAAAGTAAAATTTACCAGTGAACTTTTAAAGAGAAGCATGAAACTTACTGTAAGTAATGCTGGTGTAAGATCTGTAGATAAAAAAGGAAGTTTTGACGAGTTTTTAAAGACTGTAAAAAATAAAAATTTGTCTCCAAGATTAAAGAAGATGAAAAAAAGTTTATTAATAAAGTCTCCATTTCAAAAAAAACAAGTTCAATCTAAGACAGCTTAATGAATAAAATTTTTTTTATACTCTCATTTTTAATGGGAGCAGTTGTTTTAGCATCTAATTATTTAGTTCAGTTCCCTATAAAATATTATGGTTTAGAAGAAATATTAACTTATGGAGCTTTTAGCTATCCGATTGCTTTCTTGATCACAGATTTAGCCAACAGATCTTTTGGCAAGATAGTTGCCAGAAAAATTGTTTATATTGGTTTTGCTATAGGTATTAGTTTTACGCTTTTATTCTCAACAAACTTTACAGACTTGATATCTATAAGAATTGCAATTGGATCGGGTACTGCCTTTTTAGTTGCTCAACTCTTAGATGTTCAAATTTTTGATAAATTGCGAAAAAAAGAATGGTTTGTTGCACCTTTAACCTCATCTTTAATAGGTTCGACAATTGATACGTTTATATTTTTTTCAATATCCTTTTATGGAACAGGCATTCCTTGGATCACATTGTCTTTAGGAGATTTAAGTGTAAAAATTTTTGTTGCTTTAATGATGTTAATCCCTTTCAGACTACTGCTGAAAACACTTAAACCAGTTTAGATTTAATATAAATATTTATAGGATAATATTTTATAAGCCAATTTTGCTACCAGAAAATTGTAGGAATTAAATCCTTTGATCGGTGCGAGCTCATTTATATCTGCGCCAACGATGTTTGAGTTTTTGGCTGCAATCTTAATTATATCTAAAACTTCATCCCATAATAAACCGCCAGGTTCAGGTGTTCCTGTTGCAGGCATGATACTCGAATCTAAACCATCTACATCAAAAGTTAGATAAACAGTCTTATTCTTAATTAGTTTTTTAAATTTTTTGAAATTCCATTTTGCTTTATCTTTTGCCCAAAAAATATTAATTCTAGATTTATTTTTTTTTAAAAAAGGTATCTCCTCTTTAGAAATATTTCTAATTCCAAATGAGATTATTGAAACGTTTTTATAATCTAAACATCTTCTGATAGCAGATGCGTGTGAAAATTTTTCACCATTATAACTTTCTCTTAAATCTGCATGAGCATCGAAATGTAAGAGGCAGATATTTTTATGTTTTTTAACAAATGGAACAATACATCCTGGTGTGATTGAATGTTCACCACCAAAAGTCATTGGAAAAAGTTTATTATTAAGAATTTCTTTATTTATGTTAGCTATCTTTTTTAAAGCTTTTTTAATATTTTTATCAATCTTAAAAGGTTTTAAAGTTTTAATTCCTATTTTTTTGTAAGGTTCACAATTTAATTCCTCATCATATAATTCAACTTGATGTGAAGCTTTAATTATCTCTTTTGGGCCATTTTTAGTCCCACCACCATAACTCACAGTTTTTTCCAGACCAAAAGGAACAATTACAACTTTTTCTTTAAAATTGAATTTATTATCTATTCCAAGAAACCCTTTTTTATTTGAAAGATATTGCAATGTTTTATCCAAAAATTTTTGTAAAGTTTTTTCTATCTCTATTTTTCCATTCACCTTTATGATATGCATCACTTGCAATCAAAGGTAATACACTTGTTGCCTCAGCAAAAACCATTTGTTCTTTCGTGACATCAACTTTACCCCATGAACTAGCCTCTTTTAAAGTTGAACTGCTACACGCACCATCTCTTGAGTCTGCTACAGTAATTTGCACAGCATATTTATGCATTTCAACATCTTTACCTAAAAGTTCAGCACATATGACTGTGTCCTGAATAAAATTTTTTGGCACTCCGCCACCTATCATAAATAATCCAGAACCTTTTGATTTAATTTTTATTTCAGTTAATTCTCGAAATTCTCTTATAGAGTCTATTGTAATATGAGATTTCGGGTTCTTTTCTTGATGAATTACTAAACCAAAACCAGCGCTAGAATCTGTAAAAGCAGGACAGAATATTGGCACATTGTGATCATAGGCAGTTTCAATTAAAGAATCTTTCTTTACTGAGTTTTTTTTGAGATACTTCCCCATTTCGTGAATAAATTCTCTAGAGGTATAGCTTCTAGGCTCCAAGTTATCAGCTATTTCACAAATTTTCTTATCACAAATTTGTAATTCATCTTCGTCGATGTAGGTATCGTATATTCTATCAATATAATTTTTTCTAAGTTCAGTATCATCTTGAAATTGAGAGCCTTGATAATGCTTAAATCCTAATGCCTCAAAAAAATCCATATCAATTATCGAAGCACCAGTTGCAACGATTGCATCTACCATATTGTATTTGACTAAATCTTTGTAAATATTCATACAACCAGCTGCTGAGGTCGAACCAGCTAAAGTAAGAAAAATTGTACAATCTTTATCTTTTAACATTTCATTATAGATGTTTGCTGCATTTGCAGTTTCTCTTGATACAAATGACATTTTCTCCATTGATGAAATAATTTTTCTAGAGTCAAAAGATGTAATATCTATATGTTCAACTGGATTTTTAAGAAAGTCTTTTTTACTATTATGTCCTAGATTTTTGTTTTTTGACATTAAGCAACTAAAGTATCTTTGTTGCTGTCTTTGTTATAGAGGCTCATTATAGCATTATCTTCAACTTCATAAATTTTATCAGAATAGAAACCATTAAACTGTGTTCTAAAGGTAAGGCCGTATGAACCTAATTGACCAAGTTCTATATAATCATTTTCTTTAATATTATTAGGTAAAAGGAAAGGACCTTTCATGTAATCCATGCTGTCGCATGTTGGTCCATAAAAATCAAATGCAGTTAATTTTTTTGAAATAATTTTGTTTGAATTATCTTTTATCATTTTAGATGGAAAAACAATATTTGGTGTTCCTGCATCAAAAAGCGTTCCATAAGTTCCATCATTTATATAAAGTTTTTGTTTTTTTCTTAAGTTAACCCGAACTATAGTTGAACCACTTTCAGCAACTAAGGCTCTACCTGGTTCACAAATTATTTCTGGTAGTTTTTCAATATTTAAATTTTCTAAACCTTTCTTAATTTCATCAAAATAACTCTCTAAAGAGGGTGGAATTAAATCTGGATAGATAGTTGGAAAGCCGCCTCCTATATTTAAATAATCGGGAACAATTTTCGTTTTCTTTATTATATTTGCAATTTCGGAAATCCCTTTTGAGTATGAAATTGGATGCATACATTGCGATCCTACATGAAAACTTAATCCAATCTTTTTTGAATGTTGTTTCACTAATCTTAAAAGTCCTGCCGCCTCTGAATTTATAGCACCGAATTTTTTTGATAAGTCAATTTCAGCATGTTCATTTGATACAGCCACTCTTACAAATAATTCTAAATCTTTTGCATTGCTGGTGCTCTCAATAATTTTTATCAATTCATCTTTAGTATCAAGTGCAAATGTTTTGACTCCGTATTTGAAGTATGCTTCACTTATATCTTCTCTACTTTTAATTGTGTGCATGAAAGAACACTTAGATACTTGATCAAATTTTCTGACTGCTTTTATCTCCTCCACTGAGGCAACATCAAATTGATTAATACCGCTTTTTAATAAAGTTTTAATTACCTCAGGATGAGGATTTGTTTTGACAGCATATAGAATTTTACCTGGAAAGTTTTTTTGAAAAAATTTGGAAGCTGAAAGAATTGATTTCTTTCTAATACAATAAACCGGTTTGTCTGGTCTCAGTTGATTAACTAGTTCTTCAACCGACTTAAATTTTTGCATTTTTCATGCCCCCCAAAAAAAATTTAACAAAAAAAAGTCTTTTTATTTAAAAAAACTTTAATGAATCGAGCAATTAATTCAATACTTACCTAATGTAAAGCAAATAATGACCTATTGAATTGTGGAAAAAAATTCCCATATTGAACTTATGAAAAACGAAGGCGCATTACAAAATTTAGCTGATTTCAACAATAAATCACTATTAATTGTTGATGATGACAATCCATTTAGAGAAAGATTAGCTAGGGCTATGGAAAAAAAGGGTTTTGAAGTTATTCAAGCTGAAGGTGTGCAAAAAGGAATTGATACAGTCAAAGCAAAAAAACCAGGATTCGCTGTTGTTGATTTGAGGTTGGGCGATGGCAATGGTTTAGAAGTTGTAAAACAAATACAAACCTCTAATCCTGAAAGTAGAATAATAATGTTAACAGGATATGGAAATATTCCAACTGCTGTTGCAGCAATAAAAGAGGGAGCAATAGATTATTTGGCTAAACCTGCAGATGCAGATGATGTTGAAAAAGCTCTTTTAGCTGATCCTGCTAAAAAAGCGGCTCCACCTGAAAATCCAATGTCAGCAGATAGAGTAAAATGGGAACATATACACAGAGTTTTTGAATTGTGTAACAGAAATGTTTCAGAGACAGCAAGAAGACTAAAAATGCACCGAAGAACTCTTCAAAGAATTTTATCTAAAAGATCACCTAAATAAGTTTTCTTAATTTAAAAATTTTCTTGGCAATAAGCACAAGTAAAACTATCTTAAATATTTCAGCTAATAGAAAAGGCTTAACACCTAAATCGAATATAGGTTTATCCCATCCAATTAGTGTCCCTAACCACAAAATACCAAAAATATAGATTGTTGATACTGCAAGTATAAGTTTTGAGAAAATGATTAAATAATTATCTTTTAATTTTACAAAAGAAGCTAAAAAACAAGCTGAAAGAAATCCAATTAGATATCCCATTGTTGGACCTGTAAAATAAGCTAAACCTATTCCTCTTTCTGGGGAGTTTGAAAACACAGGAAGACCTGCAATTCCTTCAATCAAATATAAACCAATTGTCGCAACACCTATTTTATATCCAAAGCTTATTCCAATAAAAAGAACTACAAAAGTTTGCATTGTCATTGGAACTGGATAGAAAGGAATTTTAATTTTTGCCGAAACAGCAAGTAACACAGAACCTAAAAAAATTACAAGTATTGATTTAATTATTTGGGCTTGTGTATTTTGCTTTATAAGTTCCATAAAAAATAATACTCTTATTTCTGTCTATAATCTATATTAATTTCTAATGGGAAAAATTAAAAAAACAGATCATTTTTATTTAATTGATGGATCAGGTTACATTTTTAGAGCGTATTATGCGTTACCACCATTAACGCGTAAAAGTGATGGATTACCGACGGGTGCAGTGAGTGGTTTTTGCAGTATGCTTTTTAAACTTCTAGAGGACTCAAAGTCAAATCAAAATTTACAAAAACCAACACATTTTGCAGTTATATTTGACTCTGCTAGAAAAACTTTCAGAAACGAAATTTATAGTGATTACAAAGCTAATAGAGCTGAAGCACCTGATGATTTAGCTCCTCAATTTGATTACATCAGAAAATCAGTATTGGCTTTTAATTTACCTTCATTGGAATTGATAAATTATGAAGCTGATGACTTAATTGCAACGTATGTTGAAATGATTTTAAAAGAAGGTGCAAAAGTAACAATAGTGTCCTCAGATAAGGATTTAATGCAATTATATAAAAAAAACGTTCGAATTTATGATCCAATGAAAAATAAGTTTATTTCAGAGGAAGATATTAAAAATAAATTTGGTGTAGGTGCAAGTAAGGTAATTGATGTCCAGGCTTTAGCTGGTGATAGCAGCGATAATGTACCAGGAGTTCCTGGAATTGGTGTTAAAACAGCTGCAGAATTAATTAATAAATATGGAGACCTTGAAAAACTTTTAAAATCTGCTCATGAAATTAAACAAAACAAAAGAAGAGAAACACTCATTGAGAATAAAGATAAGGCTTTAATAAGTAAAAAACTAGTGACATTAAAAAGTGATGCTCCCGTAAATAAAAATCTAACTGATTTTGAATTAAAAAGTATTGATAAAGATAAACTCTATAAATTTTTGAGGGAGATGGAATTTAATAGATTGTTGAGTTCAGCTATCTCTGCATATGGAGAACCAAATTTAACAAGTATCAAAAACGAGGTTAAAATTGAAAAAAATCAAAAAGCAATCAATAAAAAAGAATATTATCTAATTGAAAATTTGGAACAAATCGACAACTGGATAACTGAAGCTGAGGAGTTAGGTGAAGTTGCAGTAGACACCGAAACAAATTCATTAGATCCTCATCAGGCAGATCTAGTCGGTGTTTCATTAAGCTCAAAAATTGGAAAAGCTTGTTATATTCCTATCAGTCATAAATCTAACAAATGTATCGAAAAAGATTTAGTTTTAAAAAAGTTAAAACCTTTACTTGAGGATCCTAGTATCAAAAAAATAGGTCAAAATATAAAATTTGATTTTATAGTTTTTTTCAAACACGGAATTAATATGACTTCAATGGAAGACACTATGCTGATGTCCTATGTTCTTGATGCAGGAAAAAATAGACATAATATGGATACATTGTCAGAAATTCATTTAAACCATAAAACAATATCTTTTAAAGATTTAGTTGGCACAGGAAAAAAGGAGATTAATTTCAGTGAAGTAGATGTTGAAAAAGCCAAAGATTACGCAGCCGAAGATGCTGATATTACATTTAGATTATACAAAAAATTTCAAAAAAGTTTAAAGGATGAAAAAATGATAAATATCTACGAGATATTTGAAAAGCCTTTATTAAAAATTCTTGCTTTTATGGAAATTGAGGGAGTTAAAATAGATAATAAATTTTTAAAATCATTATCCACTAAATTTGAAAAAAAGATTGTTAAAATTCAAAATGAAGTTTTTAAAATATCTAAAAAAGAATTTAATATTGCATCACCAAAACAACTAGGGGAAATATTATATAATGATCTTAAAATTGCAGATTTAAAAAAAACAAAAAAAGGGAGTTTTGCAACAAGCGCTTCGGTTTTAGAAGATTTAGCATTTAAAGGTCATAAGTTTCCCCAATTAGTATTGGATTGGAGACAGGTATCTAAATTGAAAAATACCTACTCAGATTCCTTGCCGGAACATATCAATCCTAACACACAAAGAGTTCATACCTCTTTTTTATTAGCAGCTACTACAACTGGCAGATTAGCGTCAAGCGATCCAAACTTACAAAATATTCCAATTAAATCTGAGGATGGTAAAGATATTCGTAAAGCATTTATAGCCAAAAAAGATCATGTTTTAATTTCTGCAGATTATAATCAAATTGAGATGAGAATTTTAGCTGATTTGGCTGACGTCAAAGGATTAAAAAAAGCTTTTAAAAACAACGAAGATATTCATTCCCTCACAGCTAGTCAAATTTTTAATGTTGATATAAAAAAAGTAAATCAGGATCAGAGAAGAAAAGCTAAAGCTATAAATTTTGGAATAATATATGGGATTTCACAATATGGATTAGCAAAACAAATTAATGTCACAAATCATGAAGCTGAGGAATTCCTTAATGCTTATTTTTTGAAATTTCCTGAAATTAAAATTTATATGGACCGAACAATAAAGTTTTGTAGAAAAAGTGGATTTGTGAATAATATTTTTGGAAGACGATCACATTTTATTAATATCAATGATAAAAACTATAATATTAGAAATTTTCAAGAGCGCGCAGCAATTAATGCTCCAATTCAAGGCTCAGCTGCAGAAATAATGAGATTAGCTATGATAAGACTTGATAAAAAATTAAGTGATCAAAAAAATCAAAATACAAAAATGTTGTTGCAAATCCATGACGAGTTAATTTTTGAAACTCCCAAAGAAGAAGCAAAAAGAATCAGTAAAATTATAATTGATGAAATGTCTAGTGTTGTTAAGAGTGAACAGCATTCTTTTTCCATACCTTTAACAGTTGATCTAAATACCGGAGAAAATTGGGGTACACTTCATTAATTTAATTGCCCAAATTAGAACAATTTAGTATTTTTATAATCGAGTATGCAGAAACAAACAATTGCCCTTGTCGACGATGATAGAAATATTTTAACAAGTCTGAGTATAGCTTTAGAGAAAGAGGGATTTAAAGTTCAAACATATATTGATGGTGAAAGCGCTTTAATTGGCTTAACTAGAACCCCACCGGATCTTGCAATCGTTGATATTAAAATGCCAAAAATGGATGGAGAAGAGCTACTTAAAAAACTTAGAAAAAAAACTTCATTACCAGTTATTTTTTTGACCTCTAAAGATGATGAAATTGATGAATTGCTTGGATTGAAGTTAGGAGCAGATGATTTCATAAAAAAATCTGGAGGCTTTTCAATTAAAGTGTTGATTGAGAGAATAAGAGTGCAACTCAGAAAGAAAGATTCAAAAGAAATTATAGAGGAAAACAAAAGTATAATATCTCATGGTAAATTAAAACTAGATCCTTCACAATTAGAGTGTGAATGGAATGGTAAACAATTGCCAGATAAACTTACAACGACCGAATTTTTATTAGTTAAGGAATTAGCAAAAAGACCAGGTATAATCAAAGAAAGAGCTCAGTTGATGGATATAGCCTACAGAGAAGATACCGATATAGAGGACAGAACAATAGACAGTCATGTGAAAAGAATAAGAAAAAAATTTAAAAAGGTTGATCCTGAATTTTCAGCTATAGAAACTAGATACGGAAGTGGATATAGGTGGAATGTTAGCTAATGTTAAGCAACCTTCTTAAAAACTTATCTATATTAAAAAAATTTTTATTTATTAATTTTATTTTTTTTACATTTATTGGAATTTTTCTTTTTATTTACTTAAAAAATGTTCAACCAAATTTAATAAAAAAAAAATCATCTAATCACATTGAAGTGATTAATAATACTATTGATAATTTGACAAGACTAAATGTCGAATTTGTAGAAGATGATATCAGGAAATTTCTTTTTTCCACAAGATTTCTTTTTCAAAATTTAGATAGAGTGATATTTTTTGATAATCAACTAAACTTAATTGGTGATACAGATACCTTAGATCTTGATCCTAGATCGTTTTCACAAAGATTAGATATTGTTGAATTTGAAGTGTTAACTGAAAAAAAAACTAAAGAAATCACTGAGAAAAAAAATATTGATGTTGGAAATAATAACGTTGTTTCTCTTAATGATGTACTTTTAAATTACGCATCTTCTAAAAATTTTGGAACACCTTTTACTTTTACCCAAGAAGAGTTCAATAAATTTAAGCTGACAACAATTAAAAATGTAATGCAAAAAGGTGAAAACATTGGCTATTTAGCTATTACAGAAAATGCAAATGATGTTAAAGCAGCTATAGATGAAAGAAAGACTTTTGTAATTAGAACAGCTTTAGCTATTGGTTTAGTAATATTAATTTTCTCCTTTGTTTTAAATAGATATTTCTTAAAACCAATAAAAAATTTAGTAACGTACACTGAAACAATCAGAAATAAAGATCCGAAAGTTACTAATCTTGATATTTTAAAAAAAAGAAATGATGAACTAGGATTACTCTCAAAATCACTAGATGATATGACAAATGAATTAACTAAAAGGATTTCACATGCTGAAAATTTTTCAACAGATTTAGTTCATGAAATAAGAAATCCTCTAGCTTCTCTCAAGAGTGCGTCTGAAATTTTACATGATACGACTGATGTTGAGCAAAGGATTAAATTAATTGATATTTTGAGTCATGATGTTCAAAGAATTGAAAGATTAATTACAGATTATTCACAAATGCTAAAAGATGAAGTTGCATTAAGTAGAGAAAAAATTAAAAAACTTGATATCGAACCAATTATTAAATCAGTCGTAGATGATTTTAATAATATTTATAAATTAAAAAGAGGAATAAATATTTCTTATTCGAACGATGGAAAAAACAAATATTTGATAAATGGAATAGAAAATAGAATTGAACAAATAGTCGCTAATCTTTTGGATAATGCAATATCTTTCAGTGGTGATAATAAAGATGTAATTGTTAAGGTTTCAAAATTAGAAAATGATAAAGTTTCAATCAATATTTTAGATGAAGGACAAGGATTTAAAGAAAAAGATACCAATAAAATATTTAAAAGATTTTATAGTAATAGACCTGATAAATTTGGACAACATTCAGGACTTGGTTTAAATATAGTTAAAAATTTAGTCGATTTACATAATGCTACAATAAGAGCATCTAACAGATTAGACAAAAAAGGAGCAAGTATGGAAATTATATTTCCAAATGCCTAAAGAGTTATATTGATTAATTAATTCTTTATTGCTAGAAGACGCACCATGGAAGATTTCAAAGTTAAAGATTTGACCCAAGCTGAGTTTGGAAGAAAAGAAATTTCAATAGCAGAGAGTGAAATGCCTGGCTTAATGGCTTTAAGAGAAGAATACTCTGGAAAGTCACCGCTAAAAGGAGCGAAAATTATTGGATGTCTGCACATGACTATTCAAACAGCTGTTTTAATTGAAACACTAGTTGCTTTAGGTGCGGAGGTAAGATGGTCATCTTGTAATATTTTTTCGACCCAAGATCATGCAGCAGCTGCAATCGCCAAAGCTGGGATTCCAGTATATGCTTGGAAGGGAGAAACTGAAGAGGAATATATTTGGTGTATTAAACAAACTATTGAGGGTAAAAAAGATTGGGCGCCTAACATGCTTTTAGATGATGGAGGAGACCTCACTGCAATGATGCATCAAGAGTATAAAGAATTACTTAAAAATGTGAAAGGTGTTTCAGAGGAGACGACAACAGGCATTAAAGCTCTTAATAAAATGGAAAAAGATAAAACTTTGTTAGTGCCTGCAATAAATGTAAATGATTCTGTCACCAAATCTAAATTTGACAACCTCTATGGATGTAGAGAGAGTTTAGTTGATGGCATAAGAAGAGCTACAGATGTTATGATGTCTGGAAAAATTGCTATAGTTGCTGGATTTGGAGATGTCGGTAAAGGAAGTGCCGCATCTTTAAGACAAAGTGGTGCTAGAGTATTAGTTACAGAAGCTGATCCAATTTGTGCATTACAAGCAGCAATGGAGGGTTACGAAGTGGTTTTGATGGAAGAGGCAATTAGCAAAGCTGATATCGTCGTTACAGCAACTGGTAACAAAGATATTGTTACAGCTGATCATATGAGAGAAATGAAAGATAGAGCAATTTTGTGTAACATAGGACACTTTGATAACGAAATTCAAGTTGAAGCTTTGAAAAATTATAAATGGACTGAAGTAAAACCTCAAGTTCACGAGATAGAATTACCAAGTAAAAAAAGGATTATTTTATTAGCAGAAGGTAGATTAGTTAATTTAGGTTGTGCCACAGGTCATCCAAGTTTTGTAATGAGCGCATCGTTTACTAACCAAGTGATTGCTCAGATAGAGCTTTGGAATAATCATAAAAACTATGAGAACAAAGTTTATGTTTTACCAAAACATTTAGATGAGAAGGTTGCCACACTTCATCTTAAGAAAGTTGGAGCAAAATTAACCAAATTATCAAAAGAACAGGCGGACTATATAAGTGTCGGAGTCGAAGGTCCTTTTAAACCTAATGCCTACCGCTATTAAAAGTGATAAAATAGATTTATCTTCAGAAAAAGAAACAGAGGAACTCGCCAGTACATTTTTAAAAAAAATCAAGCCTGGATGCTTTATTTTTTTATATGGTGAAATCGGGGTAGGAAAAACTACTTTTATTAGATATCTTATTAATCAATTTCAAAAACTTAATAAATTGGAGATAACAGAAGTTACGAGTCCCACTTTTAATTTGTTAAATGAGTATCAAATAAATGATTTCAAGATAAATCATTATGATCTATTTAGATTAAAATCTACTGAGGAAATTAAAAATTTAGATTTATTTGAGGATAATAAAAACACAATTACTTTAGTAGAATGGCCACAAATAATTAAAGAAAAACCAAAAAATTTGATAGAATTAGTTTTCGAGTATGGAAAAGATCACAAAACTAGATCTGTTCAAATTAAAGGTTTATAGCTTCTATTCCTGAATGCCAAAATTAATAAAAATAAAGGGAGATGCATCTTTTAGAAGTTTTTTTAGAAAAAAAGTAAATGGTAAATCCTCTATCGTTGTTTATGCTAAAAAAGAAAAATTTAAAAATTTACTTGCATATGATGCAATAAATAAGATTTTAAATAAGAACAAAATTTTAGCACCACGATTATATACCCAGAGATATGATAAAAATTTCATTGAAATACAAGATTTTGGAAATGAAACTGTTTTCAAAACATTAAAAAAAAAGGGCAAAAATAAACTAAGCTATTTTAATCGAATAATTAAATTGTTAATACAAATACAGTCTATCAAACATAGAAAAGTAAAAAATTTTAGAAATCAAAATTATATAATTCCAAAATATGATAAAAAGATTTTAATAAATGAAGCTAATTTATTTTGTGATTGGTATGCAAAAAATAATTTATCAAAATTAAGAAAAAAAAGATTCTGTAAAAAATTTAAAAAGATCATTAAAGAATTAACTTTGAAATTAGAATTAAAAGATAATATTTTCGTCCACAGAGATTTTCATGTTTCAAATTTAATGTCAGTTAAAAACCAAATAGGTCTTATTGATAGTCAGGACGCATTAATTGGTAACAAAGCTTATGATTTAGCTTCTTTAATAGATGACGTGAGACTAAAAACTTCTTACTCTTTTAAGGAGAAAATTTTTAAGTTTTATATAAAAAAACAAAAAAACTTGGATATTAAAAAATTTAAGAATGATTTTGAAATATTATCAGTTTTAAGAAATCTTAAAATTATTGGAATATTTACCCGCCTAGCACTCAGGGATAGAAAAAAAAACTACTTAAGATTTATTCCTTATACATGGCAACTGATTAATATGCGAATTGATCAAAATCGGACATTCATTGATTTGAAAAATTTATTAAGTCAAAATTTTAAAAAGATTAAATGAGAATTAAAACAGCTTTGATATTATGCGCAGGCTTCGGATCGAGGTTAAATCCTCTTACTTTAAAGACACCTAAACCTCTTTTGAAATTAAATGATAAAACAATGTTAGAAGTCTGCATAAATTTAACTTTGAAATTGGGTGTTCAAAAAATATTTATTAACACATTTCATTTAGGTGATCAAATCTCAAAATTTATTGAAAATAAAAAGTTTCCAATAAATATTCAAATAATCAAAGAGGAAAATGAGATACTTAATACAGGTGGAGGTATATTAAATTTGATCAATAATTCAGATGATAACGATTTTATAATTTTTAATCCTGATACTTTATGGCACAAAGATTATCTTCATGAAATCACTCAAATGCAAAATTTTTATTTTTCTAATAAACTAAATAATGTTCTCCTGCTTTCAAATAAAGAATTGAGTTTTGATAAAAATTTTTTAGGTGATTTCACATTGGAAAATAATTTGATAAAAAAAAATGAAAAAAACGATTTGATATATATTGGTTGTCAAATTCTGAACAAAAGTTTATTCAAAGAATATAGAGTCTCAAATTTTTCTATTACAAAAATATGGGATAATTTGCGAAGAGAAAATAAATTAAATGGTTTTCAAAGTAAAAAAAAATTTTATCATTTAACAAATTTAGATGTCTTCAAAAAACTAAAAGATCTTTAGCTCTTTCCTTATCAAGATACTCACATTTTGTTATTGTAAAATTTTCTCTAAATTCTATCAACATAGGGTTTCCAGTGGGTATTTCTAAATTAGAAATTTGTTTATCATCTAAATTAAATAAATTCTTACATAGAGCCCTAATAGAGTTTCCGTGTGCAGATATTAAAACATTATTTTTTTTTAAATTTTCTTTCACGTGTTCTTCAAAAAAATTTATAACTCTTTCATAAGTGTCTTTTAAAGACTCAGTGTCAGGTAATAATTCTCTCGGAATTTGTTTATAAGTATCAATATTAAGTGGATGAAATGGACTTTCCTTTTTCAGTGGATCTGGTCTTAGATCCCATGATCTTCTAAACTCATAAATTTTATCCTCGCCGATTTTTTTACTCATTTCAACTTTATTCAAACCAGTTAGTGCTCCGTAATGTCTCTCATTCAATTGCCAAGCTTTAGTAAAATTTTTTTTATCATCTAATTCTTGTTGAATTATTTTAAGAGTATTATTCGCTCTTAATTGAAGAGAAGTGTAATAAAAATCAATTTTGATGTTTTTGTTTTTCAATAAAAATCCTGCTTTTTTTGCCTCCAAAATACCTTTTTCGGTCAAATCAACATCAACCCAACCAGTAAATTTTTTCTCTAAATTCCAAGTACTTTGTCCATGCCTCACTAATATTAAAAAACTCATATAATTATATTTAAATTAAATTTATAAATAAAACTATCAAATTAAATGATAAATTTTTTTTCAAAATTTAAAATATTTTTTTATGTAATTAATTTATTATTAATCATCTTATATTTATTCCCTGGGAGTTTATTAGGATGTGTTTTTTTTGATAATTGTAAAGTTCAACCACAAATTACATCAGATTTTCTCCAAATATCCTCTAACCACTTTTACGCTTTCGGATTGATTACTATTTTAGGATATTTAACTTTTTTAAATTCAGAAAAATTAAAACTAGTTTTATATTATCTTTTAGTAATTTCAGTTTTATTAGAAGTGTTTCATATATTAATTCCTGAAAGGAGTTTTCAGTGGTCAGATCTGTTCGGAAATTTATTAGGGGTGATAGTTGTAATTTTTGTTAAGAGTCTTATAAATAAATATGGGATCACTAAAAAATAAATTTGTTATATTATTTATTTTTTTCTTAACAGGATGCTCATCAATTCCATCAAATACTGCAAATAGTTGTTCAATATTTAATGAGCGTTATCTCTGGTACAAGTATGCAAAAAAAACAGAGCAAAAATGGGGTACTCCTATTTATATTCAATTAGCTATTATAAAAATGGAGTCAGATTTTGACTGGTTAGCTAAGCCAGCTAGACAAAAAATATTTAAAGTAATCCCTTACAAACGCCCATCAAGTTCATTTGGATACTCTCAGGCAGTAAAAGGGACTTGGGAACAATATAAAAAAGAAACAGGAAATAAGTTAGCAACAAGAGCTAGATTTAAAGATAGTGTTGATTTCATTGGTTGGTATACTAGTAAATCAGAAACAATTTTAAAAATTTCCAAACAAGACGCTTTTAAACAATATTTGGCCTATCATGAGGGCTGGGGAAATTTTAAGCATTATAAAAAAAATAAAAAAGTTATTGGATTAGCTAAAAAAGTTGAGAAACAATCTAATATTTATAAAAAACAATTATTGAGTTGCAGCAATTCTTTAAATAAAAATAAATATATTATTTTTTAGAGAGTTCTTTTTTTAACTCCAGGTCTATTACATCAATTCTTTTGGTGTTTTTTGCTAAAGCTAAATACATAGATGGAGTAACATATAATGTGAAAAAAGTTGAAATTATCATACCACCCAAGATGGTTGCTCCCACAGCTAATCTTGATCCTTCACCTGCACCTGGGCCAATATTCCCTATAACCAAAGGTATCATTGCGATCATTGTACTTAATGATGTCATAATGATAGGCCTAAATCTTACTGCACAAGCCTCTTTCACAGCTAATTCAATACTTTTTCCTGTGGTCCTTATTCGATTGGCATAATCAACAATTAAAATACTATTTTTAGTTGATATACCGATAAGTATTATCAAGGCGATCTGAGAAAAAATATTAACTGAACTATTTAAAAATAAAATAAATACTAAACCACCAAAAATTGCCAAAGGAACTGTTAAAACTATAATGAATGGATGAATGAATGAATTAAACGTTGCTGCCATTACCAAGTAAGCTGTGAGCAATGCGAGAGCAAAAATTATAAATAATTCATTACTAGTTTCTTTAATTTCCTCGGATTTTCCTTTCCAAGTAATTTGATTTTTTGGAGCCAAATCTGCCATGATACTCTCAAAGAATTTTATCGCCTCGGTTAAAGTGTATCCTTCATTAATATTTGCAGATATCGTGACTGCTCGTTGTCTATTGTATCTTGCAAGTTGTTTTGCTGAACCCTCTTCTTTAAAACTAACTAAATTTGACAAAGAAATTAGTTTTCCATTTGTTTCAGAGCGAACAAAAATTTTTGAAACTCCTTCTTTATTCCTTCTATCAGATAAATATTGCTGAACTACAATTGGGTATTCTTTTCCTAATTTATTGAAAGTTGTAATTTTTTTTCCACCATAAAGAGTTTCAAGTGTTTCTCCTATTGCTTTTGTTGAAACACCTAAATCTTTAGCTTTATTTTTATTAATTACTAATTTTACTTCAGGTTTGTTTCGATTGTAGTCAGACTCAATTCTTGAGAGACCCTTATTTGATCTTAATTTTCTAATCACTCTTTTTTGAATTTCTTCAAGTTCCTCATAGGTACTTCCATAGATAACCATTTGTACTGGCTTATTATAATTAGATACCCTAATTGACTGTGGAGATATTGGAAATGCAAGAGCTTGAGGTAATGTAACAATTTTTCCAATAGCCTCTCTTAAAACGATTTGTTGTCCTTTTTTTCTATTTTTCCAGTCATCTAAAAGTGCAATTATGATAAAACTATTATATGAGTTTGCAGAACCACCAAAACCAGGCACTCTCATAATAAATCTTGAGTATGGACTATCTTCAGCTTGTAAAAGTGGAATTAATCTAGCTTCGACTTTTTGTGCTTGTTCTTGTGTGTACTCAAAAGAGCTTCCTTCATCCGTTGCTCCAATAATTAAATAAGCACCACGATCTTCCATTGGCAATAATTCTTTTTTAGAGAAACTAAACAACAATACAGAGCAAATAATTATAAATACGATAAAAGAACCCACTGACTTTGTTTTGTGAGCAATTACATCTAAAGTCTCTCTATAGAATTTTGAAAATCCTAAAAATATTTTTTCAAATTTTTGAATCAAAATCCTCTTTGAAGTCTTTTTATTTAAAAATTTACTAGCGAGCATTGGCGACAAAGTAAGAGCAACAAATGATGAGACAACTATTGAAAATGATAATGCAATTGCTGTTTCTCTAAATAATGTTCCTGATATTCCCTCGATAAATATTAGTGGTAAAAATACAGCTACTAAAATTAATGTTGTTGCTATGATTGCAAATGAAATTTGTTTAGATCCTTTATAAGCAGCAACTAGTGGAGTTTCTCCATTTTCAATTCTTCGATATATTGCATCAGTCATAATCACCGAGTCATCAGTAATTATTCCAATCGCTAAAATAAAACTTAAAAGAACAAATATGTTTATCGATAATCCAAAAATATAAAGACCTAAAAAAGATGCTATTAAGCTTACTGGAAGAGCAATTGCTGGAACGACTACAGCTTTAAGATTCCCAAGAAATAAATAAATTATAAGTACTACTAATACAAAAGCGATTAAAAGAGTTTTATATACTTCTTCAATAGCAGCCTCTATGTAGTTTGCTCTATTAAATGAAACTCTTAAATCTAATTCATTTGGTAAAGATTTTTTAACTTCTACTATCTTTTTTTTGATTTCATTTGAAAGTTCGACTGTTGAAGCTCCACTTCTCGCATAAATACCAATACCCACTGTCCTTAAATTAACCTGATCTTTTGCTTGGGCTTTAAAAAGTGTTTTCTCTGAAACAGGTCCAAATTCAATATTAGCAACATCAGATAACAAAATTACTTTATTATTTGTTTTTTTGATTGGTAATTGTTTTATCGAATTTATATCGTTGTATGATTTATCTAAATTTAAAGTTAGGTCAATATTATCTGCCTCAAGAGTACCAGCTGGAAGACTTACATTTTCTCCACGCATTGCAAGTTCGACTTCCTTAATAGTTAAATCATTTGCAGCAAGTTTAATTGGATCTATCCAAACTCTGATACTTAATTCTCTTAGACCACCAACAAGAATCCTTCCAACATTTTTAATACTAGAAAACTGATCCACTAAATATCTTTCTGCATAGTCTCCTAGTTCAAGATCGCTCCAAGTTGCAGATGATAAGGACAACCACATAGTCGTAGTAAAACCAGCTGCCCTTTTTAATATTTGAGGAGGATCAGACTCAGATGGTAAATTATCTACAACTCTTGCAACTCTCTCTCTAATGTCATTTGCAGCATTATCTAAATCAATACTAGTATCAAACTCTACATTAATTGTGCTTCTTCCATTCTCAGATTTTGAGTCTATATTTTTTATACCTTCAGCACCTCCTATAACATCTTCAACGACTTGAGTAACTTCTTGATCCACAATTGATGCTGATGCAGATTTGTAATCTACTTGGACTTGGACTACAGGCGGCTGTATTCCATTTGGTAATTCTCTAACTGGTAATTTCCAAAAGACAAATAAACCAAAAATAATTAAGATTAAAGACATTACCCAAGAAACAGCTGGTCTTTTTATGCTTAGTTCAGTAATAAACATTTATTTTGTAATAGGTTTTATTTTTCCTCTAGGTCTTACTTTTTTTAATCCTTCCGCGACGATGATTTCCCCTTCACTTAATCCAGAAATTACCTCGATGTTTTTATTACTTCTTAGACCTGTTTTAACCTCAGTTTTATTTGCAACATTATCGCCATTTATTTTGTAAACATAGGATTTGTCGCCTTCAATCATCACACTTGTATCAGGTACACTTAATGAGTTTCTAAGATTAAATTTAACGCTTACTTCTAAAAGAGATCCCGAGATTAGTTCGAGATCATTATTTTGCACTTTAATTCTGGATAATATACTTCTTGTATCGGCGTTAATCCTGCTTGATACAAAATCAACTTCACCTGAAAAAGTTTTATCTTTAAAACTAGATAATTTTACGTCAACTGGAAGACCTTTTTTAATAGATGCCGAATAATTCTCTGGAATTTTAATGTCTGAGTAAATAGTTGAATTATCATCTAATGTTATGATGAATATATTATTAGATACAAGAATATCTTCCGTAAGACCAGTATAACCAAGTACTCCGCTAAATGGAGCTATAATATTTCCACTTTTCAACTTGATTAATACATCTCCTTTTTTTACAAAGTCTTTCAATTTTAAATCTTCAAAAAGATCATCTTTTTTAATTTTGAAAGTTTCAGATTTTTTTGAGATTGCAGTACCAAAGGTCTCTATTGTTTCAGCAAATTCTTTTTTTACCACTTCGGTGACAATTATTCCTGGAGGGGGCCTTTTACTGAATTTTTTTTTAAAATGATTTCCAATCATTGTTCTACCAATAATTACTGCCGCAATGATTAGAAAAAATATTAAAATAATTGATATAGTTTTAGTCGATCTTTTCATTCTTTTTAAATTAACCCGTATTCAGCCCAAGAGCCATCATAAATACAGGGTCGATATTTATCATTTATTAAAGAATAAGCTAGTGCCAAAACACACGCGGTTACCCCAGATCCACATGAAAAGACAATATTTTTATCATTTAAGTTTTTTAAGGAAGATTGAAAAATTTTTTCAAGTTCTTGTTTATTTCTAAAAGTTCTATCCTGATTAAGACAAGAGGCAAATGGTATGCACACAGAATTTTTAATACTTCCACTTTTTAATCCCTCTCTAGGCTCAGGAACCTTTCCTTCAAATCTTTCTTTGCTTCTAGCATCAACAACCCTAAAATTTTGGGTTTCTATATTTTGATTAATTGAGTCTTTGTTTTTAACTAATTCCTGATTTTCAAAACTTTTGTAGTCTGACTTCATAACTTTAGATAAATTATTTGTTACTTTTCTTTTTTCTTCCATCCATTTTTTTAAACCCCCATTTAAAACATGAACTAATTTAGGATTATGACCATAATAGATAAAATTAAACCAACAGCGACATGAGCTCACAACATCAGAATTATCATAAATAATAATCATATCCTCATTTTTGATTCCCATCTTTGAGACTATTTTTTCCCATTCATTTTTATTCACTAACATATGTGGAAGATTTGTATTTTTGTCCGAATTATCATCTAGGTCAAAAAAAATGGATTCTGGGATATGTTGAGCTTTATACTCTTCAAAACCATTTCTTTTCGTTTGTGGCATGTGCCACGAGCAATCAATTATTTTTACTTTGTCTTTGTTATTTTCGAGCCAATCAGTTTCTACTAATGACATTATCTCTTTTCTAAATATTTTTGATGATATTCCTCAGCAATACAATAGTTTTTTAGTAGGGAAATTTTTGTTACTACTTTCCCTGATAACTTTTTATTGACCTGGTCCAGAACATCTTCTGCAATTTTTTTTTGATTGTCATTCAAATAAAAGATTTCACTTCTATATTGTGTACCAAAATCTGGTCCTTGAGAATTTAGTGTAGTTGGGTCATGAATTTCAAAAAAAATTTTCAAAATTTCTTCATAAGTAATTACCTTCTCATCAAAATCAATTTTAACAACTTCAGCATGATTTGTACTCCCTGTGCAAACTTCTTTATAGGTGGTTTGTGAACTATTACCACCGCAATAGCCAACTTCAGTTTTGATAACACCATTAATTTTGCTGAATTTGATTTCAGGTCCCCAAAAACATCCAAGTGCTAAAACTGCAATTTCCATTGATTATGATTTAAATTAATTTACAAATTATTCGTATGCTTAGTAAAAATCAATTAGGATTTTTGTATATGTTTATGTCTGTTTGTGCATTTTCACTAATGGATATAATTGTCAAGTGGTCAGTCGATTATCCAATTGGACAGGTTTTATTTTTTAGAGGGTTTTTTGGGATACTATTTTATTTTTTCATTATACCAAGAGATAGACTTCACAATTTTTATCAAACCAAAAGACCAGGCTTACATGCCCTAAGGTGCTTGTCGGGTTTAATTGCTTTAGTAGCAATTTTTATTGCCTTAAGAAAATTACCCCTCGCAACTGTGGTAAGTATTTCTTTTGCTGCTCCAATTTTTACAACTATATTTTCAATTTTTTTATTAAGTGAAAAAGTTGGTATTTATAGATGGTTAGCTGTTATAGTTGGTTTTATAGGAATATTAGTAATCACTGAACCAGGGATAAGTGAACTTAACATTTATTATATTTTTCCCATTATATTTTGTCTTGGTCTATCTTATGTAGCGATATCAATAAGACAGTTATCGACCACAGAACCAGTTTGGTTAATTTCATTTTATTTTTCATTATCAATAACCTTATTGAGTTTTTTAACTATTCCACAAGGATGGGTTATGCCTAATTTACAGGATTTTATTTTATTATCTTTTGTTGGCATTTTTGGAGGCGTTGCAAATTTATGGTTAGGTCAGTCATATAAATATTCAGAGGTTTCTTTGGTAACTCCTTTAAAATATTTAGCTCTTTTGTTTGCAATAATTTTTGGATATTTCATTTGGGGCGAGGTTCCAACAATCAAAACTCTTCTTGGAGCCTCTTTGGTAATCATTTCAACATTAATTATTTTTAGAAGAGAAATTTACAATAAAAAAATAATCACTTCTAAAACAATCAATGACTAAAGTTCCAAAATATTGGAATAAAGCTAAAAGATATTTATCCAAAAGGGATAAAATAATGTCAAGATTAATTAAAAATTATCAAAGCCCCGATGAAACGATTCTTACTTCAAGAAAGGATATTTTTTTTTCATTATGCAAAAGTATTATTGGTCAGCAAATAAGTGTTGCTGCAGCAAATTCAGTTTTTTTAAAATTTAAGAAAAAATGTAAAAATAAAATTAATCCAAAAACTGTATCTAAATTGACCTCAACACAACTTAAAAATTGTGGATTAAGTAGGCAAAAAGTCTTAGGAATAAAAAGTTTAGCCAAACAAATTCTTAATAAATCCTTTAATCCTAAATTAATAAAGAATATGAGTGATGAGGAAGCTATAGTTTATTTATCTAATTTAAGACAAATAGGTAGATGGTCGGCTGAAATGATTTTACTTTTTACTTATAATAGATCTGACATTTGGCCTATACAAGATATTGGTCTTTTGCGAGCGATTTCTAAAAATTATAATAAAAAATATTTTCCACCAGAAAAATTTGTGTCTTTACTTCAAAAAAGATTTTCACCTTATTGCTCAGTAGCTACATGGTATTTATGGAGAAGTATAGATCCTGAACCTATTCAGTACTAAATCCCTCAACGATTTGCATGTGTCTTATAGTGGTCTTTTTGGCTAAATCCCAACCAGCCTGATATTCTTTAGATTGATGACATTTTAAAGCTTGCTCGTAATTTGGAAATTCCCAAACCACAGTTCTTAAAAAATCATCACCATCGAAAGTTGTATGTTTACCACCTCTAACCAAAGGTAAACCACCATAACTTTTAATAATTGGAGTTACTGTCTCTGCATACTTTTTTAAATTTTCTTGGTCATTAACTTTAGTATACAAACTTATCCAATAAGCTTTCATGATTTCTCCTTTTTAATTATTTTTAATTATGATAATAAATTTCATGGCAGAGAAATTAATTATCAGTTTTGATGAATATACTCAAATTGTTGAAAAGTTAGCAATACAAATTCATGAAAAATATAAACCAACTGTATTAGTTGGTATTATGAGAGGTGCAGCTCCTATTATTGATATTTTATCAAGAATTTTGAAATTACCAATTGCATATATTGTTATTCAAAGTTATTCAGGTAAAGGTTTAGAGGATCAACAGGGCCAATTGATGTTTGCAAGAGAAATAAGTTCTTTGGCAAATAACAAAGATTTTAATAAGGTTCTTCTAATAGATGATCTTTCAGATACTGGTTTAACGCTTAATAAAAGCATTGAGTGGTTAAAAAATTATGGCCCAACTAAAGATTATATAAAAGAAGTAAAAACTGCTTGTTTATGGAAAAAGAAATCGTCAACTTTCGAACCTGATTTTTGTCCTATCAGATTAGATTCAGATCCTTGGATTGTTCAACCTACAGAACATTATGAAGAATTCTCTATTGAGGAGATTGTGAAAAAAAATAAACAGGGCTAGTATAAACTAGCCCTGTTAAATTAATATTTAAGCAACTGCAAAACTTACAACACTCAAAATTGCTATTACCCAAATAGCTGGTGAAGTAGTCGCAAATTTACCAGTGAATATCTTGATCAAAGCATATGATACGAAAGCTAGAGCAATACCATTGCTGATACTATAAGTTAAAGGCATAGCGATCATCGCAAGAATTGCTGGAGCAGATTCTGAAACATCATTCCACTCTATGTCAGTAATATTTCTAATAAATAAAACTGAAACAAAAAGTAAAGCAGCACCATCAATTTGTTTTGGCAAACTAGTTGCTAAGGGCGCAAAAAATATACATGCCAAAAATAATATACCAATTACCAAAGAGGTCATGCCAGTCTTTCCACCAGCTTTTACCCCAGCCCCAGACTCAACGTAACTAGTTACAGTTGTGGTTCCCATTACAGCTCCAGCAACAGTACTAACGCTGTCTGATAACATTGCTTTATTGATGTCTTTAACTTTTCCATCTTTGCCCACTTTTCCAGCTACGTTGGCAACTGAAGTTAAAGTTCCTGCAGTATCAAAAAAGTCTACAAACAATAGAGTAAATATAACCGTAGACATTCCAGCTGTCATAGCTGCAGATAAATCAAATTCAAAAAGATAAGTCATTGAAGGCGGCGCACTTGCAATACCATTAAACTTTGCAAGACCCGTGGCCCAAGCAATTATACTAAATACTAAAATACCAATAATGATATTACCTTTGACGTTCATCTTATCTAAAACAATTATTGCAATAAAAGTTGCGCATCCTAATAAAACAAGTGGATCACTTAAATTTCCAAGCTGTACTAATGTCACAGGATTATCAACAACCACTTCCATTATCTGAAGACCAATAATTGCTAAAAACAAACCAATTCCTGCACCAATTCCTAACTTTAAACTCTTAGGGATAGAGTTGATAAGCCATGCTCTTATTGGTGTTAACGATATAATTAAAAATAATACACCAGCAACTAATACAGCACCCAAAGCTTGTTGCGGTGTATATCCCATACCTGCACAAACCCCAAAAGCTACAAAAGCATTAATCCCCATTCCTGGCGCAAGACCAATCGGCCAAGTTTTTCCATGAAATGCCATTATGAAACAAGCCAAAGCAGTTGCTAGAATAGTTGCAGTGTAAACTGCGCCGAAATCAAAGAAACCTTTTTCGGGTCCAGCAAATTCACCTGATAAAATAAACGGATTTAAAAACATGATATAAGCCATGGTTAAAAAAGTAGTAGTTCCGGCTATTACTTCTGTTTTAAAATCTGTTTTGTGTTTTTTGTACTCAAAATATTTGTCTAACATTATTCCTCCTATCCTGATTAATTAGATGATTCTTTTGATAAATACTTAGCCAAATCTAATTTTATCAACATAATTCAACTAAGAAGTTTATATTTTGGTCATATTTAGAAGCTAGAATATGAAAATGAGAAATTTTAAATTAATAGTGTTGTTACTTAGTTTCTTCTTAATGGTCACTGCATGCCAGACCGTACAAGAAAAAACTGACAAAATTGTTGAGCAAGAAAATAAAAGATTGGGTAAATATATAGGTCAATTATCCAGTGAACTTAAAATTGATCTAGGAAATCCTGATGAAGATTTTAAGAACGAAAAAGGAAATCAAGTTCTTGTATATAAAACAAAAAAATATGGTATTTCTTGTGAAAGAAAATTTGAGGTAGACACTAACTCAGTGGTAATTGGATTTTCATCAAAAGGATGTTTTTAGTTTACTTGCGGAGCTAGTTGCCCCGCAAGCAAGGCTTTAACTTATCTAATTTCGATTAGTTTTTTCTTCTTATGCTCAGGTACAATTCTCTCGCAAGATATTGTTAAAAGACCATCTTTGAGCTCGGCACCATTTACTTTAACGTCATCAGCAATTGTAAATGATCTAGCAAATTGTCTTTGAGATATTCCCTTATGAATGATCTCTCCATCAGCATTTTTATCCTCAGATTTATCAACTTGTTTTGTTCTTACAGTTAATAAATTATCTTCGAACTCAACCTCAACATCCTTTTTGTTGAAACCTGCTAAAGCAACTTCAATAGCGTAGTTATCTTTACCAGTCTTTCTGATGTTGTATGGTGGGTAATTGGATTGCATTGTCATTGCACCATTTCCCAACATATTCTCAAATTGATCAAACATATCGTCGAACCCAATCGAGAATGGTCTTAATGAGTTAAATATAGATAGATCCTTACTTGTCATATATCCTCCTTTGTTAAGCAAGTTTATTTATAAGCCCCATTAGGCGACCTACATTTATTATGTAGGAACGATTTAAGTTTTTTCAAGATTGAGAAATTAAATTTTTTTTGAAATTTTTAGTGCAAAAGCATAGTCTAAAGCTATTTCTTCTATAGCGCCATCTCTACCTGATTTTCCACCATGACCTGCATCCATTTCTGTTTTTAAAAGTAATAAATTATTATCTGTTTTTAAGTCTCTTAGCTTGGCAGTAAATTTAGCAGGCTCATCAAACAATACTCTATTGTCACTTAAACTAGTGGTAATTAACATATGAGGGTAGTCCATTTTTTTTATATTATTATAAGGAGCATAAGAAAATATATAATCAAAGTGATCTTTATTATCTTTGGCATTACCAAACTCATCAAATTCGCCAACTGTTAATGGTAGAGAGTGATCAAGATTAGTAGTTAAAGAGTCAACAAATGGAACCGCCATTATAATTCCTAAAAATAATTTTGGGGATTGGTTTACCACTGCTCCCATTAATAATCCACCTGCAGATCCACCCATGCCAATGATCTTACCAGCAGAAGAGTATTTCCTTTCAATTAAATATTTAGCTGCATAAATGTAATCCTCAAAAGTATTTTTTTTGTTTGTTAATTTTCCTTCTTTCCACCATTTCATGCCTTTTTCCATTCCACCTCTAATATGAGCTGTAGCCCAGATGATATCTCTGTTGATCAAACTTAAACGTGTAGATGAAAAACTGGGGCTCATTGAATTTCCGTATGAACCATAACCGTACAATAAGACATTTGCAGTTCCATCAATCTTGGTTTTCTTATGTCTTGTTATCGTTAAAGGAACCATTCTTCCATCATGAGATTTATATTCAATTCTCTCTACGATATAATCCTCTGAATTATGGCCTGATGGAATTTCTTGTTCTTTAACTAATTTTTTAGATTTATCTGAAAGATTATATGAATAAACTCTTGAAGGAGTTTTCGGCGATGAATATCCAAGGTAAATTTCGTCTGTGTTTCGATCTTTTTGTTTAAGAGAAATATTTGGTACGTATACTTTTTCATCTGAAAAAAGTAATTCTTCCTCAAAATTTGTTGATATATTTCTAATGAATAATTTATCTAATGCATCAGAAGTTTCTGATCGAATTATCCAATTTTTTAAAAATACACAACCACCAATTAAAACTTCATTTTTTGAAGGTACAAAAGGTTTCCAATTTTGGTTCTCTAAGCTTGATGAGATATCAATCTTAAAATCCTCAGCATCATTATTTGTATGATTGTAAAAATTGTTAGCCCAAGAATTTATAGAGTATAAAATTCCTCTTTGTCTTTTAATGATTAATTTTGGTTTTGGAGTTATTTCATCAACACCAAAATAGTATTGCTCTGATGTGTTGTGATCAGAAGTTGTTATTAGATAATATTTTTCATCAGAAGTTAAGCTTATTCCAACTGTAAAAGCTTCACTTTTTTCTTCAAAGACCAAATAATCCTCACTTAAATGGTCTCCAATTTTATGTCTATATATTTTTCGGGCACGATGATTTTCATCTAATTTTGAGTAAAAAATATATTTATCGTCTAGACTAAAAGTAATACTACCAGATGTGTCCGTTATTTCTTTTGTGACCAACTTATTTGTTGAAATATCTCTTATGAAGATTTTGTAATACTCTGATCCTTTGGTATCGAGAGAATATGCAAGTAACTTATCGTTATGGCTTACCTCTAAATCCCCCACTCCAAAATATTCAACACCTAATTTCTTTTTTTCTTTATCTCCGTTCCAAATTTCTTCAACATTATCTGTATTAATTTTTTTACGTAGTTTGATAGAATAATTTCCTTCTGTTGTGGTTTTTGTCCAATAATCATAAGTATGGTCTCTAAAAGGAAGAGACTCATCATCTAATTTTATTCTCCCCTTTATTTCATCAAAAAGTTTTTTCTGTAAGTCTTTAGTATCTTTAAGATGATGGTCAGTGTGATTGTTTTCTTCAATCAAGTATTTTTTTACTTCTGGATTTAATTTATTTTTATCTTTTAAGACTTCAAGAATATCTTTTTGATGTATCCAGCTGTAATTATCTTCCCAACTTGTGTTGTGACAAGATTTTATTTCCAGTTTTTTTCTAAGTTGTGGTACCTTCATAAAAAAGAAGAACTATATGAATATCATAATTTATACATTAGTCATTTTGACTATTTTATACTTTCTATTGAAATTTATAACTAAGATTTCCTCAAAAAAAATATCAAAAGGTCTAAGGATTTTATTAATACTTGGATTTATTGTATTAGCAATTTTGTTTGCCATAGGTGGGCGTTTTTTATTAACGTTGCCTTTTACATTAGCTAGTCTTGCATTATTAAAATTAAAGGGCCTATCTATTTTTCAATTAATATCTCTTTATAGATTAATTCAAACTTTGAGAAGATCAGGAAGATTTTCTTTTAATCAATCGAACCTAAATAACTCATCTTCAATTTCAGTGACTGAAGCATATAAAATATTAAATTTAGATATGAATAAAAAAATTACAAAAGAAGACGTAAATAAAGCTTATGTTAAAATACAAAAAAAAATCCATCCGGATATTTCACCTGAGACTGCTAGATTGTCTTCAATTGTAAATGAAGCAAAAGATATAGTTTTGAACGATATCTCTTAATTTAGAATCTCTAAAGCTTTATCAAATATTTTCTGCGGATTTATTCTATCTTTTCCAGAGGTATGATGTTTAACAGTTTCCTCACCATCTGGAATTACAGGGAACATTTTAGTATTATAATTTCCGTAAATAATTGGAGTATCGACCATCAAAGTTATAGTTTTAGTCCCCAATGCCGCAGATAAGTGACTAAAACTTGAGTCATTACAAATAGACAGATTGCAGTTTTTTATGATCGGCAAAATTTCTTTAATCGATAAATCATCTAAAGGTAAACATGTGTCTTTAAATTTAGACTGAAGTATTTCATTAAGAATAATTTGCTCATCATTATTTTTACCAGTCGCAAGATAAAACTTACATTTTTTAATTTTTGAAATTTTTTCCATAAAATTAATAAATATTCTTGAGGGAACTCTTTTCGTTGGGCCTGAGCCGCCAATTCCTAAGAGTATATTAATTTTATTTCTATCAATATTAAATTTTTCAACTGATTTTGAAATAGTTTCATCATCAATATGTATTTCAGGATCTTCAATTTCTGTAATATTTAGTTTATCTTTTAAAAATTTTTTTGGCGTATTAATAATGTGCTGGTCAGTTTTACTAAATAATGGATACTGATAAATTTCGGCTATTCCTGATAATTTTGCTATTAAGTTAAACCTAAGAGAAGAATTAAAAATGAAAATTTTATCAAAATTTTGTTTTTTTAATTCTTTCATCAAATTTAAAGTTCCAAAAAAACCACCATGTTTATTGCTTAATTTTTTATCTCTTTCTAAGATAAGAATTTCATTAATGTAATTAGTTTGATGTAAGAATTCTGCAGCTTTAGAATTTTCTCTCACCAAGAGACTTACTGGTGAATTATATTTTTTTGATATTGCCTTAATAAAGGGTAAAAAGATTACTGTATCGCCAATACCCATTCTATTTTGGACAGCTAATATTTTCATATTCGATTTATAAACTTTACTAATTTTTATATTTTATATAAATTTTTATTATGACAAAAATAAGTGGGATATATGCAGCTTCGATGTCAGTTCTGAACTCTGATTTGAGCTTAAATATTGAAAAAACCATATCACATGCAGAAAATTTAATTGACCAAGGTTGTCATGGCACTGCAATATTTGGAAGCACTGGCCAAGCACAATTAATTCCTATCGTTGAAAAGATTAAATTACTAAATCACCTTTCAGAAAGTAAATACAAAGAGAAACATTTAATTGGAACAGGATTAAATTCTTTAAATGAAACAATTAATTTGATGAAAATTTCAGTTTCTCTAAACTTTAAAAAATTTTTAATCATGCCACCAGCTTATTATAAATATCAAGACAAGGATGTAATAAACTTTTACACAAAAATCATTGATGCAATACCAGACTCTAAAATTATACTATATAATTTTGAGAAATTGTGTGGATATAAATTTAGTATTGAATGTGTGGAAAAATTGGTTCACAAATTTCCTGATCAAATTATAGGTGTAAAGGATAGTTCTTACAATTTATTTGAAAAGTTAAAGTTGGAAAATTTTTCAGTTATGCCAGGTTCAGAGTCAAAATTACTTAAAGGATTAGAAAATGGTTGCTCAGGTATTATTACTGCAACTTGTAATGCTACATCTCAATTAGCTCGAAAAGTTTACGATGATTTTAAAGAAAAGAAAGATCATTCTTTAAACCGAAAATTAGTTAATGTCAGAAATACTTTTGAAAAATATAATTTAATTTCAGCTCTTCATACTTTGTTTTCAAAAGAGAACAAAATTTATGGAAATTTATTACCACCTTTAAGTCTACTAAGCGAAGTTGATGAGAGAAATCTTTTGCAGAGTTTAAAAGATTTAAATTTTGAAACAAAATCACAATTGGCAGCTTGAGATGTATTTAGCAAGATTTCTTAATAAAGTGTTTAAAAAAGGAGGGTTTATCCTTACCGATGCTGACTCCAAGGATTATATTATTGGTCAGCCAACTGATGATCCTATTAAATTAAAAATTCTAAATAAGAAACTTCATTATAAATTACTATTCCATCCAGATCTTTACTTTGGGGAGGCATATACAAATGGAGATATTGTTATCGAAAATGGATCTCTTACAGATTTTTTAGATCTAGCATTGATGAATATTGGAAGAAACGAGTTAAACATTTTTAGTTATCTTTTAAATAAACTAAGGGGGTCTTACAGATATCTTACCAATTTTAACTTTATCAAAAAATCTAAAATGAATGTTTCACATCATTATGACATCAAAGATGATCTTTATGATTTGTTTTTAGATCCTAAAAGACAATATTCATGTGCTTATTTTAAAAATGAAAATGATAGTCTTGAAACTGCACAGAATAATAAGATTCAACATATAATTAAAAAATTAAATATTAAACCTGACCAAAAAGTTTTAGACATAGGATGTGGCTGGGGATCGTTAGCAATTGATATTGCTAAAAATGCTAAGTGTGAAGTTACAGGAATAACCCTATCAGAAAATCAACTAAACTATTGTAATCAAAAAGCAAAAGAAATGAATTTACAGAACCAAGTAAAATTTAAACTGATGGACTATAGAGAGCTGGATGAAAAATTTGATAGAATAGTGAGTGTTGGCATGTTTGAACATGTTGGAAGGAAATTTTATAAAAAGTTTTTTAAACAAATTGAAAAATTGTTGAAAGATGATGGAGTTTCGTTAATTCACACTATTGGGTCTGTTAACCCACCAAGAGATCCTCATCCTTGGATTACAAAATATATTTTTCCTGGTGGTTATACACCAAGCTTAAGTGAAGTAACGAATCCTATTGAAAAAGCTGGCTTAATTGTAACCGACATTGAAGTTTTAAGACTTCACTATGCTCATACTTTAAGACACTGGAAAGAAAACTGTTTAAAAAATAAAGATAAAATAATCCAAATGTTCGATGAAAAATTTTTTAGAATGTGGGAGTTTTATCTCGCTGGTTGTGAAATGGCATTTAAGTGGGGTGATCAAGTTGTTTATCAATTTCAACTCACTAAAAATTATAGATCAACCCCTGTGACTAGAGACTATATTTATCAATAAATTATTGATAGAATCATTTCTTCTCAGAAATGAAAAAAAAACAAAAAAAATCAAAAAAAAAAAGAAAAGTATTAAAAAAAGTCAAATCCTATAAGTTTCGAAGAAAAGGTAAAAAAACTAAAAGGGTTGTTAAAAGATTTAAAAAAAAAAGAGTTATCAAAAAAAAGAAAAAGAAGGCTAAAAAATTAAAAAAAACTAATCATTTAAAACAAATTAAAAAAACCCAAAACGAAAGTATAGTTTTAAAATTAGTTAAATTACAGCTATCCCTAAAACCTCAATTCAATTTTAAATTTAATTTTAGTTTAGAAAAACATATTCAAGGTTTTTTTGACAAAATTTCAGAGACAATTTCAAGTTATAAAGTTTTAAAACGTGATGAAAAAAGAAGAATTAAGATTGAAAAAATTGAAAGAGAAAGGGCAGAAAAAATTGAGTTGGCTAAACAAAAAGAGGAAGAACAAGCTCTCAGAGTTAAACTAAAAGAACAAACACTTAAAGAAGAAGCTAGATTAGAAAAACAACGAGTAAAAGATATAAAATTATTCCTAAGAAAAGAGCAAGCACTTTTGAGAATTGAGCAAGCTGAAAAACAAAAACAGTTTTTAAAACAATTACGACTAGATAAACAAATTGAAAAATTCAGAATTAGAGAAGTCAAGGAACTAGAAAAACTTGAGAAAATTTCTTTAAAAGAAAAAAGAGAAGACTATGCAGGCTTACAAGAAAGAATTGATAAACTTAAGGAAAAATATCGGTTACTTCGAGATCAAAAAATTAAAGAAAGAGTTGAAGCATTAGGGGTTAAACTTCAAGGTGATGAAGATAGAGAAACCTTATTAGAAAAAGAAAAAGAATATACTTTAGCAAGACAAAAAATTGAATTTGCATTAGAAAGTTTTTACAGAAGTGCAAGTAGCCTAGTATTTCAGTTAAATAAAAGACATATCACCCGGGACATGTCTATTTTTCGTTGTATAGACAGAAGATTTGAAACAGGTGAAGTTTTTATTAAATGGGATGAGTCACAAGATGATGACTGGTTATTATTAATTTATATTAAAAATAATTCTCCAGATGAAGGAATTGTTATTGAAGATAAAACTAATCCTGAAAAAAATCTTTCACATGAGTTTAGAAATGTAGATATCTTCAAAGCCTCAGATACAATGGTAGACTCTTTAACGCAACTCATTGCAAGGAAAAGAGCCAAAAATAATAATTAAACATTTATATTAAATTAGGTATTATCTGAAATGATTTTAGGATCTGCCTTTTTAATAATTTTATATTTAATTTTCAGATACATTATTGCGTGGATCACATATTTTAATAATTTGGACCCAAGACTTGGTGATAGTACATGGCGGTTTACGTATGATTATCCAGTAGTTGGTGAGAGAGATATCTCTGATTTGGATGATAAGGACTTTGTTAGATTAAGAAGAAAAAAGAATAAAATTATTTTATTAATGTACTCAATAGTCCTAGTGATGTTTGTATCTTCTATGTCTTTATTAAGTAAATTTTTATTATTTTTTACAAGTTAGATTTTTTAAGTTGCTTTTTATTTTTCAAGTAAAGAAAAAAAGCTACTATTTCATATACAATTGAAAATATATTAAAGATGATTGGTAACCTAAAAAATTTATAAAGAAATTTATATTTTGGCATTTTTTTCCATAATAATAAAAAAGCTTCCGCACCTCCAATAACTTTTTCACCATCTTTGACATGCAGTCTTCTCAAAAGTTGTTTACTATCTTTAGACGTTTCTTGTTCTGCTAATTCATTATCTGTAATATCAACCCAATCAATTTCCTCTATTTCTTCCTTCTTATAGAGATCAATTTCTGCCTTACAAATTTTACAAGAATTATTAAAATAAACTTTCATAATTAGATGTTTTATTACTAATTTGTCCCATATATGTACATGCGTAAAATACTCTAGTTGAAAAATCTTTGAAACAATCTATTTAATGTCTTCTATGAGTAATTTCTTTGAAAAATCTGACCTATCAAGAAGTGAGGCTGAAAATATTATTTCGGATGCTCTTCAAAAATGTGATGATGGTGAGTTGTACTTAGAAAATTCTAAATCTGAGTCAATTTTACTAGATGATAACAAGATAAAAAATTCTAGTTATAATTCAGATTTAGGATTTGGGTTTAGAGCTATCTCTGATGAAGTAGTTGCTTATTCTCACTCTAATGAAATTTCAAAAAACTCCTTAAAGCAATCTTCAGAAAATTTAAAATCGACACTTAAATCTGTCAAAGGTACCTATAATCATGAAATTCCTAAATCTAATAAGAAATATTATGAGAACATCAACCCTATTGAACAAAAATCTCTTAATGAAAAAATTAAAATACTTAATGAAGTAAATAATTATTTGCGTTCAAAAGATGATAACATTAAACAAGTTACTGCTAATTTTTTGGGAGAACAAAAATCGGTTGAAATAATTAGATCTGGTGGAGAAACTTTGACTGATGTTCGTCCTTTAATAAGATTCAATGTATCCGTTATGCTTGAGAAAAATGGGAGAAAAGAGACGGGTGTGTATGGTGTTGGGGGAAGACAATCTTATGACTCTTATTTAAAAGATGATAACTGGAAAAGCGTTTGTGATGAGGCTTTGAGAATAGCTTCGGTAAATTTAGAAAGTAAACCTGCACCAGCTGGTGAAATGAAAGTTGTGCTAGGACCTGGTTGGCCGGCAATATTAATTCATGAGGCTGTTGGTCATGGTTTAGAAGGGGATTTTAACAGAAAAAAAACCTCAGCTTTTCATAATTTAATGGGCCAAAAAGTTGCAAGTGAGGGAGTTACAATTGTTGATGATGGCACCATTGATAACAGAAGAGGTAGTCTTACGATTGATGATGAGGGAACTCCGACAGAAAAAACTGTTTTAATTGAGAATGGGATTTTAAAAAATTTTATGCAAGATCGTCTAAACGCTCGTTTAATGAAAACCAAATCTACTGGTAGTGGAAGAAGAGAAAACTATAGACATATTGTTCTTCCAAGAATGAGAAATACGATGATGCTGAGTGGTAATCAGACTCAAGATGAGATGATTAAAGCTGTCGATAAAGGTATTTTTGCTGTGAGTTTTGGTGGCGGACAGGTTGATATTACCTCTGGAAAATTTGTATTCAATTGTACTGAAGCTTATGAGATTGTTAATGGTAAAATTGGATCTCCAATTAAAGGCGCGACACTTATTGGAGATGGTCCTTCAATTTTAAAAGAAGTTTCTATGGTTGGGAATGACATGATGATGGATCCTGGTATTGGAACATGTGGAAAAGCTGGCCAAGGTGTTCCCGTAGGCGTTGCTCAACCATCTATACTAATTAACAAGATGACTGTTGGTGGCACAAAACTTTAAATGGTCAAAGATCAAGAATTTTTAGAAAAAAAAGCATCATATTGTTTAGGTTTAGCTAAGAAATTAGGCGCAACCGAGTCCAGTGTGATTGTTAATAACTCTGTATCTGAAACTGTTAATTTTAGAAATAAAAAACTAGACGAGTCTAATAGATCAGATGATCTTGGAATAAGCATTACCACTTACATTGGAAAAAAAAAGTCATCAATATCTTCTTCTAATTTACTTGATGATAATCTAAACATTTTGATTGAAAAATGTGTTGAGACAACAAAAAATACTCCTGAAGATGAATTTAATTCATTACCAGATAAAGATTTATTGGCCAAAGAAGTTAAGGATTTAGATCTTTATGACGATACCCATATAGAAAACGATCAAAAAATAGATTATTTGAAAAAATTAGAATTTGCTGCTTCCAATGATAAAAAGATTGTTAATACAGAATCTAGTTTTACTCAAAATAAATCAAATTTTATTTTAGCCAATAGTGAAGGTTTTTGTGCTGGCTATAAAACATCTTCGTTTACAGCTTCGAGCGTCACAGTTGCCAAAGATGAAAAAAGTATGGAGAGAGATTATGAATATTCTAGTAAATGTTTTCTGAAAGACTTGGATGACGCAGGAGAATTAGGTAAACAAGCTGCTGATCAAACAATTAGAAAATTAAGCCCGAAAAAAATAGGTAGTGAAAAAATTGCCATAATTTTTGACAAAAGAATTGCTAAGGGAATACTAAGTACTTTTGCAAGTGCGATTTCATCATCAGCGATATCAAGAGGAACTTCTTTTTTAAAAGATAAAGTTAACCAAAAAATTTTTTCTGATAAAATTAATGTCTTAGATAAACCGGATATACTCAAAGGTTTAGGCTCAAGAAATTTTGATAGCGAGGGGGTTAAAACTGATACTCTTAAATTAGTAGACCAAGGAATTTTAAAACATTATTTGATTGATACTTACAATGGAAAAAAATTAAACCTTAAATCAAATGGAAGATGTGGAGGGACAAGCAATCTTTATTTTGAAAATGGAAATATTAGTTTTAAAGATTTATTGAATTCAAAATCAAAAAGTCTCTATATTACAGAAACTATAGGACACGGAAGTAATATTGTAACTGGTGATTATTCTGTAGGTGCAACAGGTTTTTTAGTGGAAAACGGAGAGTTTAAGTATCCTATAAATGAAATTACTATTGCAGGTAATTTTAAAGACATGTTTAAGAATATTACTCTCGCAAATGATTTAGAGTTTAAATATTCAACCAATTCACCAACCATGATGATTGAGGGAATGGTTGTTGCTGGTAAATGAGTGAATTTTGCGTAATCGGCTCAGGTATTTCTGGAGCTACAATTGCGAATCTTCTTAATAAAAAAAATTCAGTAATCCTATTTGATAAAGCGAGAGGTCCAGGAGGACGTGCATCTTTCAAAAGAATGAAAGGTAATATAGGCTTTGATCATGGCACTCAATACTTTTCGCCAAAAACCCCAGAATTTAAAAAATTTACCAAAGATTTAATCAAAAAAAAAATTTTAAAGGTTTGGGGCGGTAAACACATTTTTCTTAACTCCAAAAAAAAAGAAAATAAAAAACATCTGAAAATTATAGGTAAAAATGGAAACAATGATATTAGCAAGTACTTATTAAAAAAAATCAATTGTAACTATCAAAGTGAATTAAAAAAAATTAATTATAAAAACAAACTTTGGCATTTATCATTTGCTGATGGAAAATTGAGATCTTTTAAAAGTATTATTTTGACCTGTCCTTTTCCGCAATTAAAAAAACTCTCTAAAAGATTCATAAATAATTCTTTTTTAAAAAAATCAATTAAAATGGATGCAAATATAACTACTATGATTGCTATAAAAAAAAACAAGAAATCAAATAGTAGCTATCTTTTCGAAGATCCAATTCTTGGTTGGGCGGGTAATGAAAACTCGAAAAAAAGATTTAAATCAAAATATGATTTATGGACTCTTCAAAGTACATTTAAGTGGGCAAATAAAAAAATTAATCAAAATAAAAATAATAAGAAAGAGAATTCAAAAATTATGATTGATAAGTTCTTTCAACTTTCAAATATTAAAAAAACGAAAATTAATTTCTCTCTTAATCATGGTTGGAAATACTCCTCTAATTCAAAACCTTTTAAGATAAAAAGTTTTTGGGATCCAAAGAAAAAAATAGGTGTTTGTGCTGATTGGTTTGTCGGGCCAAGACTAGAGTCCGGATGGATAAGTGCACAGGACTTATTTAAAAAAATTTCGAGATAAATTACTCAAAGTTTTTCAATCTGTATTCCCAATTTCCCATTCTTGAGTAAGACACTTTTAAAATTCTTAAATTTTTTTGATCGTACCAAATATCAAAGTCTAATCGTTTATCTTTTGGAATATTCATATCCTTAGATTTAAGTGTAAAATGATCAACATCATAAATTTTTCCATAAAGGTCAATTTTTTCTTTTCCTATAAAAGTAACTACCTGTTCTTTAATACTTCCAGATATTGGACTTATTTGAGATCCTGCTTGCAAAATTTTATGATTCCACCAATTTCCAATAACATTATTAGTTGTTGCTTCGCCATTGAATGAGGAGCCTTTGATATCATATTTTCTAGTCTTTTTATTTAATTCTAAATTTACAAATTTTTCTTTGTCATTTTGAAGAGTTTTAGAATTAAAAGATATCAATTGATCTTTGATATATTTTTCTTCACCATATGACTCAACCTGAAAAATTGTAGTTCCCAATAGATCAACAGAAAATTTTAATTGATTTGTAATAATAGTTTCTTCACCATTTCTTTCAAAAAAATAATAATTGTATCCAATTAGTTCACCATTTCTAAAAATCTCCATTTCAATTTTGTTATATTTATTGTAGTGACCCATATGTGCCATGGAAATAACTGGAAAAATTACAATAAACAAAATGGCTATAAATTTTCTCATTTAGCAATTACATTAGTGGACTTTATCTATAATAGAAATAACTTATTAAAATGTTTTTAAAAATAAAGAAAATACCAAAAGTTAATTGGAGTTCTGACAAGCCATATAATTTTAAACCAAAATTTTCTACTTTCTTTTTTTTATGCTTTGGTCTAACGATGTTTGGTCTTGGTGAAGGGTTATTGATTGTTTCCTTCACAGGCGCTTCTCCGTGGAGTGTTTTAGCTCAAGGCATTTCCTTAAATGTTAATTTAAGTATTGGAACAATTACTCTTCTAATAAGTATTGCTGTCTTAATTTTATGGATTCCTTTGGGTCAAAAACCAGGAATGGGCACAATATTTAATGCCTTAATAATAGCCTTTATGATTGATCTTTGTATTAAGTTTGTACCAACCCCGTCTAATTATCTTAATCAATTAATCCTAGCAGTAATTTCTGTAATGATGGTTGGAATAGGTGGAGGCATTTATTTAGTTTCTAATCTTGGTGCAGGACCAAGAGATGGATTAATGATTGGTTTACAAAAAGTAACTAACTTACCAGTGGCAGCCGTTAGAGCTTTTTTAGAAATTTCTGTTGTAAGTATTGGCTGGTATTTAGGTGGAACAGTAGGGGTTGGAACTCTTTTATTCGCTTTTGGTATTGGTCCATGCGTTGCTCTAGGTTTATTTTTAGTTGATAAAATTTTTGATTAAGCAGCAGCGCCTGATTTTTCACTTCTTTTTCTTTCATGAGGATCAAGAATAGCTTTTCTTAATCTACAAGATTCTGGGGTAATTTCTAAAGCTTCATCTGTGTTTAACATACTTAATTGTTCAGCAATCGACATTTTTCTTACAGGAGTTAAGACAACATTTTCATCAGTACCTTGTGTTCTCATATTAGTTAATTTTTTTCCTTTCATAACATTAATAATCATATCTCCTGGCTTAGGTGATAGACCTACAATCATTCCTGGATAAACTGGATCGTTATGAGTTACAAACATTTCTCCTCTAGCCTGTAAATTAAAGATTGCAAAAGCAACTGCCTTTCCTTGCTCCATAGAAATTAGAGCACCATTTCTTCTGCCTTCCATTTCCCCTTCAAATGGACCATATTCATGAAAAATTCTATTAATAACACCATTTCCTTTTGTTAGTGTTAAAAATCTACTTGTATATCCCATTAAACCTCTTGTTGGTGCATGAAATATAAGTCTCTTTTTATTTTTACCAGTATCTTTTAATTCTATTAATTTACCTTTTCTTCTATTCATTGAATCAATTATTTTTGATGAATGTTCTTCATCAAGATCCATAGTAATTTCTTCTATTGGCTCAAGTTTATTTCCATTTTCATCTTTTTTATAGAGAACTTTTGGAGGACTCACTGTCATTTCAAAACCTTCTCTTCTCATTTGAGTAAGTAAAATTTCCAACATTAATTCACCCCGACCACTAACTACAAAAGAATCATTTCCCTCATTTTCAGTAAATGTAATTCCAACATTATTTTGTGCTTCTTGAACTAATCGATCTCTAATTTGTGTACTTGTAAGTTTTTTACCTTCTGTACCAGCCAAAGGCGATGTATTTACAGTGATGGTAATTGACATAGTTGGAGGATCTATAGGAGTAGCTTCTATTGGATCGTTAACTTCAAGATCACAAATAGTATCTGCAACGTTAGCTTTTTCTAAACCTGCAACAACTACAATATCTCCAGCTTCACCAACTTCAATTGGAACCTTTTTGGTACCTTCGTATCTAAAAATTTTAGTTAATCGACCTTCATCAACTTTCTCCCCATTTAAGTTGATTGCCTTAATTGCTTGATTAGCTTTTGCGGTTCCTTGTGAAATTCTACCGACTAAACTTCTTCCTAAGAAACTATCAGCATAAAGAAGTGTAGAGAGCATAGCAAAAGGTTTTGATTTGTCTAATTCAGCTGGTTTAACATGGTCTATAATTTTATTTAAAAGTGGATTAAGATTCTCTCTTGGACCATCAACTTCAAGATCTGCCCATCCAGATCTTCCACTAGCATATAATACTGGGAAATCTAGTTGTTCTTCATTAGCATCTAGACTTACAAATAAATCGAATGTTTCATCTAAAACTTCATTAGCTCTTTGATCTGATTTATCCAATTTATTTATAACCACAATTGGCTTTAAACCTTGTTTTAATGCTTTTGCTAAAACAAATTTTGTTTGAGGCATTACTCCTTCAGCAGAGTCTATGAGTAATAAAGCTCCATCAGCCATACTTAGCACTCTTTCAACTTCTGCAGCAAAATCTCTATGGCCGGGCGTATCAATTATATTGATTCTTGAATTCTTCCAATTAATCGATGCAGGTTTAGCTAATATTGTAATTCCTCTTTCTTTCTCTAATTCTCCAGAGTCCATCAGCCTTTCATCAACAACCTCATTTTCTCTAAATGATCCACTTTGCTTCATTAAATTATCAATTAAGGTTGTCTTGCCGTGATCAACATGGGCAATTATGGTGATGTTTCTTATAGTATTATTCATAAATCTGGGTTCTTATACATATTTAAACACTTTTGAAAACTTAAAAAAAACTACACTAGGCTTGAAAAAATTAAGTACTCTCTTTTTAATTTGCGTTTTTTCGCTTTTCGCGTTTTAGTTTTCTTTTTTCTTTAAAACTTAATTTAGGTTTTTTCTTAATACTAGAGTCTTTAAATGATTTTCCGCTATACCTTTTCGACATAAAAATAGATCAATATTACAAATTTTTTAAAGAAAAAAAAGGGCAGTAAAAACTGCCCTTTTTGAATTTTTGTTTGAGATTAATGGGGATTACATTCCCATGCCGCCCATTCCTCCCATACCACCCATGCCACCCATTCCACCAGGCATTCCAGCAGGAGCAGCATCTTTTTCCTCCGGTTTATCAGCTATCATTGCTTCTGTTGTAACTAGTAAGCCAGAAATTGAAGCTGCATCTTGAAGTGCAGTTCTAACTACTTTAACTGGATCAATAATACCTTTAGCAAACATGTCACAATATTCTTCATTTTGTGCATCATAGCCATGAGTTTTTTTATTCTGTTCTAACAACTTACCAACTACAACTGAACCATCTACTCCAGCGTTTTTAGTAATTTGTCTAATAGGAGCTTCTAATGCTCTTCTAACTAAATCAACACCAGCTTTTTGATCTTCACCTTTGGCTTTTACTTTTTCAAGCTCTTGAGCAGCATATAACAAAGCACATCCACCACCTGTTACAATACCTTCTTCAACAGCAGCTCTTGTTGCATTTAGTGCATCTTCAACTCTGTCTTTTCTTTCTTTAACTTCAACTTCTGTAGCGCCACCAACTTTAATTACAGCAACTCCACCAGCTAGTTTAGCTAATCTTTCTTGAAGTTTTTCTTTATCGTAATCAGATGTTGTTTCATCAATTTGTTGTTTGATTGAAGAACATCTTGCTTCGATATCAGATTTTTTACCACTACCATTTACGATAGTACTATTATCTTTATCAACTTTAACTTTTTTACATGATCCAAGATCATCTAATTTAACGTTTTCAAGTTTAATTCCTAAATCTTCAGAAATTACACTACCACCTGTTAAAATTGCAATATCTTCTAGCATAGCTTTTCTTCTGTCACCAAATCCTGGAGCTTTCACAGCTACTACTTTTAGACCACCTCTTAATTTGTTAACAACTAAAGTTGCTAAAGCTTCACCTTCCACATCCTCAGATATAATCATTAAAGGTCTACCAGCTTGCACCACTGCTTCTAAAAGTGGAACCATTGGTTGTAGATTTGTTAATTTCTTCTCATGTAAAAGAATAAAAGGATTGTCTAACTCTGTCGTCATTTTATCACTGTTCGTAATAAAGTAAGGTGATAAATATCCTCTATCAAATTGCATACCTTCAACGACATCAAGTTCCGTTTCAATTCCTTTATTTTCCTCAACTGTAATGACACCTTCATTACCAACTTTTTGCATTGCTTTCGAAATCATACTCCCGATTTCTTTATCGCCATTTGCAGAAATAGTTCCTACCTGAGCAATCTCATCACTATCTTTTACTTTTTTGGCTGAAGAAACTAAGTTTTGTTTTACAACATCTACTGCTGCATCAATACCTCTTTTTACATCCATTGGGTTCATCCCAGCTGTAACATATTTTACACCTTCTTTAACAATCGCTTGAGCTAAAATAGTTGCAGTTGTTGTTCCGTCACCAGCTTCATCATTTGTCTTGCTAGCAACTTCCTTAACCATTTGAGCACCCATATTTTCGAACTTATCTTCAAGGTCAATTTCTTTTGCAACTGAAACACCATCTTTGGTAATTCTTGGAGCACCATAAGATTTGTCCATCACAACGTTTCTGCCCTTAGGACCTAACGTTACCTTAACAGTATCAGCTAAGATATTTACCCCTCTTATCATTGCTGATCTTGCTTCAGCGTCAAATTTAACAACTTTTGCCATTATACTTTCTCCTTTAACTTATATTATTTACTTGAAATACCCATAATGTCCGACTCTTTCATTATGCTGTATTCTTTACCATCAATTTTGACTTCAGTTCCTGACCATTTGCCAAATAAAACTTTGTCTCCAACTTTAACATCCATTGGAATTTTTTTCCCATCTTCAGTTTTTGCACCACCACCTACAGCAACAACTTTTCCCTCTTGAGGCTTCTCTTGTGCAGTATCTGGTATGATTATTCCTCCAGCAGTTTTTTCGCTGCTATCTAAAACTTCTATTAAAACTCTGTCATGTAACGGTCTAAATTTCATATATTCTCCTATATAAATATGGAGTTCATATAGAGATTGGTAATACTATTTCAAGATATAGTTGATATTTAGTTTATTAAAAAAGGTAGGAAATTGTGGATTTTTTGGGTTATAGATTATTTTGATGACTAAAAATTTAGACAAAGATGGTTTCTGCTCCATCGTTGATAATTACCAGCTTTTTTATATCGATTTATGGGGTGTTATTCATAATGGAATAAACCTTCACAAAGAAGCAATCAACGTTTTAAAAGAAATCACAAAAAAAGGCAAAGAATACATTCTACTTACAAATGCTCCAAGACCTAATGATGTTGTTAAATCCTTTTTAGAAAAAATGGGCATGGAAAAAGAAATTAGAGACCATGTTTTTACATCTGGTCAAGCATCGTTAAATTATCTTAAGAAAAATTTATCCATTAAAAAATTTTTTCATGTTGGGCCACCACGTGATTTTGATTTGTTTAATGACTTCGCAAAAATGAAGTCAGACAATATTGATGATGGAGAGTACATATTGTGTACTGGGTTATTTGAAAAATTTGAAAAAGATTTGAATTATTATAAACATTTATTTGAAAAAAATTTAGATAAAGAGATGGTTTGCACTAATCCTGACTTAATTGTGGATAGAGGCGACAAAAGAGAACTTTGTGCAGGATCAGTTGCCATGGTTTTTGAAAAAATGGGTGGTAAGGTAGTATATTTTGGGAAACCATATCCTGAGGTTTATAATTTATCTATTAATAACAAAGGTAAAAAAATTCTTTCTGTTGGTGATAATTTAAATACTGATATTAAAGGTGCAAATCTTTTAAATTATGACTCATTAATTATTTCAAATGGTATTCATAAAAATGAAATCAAAGAAAAAGGAATTGAAGCAACCGCAAAATCTTATGAAACAATCTGTAACTATATACAATCAGATTTAAAATGGTGAAAATGAAATTATATAATAGTTTTAATATTAAAAAAAATCATAAAAATTCAATTATTTTAATTGGTAATTTTGACGGACTTCATCTTGGACATCAAAAATTATTTAGATTAGCGAAAAAATATAAAAAAAGACATTCTTCAAAGATTGGTGTTTTGACTTTTGAGCCGATGCCAAAAATGTTTTTTAACTCCAATTTAAAAAATTTTAGATTATCTAATTTAAACCAAAAAATTGAAAATTTACGTAAGCTTAATGTTGATTTTGTTATTACTAAGAAATTTAATCGTAAATTTTCAAAAACAAAATCAATTTCATTTATTAAAGAAACTTTAGGTAGAAAACTTAGTCCTAAATTTATTTTTGTAAGTAATAATTTTAGATTTGGAAACAAAAGAGAAGGAAACGTAAAGCAATTAATCAATCACGAGAAATTATGTAATTATAAAATTGTTAAACCACAACCTTTATCAATTAAAAAACAAATTATTTCATCTTCATTGTTAAGAAAATATTTGCAGAATGGGAAACTTAATAAAGTTAATAAACTTTTAGATAGAAAATGGTCAATTGATGGAAAAGTTCAAAAAGGTAGACAACTAGGAAAAAAGATTGGTTTTCCAACAGCCAACATAGATATCAAAGATTATGTTTTAGCAAAACCAGGTGTTTATGCTGTCAAAGCTAAGAAAATAAAAAGTTCAAAATATATTAAAGGAATAGCCAATTTAGGATATCGACCTACATTTAATGGAAAAAAAATATTATTAGAAGTTCATTTATTTAATTTTTCTGGAAATTTATATAATAAGTATTTAAGAGTAGAATTTTTAAAATTTATAAGAGCTGAAAAAAAATTCAAAAATATAGATCAATTAAAAAAACAAATTAAAATTGATTTAGTAACTGCAAAAAAAACAAAATGAGTAAAAACCAAATTAATTTACCTAAAACAGCTTTTTCAATGAAAGCTAATTTACCAATTAGAGAGCCAGAAATTTTAAAACTTTGGAAAAAAATTGATCTTTACAAAGAGTTAAGGAATTCAAGAAAAGGAGAGGAAAAATTTGTTCTCCACGACGGTCCCCCATATGCAAATGGAAATATACATATGGGCACTGCATTAAATAAAATATTAAAAGATATTATCGTAAAGTTTCATCAAATGGATGGTAAAGACTCTGTTTATGTTCCAGGTTGGGATTGTCATGGTTTACCTATTGAATGGAAAATTGAGGAACAATACAAAAAAAATAAAAAAAATAAGAACGATGTTCCGATTGTAGAATTTAGAAAAGAATGCCGAACTTTTGCTGAAAAATGGATAGAGGTTCACAAAGACCAATTTAAAAGATTAGGTGTTGTTGGTGATTGGGAAAACTATTACTCAACAATGAGTTATGATGCAGAGGCACAAATTGTAAGAGAGCTTGGAAAATTTTTAAAAGAAGGAAGTCTTTACAGAGGATTTAAACCAGTTTTATGGTCAACTGTAGAAAAAACTGCCTTGGCTGATGCCGAGGTTGAATATCAAGATCATAAATCTGATACGATCTATGCTTGTTTTCAGGTTAAATCATCAAAAATTAAAGAACTTAATGATTGTAATATTGTTATATGGACAACCACTCCATGGACGATACCAGCCAACAAAGCCTTGGCATACAATGAGAGTTTAGATTACGTAATAATTCAAATTAATGATGAGGGAAATTTTAAAAATAAAAAAATTGTTATCGCTGAGGCGTTACTAGACTCAGTTTTAAAAGATTGTGAGATTAAAGAATTTAAAAACCTTAAGAAATTTAAAGGTAAAGATTTAAAGGATACCACCTGCAATCATCCATTTTTTGATTTAGGGTATGATTATGATATTCCAATGTTAGAAGCACGTTTTGTAACCACTGAACAAGGAACAGGAATTGTTCATTGTGCGCCAAGTCATGGACCTGACGATTTTAATCTTTGTTTAAATAACGGAATAAAGGCTATTGAGACAGTGGATGATGATGGAAAATATACAAATAATGTTTCTCTGTTTGAAGGTTTGCACATTTTTAAGGCTAACCCAGTTGTGATTGAGAAATTGAAAGATCAAAATAAACTTCTTTCAAATGGTGAATTAGTTCATTCATATCCTCACTCTTGGAGATCAAAAGCACCATTAGTTCATAGAGCGACACCACAATGGTTTATTTCTATGGAAAGTCATAAACTGAGAAGTAAAGCTTTAAAAGCAATAGATGATACGACCTTTTATCCAAGCAAAGGTAAAGAAAGATTAAAATCAATGATCGAGACAAGGCCAGATTGGTGTGTGTCAAGACAAAGAGTTTGGGGTGTACCACTTCCTATTTTTGTAAATAAAAAGTCTAATGAAATTTTAATAGACGATGGAGTATTTGAAAATATTGCTAAAATTTATGAGAAAGAAGGTTCTGATTGTTGGTTTTCAGATGACCCTCAAAAATTTTTAGGTAGTAAATATAAAGCGGAAGATTTTGAAAAGCTTAGCGATATTGTTGAAGTTTGGTTTGATAGTGGATCAACTCACTCTTTTGTACTCGAGAAGAGAAAAGACCTTAAATGGCCTGCATCAATGTATTTAGAGGGTTCTGATCAACATAGGGGTTGGTTTCACTCCTCTTTATTAGAGTCATGTGGAACAAGAGGTAAGGCACCTTTCGAGTCTATATTATCTCATGGGTTTGTTGTGGATGGAAAAGGTCTTAAAATGTCAAAATCTCTTGGAAATGTAATTGCACCTGAGGATATTTTGAAAAAATATGGTGCTGATATTTTAAGAATTTGGGTTGCTGCATCAAATTATGCTGAAGATTTAAGAATAGATTATTCTATTTTGGACCAGCATTCTGAGTCTTATCGTAAAATTAGAAATACATTTAGATATTTATTAGGAAATATAAATGACAAATATGAAGATATTAATTTAGATAAAATTGACGTTGAAAGCTTGCCGGAGCTAGAGAAATTTATGTTAAGTAAGATTCATTCTCTTAACAGCAAATTCGAAAATTATTTTAAAAAATATGATTTTCACAATCTTTACAAAGAATTGTTAAATTTTTGCACAACAGATTTGTCAGCATTCTATTTTGATATAAGAAAGGATACTTTATATTGTGATCCAATTAATTCTGAGAAAAGAAAATCTTGTGTTACAATTTTGAATGTTTTATTAAAATCTTTACTCAGATGGTTTGCTCCAATATTGTCTTTTACAACTGAGGAAATACATCAACTGATATCAAAGAATACTAAAAGCATCCATTTAGAAAAATTTCTTACTTTTCCAGATAAATTTCAAAATGAACAGCTTACAGAAAGATGGTCTCAATTAATAAAAATTAGAGATGTATGTAACATAAGTATTGAGGAAAAAAGAGCTAATAAAGAAATTGGTTCAAGCTTAGAAGCAGAACTCAAAATCAAATTAAATGAGAAATATAAAGATATAATCTCAAAGATTGATTTATCAGAGCTTTGTATCGTATCAAAAACACAAATTAATTTTGATGAAGGTTCAGATATTCTAGTTGAAACTAAGAAAGCCTTGGGTGATAAATGTCCTGTGTGTTGGAAAATAAGTGTTGAGCCTTGTGAGCGACATCCTCAATAATGTCTAAATATTTTAATAAAAGTTTTATCGCTAATCTTTTTATAATTTTAAGTATTTTTGGTCTCGATAGATTTACCAAAGTCTATGTGATTTCTGAAAATGAAAAAAATTTATCATCTGAACTATTTGTATCAAAATTTTTAAATATCAATTTAATTTATAATGAAGGAATAGCATTTGGTTTATTATCATTTGATCAAAGTCATATGTACAATATTTTAACAATTTTAATTGCAGCTGTAATCTTAATTATTTTTTTTATGACTTTAAAAAGTAATGGTCTTAAAAAATATTCACTTTTAATGATATTTGGCGGAGCCCTAGGTAATTTATATGATCGAATTTTTTTTAAGGCTGTACCAGACTTTATTGATTTTCATATCGGAAATTTTCATTGGTTTATTTTTAATGTATCGGATATATTTATTTCATTAGGAGTATTATTTTTGATTATTTTTGAAATAATTGATAATCAAAAAAGTAAAATTGATGAAAAAAATATTTAAACTAACAACAATTATAATTTCAATTTTAGCTTTAAATTCATGTGGAACTATTAGAGAAGGTTTTAGTTCACAGAAAAAAAATAGTATAGATGAATTTTTGGTTGAAAAGAAATCACCTTTAGTAATGCCCCCAGACTTCAATGAATTGCCATTACCGCAGCAAACTAATCAAGCAACTGAGAATGAAGAGAATACAGATATTAAATCATTACTTACTGATAACAAGGACTCAGATTTAGATAATCAAAACGCTAATCAAAACACAAATTTTGAAAATTCCATTTTAGAAAAAATTAAAAATAATTAATGATAACATCAGGAATTTTTTTTAAAAATTTTAAGGGTAGTAAACAAAATTTTAAAATAAAAAAAAATCTTAAAAAATTAATTAAAGAAAATAGTCAAATCCTTCAATCTTTTAGTAAAAATTATAAAGACCAATTTAAGATCAAAAATTTAAAGATTTTTAAAAGATTTAACGATATTCGTATAATTGGAATTGGTGGTTCGTCATTGGGTACGAAAACTATTTATAGCTTTCTTAAAGATAAAATTAAAAAGAATGTATCATTTTATGATAATTTATCACCTTCCAACAAAAAATCTGGAAATAAAAAACATTTAAATTTAATCATCTCTAAATCAGGCAATACTTTAGAGACAATAGTTAATTCTAATATTCTTATCAAAAAAAGTGATAAAAATATTTGCATCACAGAAAATAAAAAAAATTATTTATATTCATTAGCACATAAACTAAAATCAGAGATTGTTCATCACAATAATTTTATAGGCGGCCGATACTCAGTTTTATCAGAAGTTGGAATGTTGCCTGCAGAGTTAATGGGTCTTAATTCAAAAAGTTTTAGGCAATTTAATAATTTAATTAAAAATCAAAAATATTTAAATGCGCTCGTATCTAATGTGGAATCTACAATAAATTTAATTAAAAAAAGAAAATTTAATTCAATTATTATAAATTATGATGAAAAATCTCAAAATTTTTTTTCATGGTATCAACAACTAGTAGCTGAAAGTTTGGGTAAAAAGGGAAAAGGTTTATTGCCAGTCGTATCTAACATGCCAAGAGATAATCATAGCGTTATGCAGCTTTATTTGGATGGTTTTAATAATAATTTTTATACGTTTTTTTATGTCCATGAAAATAATACCTCCAAAATAGATAATAAATTTATTTTACCCTCACAAAATTTTCTTAAAAACAAAAATATTCAAAATATTACTTACGCTCAAAAAAAAGCTACTGAAAATGTTTTTACAAAAAAAAATATACCTTTTAGAAGCTTTGAAATAAAAAAAAGGGATGAAAAAACTTTAGGTGAATTATTTTGCTTTTTTATGTTGGAAACTATTTTAATTGGAAGATCTTTAAAAATAAATCCTTACGATCAACCTGCTGTTGAGTTAATTAAAAAAGAGACTAAAAAAATTTTAGTTTAAATCACCAAATATAATTTTCGATATTCCATATTTTTTCTCATCTAGAATTCTAAATTTTTTTGAAAATTCATCATTTTCTTTTTTATGTCTATGCACAATAATTACCCCATCTTTATTGAGAATTTTTTCTTGAAAAATATTATCAATAATATTTGATAATCTTTTTTCTTTATAGGGAGGATCCAAAAATATGATATTGAATTTAAGCTGAATTTTTTTCAAAAAATAATTAGATAGTAAGTCTTCCTCAATAATCTCATATTTTTCTCTCATATTTAAATTATTTAGATTACTTTTTAAAATTGGTAGAACACCATTATACTTTTCTACAAAAGTAACATGTTTAGCTCCTCTTGAGAGACACTCTAAACCAAATGAGCCAACACCTGCAAATAGATCTAAAACTATTGAATTTTCAATATTAATCTTAAATTTGTTTGAGTGATTAATAATATTAAAAATAGATTCTTTTGCTAAGTCCTTTAAGGGTCTTGTTTCTTTGTCATTTGGTTGTAAAATTTTTTTTCCTTTAAATTTTCCACTAATTATTCTCATTTTTTTATTACTTTATAACCAATATCTTTTCTAAAAAAACCATCTGACCAATTTAGATTTTTGAGAAGTTCATGAATCCTATTTCTTGATTCTTCAAAACTATCTGATAATGAAACAAAATTTAAAACTCGTCCACCTACCGCTAAAGTAACATCACCTCTTTTAATAGTGCCAGCATGAAATAAATGATCATCAGTATTTAATTCAATTTTATTGATATTTTTTATTTCAATGTTCTTTTGGTAGGTTTCAGGGTAACCTTTTGAGCACAAGACAACACATATACTTTTTTTATCATTCCAATTAATTTTGCTTTCATTTAATCTTCCATTACAGCATGAGTCAATAATTTCACCGAAATCTGTATTTAGCATAGGAAGAATAGTTTGACATTCTGGATCACCCATTCTCACATTGTATTCAATTAAATAAGGTTCATTATTTTTTATCATGAGCCCCGCATATAAAAAGCCTTTATATGATGATTTGAAATCTTTAAGTGCTCTTAAGGTTGGATCAATTATATTATTCAAAATCTTTTTTTCGAGCTCTTCATTTATTAATCTTGATGGTGAATAAGCACCCATACCACCAGTATTTTTCCCTTTATTACCTTCCTGAACTCTTTTATGATCCTGAGCTGTACCGAAATTTTTGTAAGTAATTCCATCACTTAAAATGAAAAAGCTCATTTCTTCACCTTCTAAAAATTCTTCAATAAGAACATTTTTAGCAGCACCAAACTTTCCATCAAATATTTCCTTAACTGCTAGATAAGACTCTTCTTTATTTTCACAAATATAAACACCTTTCCCTGCAGCCAAATTATCTGCTTTAATGACTATAGGAAAATTTGATTTATCTAAAAAATTTTTAGCTTGAATAATGTCATTAAATACACCGAAGTTTGCAGTTGGAATATTATATTTTTTACAGATGTTTTTTGTAAATATTTTAGATCCTTCCAACTGTGAGGCTACTTTACTAGGTCCAAAGACCTTAATTTCAAAACTTTCCAAGTAATCTGTTAAACCATCAACCAAAGGTTTTTCTGGTCCGATCACAACTAATTTTATTTTTTTTGAAAGAATGAAATTTTTAATTTCCTCAAAGTTATTTATGTCTAGGTCAATATTCTCAGCTATTGCATCAGTGCCAGCGTTACCAGGAAAACAATAAATTTTATCAATTTTTTTTGATTTATTTAATGCATGACAAATGGCATGCTCTCTTCCCCCACTTCCTATAATCCCTACAATCATGTATAAACATATAAACTATAAATGAATAAAAAATTAGCAAAAGTAAAATATTTACCAAATAATTTCCAAGTAATTGAAAAAGGTGACCATGTGATTTGTGCAGTTTCGGGTAAGGCAATCAGTCTTGAAAATTTGACTTACTGGAACGTGGAACTTCAAGAACCGTATTATTCATATGTTGAAGCTTCGAAAAAAAAAGAGGAATTAGGCAATAAATAGGATTATTTCCAACGATTATGGGACCATATCCAGTTATTAGGATTAGCAAGTATCATTTTCTCAAGAGTCTTATTTAATTCGTTTGTAATTTTTTCAATAGTATCCTCGTTTGAGAAGTGAACTGGTTTATGAACTTTCATTTTAAATTTAATACCCTCATATCTTTCTATAAAGATAGGTACAACAGGCATATTAAATTTTTTTATTAATTGTGCTGGAATAGTAGTAGTAAACGCTTTCTCATTAAAAAAATTTGATTTTATACCTTGAGAAACTCTCTGATCTATCATAAGTGCTGTTGAAAAACCTTGTTTATTAAGTTTTATTAATTCCTTTAACCCACCGATTCCTTTTTTAATTTGATTGTTGCAGATATATTTTTTTCTAATTCGCTCCATGAATTTATTTAAAAAAATATTATTTAGTGGTCTATAGATTGCTCCAATTTTAATACCTAATTTGTCTATCTGCATTGCCATAAGTTCGAAGTTACTGAAATGCCCTGATATAAAAACGACACTTTGATTTTGATCTTTAATTTTTAAAAGTATATCTTTGCCTTCTATAGAAATATTTTTACTAAGATTACCATTTCTAAAACTTTTCATATAAAGATATTCTGCAAAAACTCTCCCATAATTATTCCACATTGAAGATTTAATTTCATTAAATTCTTTAGAATTATAATCTGGGAAAGCTTTTTTTATATTATTATTAATTATTTTTTTTGATCTAAAAATTGGGCCAATAATTTCAAATAATTTTCCGCTTAGAAAAGACGAGAGATTAACCCCAATAATTTTGAATATCCCGTAAAAAATGAAAATTATGATAAATTGTATAAAGTATTTAATTATTTTCATAAACTTTTGAAATATCATTAATAAAAGCTTCTTGGTTTATAATCTTTAATTCTGATTTAATATAAATAATTTTATTGTTGTTGTTTAGTCTCATGTAATCTTTTTCAGTAGTCATTACTTTACAATTTAATTTTTCAGATATTGATATGATGTCATCAATTTCTTTTTGTAAGTATCTATAATGATCAGGAAATTCAATTTCTTTAATGATGTTTATATTATTTTTTTTTAACATTGATATAAAAGTCTTATGATTTCCTATACCTGAAAAAACTAAATATTTCTCGCTTTTATCAAACTCATTTATGTTCAGTGGAACATACTCTCCTTGATAAATATTTATATTAGGATCTATATTACGAATATACTCTGTGATATCATCAATATTTTCATTATTTCCGTTTAGAAAAACATTCTTATATTTTTTTAAACTTTTGATATTTTCTCTGAGTGGTCCAGATGGAATAGTAAAACTGTTACCAATCCAATTATCTATATTAAAGCAAACGATATTATAATCATAATCAATTGATGGATCTTGCAAACCATCATCAAAAATTGCAAGTTCAAAATTTTCGTCAATTGCTTGTTTAATAGAAGAAGATCTATCTTTGAGTCTAAATAATTTTCCGTGATTTGATAATATTTTTTGTTCATCAATTTGGTCTGAATAATATTTTTTAATAAAACAAGTTTTTATTTTATCTTTTAACATTTCATTAATCTTCAAGCTTAAAGAGGTTTTGCCTGTACCTCCTAGATAAATATTTCCTACACAAATAGTTTTAATTTTTGAATATTTCTTTTTTTTTTTCGTAAAGTTTTTTAAATATTTTAAAATTTTGACCAATAATGATATTGGGAAAAATAAATAAGAGAGAATGCTAGGTTTTTTGTAATCCCAAAATTTGGGTTTTTTAAATTTCATTATGAATTGATTTATCTAGCTCATTTAAGGTTTTTTTAAGTATTGTTGTACTAAGATATTTCATTTTTTTTACTTTTTTCATGTTTTTTTTAAAGATTATTGAATTTGCACATTGTTGAGGAGTGTTGATTGAAGATGATATTTTTAATTGATTTAAATATTTGTAAACATCTCTAAAATTATCAATATTAGGTCCGTGTAATATTTTTGCACCGAATCGAGCAGGTTCTAGTGGATTTTGACCACCTCTTTTAATAATTGACCCACCTAAAAAAACAGTTGTTGCAAATTTGTAAAATTTCTTTGACTCTCCAAAAGTATCAACTATGTAAATATCAATATTATTTAATTTTTTTTTATTTGATCTACGAGAAATTGCATTTAACCCAAGTTCATTAATTTGTGAAATAATCTGGTTAACCCGATTAATATGTCTTGGTATTATAATTGTAATTATATTCTTTACTTTTTTTTTTAATAAAATGTGCGTTTTGGCTGCAAATAATTCTTCTGTATTATGAGTACTTGCTGCCACAAAAGTTTTATATTTTCTAAATTGTGAGAATAATTTTTGATCTGTTTGATTAGTCTCAAAACTATCATGTTCGATAAATTTTAAATTCCCAATAGACATTATATTTTTAACATTCAATTTTTTAAGATAATAATTTGTCTCCAAATTTTGTGAATATGCTTTGTCTACTAAACTAAAAATAGAGTAAGAAAATTTTTTTATTTTATTCCAACGATCAAAAGATTTTTTAGTAATTCTAGCATTAAGTAAGATTAAAGGAGTATTTCTATTTTTAATAAATTTAAACATACTTGGCCAGATTTCAGACTCTAAAAAAATTGCCACATCTGGTTTCCAGTAATTCAAAAATTTTTTTGAGAAAAATACATGGTCTATTGGATAAAATTGATGAATAGTTTTTTTGAATTTAATTTTTTCTAATATTTTTGATGAACTCACTGTGCTAGATGTTATTAATATTTTACTTATTGATTTATCGTTATCATATTTTTTTATCACTGGAATAACACTCAATATCTCGCCTACGCTAGATCCATGAAACCAAATTAGTTTTCCATTTCCTCTTTTTTTAGAAAAAAAACAAAATTTTTCTTTAAATCTAAATTTATCTTCTTTATTTTTAAAAATTCTTACAATGATTATTATAGGAGAGAAGCAAAGAATTATAGAGAGTAAAAATTGATAAATAAAAAAAATCATTACCTCTGAAATTGTTTATCATGAAAATTTTTATAAATTTTTGAATTAATTAATAAGTCTTCATGTTTTCCATAATCAATTATTTTTCCAGAGTCTATGACAAATATTTTGTTTGAGTTTAAAATAGTAGAAAGTCTGTGAGCAATAACAATCGTGGTTTTATCTTTTGTTAAGATTTTTAAAGCATCTTGTATTTTTGTTTCAGTCTCTGAGTCTAAAGAGGAAGTTGCTTCATCCAATAGAATAATTGAGCTTTTTTTTAGCATTGCTCTTGCTATTGAAATTCTTTGTTTTTCTCCTCCAGATAATCTTACGCCATCTTCACCAATTAAAGTCTCATACTTTTCAGGTAAATTTTTTATAAACTCCTCACAATGTGAAAGTTTAGCTGCTTCAAAAATTTCTTCATCGCTTGCATCTAAATTAGCATATTTAATATTGTTTTTAATTGTATCATCAAAAAGAGTTGTTTCTTGACTAACTAAAGAAATACTCTTTCTCAACGAGTGTAATGTTACATCATAAATTGATTGATTATCTATTGAGATATCACCAGATTTACAATCATAAAACCTAGGAATAAGATTTAAAATAGTAGATTTACCCGAACCACTATGACCAACTAGCGAAGTCATTTTTCCTCCCTCAAAATCTAAATTGATTTCTTTTAAAACATCGCCGTCAGAATTTTTATAACTAAACAATACATCTTTAAATTTGATGTTTGCATTTTTAATGTGAATTTCTTTAGCATTCTCATTATTTTTAATAAAGTTTTTTGTATCAACAACTGGTAAAATTCTACCAGCAGCAGATAGACCTTGATTGACTATGATATTTAATGTCGAAAGGGATCTTACTGGTTGATATGCTAGCATCATTGCTGCTAGAAATGAAAAAAAATTGTTTACACTTAGCTGATTACTGGCAATTAATTTTCCAGAATAAAAGATTAAAATGGCAATCATAAATCCGGTAAGAATTTCCATAATTGGTGATATTCTTACAATTACAATTCCAATTTTTTTATTTTTTTCTTTAAGCTGATCTAAGTAATCATTTGCTCTGTTAGTTTCATATTTTTCTTTTTGGAAAATTTTAGTTAATTTATGATTTTTAAAAAGTTCAACTAAATATCTTGTCAAGAAGCCTGATTTTTCTTGAGCTTGAGTTGTAACTTTACCCATTCTTTTACCAAGTGATCTTGCAGCCGTGCTGGCGATCGGTATCAAAATTATTGCAATTAATGAAAGTTTCCAATTTTGTAAAAACATTACAGTGAGCAAACCAATCAAAGTTAAACTATCTTTGAACAGATTAAGTATTCCATTGCTTAATAGATTTGTTATGTGAAGAACATCATAAGTTAAATTAGAGATAAATTTTCCTGAATGTTTTTCGTCTATAGATTGGGTATCGGCATTTATCAAAGTACCCAGCATATCTATTTGTAGTTTTTTTTTTATTTCTTCAGCAACATTTATCATCATCACCTTCGCCAAATAGAGCGATACACCTTTTGTTGTAAATGCTAAAATAATTAGCAAAGGTATTAAAATTAATAATGATTGATCTTTTTGAATAAAAATTTTATCTATCGCTGGGTCTAAAAGCCAAGCAATTGCAGAAGTGCTTCCAGCTACTAGTAATGAAAAAAATATAGCTAAAAAAATTTGTTTGAGATATTTTTTTGTATAATCTTTATAGAGTCTTTTAAGAATTTTTGTCTTGTTCATTAAAAAAACCTTCCTACTAAGATATTAAAAAATATAATTATCCCTAAATAATTATTGCTTTTAAAAATTTTTAAACAAGAGGCGGGATTTTTGGAGTCAAAATTATTTATTTGATAAAAAAATAAATGTATGATTGGAATTGCAATTGATAGAAAATATATTGAATTAAAATTCATCATTAATCCCCCAATTACAAGCGATGATACTAAAGATAAATAACATAATATTAAAAAAATTTTGGCCGTTCCCTTGAATTTTATTGAAGTCGATTTTACTCCTATAATTTCATCATCTTTAATATCTTGGAATCCATATATTGTGTCGTAGCCTAGTGTCCAAAATATGGCTCCAAGATAAAAAATGATTGGTACTATGCCTAATTGTTCTGAGATTGACGTCCAACCAAGTATTAATCCATAATTAAATGTAATTCCCAGGAAAAGCTGAGGCCAATATGTAAATCGTTTCATCAAGGGATATGTGAAAGCTAATGGCATAGAAGCAAGAGCAATTATAATTGTAAAATAATTGAAATTTATAAGAACTAAAAAAGCGAGCAAGCAGAGAATAAAAGCATATAAAAATCCAGTTTGAACTTTAATTTTTCCAGAAGCGATAGGTCTATTTTTTGTTCTTTTAACTTTTTTATCAAATTTTCTATCTAAGATATCATTAACTATACATCCGGCAGATCTCATCAAAACTGAACCAAGAAAAAAAAGCAAAATATAAAAAAAATAAATATTTAAACTACCAGTGAAATCATAAATTAAGGTTAGTCCCCATACACATGGCCAAAATAGTAACAGATATCCAATCGGCTTTTTTAGCCTTGTCAGTTCAATAAATAAGTTTAGTTGGCTCATAAAATTTTACTTGTAAATAACAAAGGCAAGATTGATAATCAAATTGATTCGTATGAATATTGATTACACAGTTACTGCGTTAATGTTTCCTGCAATCCCATTAATAATGGGTGTATATTCCAACAGATTCCATACTCTTAGTTCTTTGATAAGAAAAATACATGATGAGTATGTTTTTGAAAAACACACTCCACCCGAATGGAAAGATCAATTAATAAATCTTGAAAAGAGAATAGGCGTTTTGAAATTAAGTATTTTATTTGCTGCTTTTGGATTTTTGTTCAACATGCTCACTGTTTTTGGGCTTTATTTAGAAGAACTTTTTATTGCAAGAATAATTTTTGGCTCATGTTGCTTATCAATGATGATCTCAATCGTATTTTTTATAATTGAAATTCAGATCTCAACTAAAGCTCTCAGACTTCACCTTTCTGATATGGATATTCAATTTAAGGAATAATTACTGCTGGACCAGTTAATAATCTTGCCTCTAAATCTTTGTGAGCTTGAGCAGCATCTTCTAAAGAGTATTTTTTTGAAATTTCTACCTTAAATTTATTAGATAAAATTGCATCGAAAACTTTTTTTGCTGACTCAACTAACTCTTCTCTTTTAATTGTATAATGTGCAATGGATGGTCGAGTAAAAAATAATCCTTTAGCATTAATATCTTTTTTTACATCAATCGTATCAACGTATCCAGATGCATTACCAAATGCTACCATCATTCCTCTTACTTTTAATGTTTCAATTGAACCTTTAAATGTTTTTATCCCAACACCATCATAAACAACATCAATACCGTTTTTTCCTACAATTTTTTCAACTTCCTCTGAGAAATTTTTTTCAGAATAATTAATTACATGGTGACAACCATTTTTTTTAGCAATTTCTTCTTTAACTTTTGAACCAACTGTTCCAATTACCTCTGCACCTAAAGAATTAGCCCATGGACATAGGATTTGACCGAGAGCTCCAGCCGCAGCATGATAAAGCACTTTGTCACCTTTTTTTAATGGATAAGCTCTATGTAAAAGATATTCTGCAGTGATACCCTTTAGAGTTATACAAGATGCTACCTCATCAGAAATACCATCTGGAACAGAAATTAATTTTTCTTCGGGCATAATTTGTTTTTCTGAATATGCACCAATTGGCATTGATGCATGAGTAACTCTATCACCAACTTTAAATAATTTTACATCAGATCCTATTTCTTCAATAACTCCACTAGCTTCAAGACCAATACCGCTGGGTAATGGAATAGGGTAGAGACCTGTTCTGTGATAAACATCTATAAAATTTAGACCTATTGATTTGTTTTTAATTAAAACCTCTTTTGGACCTGGTTTTTCTATATCTATATCCTTAATAACCAAAACCTCTGGTCCACCAAATTTTTCAATTTGTATTGATTTCATTTTTTATTTTACAAATGTGCCGTTATGATAATCTTGAACGGCCTGCAATATTTCTGCTTTAGTGTTCATTACAAACGGACCACCTCTTGCAATTTCTTCATTTATTGGTTTTCCAGAAATGACTAAAAATTTAGCCTTTGACAAAGCTTTCACTCTCAAATTTTCACCTCTTGTAAGTAATATCAAGGTGCTATCTTTAACATTTCCATGTTTCTGCTCACCAATCTTTATTTCGCCATCTATTAAATAAATAAAACTATTGTGTGTAGATGGGAGACGATAATTAAAATTCTTATCTTTATTTAGTTCGACATCAAAATAAACTGGCTCAACATTGTGACCTTTTACTGGACCTTCTGCCTTTTCAAACTTACCAGCTATAACCTTTACTTTTTTATCATCATCTTTATGTACGCTCATTTTATCTGCATCAATATAAATATACTCAGGTTGGCTCATTTTCAATTTTGCTGGCATGTTAATCCATAGCTGAAATCCATGAAGTTTCCCCTCTTTCATTGCAGGCATCTCTGAGTGGATAATACCACTTCCAGTTTTCATCCATTGGACATCACCAGCAGTCATTTTACCTTCACCGCCTGTACTATCCTTATGTTCAAAATCACCAGCAAGCATGTAAGTCACTGTTTCAATTCCTCGGTGGGGGTGTGGGGGAAAACCAGCAACATAATCATCACTATTTTCAGAGCCAAATTCGTCTAACATCAAAAAAGGATCAAAGTAATTGGGTTCAACTCCAATACTTCTTTTTAATTTTACTCCAGCTCCATCCGAAGCTGGGATCGGATCGATGATTTGTTTTACTTCAATATTTTTCATCCGCTTTAATTAACGAATTAATTATTAATTTCAAGATCACTTTTTATCTAAACAAAAACCCTTAGCACCATTAACTACTAATAATAAAAAACCACCAGCTAAAGCAATGTTTTTAAGAAAAGCAGTAAGCTGTACCTGATCAGCAAAATCATTGTGAAAAATAATAGCTGTTGCAAAACAAAATAAACTTAAAGCCGCAGCAGCAATTCTAGTTTGATAGCCAATTACAATTAGAATGGGTCCAATTATTTCAAGAGCAATTGCAGGTATAATTAAAACACCAGGCAAACCAAAACTTTCCATCCAACCTATAGTTCCCTCATAATTATTGATTTTAAAAATTCCATTTAAAAAAAATAATGCAGATATTAAAACTCTACCAAATAAATCTAATGCTTTAATCATGTTATATTAATCATTGTAGATACAATGGCGGATTCGAGCCTTGTTTGCAAGTATAAAAAAAATTTTGTCACTTTAGGTCTTAATTTCTTAAATATTAAATTAATTGAATTAATTTATTAAGATCTGTAATTTGATATTTTGGTTTAAAATCTAAGTTGTCAAAAATATTATTATTTCTATTTACCCAAATAGATTGGTAACCATAATTTCCACCACCGGAAACATCCCAAGTATTAGCACTTAAAAATGCAACTTCACTTTTACTTATATTATATTTTTTAATAGGCATATCATAAACTCTAGAACTTGGTTTATAAACGCCAACTTGTTCTATAGAAAATATATCATCAAATAAATTTTCCAAATCATTACTTTTTACTAATTCATCCAGAAGTGATGGAGTGCCATTTGATAAAATAGCTAATTTAAATTTTTTTTCTTTTAAAGCTTTCAAAGTATCCGGAACCTCTTTGAAAGGTGACAGCACTTTATATAAATTCAATAATTCATTTCTCATTGAAGGATCAATATCAAAAGTTTTCATTGATTTATCTAAACTATCTTCCGTAATTTGCCAAAAATCTTTGTGTCTACTCATTAAACTTCTAAGCCAAGTATATTCTAATTGAGTGGTCCTCCAAAAATTTGCAAATCTTTCCCATTTATCTCCAATTTGATCTCTGCATTTTTCAGCAGCTGAGTTGACATCAAACAACGTTCCATAAGCATCAAAAATTATTGCTTTAATATTTTTCATAAATTAATTTAACATATATGAGTAATATAAGATTATTTTTTTCGAATACATTATCAAAAAATATGATTGATAAATTAGATAAATCTCAATCTCATTATTTGACGAAAGTAATGAGACTAAAAAAAAATGATATTTTTTCTTTATTTAATAAAACCGGTGAGTGGGAAGCAAAAATTTTGAATATTACAAAAGATTTTGTTGAGTTTAAATCAACCAAACAATTAAGACAAAAAGAAAATAAAAAAGAATTATGGTTAGCTTTTTCTCCTATCAAATCAAATTACCAAAACTTTATGATTCAAAAAGCAACTGAATTAGGTATTTCAAAATTTTTACCAATCATTTTTGATCGAACTATTGTAAGAAAAATTAATAAAGACCGATTAGAAAAAATAGTTATAGAAGCATGTGAGCAATCAAATCGAATTGGTATCCCATCAATCGAGCAAGCGCAAAATTTAAAAAGTTTTTTAAATTCTAATTCAATGAATTTAATTTTTACAGATTTAAATTCAGACAATAAAAAAATTGAAAAAAAAAATTTTTCAGATGAACCTATTTGTATCGTTATAGGCCCAGAGGGAGACTTTTCAGAACATGAAAGGCAGGAGATTCTCTCTTTTAAAGGAGTCCAAGCATTTAAAATTAATGATAATATTTTAAGATCAGAAACCGCAGTGATATCTACTATTTCGATCATAAATTATGTGATTAATTGATAAATTGTCGCGAAAACTAAAGTGTAATTTTTACAAAAGGGCTTTATATAGCTAATAAAAATGAAAAAAATTTTATTTATATTTTCAAGTATTCTTATCTCTCAAAATGCTTTTGCAAATCAACCAGCTGAATGGCAATTAGGTTTCCAAAAAGCGGCATCAGAATCGATGAGAGATATTGTAGCTTTTCACAATAATTTGTTATTACCAATAATTATTGCAATAAGTGTATTCGTTCTATTTTTAATGCTTTATGCTTGTGTAAGATTTAGAGCCTCAGCAAATCCTAATCCTTCAAAGAGAACACACAATGTTACTGTTGAAGTTTTATGGACTTTAATTCCATGTTTAATATTAATTGTAATGGCGGTCCCATCATTTAAAATTTTGTATAAGCAAGATACTATTCCGAAAGCAGATTTAACAATTAAAGCAATAGGTTATCAATGGTATTGGGGTTATGAATATCCAGATGAAAATTTGGAATTTGACTCATATATGATTGAAGAAAAAGATTTAAAAGCAAATCAACCAAGATTATTAGCTGTAGATAATGAAGTTGTTGTTCCAGTTGGTAAAGTAGTTAAAGTTTTAATTACAGCGAATGATGTTTTACATGCATGGGCTTTACCCTCATTTGGAGTAAAAAGAGATGCAGTGCCTGGGAGAATTAACGAAACATGGTTTAAGGCTGAAAAAGTTGGAACTTATTATGGTCAATGTTCAGAACTTTGTGGTATAAAACACGCATTTATGCCTATTGCAGTAAAAGTAGTTAGTGAAGATGAATATCAAGAATGGTTATCAGAGGCACGAGTGAAATTTGCAAAAGAGGAAATTGAAAATGATAAACTTAAATTAGCAAGTAAATAAATTATGTACACACAAACAGCTTCACACGATCATCATACTCCAACTGGTTGGAAACGTTGGGCGTATTCTACTAACCATAAAGATATTGGGACAATGTATTTAATTTTTGCAATTGTTGCAGGAGTTATAGGAACTGCTTTTTCTGTTTTAATGAGAATGGAATTAATGCATCCTGGTGATGGCATTTTAGGTGGTAATTATCACTTATATAATGTGTTGGTTACTGGACACGGATTAATAATGATTTTTTTCATGGTAATGCCAGCAATGATTGGTGGTTTTGGTAATTGGTTTGTACCAATTATGATTGGAGCTCCTGACATGGCGTTTCCGAGAATGAACAATATTTCTTTTTGGTTACTACCTGTTTCTTTAACTTTATTAATTTTATCAATTTTTGCAGATGGCCCTCCAGGACAAACTGGTGTAGGGGGTGGATGGACTATTTATCCTCCGTTGTCCTCAAAAGCTGGACAACCTGGACCAGCGATGGATTTAGCTATTTTAAGTTTGCACTTAGCGGGTGCCTCATCAATTTTAGGAGCAGTTAATTTTATTACTACTATTCTAAATATGAGAACACCAGGTATGACATTACATAAAATGCCTTTGTTTGCGTGGTCTATATTAGTAACTGCATTTTTATTATTATTATCTTTACCAGTATTAGCTGGAGCAATAACAATGTTATTAACAGATAGAAATTTCGGTACCGCCTTCTTTGAAGCCCAAACAGGAGGTGATCCAGTCTTATTCCAACATTTATTTTGGTTTTTTGGTCACCCAGAAGTTTACATTTTGATACTTCCAGGATTTGGAATGATTAGTCATATAGTTTCTACATTTTCTCGAAAACCTGTTTTTGGATATCTTGGAATGGCTTATGCAATGGTAGCAATTGGAATTGTCGGATTTGTTGTATGGGCGCACCATATGTACACAGTTGGATTAAGCACAGATACCAAAGCATATTTTTTAGCTGCAACAATGATTATTGCTGTTCCAACAGGAATAAAAATTTTCTCATGGATCGCAACAATGTGGGGTGGTTCAATATCTTTTAAAACACCAATGGTATGGGCATTAGGTTTTATTTTTATGTTCACAGTTGGTGGAGTAACTGGAGTAGTTTTAGCTAACGCAGGTGTTGATACCGCAATGCATGACACTTATTACGTAGTTGCTCATTTTCACTATGTACTTTCTTTAGGAGCTGTTTTTGCAATCTTTGCAGGCTTTTATTATTGGTTCTCAAAAATGAGTGGTTATGAGTATTCTGAGTGGATGGGTCAGTTACATTTCTGGTTAACATTTATAGGAGTTAACTTGATTTTCTTTCCTCAGCACTTTTTAGGTTTAGCTGGGATGCCGAGAAGATATGCTGATTATCCTGATGCGTTTGCCGGATGGAATTATATATCTTCAATAGGGTCTTATGTTGCTGTAGCTGGACTTGCTGTATTTTTTATGAATTTAATTTATGCATTTGCAAAAAAGAAAGCAGCTGCACAAAATCCATGGGGTGAGGGAGCAACAACATTAGAGTGGACTGTGCCATCTCCACCGAATTTCCATACTTTTGAGGAATTGCCAAAATTTGAAGATGGTCAGGGTACACAAAAATCGCACGGCTAATAAAATAAGAGCATTAAGAACTGATGGATAATTCAAGGCTAAAAAAAAGAAGCTTAAGCCAAGAGGATTTGTTTAATCTTTCAGAATTATTTAAGTTGATGAAGCCAAGAGTTATGTCATTGGTAATTTTTACCTGTGCTGTTGGTTTGTTAAAAGCACCCAACATTGTATCAACTAAAGATGCAATTATTGGAATTCTTCTTGTTTCATTAGGTGCCGGAGCAGCTGGTGCTTTAAATATGTGGTATGAGTCTGATCTCGATGCTTTAATGACCAGAACTTGTTTAAGACCAATCCCGACAGGGAAAGTTAATAGAAATCAGGCTTTAATATTTGGTATTACATTATCAATAGTTTCGGTTGTAGCTTTAGATTATTTTACAAACAGAGTTTCTGCTGCAATATTATTATTAACAATATTGTTTTATGTTTTTGTTTATACAATTTGGTTAAAAAGAAGAACTCCGCAAAATATAGTTATTGGTGGAGCAGCTGGTGCTTTTCCTCCAGTTATTGGATGGACTATTGCTACAGGCTCAATATCACTTGAACCATTAACATTTTTTTTAATAATATTTTTTTGGACACCCTCTCATTTTTGGGCGCTCAGTTTATACAAATCTGATGATTACAAAAAAGCCAAAATACCAATGTTGCCACTAACCAATGGAATAGAAAGTACCAAAATCAATATATTTATTTATTCCTTATTGATGATACCGGTAATTATTTTTCCATATTTTATTAACTTTGTTGGCTTAACATTTTTAATTCCAACATTGCTATTAACTTTTTATTACAATTTTTTATGTTATGAATTATTTAATTTTAAAAAAAATAGATTTGACTCTAAGAAAGCAAAAGCTATCTTTGGATATTCAATATTGTATTTATTCTTAGTTTTTGTTTTCTTTTTGATTGATAAAATAATATGATTACACCAGATAAAAAAACAAAAAGAAAAAATCTTATCACCGCCCTAGCAATTATTGCGTTTATGATATTTCTTTTCTTTTTTACTTTATATAACACGGGCGTATTTGATAGATCGATATGATAGAAAAAAAGAAATTAACACCATTAGTTCTAGCTGGGATCTTTGTTTTGATGTTAGGTTTGTCATACGCATCAGTCCCTCTTTATGAAATTTTTTGTAAAGTTACTGGTTTTGGAGGAACTACTCAAGTAGCAGACAAAGCTCCGAAAATTGTTTTAGATAAAGTAGTTAGTGTAAGATTTGACACTAATGTTAATAATTTACCATGGGATTTTAAAGCAAAATCTAATGTTATGGATGTTAAAGTTGGCCAAGTAAACAAAATTGAGTTTGAGGTAACTAATTATAGTAATGAACCAACTGCTGGTGTAGCCAGTTTTAATGTTTCACCCTCAAGTTTTGGAAAATATTATAGTAAACTTGGTTGTTTTTGCTTTGAAAAACAAGAATTAAAAGCTGGTGAAACAGCCACTTACGTGATGACTTTTTATTTAGACCCAGAAATGGTCAACGACTCAACTGTAAAAAATTTACAGGATGTAACTATGTCGTATACTTTTTTCTCGACAGATTACTATAAACAATCATAATTCAAAAAATATGTCAGCTGAAAAAAAACATGATTACCATTTAGTAGACCCAAGTCCTTGGCCTATCTATGTTTCATTCTCATGTTTAGTTTTAGCTGTTGGCGCTGTTTACTACATGCATTATGAAGTTTCATGGGGAATGTACCTTGGATTTGCTTTATTAATTTATGGAGCATACATGTGGTTTAGAGATGTTGTTATTGAAGCTGAGCATCAAGGACATCATACACCTGTGGTTCAAATACATCATCGCTACGGAATGACTTTGTTCATTGCCTCTGAGGTAATGTTTTTTGTTGCTTGGTTTTGGGCATACTTTGATGTGAGTCTTTTCCCAAATGACTTTGTTGGAAATGTATGGCCACCAAAAGATATAGAAACTTTTGATCCTTGGGATATACCATTAATAAATACATTGGTTCTTTTGTTATCTGGAACTACTGTGACTTGGTCTCATCACGCTCTCTTAGAGGATGATAGAAAAGGATTTATTCAGGGATTGGTTTTTACAGTAATATTAGGTGCTTGTTTTACCGCATTACAAGCTTACGAATATCATCATGCAACATTTGCTTTTTCAGATCACATATACGGTTCAGTATTTTACATGGCAACAGGATTTCATGGTTTCCATGTGATTGTGGGCACAATTTTTTTGGCCGTATGTTTGTGGAGAGGAAGGTTAGGTCATTTTAACAAAGATCATCATTTTGGTTTTGAGGCGGCAGCATGGTACTGGCATTTTGTTGACGTAGTTTGGCTATTCTTATTCGCTGCGATCTATATTTGGGGAAGCTAATTTTGAACCTTGAAACATAAATTTTTATTTTCAGTTTTTATCATATTTTTTATTTTTGTTTTTATTGCTTTAGGCACTTGGCAGATTATTCGTTTAAATTGGAAGAACAATCTCATATTAGAAATTGAAAATTCATTAAAAAATCCACCAGTTCAACTTTCACAATCTAATCAACAAAATTTTCTCAAAATCAAAACGTCAGGTCGCGTTGATTTTGAGAAACAAATTTACTTATATAATTTAAATGACTCTGGAACACCCGGGTTTGAAGTTTTAAATCCAATTTTAATAGATGGTGAAAATTATTTACTTAATAGAGGATGGATACCATTTGAAAAAAAAGACACGCCAGAGATAAATATTATCGATCAAAATAATATAGAAGGAACTCTTAAAACACAGGGAAGAAAAAATATATTTAAACCAGATAATGATATAAAAGAAAATTACTGGTTTAGTTTGAATAGAGAAGATATCTCTAAATTTACTGGTAAAGAATTTTCTAAGTACATAATATATTTAGATGGAAATTATCAGTTTCCTAGACCAAAAAAAATTACCGCTAATATTTCTAACAATCATAAAAAATATGCAATGACATGGTTTTCATTAGCGATTTCAATTCTTTTGCTATATCTATATTTTAGAAAAAAGAATTATTAAATGAATTATATCAGTACAAGAAATAATCAGAAAAACTTTACTTTTAAAGATGTTTTCCTCAAAGGTTTGGCAGATGATGGGGGATTATTTGTTCCTAAATTAATTAAACCCCTTAAAAAGGAAGAATTAGATAATCTAAAAAACCTGAGTTACAATAATTTGGCTGCTGAAATAATTTATCCATTTATAGGAGATTTCATGTCTAAAAATGATCTAATCTCTTTGATTTCAAAATCATATTCAAATTTCAGATCCGACGATGTTGTTAAAATATCAGATCTAGGAAATTTAAAAGTATTAGAATTATTTCATGGACCTACACTTGCATTTAAAGATATTGCAATGCAACTAATAGGTAATTTTTATCAATATCATTTAGGCCGTGATCAAAAAAAAATTAATATAATTGTTGCAACTTCAGGTGATACGGGTGCTGCTGCCATAGACGCTTTAAAGGGAAAAAATAATTTAAATGTTTTTGTCTTACATCCCAACAATAAAATTTCGCCAGTACAGAGAAGATTAATGACAATACATGAAGAGAGAAATGTATTTAACATTGCAGTGGAGGGTAATTTTGACGATTGCCAAAATTTAGTAAAAGCAATGTTTAATGACGAAAAATTTTCTAAAGCAATTAATATGTCGGGTGTAAATTCAATTAATTGGGCAAGAATAGTTGCTCAATCGGTGTATTATTTTTATGCTTACTTTAAAATTGGAAACGGCCAACCACTATCTTTTTCTGTTCCAACAGGAAACTTTGGTGATATTTACGCTGGTTATTTAGCCAAAAAACTAGGTCTTCCAATTGATAAACTAATCGTAGCTACTAATAAAAATGACATACTGCACAGAGCTATATCTGGTGGTGATTATAGTCAAAAGAAAGTAGAGGAAACAAATACTCCAAGTATGGATATACAAATAGCAAGTAATTTTGAGAGGCTTTTATACGACGTCAAAGATTGTAACTCAGAAGTTACAAAAGATGTAATGGGCGAAATAAAAAATAACACTTATAAAATTGATAAAAACGACTTAGATAAAATTAAAAAGAATTTTATATCTGAAATGCTTGATGAAAAAGAAACTGTTGAAATGATAAAAACTATCAATGATGAACATCAGATGGTAGTGGATCCGCATACTGCAGTAGGTATTGGTGCTGTAAGAAAATTAGGATTGGAAAAAAATTGTGTTGTATTATCAACTGCTCACCCATGTAAATTTCCAAAAGCAATAGAAGATGCAATATCAAAAACTGAAAATTTACCAGAAAGTCTTAAATATGTTAATGACAGAAAAGAAAAATTTGAACTTCTTTCAAATGATATTGAAAAAGTTAAAAAATATGTAATGAATTCGATATGAAAATTAAAATAAAAGATCAACTTCCAGATACAGAAATTTTTCAACTTGTTGATGGAGAGCCTCAAAAAAAACAAATTAAGGGAAACTATTGGTGATGGTAAAGTTGTTTTATTTGGTTTACCTGGGGCATTTACGTCAACTTGCTCCAAACTTCACTTACCAGGTTTTGTAACAAATGCAGATAAAATCAAAGCAAAAGGAATACAAAATATATTTTGTTTATCAGTAAATGATCCTTATGTGATGAATGGCTGGGGGGAGGTTAATAATACTGGAGATAAAATTAAAATGTTATCTGATCCGTATTTGTTATTTACGAAAGCAATTGGCGCGGAAGTTGATCGTAATTCAAAAGGAATGGGAATTAGATCAAATCGTTATTTAATGGTGATTGAAAATTTTACAGTTGTTAATATCCATGTTGAAAAAGAAACTAAAGAATGTGGTTTAACTTCAGCAGAAAACTTATTAAATAATTTAATCTAGGTAGGGCAGTTCTGTTGTTAGGTGCCTGAACTTTGTTTCAATAATCCTTATATTTCAGCAATTAGCAGTAATTAAATTACGTGAATTTTGCAATAATTCTGAATAGATTCTGAGTCAAAATCGACTCGTAATTTAACTTTTAAGTTGGTAAAATTATTCATGAGAAAATTACTTTTAGTAATAATTTTTTTAGGTCTTAATGGCTGCATGACTGCACAAGAAGCAGCTATGAAATATGACTCTCAGCCTGCATCTAAACTTTGCTATGACTATTTTAATTTACCTGATTATAATATTTGGCAACCTGATAGAAGAGCATCAATTATGAGAAGAAATCTTGATTGTTCTCCATACATGGCAAAAGCTTTAAGAGACAAAAGAGTTACAGAAGGATTAATAAGCTTAGGTCAAGCATTAAGCACTCCAACACCAACTACAAGCACCGGATATTCAACCTCAACAGGTTTTACAAAAGTTTGTTATTATAATGGTGTTGGCGGGCAATCTGCAATTACTGTGCCTTCAACGTCAATATGTCCATTAACTCATAATCATAACATTTCTGGTTTTACCAAAATATGTAGTTATCCTAATGCAATGGGTGGACCGAAAGCATTAACAGTAAGCTCAACTTCTATTTGTCCATTAACATATCCAAGATAAAAATTTAAAATTTTAATTCTGAACACATTCCGAATCCCTTAGTTGTATTTTTCAAATGACGTTGATACTGCAAACTAAATTAACAAATGAGAAGGGGCGTTCTGTTGCCAGGTGCCCAATTACAAGTTGGCAGCATCTCTAGCAAGTAAATCTACTTCATTATTCAATTCATCAGTTGAATGGGCTTTTACCCAGTTCCAACTTATTTCAAACTCATTATTTAATAGATCTAATTCTGTCCAAAGTGCTTTATTGCTTACCTCTTTTTTGTTTGCAGTTTTCCATCCATTTTTTTTCCAATTGTGTATCCATTCTGTTATTCCAGACTTTACATATTTAGAGTCAGTAAAAATTTGAACTTTACTTCCTTTTGGAATTTTTTTAAGAGCTTCTATAGGTGCTAATAATTCCATCTGATTATTTGTCGTATCTTTTTTACTTCCTTTGAGTTCAGTTTTTTTCCCGTCATTTAATATTATTGCTGCCCAACCACCATTGCCAGGATTACCAAGACATGAACCATCAGTATAAATTTTAATCATTAAATTAAATAATCCCTATAGTTTTTTAAATTATTGTGAATTACCATTTTTTGATAATATTCTCTTGGGTCCTTAATTTTTATCAAAGCAGTTTTTGGAGTATTTGTGTAGTCGTAAAGTCTTGTAAGAAAATATCTTATCGCAGCAGCTCGGCATAAAATATTCAATGATTTTTTCTCGATAATAGAGAATTTTTTAATACCCTCATATCCTCTAATTAAATTTTTAACCTTTTTTTTATTTAATTTAAATTGCGATTTTTTCTTATCAAAACAAAGAGCGTTGATACATATTGCTATTTCATACATAAAATAATCATTTGCGGCAAAATAAAAATCAATAATTCCAGAGATCTTATTTCTTTTAAAAAATATATTATCTATAAAAAGATCACCATGTATTATTCCATTTGGCAATTTTTTAGGCCATTTATTTTTAATTTCTCTAAAATTACTTTTTAGAAATTTTTCTAAATTAATAAATTTTTTTGATTTAAATTTAATACTTTTTAATAATGGATTTAAATTTTTTATGTTCATTGAATTTTTTCTAAACAATTTTATTTTTTTTGAGGATGAGTGCATTTGAGCTACAGTTTTTCCAATATCATAACAATTTTTCAAAGTGAGATTTTTTTTATCTTTTCCATCAAGAAATGAAACAACACAAGCTACCTTATTCTTGATTTTAAATAGATATTTCCCATCACGATTTTTCAATGGTTTTGGACATCTTATCTTTAGATCATTTAGTTGATCCATCAATTTCATAAAAAAAGGTATTTCTTTTTTTAATACTCTTTTTTCAAAAATAGTGAGAATATATTTTTTATTTTTTGATTTGAGTAAATAATTCGTATTCTCAATACCTTGTTTTATTCCTTTGAAATATTGAAAATTTTCAATATCAAATTTTTTATTTATAAAGGATAAATCCTTTTTATTAATCTTAGTATAGACGGCCATCTAATTTAATTTTTTAGGAACTTTGAAAACAACATCTTCTTTAATTATTTCCACTTCATCTATGGAGACACTAAATTTCTTTTTTAGGTTTTCTATGAAGTTTTCTACAAGTATTTCAGGCGCAGAGGCCCCAGAAGAAATTCCAATAGTGTTTGAATTTTCAATTAAATCATATGGTATTTCACTTTGAGAGTGAATAAGGTGAGCGTTAAGACAACCTGATTTTTTTGCAACTTCTACAAGCCTTACTGAATTTGAGGAATTTCTACTTCCTATTACAAAAAACATATCACAATTTTTCGCAATATTTTTTACTGCCATTTGTCTATTTGTTGTAGCGTAACATATGTCTTCCTTTTGTGGCTCACGAATACCAGGAAACCTTTCTTTTAGAACCTCAATTATATCTCTTGTATCATCAACAGATAAAGTTGTTTGAGTAACAAATGCTAAATTTTTATTTTTTTCAAATTTATATTTTTTAGCTTCCTCTTCATTTTGAATGAGATCTATTGATCCCTCTGGTAATTGTCCCATTGTGCCAATTACTTCGGGATGATTTTGATGTCCAATAAGAATTAAGTGATAACCCATCTTATAAAGATTTTCAGCTTCTCTATGAACTTTAGATACTAATGGACAGGTAGCATCAACGTATGTCATCTTAAAATTTTCAGCTTCAGAGGGAACTTTTTTTGGAACGCCATGTGCAGAAAAAATCACAGGTCTTGTTTTATCTTTTATTTCCTCTAGTTCTTCGACAAATATGGCACCTTTTTTTTTTAAGTCATCAACAACAAATTTATTATGAACAATCTCGTGGCGTACATAAACTGGAACACCATATTTTTGTATAGCTTTTTCTACAATTTCTATTGCCCTTTCAACACCAGCACAAAAACCTCTTGGAGCAGATAATAGTATTTTAATTTCTTTGTTTTTCATTTTTTTCAATTAAATATTCCAGCAATATATGCGGAAAAGTTAAAGACGCCAAACCTATAAAAATGATTTTAATAATTGAACTATTAAAATCAAATTTATAATTAAGCAAATATAGACATATTAAACAAAAAGAAGCAGTTAAAATAGTTAGAGGTAGTGCTTTCTTTATAAAAATTTTCAAGCCATTTTTAATATTATCACCATCCAATTCATCTATTAATGAAATGCTATGTCTTATTGAATGTAAAAAACAAAAATAGGCAGTAAACGCGACTAAAGGTGATAGATAATAATTTAGGATCAAAATAGAAAAATAATCAAAAAAAATAGTTAAATTCTTAAAATTGAATTCTTTTACGAACAAAATAATACTTGCAATAGAACTTATAATTATTCCTAAGAGTATTAATTTGTTATTTTCTATATACCCCAAACTTGAGTAAAAATTTTCATTATCAACAAGTAATAATTTAAACAAAGATATGGTTTCGTCAAAATGAAAAAAAATAGGTGCTAAAATTATTAGACTTCCTTTTAAAAAATATAATATTTGAATTGAAAATGTTTCATTAATAATTAAAAATTGAGTATCTTCTTTTCCAAAATGGTATGAGGCAACAAATAAAAATATTATTAATGAAATAGAAGGAATTAAAATCCAAAAGACTATCACAATCGATGCTATTAATGTGTATGTAAAATAAAAAAGAGAAACATTATTTATTTTTAAAATTTTAAAAAGTTTCTCTCCTTTTAAGTGGTCTAAAGAGCCGTGTGATACGCCGATAACTAAAATTAAAAATAAACACAATAGCGGTGATAGTGTAAAATTACTGAATTTAAATATAATTAGAGAAAAAATATTACAAAATAAAAAAAAAATGAAAGAATGATTAAGATTAATTTTTTTTAAGTTAATATTCATTCAGGTCTAGTAAAATAAAGCTTTGATAAAAATCCATTTTGGCATTTTTAAAATTATAGTCAAATCTTCAAGGAAATTACTCTTATTTGATAGAAATTTGATAATTGTTTTAGGTGAACTTTGAAACATTTTAAAAAAAATTTCCGACATTCTTTGTGGATGTTTTTCAAGAACACGTAAAAATATTTCATCCAAAAATTGATACTTTTTACCGATTTCAAATTTTTTAGCATTATGAATATTTTCAATATTTTTTCTAATAAATTTACTATGTTCTTGTATATTCAAAAAGGTATATCCTGTACTTAATCTTGTCATACCACCAGCAGTTCCAATATTAATTTTATTTTTTTCATTTTTAAATGATGGATAAAAAAGTGGAATTGCACCTATTTCTTCATATGTAATTTTATAATTTTTTAAATTTAATTTCTTTTCGATATATTCTTTAATTTGTTGATCATAATCTTTTTGAGAATCATCATTTATTTTTGAGAGCCAGGTACTTTCAATCAATGCCTTATTTTTCGAAAAGGGAAGTGTGTAAAAAAAATGGACACTTTCCCTTTGATCACAATCAAAATCCATAAGATTAAAAATGTTTTCATCGAAATAATTGTTCTCTGTCTCTATCTCAACTCCACAAAAGTGTTGCCATAAATTTCTAAAATCTTTTTTGATAGAAGGAACACTATTGAATATAAATGAATTTTTGATGTTGATGTCTTTCAGTTCCTTTAAAAAAAAGATATTTTTATTTTTCTTTAATGAATTATTTATTTTCTCATAAAACAAACCACTATCGATGCTTTGATATGGATAATTTTCACATTCAAGAAAATTAGTTTTATTTGGCGCATTAACTGAAAAATTTTTCCAATTTTTTATGACACAATCCTCAAAATTATGTTCAGATACCTTCCAAAAAGACCAGGTCTTATCTCTTTTGTATTCATGTCGAGGTTCGATAATTGCTAAGGTTTTATTTTCTAATTTATTATGGATCTCCAATTCATAAGCTAGAGATAAGCCAGCACAACCACCACCAATAATTATGTAATCAAATTCTTTCATCAAGATTAATTTCTTTATTAATCAATAAATGATCATGTTCAATTTGGTCATCATTTTTATTTAATAAAGAAAGTATAATTAGATCATAAATTGATAAAATCGTCTCTAATGCTTTTTCAAAGTTTGAAACGTAAATTTTTCCAGATTTACTATAATTTTCAAAGGTTTTCTTTTTCAAAATTTTATATCCAATTTTTCTGTATATTCTTCTAGCAACCAAAATACTAAATCTTAAGCTTAGTGGGATTTCTCTTATGGAATAAAATGAATTTTTATAAAATGTATCTGCAAGTTTAATAGTTGAATTAATTTCCTCAAAATTTCTGTTTATATAAGATCTATTTTTTTTTGAGTCCTCAATTACATCTCTTGATATATTGGTGAGTTGCATTGCTATACCAAGATCGATTGCAGATTTAAGAGATTGTTTTTTGCTCACATTTAAAATTTTTGCCATCATCAGCCCGACTGTTCCAGCTACTCTATAACAATAAATTAAAAGATCTTTTCTAGTATCTATTTTTACATTTTGTTTTATGTCCGACTCTATCCCGTCAAATAAATCATAAATTATTTCCAGAGAAATATTGAATTCATTAATAATATTCCACATATTTTGAATAACAGGATTCTCAAAATTTTTTTGTTTAAAATCACTTACAAATTTTTGGAATTTTATTTTTTTTATTTCTATTTCATCTTCATCATCTGCAATATTGTCTACAACTCTACAAAAATCGTATAAATAAGAACAATTTTTATAGGTTTTTTTTGGTAAAAAAAAACCAGCCCAATTAAATGATTTTGCGTAAATAGATAAATAATTTTTAGAGGACATTATAAAATTTTATCTAAAACCTTTGCTGAGGAAAGTACTCCAGGTACACCTGCCCCAGGATGAGTGCCCGCGCCAACAAAATATAAATTGTTATAAATTTCAGATTTATTGTGAAATCTAAAGTAAGCAGATTGTGAGAATTTTGGTTGTATAGAAAAACCAGAACCATATTTTGTATTGAGATCTTTTTCAAAGTAGTCTGGTGTTAAATAAAAATCTTCGACAATATTTTCTTTTAGGTTTGGCATTAAATCTTTCTCCATTTTATCTACCACTAAATTTTTCATTTTTTCACCTTCTAACGACCAATCAATTTTTGATTGGTTATTGGGAACAGGAACTAGAACATAGAAACAATCATGTCCATCTGGTGCCATGGATTTATCAGTGGCAGTGGGTCTATGTAGATAATAACTTATATCGTTGTTTAATTTTTTATTATTAAAAATGTCATCAAGGTGCTCTTTATATTTATCGCCAAATTTAATGGTATGATGTTCAACGTTATCGTAAATTTTCTTGGTTCCAAAATAATAAACAAATAAACCCATTGAATATTCCATTCTATTTTTTTTCCATTTAAACATAAAAGAATTATTACTCTGGCCATTTAACATTTTTTCATAAACACCTGGTGGATCTGCGTTACAAACAACTTTGTTAGCATTTATTTTTTTTGAGTTGTCTAATTGAACCCCAGTAATCTCATTTTGATTTGAAATTATTTGAGTTACCTCAGATCCTTTTATTACCTCGATACCTTCTTCGTTCATTAATTTTTCAAAACCACTTATGATATTTCCTGTTCCACCCATAGAATAGTGAATGCCCCATTTTTTTTCTAAGTATAAAATCAATCCATATATGGAGGTTGTGGTAAATGGATTTCCACCAACTAAAAGAGGATGCATGCTCAACATTCTTCTTAATTTTTCATTTTTAATATAAGACGATACCAGTGAATATACTGACTTATAACTTTTAAGTTTGAGTAATGAGGGTAATTGTTTCATCATCGCTGAAGGCTTGTCAAAGGGTACGTCAGCCAGTTCTGTAAAACCTTTGTCAAAAATTTTTTTAGTGAAATTAACAAGTTTTTCATATCCTTGAGCATCCTCTTTATTTATAAGCTCAATTTGTCTTTTCATTTCACTTTCGTCACCAGAGTAATTGAACTTTGATTTATCCTCAAAAATGAATTGATACCAAACTTTAAGAGGTGTTAATTTAATATAATCATTTGGATTTTTTTGAAATAATTCAAACAATTCGTTAATTAAGTATGGAGCCGTAATTACTGTTGGACCACCATCATAAATGAACCCATTCCTTTTAAAAACTCTTGCTCTACCACCTAGGTCTTTGTGTTTTTCAATTAATGTAACATTGTGACCCTTAGCTTTAAGGCGAAGAGCGGCCGCTATACCACCAAAACCAGAACCTATAACTACAGAATTCATCATGATAATTTATATTTTTTTGGATAAATTGTAAAAAGTATTATGAGTTAATTTTTTTTAACTCTTCTTTAGTTTCTTCTAAATTTTTCTGAAACAGCGTATCAAGTTTAGATTTATCAACTGAGGTTGTTATTATTTTCTTTACAGAGTCTATAGCTATTTTAACAGATGCATCTTTAATCTCTTTAATCGCTACCTCTCTCATTTGATTAATTTTATTTTTAGCCAAATTTTTCTTAATTTCTGAAGATTTATGAAATTTGTCATTAAGCTCAATGATTAATTTATCAGCATCTTTCTTTGCTTGATCAAGTATTTCTTTACTTTCAGATTGCGCTGTATCTAATTTTTTCTGAGCATTATCTAATAATACCTTTGCTTCACTTCTCAGTTTCTCACTTTCATCAATCTCATTTTTTATGTCTGAGATTAATTTATTAAGAATAGTATTAATTTTTTGAGGTACTTTTAAATATATTAGACCCCCAAAAAATATTACAAAAGAGACTGCGACCCAAAAAGTTGAATCAATGACCATAATATTTATCTCCATTTTTTTTTACTAGATCATCAACAATCGCAGAGATACTGCTATTATTAACTTCTGCTCCAATTAATTTTTTTAAAATTTCAGTAGATGTTACAACTGCAATTTTATTAATTTTTTCTGGAGCACTTTGTCTTAAAGTATCTATTTCTACTTCAGCTTTTTTAATTTCATCATCAATTTGTTTATCTAAAATCTCTTTTTTAGAATTAATATTTTTGATTACTTTTTCTCTAGCATCTTTAAAAATGTTCTTTGCTTCAATTTTACTTTTAAGGATAATCCCATCAAATTCTTTAAGTTTAGCTTCACTGCCTTCTCTTTGCTTTTCAGCTGCCTCAATATTTTCTTGTATTTGTGATTTTCTTAATTCTAAGTTTGCACTTATTTTTGGCAGTATAAGTTTAGATAAAACAATATACAAAAATCCAAAAGTGAGTACGAGCCAGAAAATTTGTGAAATCCAAAACTCTGGATCTAATTGAGGCATTCCTCCACTCTCCGCTGCAAAAATCTTATTTGTAAAAAAGAAATTTGCAATTAATAAATATAAAAATAGTTTTTTAAACATTAATTAAAACGCGAAAAGAATAATCAATGCAACAACTAGTCCAAATAGTCCTGTTGCTTCTGCAAGAGCAAATCCTAAAAGTAAATTAGGAAATTGTTTTTGGGCTGCAGATGGATTTCTCATTGCACCAGATAAATAATTACCAAAAATTATTCCGATACCTACTCCAGCTCCAGCTAAAGCTATAGCTGCAAGTCCTGCTCCAATCATTTTTGCTGCTTCTAGTTCCATTATATCCTCCTTATAAGTTAATGGTGTAAATTTAATGCATCATTTAAATAAATGCATGTTAAAATTGCAAAAACATAAGCTTGAAGAAAAGCAACTAGTATCTCCAAACCAGTTAAAGCAACTGAAAAACTCAGTGGAAGCCATCCACCAACAATTCCGAGGCTTACTACAAAGCCCCCGAAAACCTTCATCATAGTGTGTCCAGCCATCATGTTTGCAAACAATCTTACTGATAAGCTGATAGGTCTACTTAAATATGAAATAATTTCAATGACCACAATTAATGGTAAAAGTACGATAGGGACACCACTTGGAACAAATAGTTTTAAGTAACCAAAGCCATGTTTTATAAAACCAATAACTGTAACTCCAATAAAAATAAAAGCTGCTAATATGAAAGTCACAATGATATGACTAGTCACTGTAAAAGTGTAAGGTATCATGCCGAACATGTTACAAAACAAAACAAACATAAATAATGAAAAGATAAATGAAAAATATGGCTTAGCTTTTGAACCAGCGGTATCGCTGATCATTTTTGATACAAATGAATAGCTCAATTCAGCTAAGAGTTGGATCTTATTTGGAAGTATTGAATTTTTCTTTGAACCAAGGTTGAATATTATTAAAATCGCAAGAGAACTTATGACCATGAATAAACTAGCGTTGGTAAAAGAAATATCAAATGCGCCTACTTTTATTTCTGGACCAATTCTATAAACTTCGAATTGTGTCATTGGGTTAGCTGCCATAAATCCTTATCTATTTTTGCATTTTTTTTGCGGATCTAATTACATTAATTATCCCTGCAACTACCCCTACAAAAAAAAATATTAAAATTAACCAGGGTTTAGTACCAAAGGTCTTGTCCAAAAGAAACCCAATAATTGTCCCTACAGCGACTGCTGAAACTAGCTCAGTACTTAGCTTAAAAGCAGTACCAATTGGAGATTGATTATCTTTTTTATTTTCTAGATCTCTTCTTGAAACTTTTTTCTTTGCAATCTCTAAGCGAGTTTTAAATGGATCTTTGGACATTTTAATTAATAATTTAAGCAACCATGCTTTCTGCTTTTTGTAAATCAACAGCCACAAGCTGACTTATTCCCTTTTCAGGCATGGTGACGCCATAAAGTCTATTCATTTTTGACATTGTCAAAGCATGGTGAGTAACAATGATGAATTTGGTATTTGTAATTTTTATAAGTTCCTCAAGCAAGCCACAAAATCTTGTTACATTGGCATCATCTAAGGGTGCATCAACCTCGTCCAAAACACATATTGGCGAGGGGTTAGTTAGAAAAACAGCAAAAATCAAAGATAGTGCAGTTAAAGCCTGCTCACCTCCGGATAATAAAGTTATTGATTGGAGTCTTTTTCCTGGAGGACTTACTAACATTTCCAAACCAGCTTCTAAAGGATCATCGGAGTCAACTAATTCAAGCTTAGCATTTCCTCCATTAAATAATTTTGTATAAACCTCATTAAATTTTCTATTAACCTTATCAAAGGCCTCAATTAGTCTTTCCCTTCCTTTTTGATTTAACTCATTAATACTATCTTTGAGTTTTACAATTGCTGTAACTAAGTCTGCTCTATCTTGTTCCATTTTCTTAATTTCTGTTTCATATTTTACGGTCTCTTCGTCAGCCTTTAGGTTAACCGAGCCTAATTTTTCTCTCTCTTGTTTTTTTTTATCTAATAAGTCTTCTTGATTAACAGCATCAGGCAATTCTTCGACACCAAATAAATTTGAATTTTCTAAAATGTTTTCTTCTGTAAGATTTAGCTCAGAAATAACTCTATCAACTAAATCATTTTTTCTTTTTTTTAGTCCCTCAATTGTTGCACCTGAACTTGCTTTTCGTTCTCTTATCTGAATAGATTGTTCTTGTATCTCGTTAAGTTGATTTCTAAGAGTATCAATTTTTTCATCTGTGGAATTGATAATTTCCTCATTCTCATTTTTTTCATTTTCAGAAATTCTTAAATTTTCTGAAATTTGCCCTTTTTTTTCAGCCTGAAATTTTGGTTGATTATCAAGTTTATCTCGTTGCACATTAAGTTTATTTTTTCTATCACTTAATTCTGCTACCATTTTTTCCGAATTAGATAAAAGATTTTTCCAACTCTCTATCTCTTTATCAATTATTGCAATTCTCTCATTTCTTTTGACAGACTCTCTTTTTATATTTTGATTTTTACTATAACTATCTGCATATTCTTCGATGACAAATTGGCAATCATCTAGTGATTTAATTGCATCATCATTTTTTTGTGAATTAATTAATTGTTTAATTTTATCAATTTCTGATTTTAATTTATTCTTACTATTTTCCAAATCTTCATTCGATTGTTTCTCAGTTTGATAATATTTTGAGTCGATTTCAATAAGTTCGCTTTTTTCTTCTTTCAGTCTTTTTTCATTTGAGTTTGCATCAATCACTATCCCTCTTTCCCTGCTAATATCATCATCTATTGTTTGTAGAGATTTTTTTACATTTTCTATTTCGTCTTGAATTCTACTATTTTCCTCATCTAGACTTTTAAGTTCTAAGTTTAGCCTTTGTATCTTCGATAAATTTTCAATATTTTTTTCTCGTAGAGGAGTTATTTTATCAACCTCAGTTTTAATTAGTTTCTCTAATTCGTTAATTCTATTATTAAAACCACTGACTTCAGTTTCTGCTTCTATATTAATTTCATTTTCTATTTTAATTTCTTTATCGATCTCTAGTAATTTTAGATAATATAGTCCTGCTTCAATTTTTTTTATTTCATCAGAAATATTTTTATATTTTGTAGCCTCTTCAGCCTGTTTTTGTAAATTTGCTAATTGCCTTTCCTGTTGCCTTCTTAATTCATCAGCTCTCTTTAGATTATTTTCTGCAGCGCTCAACCTTAGTTCAGCCTCATGTCTTCTAACATGTAACCCAGAAATTCCTGCAGCCTCCTCTAAAATTGCTCTTCTATCAGTAGGTTTCGCAGTAACAAGGGCACCAATTCTGCCCTGACTAATCATTGATGGAGAGTGAGCTCCAGTTGATAAATCTGCGAAAAACATTTGAGCATCCCTTGCTCTAACTTCTTTATCATTGATATAAAACTTCGAACCTTTATCTTTTTCTATTTTTCTTCTAACATTTATTTCATCTAACTCTCTAAATTGCACTGGACCCTCGTTATTTTCATTAGCTACAGTTACTGAAACTTCAGCAATATTTTTAGAAGGTTTGTTTGATGTTCCTGAAAATATAACATCTTCCATGCCTGATCCTCGCATGCTTTTTGCAGATGTTTCGCCCATTACCCATCTCAAAGACTCAACAATATTTGATTTACCGCAACCATTTGGGCCCACAATACCTGTCAAACCATTTTCAATTAAGAAATTAGTTTTATCTGCAAATGACTTAAATCCATTGAGTTGGATTTTTTTAAACTCCATGGATTAACTTATATCAGTTTTTCTAATGTTTTTTTTAAATTTTTATAATTAAGAGATTTTTCGAACTTTTCGTTATTAATTATTATCGTAGGAGTAGAATTAACTTTAAAATTTTTTGTCCCCTCGATTCGATCATTTAAAACATAATCTTCTATTTCTTTGTTGTTGATACACTTTTCAAAATCAATATCGAACCCAGCGTTTTTTAGAAATTCTTTTAAATTATTATTTACATCTTCTATTTCCTTACCTTTTATCCAAGCTTGTTGATTAGAATAAAGTTTTTCCAAAATTTCTAGGCTTTGATCTTGTTTACAAAGAGAAATTTTTGAAGCATTTAAAGCAGCAATATCTAAAGGAAAGTGTCGAAATTCTATTTTGACTAGTCCTTTATCTATGAAATCTTTTTTAAGAGAGGGGTAAACATCTTTATGAAAATTTGCACAGTGGCTACATGTTAAAGACTCGTAGGCAATTATGGTAATCTTTGCATTTTGATTTCCTGAAACTATCCTCTTTATTTCTGCGCTAGCAACAGTACTAAATCCAAAAATTAGTATTAAAAATAGAAATAATTTTTTCATTTTTCTTTAAAAACTTTTGTTAATTCAATCAATGAATTTTTGATTTGCTCATTTTTAACATCATTAAGTTTATTTTTATATTTATTGTTTGTCACAGGTTTATTCTGAATTATTTTTTGATTATCTATTTTATTCTCATCATTAAAACTTGTAAATTTAATCCGTTTAACAACTTCATCTTTAAAAAAAGCATTCATTCTATCCATAATTTCTTTTTTTGAATATTCTAACTCAACTTCATGACCTCTTTGCACCATTATTAAGAGCGTGCTTACACTGAACTTGTTGGTATTCTTAAAAGATTTTGGATAACAAACTTTAAATAATTTTTCACCCACTATATATCTCCAATTATTAAGCGTTTCAGAATAAATATGGCCTCTTTTATTTATTACTCTCCTAACGTTTGTTGGTAAAGTGTCTTTAAGAGATCTTAATCCTTGAATGCTACCACCTCTCTGCTTAGAATATTTCTTAAATTGCATATGAAAGAGCAAATATTAACAAAAAAAATTCTTAATTGGTATGATTTTAATAAGAGAAAATTGCCTTGGCGAAAAAAAATCTCACCCTCAAAAAAACAATATTATACGTTGTTAAGTGAATTTATGTTGCAACAAACTCAAGTTGCTACAGTCATTCCATATTTCAATAAATTTATAAAACAAATTCCAAATTTTCATAGTCTTGCAAAAGTTGAAAATAGAAAACTTTTAAAACTTTGGGAGGGACTTGGTTATTATTCTAGAGCAAGAAATCTAAAAAAAACAGGCAAAATTGTAATCAAAAATTTTAATGGAAAACTTCCAGATAATTTTGAGGAATTAATTACATTACCTGGTGTTGGAAATTACACTGCTAGTGCTATTTTAGCAATTGCATTCAACAAACCATACATTCCACTAGATGGAAATATCGAAAGAGTTTTAAAAAGATATCTTTATTTGAAAAAACAAAGTGAAATACAAAAAGAAAATCTTATAAAAAAAAAAGATATTTTTGGTAAATCATTAAGATCAAGTGATTATGCTCAAGCGCTCATGGAATTAGGAGCATTAATTTGTAAGCCAAATAATCCAGTTTGTTCTCAATGTCCTGTAAATGAGAGTTGTAAATCTTACAAAAAAAAAGATTTTAGTATTACGAAGAACAATAAAAAAAATAAAGATAAATATTTTATACTTCAGGTTTATAAAAAAAAACAAAGATATTTATTAATTAAAAATACTAAATTTAATTTTTTGAAAAATTTAAAGATATTTCCAATGGAGGAAACGTCCAAACCAAAAAATTTCAATAAAAATATAAATTTCAAAATGTCTAATATGAATATGAACATTAAAATTCAATATTTAAAAAAATATGAAAAATTTAAGTCACCACATTGGATAGATGAAAAAAAATTAGACAACTACATGTTGCCTTCATTTACAAAAAAAATTGTAAAATTTTTAGAGAAAAATTAATGAAGAAAGTAGCTATTATTGGAGCTGGTATTTCAGGATTATTTATTGCTAATTTATTCAAGAAAAACTCAGACTATCAAGTGGTAATTTATGAGAAAAATAATTCGATTAATCTTGAGGAAGGTTACGGAATTCAATTATCTGTCAATAGTGTGAAGCTTTTAAATGAAATTGAATTTAATAAATTTGAAAATGCAAGAAAGTTTAATCCAAAAAAAATAATTTTTTTTTCATCTAAAAACTTCAAAAAGATATGTGATTTTAATATCTCTGATTTTAATTCAGAGAATTGTCAGTACACTACTTTAAAAAGATCTGATTTAATAAATTTTTTGAAAAAGGATATAGAAAATTTAATTAAATTTAATCATAATGTTTCAGGTATTGATAAAGAAAATCAGAAAATTCAACTTACTTTTGAGAACAATGAAACTTTTGAATGTGATTATTTAATTATTTCAGATGGAGTTTTTTCAAAAAGTAAAAGCTTGATTTCCAACAATAAAAGTCCACCAAAATACAACAACACACTAGCGATTAGAGGAAAGATAACAAATTCTTCTAAAATTGATAATGAAAATATTTCATTATTTTTAGGCTCTGATTTTCATCAGGTAATTTATCCAGTAACTCAAAGTGAAGACTTAAATTTTATAGCAATTATGAGGTATGAACTTACTCTAGAAGAACAAAAAAATTATTCTTTATTCAAAGAAAATTCCTTCATTAGAAAAGTTTTAGAAAAGGTTCCAAAAGAAAATAAAGAATTTTTTGACAAAATTAAGGAATTAAAAATATTCCCAGTATTTGTTAGCAAGGACTTTTTTAAAACAAATAATAATAAAATTAATTTTATAGGTGATGCTTTTTTTGCTTTTCCACCTTCATTTGCTCAAGGGGCATCTCAATCCATAGAGGGTGCTTATGAATTATTTAAAAGTATTGAAAATAAATCAGAAGGGGATTTCTTTAAAAATAGAGTTAGTAAAACTAAAATGGTTAATAGAAGATCTAAACTAAATCAATTCGTATTTCATTTGTCTAATCCTGTGGCCGTTTTTTTTAGAAATATTTTTTTGAAAAAATTTATTAAAAACAAAAAGTTTTTAGACTCTTATTTAGGTAAAATTTATGATAATTAATTTTTTGAAATTAATCTTTGCCTTAAATTATCTATAGGCACTATTTGCCCGTTAAGATTATAATGCCAATAAGTCCAGCCATTACAACTTTCTGCTCCCAATATTGATGCAGCTACCTTGTGAATAGAGCCCTCTTTTTTGGCATGTTTTATACTTCCATCAGCCATAATTTTTGCACTGATTTTCTTTTTATTATCAAAAATAATGGTGCCTGGTTTAATTATTCCTAATTCAACTAATGACCCAAAAGGTATTCTTGGCTTTGATCTACCATTTTGCAAAGTATCTAAATAATCATCTTCTATAGGTTTTGTATTTTTAAGTCGTTGTTCAGCTGCCTTATAATAGTTTTTTTCTTTTTCAATTCCGTAATAATTTCTACCCAATTTCTTTGCAACTGTTGCTGTTGTTCCTGATCCTAAAAAAGGATCTAAAACTAAATCATTTTTGTTTGAGGTTGCTAATAAAATTCTGTGAAGTAGAGCTTCAGGTTTTTGAGTAGAATGCACCTTTTTACCGTTCTTTTTAAGTCTTTCAGAACCATTACAAATTGGCAACTCCCAGTTCGATCTCATTTGAAGATCATCATTTAAACATTTCAAAGATTGATAATTAAAAGTGTATTTTGATTTTTCTGATTTTGATGCCCAAATCAAGGTTTCATGCGCATTAGTAAAACGTGTCCCTCTGAAATTTGGCATAGGATTTTTTTTATTCCAGATGACGTCATTTAAAATCCAAAAACCTAAATTTTGAATAGCGGTGCCAACTCTAAAAATGTTATGGTAACTGCCGATCACCCAAATAGCGCCATTTTTTTTCAAAATTCTTTTACATTCTGTTAACCACGAGTAGGTAAATTCATCATACTTTTTAAAATTTTTAAATTGATCCCATTCATCATTGACTGCATTTACCTTAGACCTATCGGGTCTTATAAGTTCATTTCTTAACTGTAAGTTGTAAGGAGGGTCAGCAAAAATTAAATCAAAAGTCTCACAAGGGATTTTTTTAAGTTCCCTTAAACTATCTCCATTTATTAATTTGTTTTTAAAGTCCAAATTCATTTTATAAAAATAAATTAGACTCCAAAAAGATTCTTGGGTCAACCTAGGATTGAATTATTCGGACTCCATTTGTATGATGGTGGTTCACAACAACTACATCTGGTGTTTCTACGTGAAACCTATTTTAACTTGCTGATCGGTGAAAAGGTTCTTCTATGGTGAGAAGTAATCCCAAATTTTTTTATAGCTTTAAGATGTTGTTTAGTTCCATATCCATAATTTTTACTCCAGTAATAATTTTTAAATTTCTTCCCTAACTTAGAGATCATTTTATCACGTGTAACTTTTGCTATGATTGATGCTGCAGAAATTGATGGTATTTTTTGATCACCTTTAATGACTGATTGAAGTTTATAATTTTTTAAATTTGGTGTTTTATTTCCATCGATCAAAATCAGTTTTGGTTTTTTTTTGAGTTTTTTAATCGCTCTTTCCATAGCTAATAGGCTAGCACGAAGAATATTTATTTTTTCAATTTCTGAGACAGAGGCTTTACCAGTAGCCCAAATAGAGTTTTTTTTAATGTATTTAGCTAAAAATTCTCGTTTATTTTTTTTTAAACTTTTTGAGTCTTTTAATAACTTCTTATTAATAGTCTTGTTTAATATTACGGCTGCTGCATAAACAGGTCCAATTAAGCTACCCCTGCCAACTTCATCAACACCAGCAATAGTTTTCATTAAATCCTAATATTTAAATCTTGAATTTTTTGTTTAATTTTTTTTAGATCTGCCCACGAAAATTTTTTATTTTCTGGAAATCTAATTAGATAGGAGGGGCTGAAAGAAATCATGATAGGAATAGTTTTGTTCTTTAAAATTATTTCTTTCCACTTACCTCTTTCATTAGATATTTTGCTTAATCCTGTAATTGCCTCCATCGCTGTGCTGCCCATTAAAATTAAAATTTTTGGATCTATTATTGCAATGTGTTCTTTTAAAAATATTGCATAACGTTTTATCTCCTGTCCGGTGGGTTTTCTGTCTTCTGGTGGTCTGAAATTAATTGAGTAGGTAGTGTAAATATTTTCTCTTTTTATATTGATTGCTAGTAACATTTTGTTTAAGAGATTGCCCACTTCTCCTTGAAAGCATAAACCTGTTTCATCCTCTATTTCGCCTGGAGTTTCTCCAATTAACATCACATCAGCATTAATGTTACCTTCGCCCAGGACCAAATTCTTAGAATTATTTTTTAAATTACAATTTTCAATTGAATTAATCTTTGTTTTAAGATCATTCAGCAATTTATTTTTATTAATTAAGGTGTTTTTATTTTCAGCTAAATTGACTTTAAATCTATTGATTGGTTTATCGCTAAAAATAAAATCAGTTTCAATTGTTTTCATGAATTCTTGAGCATATTTAGCATTTTGATTTAAAGTCTTTTTAATCATACAATGTAGTAATGGTCCTTAAAAATATAAAATTTATACTTATTATAATATTATTTTATCAGAACACTTTGTTTACGAAAAGTAATTCTTTTGAAAAAATTGATTCTAAAAATTTATCAAAATATTTTTCAGGTATAGTTGCTTTTGGTAATAAAAAAAATTCTGAAGCTTTAGATTTTTTCAATTCATCTAAAATTTTGATTAATGCTCATGATCCATTTTTAAAGAGGTATGTATCTTCATTAGTATTGGAGAATAAAGTATTGCAAGCGATACAAATTATTAAACAAAATTATGAGAATGAAAATATAGATTTTTTCGACTCTTATTTATTATTAATAATTGATAGTTTAAAAAAAAATGACTTAGACATTGCCTATGAATACATTTCTATTGCAAATAACTTTGCAGAACAGGACAGGTTTAATTTAGCAATTTTAGAAAGCTTAAAACAATATGTTTACCTCTTTAAAGAAAAAAAATTTTTAGACGATAAGAAAAACTTTGGAAGACTATCTTATATTTCAGAAACATTTCAAAAGTGTTATTTGGATGATCCTAATACAGGGAGATATTTCTCAAAATTGATTAATGATTCTGAATCGGATTTTACTAGGTATATTTATTTTTATATAAGTTACTTAGTTGAAAATGGTAACATAAACGAAGCAAAAGTAATTACCGATGAAATAGAATTTTTAAATTCAACATTGCTACTATCACAAGGTAAAAGTTGGATTGACAATGGAAACTTGCAAAAATTTAAAGAGGTCTTTTCATGTAAAAATCATAATGATTTAATTGCTGAATTTTTGTTTTTAATATCAAATCTGTATTCTGCACAAGACAATTACGAGATGTCAAATTTTTACTTAAATTTATCAAATTTTCTTAATCCAAGATTTGTATTTAATTTATCACTTGTTGCGGAAAATCATTATTTTAATAAAGATTATGAAAAGGCAAAAAAGGTTCTTAAAAAATTTAAAAAGGATGATGATTTTTATTATTGGTTTAGATTAAAAAAAGAAGCGCAAATAATTTCAGCGCAGAGAAATAATCAAGAGTCTCTTAACTTTATCAAATTTAATTTTGATAAAATTGAAAATCCAAATGAAAAAATATTATTTGATGTTGCTAATTTTTATAAAAAAGCAAAAAATTACGAAGAAGCAATAAGTTATTACTCTAAAATTATTGAAAATTTGGATGATAATTCGGATATCAAGTCAGATATTCTTTATCGAAGAGGAGGTACATATGAACGAATTAAAAATTATGAAAAAGCCGATAAAGATTTAATTGATGCACTGCAAATTACACCTGACGATGCTTATATACTAAATTACCTTGCTTATTCATGGCTTGAGAGGGATTATAAAATTAATGAAGCGATTAAAATGCTTGAAACAGCCTACGAACTTGAGAGTGATGATCCATATATAATAGACTCTATTGGTTGGGCTTATTATTTAACTGATGATTATCCAAGAGCTGAAAAATTTTTGAAAAGAGCCGTAGAATTGATGCCGGATGATCCGATAGTGAATGACCATTACGGCGATATTTTGTGGAAGCTCAATAGAAAAATCCAGGCTAGATATTTTTGGACCAATGTATTGAAAATGAAAGATACTGAAAAAGAATTAATTGAAAAAATTAATATTAAGATGATCGAAGGTCTTAAAAGCTCTTAATGCCTTTTTCCAGAATAAAATCACACGCGAAATTAAATTTGGCATTAAATGTTATAAGCAAAAGTAAATCTTTGCACAATATAGAGAGCATAATAAGCTTCGTAGATTTGCACGACATAATTTTGATCAAAGAAATTAAATCAAAAAAACATTTAATTTCATTCAATGGAAAATTTTCTCGAAGGATAGGTAGGAAAAACACTGTTTCTAAATTATTTGAAATCTTAGAAAAAAAAAAAATTTTGAAAAACCAAAGATTTCAAATCAAAATCAAAAAATCTATACCTGATAAAGCTGGTCTTGGCGGTGGCTCAATGAATGCAGCAAGTATACTAAGATATTTGGCTCATAAGAGAATAATCAATATCAAAAATAAGGAAATGTTAAAAATTTCTAAGTTAATTGGCTCAGATGTGATGTTAGGCTTAAATCATAAAAGTAAGATTTTAAATTCAAGAAATAAAATAAAGTATTTCAATAATGTAAAAAAAATTTACCCATTAATCGTAAAACCAAATTTTGGTTGTTCGACTAAGGATATTTATTCAAAGGTTAGAAAGTTTGATAAAGCAAAATTTGGCAAGGGAGCTAAAAAAATGTTTGATATCAATTTTTTAAAAGATATGAAAAATTCCTTAGAAACAATAGCTTTTTTAAAATACCCAAGATTAAAAAATATGAAACTTTATTTAGAGAATTCTCTAAACCCAGTTTTTGTAAGAATGACAGGATCGGGATCAGCTTTAGTTGCATATTATCAAACAAAAAAAAGATGTGAACGTGCGAAAAAAAGGTTTATTCAAAAATACAAAAATATCTGGTGTATAGCCTCAAAAACTATATAAATTTGATTTTTTTGTGTTATACGAACTTAATATTGGGGCGTAGCCAAGCGGTAAGGCACGGGTTTTTGGTACCTGCATCCTAGGTTCGAATCCTAGCGCCCCAGCCAAGTATGAAAAATTTTTTAGATACAATTTTTTTTAGATCAAATAATTTAAATTATATAAGTCAAAGTATTCGAGATTTAACAAAAAATACTCCAGCAAATAAAATATTTAAAGCCATAAATTCTTATTCATCAGATAGTGAAGTAAGATTTGTAGGAGGTTGCATAAGAAAAATCATTAATAAAGAAATAGTAAATGATATTGATATGGCTACAAATCTTGATCCTCAAAAGGTTTGTGAAGTTTTGAAAGAAAATAAAATTGATTATTACGAAACTGGTATTGAACATGGAACAATTACAGCACTTATAGAAGGGTACAAATTTGAGATTACCTCATTGAGAGAAGATATTTTAACAGATGGAAGACATGCAAAAGTGAAATTTTCAAAAAATTGGAAAGAGGATGCATTAAGAAGGGATTTTACCATCAATTCCATTTACGCGGATGAAGATGGAAATTTGTTCGATCCTTTTGAGGGTAAAAAAGACTTAGAAAACGGTTTCGTAAATTTTATAGGAGACGCTGATAAAAGAATTAAAGAAGATTATTTGAGAATTTTAAGATATTTAAGATTTTTCGCCCATTACTCAAAGCATCCGCATAATCCAGAATTAATCAGAAAACTTAAAATTAATATCGGTGGTATCTCAAAATTATCTAAAGAGAGACTATTAGATGAGCTAAAAAAAATAACTCACTTAGAAATATTAGAAAAATTAGCTGATGATAAATTGAGCTCAGAATTATTTTTAATTGTTTTTCCTGAATTAAATAATTTAAAAACTTTTTCAAAATTAAACTCAAAAAAAAAACAAATAATTAATAAGGCTGATTTTGTCTTTTTATTATCTTTAATGATTGTTGATGAGACAGATAATGCAGATTACTTTATGTACAAATTTAATATTTCTAAAAAAGATCAAAAAAGAATTAAAATTATTGATAATTTTTTTAAGGAAAAAATTGGACCAAAAACTTTTAGAGAGGAAAACTTTAATGGTATTTTTTATTATAATGGAAAACAAGCTGTAACTGATATTCTCAATTATTATTTAATAAAATCAAAAAAAAATTCTGAAAATATTCAAAGATTAATTGATTTCTACAAAGATAAAACAATACCAAAAATGCCTGTGGGTGCAGAATTTTTAATGGAAAAATTCAATATTCCTGAGGGTAAACAATTGGGTGTAAAATTAAAAATAATTGAGGAAGAATGGGTAAAAAATAATTTTCAAATTTCAGATAAACAAGTAAGTCAAATTGTTAACAATTAGATATATTTTACGTCTTTAATTTCAAAATTTTTGACCCCGGCAGGAGTTTTTATTTCAACTAAATCATTTTTATTTTTTCCTATTAAACCTTTACCTATAGGCGATTGAAAATAAATTAATTTTTGTTTGAGATCAGCTTCATCTTTTCCTACAATCTTATAATTTATTTTTTCTCCAGTATCTAAATTTTCTAAAAACACAGTCGAGCCAAAGATAACTTTTCCATCATTATTTAATTTCGTAACATCAATGACATTTGCTCTAGCAATGATATCATTAATTTCAGTAATCCTTCCCTCATTATGAGACTGCTCTTCTTTAGCAGCGTGATACTCTGCATTTTCTTTTAGATCACCATGTGACCTCGCTTCAGCAATCGCCGCTACAATCTCAGGTCTTTTTTTTTCTTTTAAAAAGATTAATTCATCTTTGAGTTTATTTAAGCCATTTAAAGTAATTGGTTCTTTGTCCATGTTATTTCCATTTTGCTAGTGGAGGTAATGACATTAAAATACCTTCGACATTTCCACCAGTTTGTAAACCAAATTTTGTTCCTCGGTCATAGAGTAAGTTAAACTCTGTATAGCGACCTCTTTTTATGAATTGTAATTCTTTATGTTTTTTAGTCCATTTTTTCTTCATTTTTTTTCTAATGATTTTCTCAAAAATAAATTGAAAAGTGATCCCCACATCTCTTACAAATTTAAAATCTTTTTCAAAATTATCTTTTTTATAGTCAAAAAAAATTCCTCCAATACCTCTCGGTTCTTTTCTATGAGGTAAATAAAAATATTCATCACACCATTTCTTATATTTTGTATAATATTTCTTATTGTGTTGATCACACATTTTTTTTAGGGTTTTATGAAATTCTTTTTTTTCCTTATCATCTTTTATTGATGGTGTTACATCCATACCACCACCAAACCAGTCCTGAGTTGTGCAGATATATCTTGTATTAAAATGCATGGCAGGGATCATGGGATTTTTCATATGCATTACAACTGAAATACCAGAAGCCCAAAAACTGGGATTTTTTTTTGCACCTAAAATATTTTTTTGAAATTGTTTTGGGAATTTTCCATGAACTTTAGAAAAATTTACTCCAACTTTATCAAATATTCTTCCATTTTCTAAAATTCTAAATTCTCCGCCTCCTTCATCTCTTTTTTTACTTCTGTTCCAAACAGTGGTTTTGATATCTGCATCATTTCTTTCAAGGTTGGTTATAGTATGCCAAATAGCTTCTTGTAGCATTTTGAACCAATTACTTGTGATGTCTTTTTTAATTTCTAAATCCATATTAGATTAATTTAGTTTGTTTTAAACTTTCTGCCAATATGATTGCAACAGATGATGCAATATTAAGTGAGCGTTTATTATTTTTCATAGGAATTTTGAGTCTATCTTTAATTTTTTTGTGAACCTCATTTGGAACTCCGGCACTTTCTCTGCCAAAAAGAATAGTGTCATTTTTATCAAACTTAAATTTTGTGTAAGAAACAGACGCTTTTGTGGTCATTAAAACTATTCTTTGATCTTTTTTCGATTTAAAAAAATCATATGAACTTTGATGGAATTTTATGTCCTTTTCATCCATATAATCCATAACGACTCGCTTAAATCTTCTGTCACTTAGCATAAACCCGCAAGGCTCTATTATTTCAAGTTTTGCACCTAGGCATGCACAAGTTCTAATTATTGCTGCTGTATTTTGAGGTATGTCTGGTTCAAATAAAGCAATTTTAGGGCCATGATTTATCAATTTCTGTGTCATTCTTTCAGTAGTAAATTTATCATTTTATATTATATGAAATCATATATTTAAGTAGAAAAAAGCAATATTGAGTATATTTAACTATTATTGATGACAGAAAAAAAAACTAATAGACGAGATTTCTTATTCACTGCAACTTATGCAGTTGGTGCGGTTGGTGTTGGTGCAACGATATGGCCAATGATTGATCAGATGAACCCAGACGCATCAGTTAAAGCTTTAGCGAGCACTGAGGTTGATGTGAGTGCAGTTAATCCAGGTAAAACAATTACAGTTTTATGGAGAGGTAAACCAATTTTTATTCGTAGAAGAACTCAAGATGAGATAGCTGAAGCAAGATCTGTAAAGTTAGAAGATTTAAAACATCCTGAAAAAGATGAGGATCGTGCAGCGAACCCCGAGTGGTTAGTCATGCTTGGAGTGTGCACTCACTTAGGCTGTGTTCCTCTAGATCAAAAAGGTGAATACAATGGATGGTTTTGTCCCTGTCATGGTTCTCACTATGATATCTCTGGAAGAATTAGAAAGGGACCAGCTCCAACTAATATGGAGATCCCTAAATATGAATTTGTTAATGCTAATACAATTAAAATTGGATAATTATTATGAGTGATCACGAATACACACCGAAATCAAAATTTGGAAAATGGTTTAACGATCGTTTACCATTATTAACTCTTGCAAATCACTTAACTGATTATCCAACACCTAAAAATTTAAATTATTGGTGGACGTTTGGTGGAATATTAACTTTTTGTTTGATTACTCAAATTGTAACGGGTTTAGTTCTTGCAATGCATTATATTGCTCATGCTGATATGGCTTTTGATAGTGTCGAGCATATTATGAGAGATGTTAACTATGGTTGGTTAATTAGATACATTCATGCAAATGGTGCTTCAATGTTTTTTTTGGCTGTTTATATTCATATATTTAGATCATTATTTTATGGCTCTTACAAAGCTCCTCGAGAAATAATTTGGATAATAGGTATCATCATTTATTTATTGATGATGGCAGCTGCATTTTTGGGTTATGTACTTCCATGGGGCCAAATGAGTTTCTGGGGTGCAACTGTAATTACAAATCTATTTAGTGCAATTCCTTTAGTAGGCGAGGGTATTGTTACTTGGTTATGGGGAGGTTACTCAGTTGATAATCCTACTTTAACAAGATTTTTTACACTTCACTATTTAATACCTTTTTTAATTTTAGGTTTAGTTGTTCTTCACATATGGGCACTTCATGTTCCTGGAAATAATAATCCAGTTGGAATTGACATTAAAAAACCTTCAAAAGATACAGTACCATTCCATCCATACATTGTAATAAAAGATGGTTTTGCTTTACTAATGTTTATGATTGTTTTTGCATTTTTTGTTTTTTATACGCCAAATATTTTAGGTCATGCAGATAATTATATTGAAGCTAATCCGTTAGTTACGCCAGCACATATTGTTCCGGAGTGGTATTTATTACCATTCTACGCAATTTTAAGATCGGTCCCAGATAAACTTTTAGGAGTAGTTGCAATGTTATCTGCTATTTTAATTTTAGCAGCTCTTCCATGGCTCGATACCTCAAAAATTAGATCAGCAGTATTTAGACCTTTATACAGACAATTTTATTGGATCCTTGTCGCTGATGTTTTGATCCTGGGATATGTTGGTGCTATGCCAGCAGAGGGATTATATCTGTTAGTTGCTAGAGTAGCTACAGCATACTATTTCTTACATTTTTTAGTAATACTTCCAGTTTTAGGTTGGAAAGAAAAAACTCTTCCAATTCCATTAAGTATTACCGAACCGATACTAGGTGGTTCACCTAATTTAGCCACAGCAAAGAACAAGGAAAGTTTAAATAAATAAGTGAAAAATTTTTTTAAAATATTTTCATTTATTATCTTATTTTCTGGACTTTCATTGAGCACTCAAGCTGCAGAAAAAGTTGAATATTTAAAAACCGATTGGAGCTTTAAAGGTCCTTTTGGAAAGTTTGATAGAGCCGCACTTCAAAGAGGTTATCAAGTCTACACAGAGGTGTGCTCTTCTTGTCATTCAATGAAATATTTAAGTTATAGAAACTTAGCTGAGAAAGGGGGACCAGAATTTTCTATAGAGCAAGCAAAAGCTATTGCTGCATCTTTTGAAGTCAAGGATGGACCTAATTCAGACGGTGATATGTTTACTCGTCCGGGCAGATTATCAGATAAGTTTGTAATGCCCTATGATAACGTTCAAGCTGCTCAAGCTGCAAATGGAGGTGCTTATCCACCAGACATGTCTGTGCTAGTTAAAGCAAGAGGGGGTGGGGTAGATTATATTTATTCATTGCTTCAAGGATATGAAGACCCACCAGCTGGAGTTACTTTAGATGATGGTGTGTATTATAATAAATACATGTATGGGAATAAAATTAAAATGGCTAATCAGTTATCAGATGGATTAGTAGAGTACTCAGATGGCACAACAGCTTCTGTTGAGCAAATGTCAAAAGATGTAACAACATTCTTGATGTGGTCAGCTGAACCCCATTTAGAGTCAAGACATCAAATGGGTTTTAAAGCTATCGTGTATTTAATTATTTTAACAATCCTAGTTTATTTTAGTATGAAAAGAATATGGTCACGTATTGAAACGGAAGTTTAGTACGTCTCCATCTTTAACTATATAATCTTTCCCTTCTAATCTCATTTTTCCATTATTTTTTGAATTTACCCAACCATCATTGGATATGAAATCATCGTAAGAAATAGTTTCAGCCCGAATAAATCCTTTTTCAAAATCAGTATGAATTTCACCTGCAGCTTTTGGAGCAGTACAATTTTTTTCAATTGTCCATGCTCGAGTTTCTTCGGGCCCAGATGTAAAGTATGTATCTAGGTCAAGAATTTCATAACCTTTCTTAATTAATTTATTCAATCCTGTTTCCTTTAATCCAATCATTTCCATATAATTTTTTTTCTCATTACTTTCCAATTCATTTATTTGATTTTCTATGTCTGCAGAGACGATTAAAGTATTATTGTTTCCATACTTATCAATAAATGATTGAGTGTAATTATTTCCACTTTGAACACTTTGTTCATCTACGTTACAAACAAAAATTTTAGGTTTAAGTGATAATAATCCAGATTGATTAAGTTGTTTTTTATTAAATTGGGTTCTTAAATCATCAAAACTTTTATTATTATTTATACAATCCATAGCTATTTCAAGAATTTTGATTTGATCCTCATCAACACTTTTTTTATTATTTTTTTCTAACCTTTTTTGAATAGATTCAAGATCTGCAAGCATCATCTCTGTTTCTATAATTTCTATATCTCTTACCGGGTCAACAGAAGAGTTTACATTTTGAATATCATTAGAGTCAAAGCACCTGATCATGTGAATGATTGCATCGACTTCTCTAATATGAGAAAGAAATTTATTACCCAAACCTTCACCTTTAGATGCGCCTTTTACCAGTCCAGCAATGTCAACAAAAGAGATAGTGGTATTGATTATTTTTTTCGATTTTGAAATTTTAGCTAAATTGTCCAATCTTTCATCAGGAACTATTACAACTCCAATATTTGGATCAATTGTACAAAAAGGAAAATTAGCTGCCTGTGCCTTACTAGAATTAGTTAGTGCATTGAAAAGAGTTGATTTACCAACATTAGGTAATCCAACGATCCCACATTTAAAACTCATTATTTGTTATTAACTGTGCTTGAAAATAAATCTAATTTTTTTTCTACAAGTATCGAAAGTGATTCAGTTATATTTCGGGATATTTTTTCTACACCCATAATTTCTTCATCATCAAAATTTTGCAGAACATAATCTGATACTTCAATGGGTCCTTTTGGTTTTCCTATACCAATTCTTACTCTTGAGTAATCTTTGCCAATAAATTTATCAATAGAAGATATTCCATTATGGCCTGCGCTTGATCCACCAAATTTCGCTTTTATTTTTCCAAATTCAACATCAAGGTCATCATGAAATACAATTACATTTTCAGGTTCAATTTTAAAATATTCAATTAGTTCTCTAATACATATTCCAGAGTTATTCATGAAAGTTAAGGGCTTAATGGCATAAACTTTTTTACTATCAATATTGCCAGTTGTTAACAACCCTTTGAATTTGGGTTTTTGTTTTGTAAGCCCGAACTTTTTATTGATTGAGTCTATAATTTTAAACCCAACATTATGTCTATTATTTTCACTATCTGGAGTTGGATTACCTAAACCTACAAATAAAAGCATGAACAGTTAAAATTAGTTTTCAAATTTAGTGGATTATTTTTTTTCTTCTGGAGCTTTTTTATCAGCAGGTTTTTTGTCGTCACCCTCTTTTTTATCACCCTCTGCAGCTGGTTTATCTCCTTCAGCTGCTGCTGCTTCAGCTCCTTCGGCACCTTCTTCACCCTCTGCAGCTTCTGCTTCTGCTGGTTTTTCTGGCTCTTTCATTACTGTCGGTGCTGCTAAGGTTGCAATTACGAAATCTCTTCCTTGAATAGTTGGTGTTACTTCTGCATCCAGTTTTACTGAAGAAATTTTAAAACTTGACCCGATATCTATACCATCTAAATCTAAAGTAATACTTTCAGGTATTTTTTCACTTGGGCATTTTAATTCAACTTTTCTTCTTACAATGTTAAGCACTCCACCTCTTTTTAAACCTGGAGATTTTTCATGATTAATAAAATTAACTGGAACTTCAATCTTAATTTTTACTCCAGGAAGAACTCTTAAAAAATCTACATGAGTAGGTTCATCACTTATGATGTGATATTTTACTTCTCTAGGTAATACATTTTGAGATTTTCCATCTACATTTAGTGTAATAATATTTGATAAAAAGTTATCTTTCTCAATCAAGGTTTTTAATAATTTCTTTGATATAGAAACTTTTTGATTTTGGTCTTTACCTCCATAGATAATCCCTGGAACACCGCCATCATTCCTGATGGCATTAAGTTGACCTTTAGTTTTGTTATCCCTGATCTTTGCCTCTAAAGAATTCATAAAACAGAGGTTTTTAACCCATGTTCATAAATAATCAAGGTAATTATTTGAATAAATCTGAAACTGATGTTGAATTAGAAATTCTTTTTATAGCTTCTCCCATAAGGGCGGAAATTGGTAAAACTTCTATGTTTTTAACATTTTTTGTTTTTTCGCTATTATCTATTGTATCTGTTATTACTAAATTTTTGATAACTGAATTTTTAATTTTTTTAACTGCGTCTCCACTCAATACCCCGTGAGTAATATAAACATAAACCTCTTTTGCACCTCTTTGTTTTAATGCCTTAGCGGCATTGACGATAGTGCCTCCTGAATCAATTATATCATCAACTAATATACATGTTTTACCCTTAACATCTCCAATAACATTCATTACTTGCGATTGGCCTGGTTTTGGTCTTCTTTTGTCAACAATAGCTAGGCCAATGTTTAAGATTTTACCAAGTGCTCTGGCTCGCTCTGTTCCACCAACATCTGGAGCAACACAGACTAAATTTTTATTTTTGATTTTCTTTTTAACGTGTCGTGCAAAAATTGGAGTAGAAAAAAGGTTATCTACAGGAATGTCAAAAAAACCTTGAATTTGACCAGCGTGGAGATCAACTGTCACAACTCTATCTGCTCCAGCTTGAGTAATTAAATTTGAAACAAGCTTTGCTGATATAGATGTTCTTGGTACAACTTTTCTATCTTGTCTCGCATAACCAAAATAAGGAATTACAGCAGTTATATTTTTTGCTGATGATCTCTTTAAAGCATCAATACATAATAATAATTCCATTAAATTGTCATTAGCTGGTGAAGAAATAGATTGAATTATAAAAATGCTATTCCCTCTTATATTTTCATTTATTTCGATGTAAATTTCACCATCTGCAAATTTTCTTATACTAGAATTGACAAGTTTAGATTTTAAATATTTAGCGATATTTTTACTTAGGATTTTATTACTATTTCCAGTTAATAATTTCATGAAAAGTTTAATTAATCATAATTATTGAAATATTTCTACCATAATCATCCAGATTTAATTTTAATGATCTTCTTGCACTAAAAAAATTATTTTTTCTATCGAATGTATCAATTTTAATCATATCAATTTTATTGATTTTTTGCGATTTAAGTTGAGATTTGACATAATTTGGCAAATCAAAAAAAATTAAATTGTTTTTATTTTTAAAGAAAATTTTGTTTTTTTTGTGTTTTTTAATAAATTTCTTTTTAAAGTCAGTTTTTACTTCGTAGTTTTTTTGAGTAATTGATGGACCAATTGCTCCTATAATATTTTTTGGGTTACACCCTTTTTTATGCATAAAATTAATAACATTTTTGATTATCCCTTTATACGCACCTTTCCAGCCGGCATGTATAGCCGCGATAATTTTTTTTTCATAGTCATATAATAACACTGGTACGCAATCAGCGGTCAATACAGCTATCGGCAGTTTTTTTTGATTAGTTATAATTGCGTCAGCTTTAATTTTTTTTTTAAATTTGGAGTTTTCATTTAGAAAAACCAACTTATTGCTATGTACTTGATGTACTAAATAAATATTTTTTGTTTTTTTTCCTATTTTATCTTTGGCAATCTTTAAATTTTTTAAAATGTTATTTTTGTTATCCTGAGAACCGGGACCACAATTTAGACTTTTATATATCCCTTTTGATTTACCTCCATTTTTATTAAAAAATCCATGACTTATATTTTTGTTTTTTAATAATTTTCGAGAGGTGATCAGATTAAAATCCTAAATTAAAATTATTTTTTTGATTTTTTATTAACATAACTTTAAACAATTTTCCCATTTGTTTATCATCTGTTAGTCTTTTTAATCTGTAATAAATATCTGCTTTTTTTAAAAAGTTTTGATTTTTTGCAATCATCTCAGCCCTTTCTTGGATACCCATTTTTGTAAGAAATTCTTTTTGTGTTGTTAAACTATGTTTTAATCCACCCAGTTTTTTTATTATTTTTTCAAATAATCGGAAATTAATATTATGCGTGATATCTGAGTTCCCAATTTTAGCCAAAACATCTGAATATTCGTGTTTATACAATGCTTGTAAGGTATTTTTCATTTTATCCTCATTATACCCATAATCTATGATCAAAATTCCTCCAGATCTCACTTTGATAATTTTTGAAATTTGTTTCAAGTAATTAATACCAAGTTCTGAATATTCTATAAAATTCTGATTTTTAGATATTTTAAAATTAATCTTTTTTTCATAATTTTTCATATTAATCTTTTTTTCCAAGAAAGAGGTTGTTTTTTTGTTTAAACTAACGAACTTTTCAAACCATAAATTTCCTTTTTTTTTAAATTGTTTAATTGCAAGTGCATCAAAAAACTCATTTGCAACAAATATACTAGGTATTTTTTTTATTTTTTTTAAATCGTTTATCCAATTTACATCTGAATTTAATAATTCTTTTTTTTGTATCTTCTTTAAAGTAGGACTTATCTCATAAATTACCAATCTGCAGGATTTGAAAAAAGGTGGAAACTTTTTAAAACTTTCTATAAGAATTTTCATCATTGCAGCATTTCCTGCTCCAAGTTCGATTAAGTTGAATTCTTTTGGTGACCCTATACTTTTCCAAAAACTTACAACCCAAATAGCAATCATTTCAGAAAATAATCTTGATACATTAGGAGCTGTAATAAAATCTCCTTTTTTGCCGAATGGATTTTTTTTTATGTAGTACCCAGACTTTTTATTATACAGAGAGATATTGATAAACTTGTCTAGGGGTAAATTAACTATTTTGTCTGTTTTCATATTTAGAGATTAATAAATAACATCCGATTATTAAAAAAAAGATACTTATAAGTTGTCCCATAGTTAAATTGAATAATAAATAGCCCAGTTGGTCATCAGGAACTCTTAAAAACTCAATTGCAAATCTAAAAATTGAGTAAAAAACTAAAAATATACCAGAAATAAAACCAGGTCTTTTGGAGAAACTCTTATTTTTGAAATATAATAGAACTAAAAATAGAACTATACCCTCAAAAAATGCTTCATATAACTGAGTGGGATGTCGATATAAATTATCTATTTGTGTAAATTGGACTGCCCAAGCAACATTTGTCTCGACACCATAAAGTTCTGAATTTATAAAATTTGCTATTCTGCCAAAAAAAATACCTATGGGTGCAACAAAAGACACAATATCTAAATAATTAAATGAACTTTGTGAATTTCTTTTTGCAAAAAGATAACTTGTAATTATAATCCCTATAACACCCCCATGAAATGACATACCACCTTGCCAAATTTTAAAGATATCTAATAAATTATTGATATAAAATTCAAAGTTATAAAATACAACATAGCCTAATCTGCCACCAATAATTAAACCTAAAATTAGATAAGTTAAGTAATCATCAAATTTTTCCTTTACTTTTGGTTCAGAAATAAAAAATTTTTTACTCAAAAACCACCCAAATAAGATACCAACAATATAAGCTAAAGAATACCATCTAATCTCAAATGAAAAAATTTGAAATGCGACTGGGTCAAAATTATTAATGAACATTTTTATTTTTAATATAAGTTATAATTATAATAAGTTATTAGATTAATATATGAAAAACTCAAAGTTTGTAATTGAAAAACTTGCTAAATTATTTGAACAAGGCTTAGTATCGTCAAAAGATATAGCCAATGAAATTATGACTATTCTAAAATCTAAAAGAGATGAAATAGTTTTTAAAATGAAGTTAACAAGTAAAGATGAGTTTGAAGTTCTTTCAAAAAGAGTTGAAAATTTAGAAAAAAAAATTGATCAATTTAAATTTACAAAAAAAAAGAAAACTAAAAAGGCAAAAAAATCTTAGCTTCTAAACCACCCATTTGTGACTTAGCTAATTTTATATTTCCTCCATGTGATCTGATAATGTCCGAAGCTATGGATAATCCAAGTCCAACGCTTGATTTTGTTTCAGCTCGACCTTTATCAATTTTGTAAAAAGGTTTGAAAACATTATCATATTCTGCTTCAGGTATACCTGGTCCGTTGTCTTCAATTTTAATGAATAAGCTGTTACTACTTCTAATAAGATCGATATTTACTTTTTCCGCATATTTAATTGCATTGTCTATAAGATTGTTAACACATCTTTTGATTAAGTTTTTTCTACCACTTATATAAATTCTAGGTGTAATTTTGGATGATATATTTTCATTTTCATATTTTTTAACCGTTTCATCAACTAATTCGCTAATATTAAATTCCTCATCTTTTTCTAAGTATGACGAGCTAGTAAATTGTAAATATTCATTTAGCATTTTTTCCATTTCGTTGATGTCTTCGGATAATTTTTTACTTAATTCTTTATCTTTTATGAATGCTATTTGTAATTTCATTCTTGTTAAAGGAGTTCTTAAGTCATGGCTGATTCCAGATAACATTTCTGATCTTTGATTAAGATGTCTTAAAATTCTTTTTCTCATTCTATCAAATTCATAACCAGCTTGTCTGATTTCTGCTGCACCAGAGGGTTTAAATTCATCAATTTCTTCTCCTCGACCAAATTTTTCAGCTGCTTTGGCGAGATTAGTTATTGGTCTAGTTTGATTTTTTAAAAAAATTAATGAAATTAAAATCATTATGATTGCAGGAACTGTTATCCAAAGTGCAAAGATACGAGCTGAGGAAGTCGTCACTCTATCTCTTGGAACTAAAAACTTAAAATACCCAGACTGATATTTTATTCTAATATCAATTAACTCTTTATATGAGGTTGTATCAAACCAATAATTTCCATTCCCAAATTTTGACTTGAGCTCTCTTCTTAAAGTCCTATCTATAGGGCTAAACCATCTTTCATCAAGAATATAAGTAAATTTTTTATTCTCTACAAAATCTATATTTAAGTCTTGGTAAACTGAAAAAACATTTTTAATTTCATCTTTTTTATAAATTTCATCAGAATAAACTTCAATGAAAGTATTAATTTCATTTACTAACGCTTTAGTCATACCCTTGTTTGTTTTGATCCAAAGGCTATCAAAAAAAACAATAGTAATTACCAATTGTAAAACTATGACTGGAACTGCTACAATTAATAAAGCTCTATAAAATAATCTCTTTGGGAGTATATCTTTAAAAAATTTACTCAATCCATAGAACATATCCAGCTCCTCTTATTGTTTGTAAAAACTTAGGATTTTTTGGATCAATTTCAATTTTTTTTCTAAGTCTTGTGATTATAACATCTATTGATCTCTCTTTATCAAGCGCAGTAAGAATACCAATATCTTCACGTGAAAAAGTCTTACCAGGATTATTAATCATTTTTTCTAAAATTTTTTTCTCTGTGTTGTTAATTTTGTATTCTGTATTTTTCTTGATAATTAGTTGTTTATTCAAATCAATTTTAATATTTTCAAATTGTATTACACGTTTTTGATCACTCTTTTTTGTTTTTCGAATTATATTTTGAATTCTCAATAGTAACTCTTTAGGCTCGAAAGGTTTTGGAAGATAGTCATCAGCGCCAACTTCTAAACCCTCAACCCTTTCATCTGCCTCACCTTTGGCAGTTAATAAAATCACAGGTGTATCCAGTTTTTTTTGATTTTCTTTAATAAACTCTAAGCCACTTTTACCTGGCATCATAATATCTAGTATGATTAGGTCATATTTGATTATTTGTATTTTTTCAAAAGCATCTTCTGCGCTATTTGCAGTTGTAACAAGGTAATTATTTTCATTTAAATATTTTTTAACAAGAGTTCTGATACCTTCATCATCATCAACAACTAAAATATGAGCTACAAAATTATCCATTAATTATTTTTTTTAAAACGTTATCAAAGTTAATGACCTCTTCTGAGCTTGATTTAAGTAACGCGCTATGAATTCTTTTTTTTTGAATTTCAAAAATTTCATTAAATATTTTTTTTCCTTTATCATTAAGAAATACATGTTTTATTCTTGTATCCTGCTCATCTTTTTTAAAAATTATTATGTCTAGTTTAATTAGATCTTTTAAAACTCTATTAAGGCTTTGCTTGGTTACTTTAAGTCTTTTAAGTAACTCTGAAATAGTGATCCCTTCATACATGGATAACAAATGAATAACTTTTTGGTGTGCTAGGCCAATTTTATACTTATTTAATATCTTTTTTGAGTCTGAAAATGTTTCTCTGTAGCCTATAAAAAGCTTTTCGATTAAATCTTTTAATTGATCATCTCTCAAATATAAAAGTTGTTTCATTATTGGTAAGTTATATTGACATATTACAGATACAAAGATATTTTTTCAGTAAGAATTTTTTTATTTCATAATGATACCCTACGATAAAAGATCAGGTAAAATATGGTACAATGGCGAATTAGTCGATTGGTCTGATGTTAAGGTTCATGTTCTGAGCCATGGATTACATTATGCGAGCTGTGTTTTCGAGGGAGAACGTGTGTATGATGGTTCAATTTTTAAATTAGAAGAACATACTTCCAGATTATTTTACTCCGCAAAGAGAATGGGAATTGAAATACCATATACCGAAGATGAAATTAATAAAGCGAGCAATAAAATAATCTCTACTCAAAAAGTAGAGAATGGATATGTTAGACCCGTAGTTTGGAGAGGTAGTGAAATGATGGCTATTTCAGCTCAGCAAACTAAAATTCATGTAGCAATTGCAACTTGGGAGTGGGGTTCATATTTTGATCCTAAACTTAAGGTTGAAGGTATCAAATTAAATATTTCAAACTGGCGAAGACCCGCCCCTAACACTATTCCTTGGGACACAAAAGCCTCTGGATTGTATATGATTTGCACCCTTTCAAAACACGAAGCAGAAAAACAAGGTTATACAGACTCACTTATGTTAGATCATGAGGATAATATTGCAGAAGCAACTGGAGCAAATATTTTTTTCAAAGATAAAAATGGTGAGCTACACACTCCAATACCAGATTCTTTTTTAGATGGAATTACTCGAAGAACTGTAATTCAAATTGCAAAATCTAAAAATATTAAAGTACATGAGAGAAAAATAAAACCAGAAGAATTAAAAGATTTTGTTGGATGTTTTTTAACAGGCACTGCAGCTGAAGTAACCCCTGTATCTACTATTGCAAATTATCAATTTAAAGTTTGCGATTTGATAATTGATTTAAATGAGAACTATTTAGCTTTGGTAAAAAAGAAAAAGGCTGCCTAATCTTTACTGTCTTCTGATATAGCGTGGTCTATTCCTTTACGTATATACTCATACCCTGTGAATAAAGTCAAAGCTGCTGATAGCCATAATAAAATTATACCAATTGTTTGAGCATTATAATCTTGAAAATTAATAATTTTATTTCCCGTATCTCCAGAAAGCAAAAGACCAATTGAGACCATTTGCAAAACTGTTTTTAGCTTTGCTAGATTAGAGACAGGAAGTTTAATCTTACCTTTTGCTAAAAATTCCCTAAGACCAGATATTAATATTTCTCTTGTTAAAATTATAATTGCTGCAATAACCTCATAATTTTTAATTGTGCCATCCATAACTAATAAAATTAGTGCTGCAGCAACAATAATTTTATCTGCTATTGGATCTAATAACTCTCCTAATTTAGACTCTTCTCCAAGTAGTCTAGCCAACATTCCATCTAAAAAATCTGTAAATGACGCAATTATGAACAATACTAAAGCAGTTAGATCTCCATAAAATCCAGGTAAGTAGAAAGCTAAAACAAAAAAGGGTACAATTAAAATTCTACCGACAGTTAATATGTTGGGTATTTTTCTAAGCATAATTTTTACTCGTGAAAGAAATTATATATTTTTTTTGCAACTTTTGTTTCCACACCTTCAACTGATTTAATTTCATCGAGGCTAGCAGACTCCACAGCTTTTGCAGATCCAAAATGGTTCAATAACGCTCTTTTTCTGATTGCTCCTATTCCTTCAATTTGATCTAGCATAGATTTAGAAATACCTTTTTTTCTTTTTGCTCTATGTGCACTTATTGCAAATCTATGTGCCTCATCACGTATTCTTTGTAGAAAAAATAGAGTGGGGTCATTTTTCATAAATTTATACTCTCTTCCATTATGAAAAAAAGTCTCATTACCACTATTTCTAAATTTACCCTTAGCAATAGCTACAACTGGGATTTCATTTAATCCAAGCTCATTAAGTGTTTCTCTAGCGGATGAGTATTGTCCTTTACCCCCATCAATCAACACAAGATCTGGAAAACTTAAATAATTACCTTTTTCTTGAATAGCTCTTTTAAATCTTCTTCCCAAAACCTCTCTAATCATACCATAATCATCTTGTTTAAAATTTTCATTTTTAATATTAAATTTTCTATATCTCTTTTTTACAAAACCTTCATCTCCATAAGTAATCAAAGCTCCAATACTATTTGTACCTTGAATATGACTATTATCGTAAACTTCGATTAGACTTATAGTATTTTCAATATTAAATTTTTTAGCAATCTCATCTAGTAATTTTCTATTATTTTGATTTTCGTAAAGATTTCTATTTAAGCTATTCTTGGCATTTTTAATCGCTAAGTTTATTACTTTTAATTTTGAACCTTTTTTTGCAATAGAAATATTTACTTGTTTATTCTCTTTTTTTGATAAGGTTTGTTCTATTAATTTTTTTTCTTTAATTTCTTCACTAAGTATAATTGATCTTGGCACTGCTTTATTTTCATAAAATTGAGATACAAATGAATTTAGAATATCATTTAATTTTTCATCAGGGTCATGTTTTGGAAAAAAAGCTTGATTTCCCCAATTTTGTTTAGATCTATAAAAAAATACTTGAATACAAGTTTTTCCAGACTCTTTGTAGCCAGCTATCACATCTGCTTCAGTTAGATTTATATCACTTATAGTTAAAGAAGATTGTATTATATTTAAAGATTTGATTTTATCTCTCACTATAGCTGCTTTTTCAAAATCTAATTCTTCGCTTGCATTTTCCATTTGACTTGAGAGAGTTTGTTGAATTTTTCGTGATCTACCTTTACTTAAAAATTCATCAGCTGCTGCCACAAGTTTTGAATAATCCTCTTTATTGATTTTACCTCCACAAGGACCAGCACATCTTTTTAAAAAATAATTAAAACAAGTCTTATTACCTGCTTCAACTTGTTTATCTGTACAAGATCTAAGTAAAAAAATTCTTTGGAGAGTTTTAATTGCACTATTAACTGCAAGAGAACTTGCAAATGGTCCGTAATATTTTCCAGGCTTATTCTTAGCCCCTCTGTGTCTTTCGATGCGTGGAAATTCATGTTTAGAGATAAAGATGTATGGAAAGGATTTATCATCTTTAAGTAGTATATTAAATTTGGGTTTATGTTTTTTGATTAGATTAGCTTCTAATAGTAACGCCTCGCTTTCATTTGTGGTTGTTGTAATTTCCAATCTAACTGTTTGAGAAAGCATTCTTTCAGTTCTAATAATGTGATTTTTTTCAGAAACATAACTTTTTAATCTATTTGGAAGGTTTTTGGCTTTTCCAACATATAAAATTTCATTTTTAGAATTTAACATTCTATAAACACCAGGTAGTTTAGGAATTAAAGATAATTCTTTTTTAATTACTTCTTTTCCAATTTCAGGACTTAGCATGGCTTCTTATTTTAGAAATTTGTATTCCAACAGATGAGCAATCTTTTAAAATCTCTAATTTTTCAATTTTAAGCAAAATTTTTGCAATTCTTTTATCTTTAAATAATTCATCAAAAACTGCTTCCGCTAAAGTTTCTAAAAAATTATAATGCCTTTTTTTAACAAGTTTCTTAATCAATTTTACGATTGTACCATAATTCACAATTGATTTTAAATCTTTGTCATTTGAGGGTTTTTTGTCTTGATAATCTATTTCTAGACTAAATTTTACTTTTTGAGATTTTTCTCTTTCAAAATCATAGTATCCAAGTTTTAAATCTAAAATTAATTCATTAATTAGAATTTTTTTCTCATAATTAAATAAGCTTTTGGACTTATCAATTTTTACAATTTTAAGATTATTTTTTTTCACTCTTTACCTCTCATTATGTCTGGTGTTTGCCAGTTTAAACTTTGACCACTATCTATAGCTACTATTTGACCAGTAATAGAGCTGTTTTTAATAAAAAAGTCAACTGCATCACAAATCTCTTTTACATCAACTTGTTTTTTGAGAGGTGTTGATAAATATTGATTTTTAAAGTGTTTTTTGGATTGCCTTTTATTTTTAATTGTTGGTCCTGGTGCTATGCCGTTTACCCTTATATTAGGTGCTAAACTCATAGCACTAGTTTTTGTAAGAGTATAAAGTCCGGTTTTACTTATTGTGTATGAAAAAAAAAATGGAGTTAATTTAAATACTCGTTGATCAATAATGTTAATAATATTGTTATTTTTTCCCCTGATATTTTTTGAGAATTCTTTTGATAAAAGGGCGGGGGCTTTAAGATTTGTTGAAATATGATTTTCCCAACTTTTTGCACTAAAGTTTTCTAGTTTATCATTTTCGAATAAAGATGCATTGTTAATTAGACAATCAAAATATTTTAGTTTTGATTTAGCAAACTTTATAATTTTCATAACGTCTTTTTCTTTACTAAGATTTCCTTTTACCAAATAAATTTTAGACCCATAATTTTGAAGTTTCTTTTTTAAATTTTCAGCTTTTGCTTTTGATTTATTGTAATGAATTATAATTTGTTTATTTGGTCCTGATAATTTTTCAGCTATAGCAGCCCCAATTCTAGTTGCTCCGCCAGTTATTATTATCCTCTGTGCTTCCATTTTTTATCTTTTTTTTTAGTAACCTTAGTTCCTGGCATTCCCATTGTCGATCTACCTTTTGGATAAAGTTTATTTTTTACATCATATTGTCTTATTTTTGGATTTAATGTGATCTCTAGCTCTGTACTTTCTAATTTTCTAATCTCATCTCTAATTTTAGCTGCTTCTTCAAATTCTAGATTTGATGCTGCCTCCTTCATTTTTTTGTCTAAAGCTTTCAAGTGTTTTTTAAGATTTCCTCCAACATTTGAGCCTTCGCTAATTTTAACGTAGTCTTTTTCATAAACACTTTCTAAAATATCATTTATTTCTTTTTTTACAGTCTTCGCATCAATTTTATGTTTTTTATTATAATCTAATTGAATTTTTCTTCTTCTTTCAGTTTCTTGAATTGCTTTTTTTATACTTTTAGTCTCTTTATCTGCATAAAGAATTACTTTGCCATCGACGTTTCTAGCGGCTCTACCTATAGTTTGAATTAATGAAGTTTCTGATCTTAAAAAACCCTCTTTATCTGCATCTAAAATTCCAACTAAAGCACATTCTGGAATATCTAAACCTTCTCTTAATAAGTTAATTCCTACGAGAACATCAAAAACTCCCATTCTGAGATCTCTCATGATCTCTATTCTTTCAAGGGTATCAATGTCGGAATGTAGATATCTTACTTTTACACCATTTTCATGAAGATACTCTGTTAAATCTTCAGCCATCTTTTTTGTAAGAGTTGTCACCAAAACTCTATGATTATTTTCAATAACTTTTTTGCACTCATGCATTAAATCATCTACTTGGTTTTTTGCAGGCCTTATTTCTACGGGTGGATCAATCAAGCCTGTCGGTCTTATGACTTGGTCAATAAATTTACCTTTCGTTTGTTTTAATTCCCAAGGTCCTGGTGTTGCAGAAACAAATACTGTTTGTGTTCTCATTAAATCCCATTCCTCAAATTTAAGAGGCCTATTGTCCATACATGATGGAAGTCTAAAACCATATTCTGCTAAAGTGCTTTTTCTTGATCTATCTCCTTTATACATTCCATTAAGTTGTGGAACAGTTACGTGACACTCATCAACAAAAATTAAAGTGTTGTCTGGAAAGTATTCAAATAATGTAGGAGGTGGTTCACCTGGTTTTCTCCCTGATAAAAATCTAGAATAATTTTCTATTCCCGCGCACGAGCCCGTTGCTTCAATCATTTCTAGGTCAAATTTGGTTCTTTCCTCTAATCTTTGTGCCTCTAGTAATTTATTTTCAGCTTTATGTTTTTTAAGAGTTATGTCTAATTCTTTTTTTATATTTATTATCGCTTGTTCAATGGTTGGTTTTGGAGTGATATAATGACTATTTGCGTAGACTTTTACGAGGCTTAAGTCCCTAACTTTATCTCCAGTTAATGGATCAAATTCTTCAATTTGTTCAAGTTTATCTCCAAATAAGCTTAATCTCCATGCTCGATCCTCTAAATGAGATGGAAAGATTTCTAGATATTCACCCCGAGCTCTAAAGGTACCTCTATAAAAATTTTGATCATTTCTTTTATATTGTAATGCAACTAAAGACTTAATAATTTGTTCTCTATTATAATCATAATTTTTTTGGAGTGTTAAAGTCATCTTACTATAAGCTTCAACGGAACCTAGCCCATAAATACATGACACACTGGCTACAATCAAAACATCATCTCTCTCCAAAAGAGATCTTGTTGCGGAATGTCTCATCCTGTCTATTTGTTCATTTATCGATGCTTCTTTTTCAATGTACGTATCTGATCTAGGAACATAAGCTTCTGGAGTATAGTAATCGTAATAAGATACAAAATATTCTACAGCATTATCGGGGAAGAAAGTTTTCATTTCACCATATAGCTGTGCAGCTAGTGTTTTATTCGGAGCTAAAATTAATGCTGGTCTGTTAGTGGCCTCAATTACCTTGGCCATTGTAAAAGTTTTACCCGAACCGGTAACCCCGAGTAATACTTGATTAAACTCTTCTTTATTTGCACCACTAACTAATTTTTTAATCGCATCGGGTTGATCACCTGCAGGTTTAAAATCAGATTTAATTTTAAATTTTTTACCACCTTCAAGTTTTCCACTGATTTTAGGGTTTTTACTCTGAATATCTGTAATTAAATCTTGATATGTATTTTCCATATATTAAAGAACGTAGTAGAATTAATTTATATTTCAATGAGCATAATATCAGATAGTTTAAAAAGAATTAAGCCATCGCCAACAATAGCTGTTACTCAGAAAGCAAGAGAGTTAAGAGCAGCCGGAAAAGATGTAATAGGTCTTGGTGCTGGGGAGCCAGATTTTGATACTCCATTAAATATAAAAAATGCAGCGATCAAAGCTATCAAAAGAGGGGACACAAAGTACACTGTTGTTGATGGTACGCCTGAACTTAAAAAGGCTATCATCAAAAAATTCAAAAGAGAAAATAAACTGAACTACTCTTTAGATCAAATAACTGTTGGCACAGGTGGTAAACAAGTTCTTTATAATGCTTTTATGGCAACTCTAAATAAAGGAGACGAAGTAATTATACCAGCACCTTTTTGGGTATCATACCCTGATATGGTTTTATTAGCTGGGGGAAAACCAAAAATAGTAAAATGTACAGCAGCAGAGGGTTTTAAATTAACTCCAAAAAAATTAAAAAAAGCAATATCTAAAAAAACTAAATGGATAATTCTTAATTCTCCATCAAATCCAACAGGAGCAGGGTATTCGAAAAAAGAAATTTATGATTTAGCAAAGATTTTAATTCGAAATAAGAAAATTTTTATTTTAAGTGATGATATTTACGAGCATGTTAGATATGACAACTTTAATTTTTTCACGATAGCTCAAGTTTCAAAATTGAAAGATAGGACACTTACCATGAATGGAGTAAGTAAATCATATGCAATGACGGGATGGAGAATAGGTTATGCCGCTGGTCCTAAAGAAATAATTAAAGCAATTGGAAAAATTCAATCTCAATCTACTTCAAATCCATCTTCAATAAGTCAGGCAGCAGCAGTTGAGGCATTAAATGGAAAGCAAGGTTTTATAAAAACTAGAGCAAAAGCATTTAAAGAGAGGAGAAATTTTGTTGTTAAAAGTCTTAATAATATAAAAGGAATTAATTGTTTGACTCCTAATGGTGCATTTTACGTGTTCCCAAGTTGTAAAGGATTATTAAATAAAAAAACAAAATTAAAAACAGATTCTCATTTTGTTCAAAAATTACTTGAGAAAGAGAATGTTGCTGTCGTTCAAGGGTCAGCTTTTGGCTTAGATGGTTATTTTAGAATTTCATATGCTACGTCAATGAATAATTTAAAAAAAGCTATGTTGAGAATTAAATCTTTCTGTGAAGGATTAAATAATTAATTATTTTTGACTTAAAATCTTTTTTGCTGGAATTGTTTTTTTTATCCAAGAATTCGGAATTGAATTAAACCCTTTTAATGCAGCGAAGTATGCCCCAGTGAAATTTGCTCTAGAGCAATTGCAACCACCTGCCTTTATTGTTTTTAATATAGCTTCTTTATAATTTCTTGAATTAATTATTGTATATATTGAACTATTAAAAGTTCCTGGATAACTACATGCCATACCAAGTTTTTTAATAGTGATAGGGTGAAATTTTGAATTTAATCTTCTTATTTTTTTAATATCATTAACTATAACTTTTAATGATGTGCTTTTTTTAAATTTTTTAATAAATTCATGAACCGGATCTTTGGCTCCTTTAAGAGCAAAATCAATTATATAAAATTTAGCTAATGCATATTTTAAACTAATTTTTGAAGCAGTCACAATTCTTATGATTTTTTCTAGACTTTTGAAATCATAACCATAAAGAAAATATGGAAGTGCAGCACAAAACCCATCAGATTCATTAACTTTTACTCCACCAGAAATCTTCTTATTTGATTTAATATTGTTTACAGTTTCTATAATATTTTGGTGTATCCATGGTCCTTTGATCATACCACGCCAATCTTTTACTTTTTTATATTTTGATCTGAGATTCAAATTTTTCCAATATTCACTTCCAGGACCGAAATTCTTCAGAATATTTTTTTTAAATTCTTTCTCTATATCTTCATAATTTTCTAGAAGTGTTTGAAACATAACTTGTCCAATTTCATTATAACCTGATACTTTGCCAGTTTTTATATTGTAGAAAGGACTTTTATTTTTTTTTAAAAAAGTAAAGTCTTTTTTACCTTTAATATAGGAATTAAGTTTTTTTTGATTGTATACCCAATGTAATGGTCTTGCAGCTGCATCAGCAACTGTTGCTCCTAAAAATACATGAAGGTTATTTTTCACTTTAATGTGATAAAAACTTTTCAGCCTCTAGTGCTGCCATACAACCCATACCAGCAGCAGTCACTGCCTGTCTGAATGTTTTATCTTTTACATCTCCAGCCGCATAAACGCCTGGTACATTAGTCTCCGTTGAATCTGGTTTTGTTATTAAATACCCTTCTTTATCCATACTTAATTGATTTTTAAATAATTGTGTAGCTGGATCATGTCCAATTGCGATGAAGACACCATCTAATTTAATTTCGTCAATTTTATTTGTTTTAACATTCTTAATTTTAATTCCTTTAACATTTTTTGGATCTTTATCACCAATAACGTCTTCAACAACACTATCCCAAATAATTTCAATTTTTTTATTCTCCATAAGTTTTTTTTGAAGCATTTTTTCAGCTCTTAAATTATCTCTTCTGTGAATTAATTTCACTTTTGATGCAAATTTCGTAAGAAACATCGCTTCTTCAACAGCTGCATTACCTCCTCCAACAACAGCAACTTCTTTGTCTTTAAAGAAAAAACCATCACATGTTGCACATGCAGATACTCCAAAACCTCTAAACTCTTGTTCTGATTTTAAATTTAACCATCTTGCTTGTGCACCTGTTGAAATTATTATGCTATCAGCAGTGTATTTTTGACCAGTGTCTCCGATAGCTTCAAAGGGTGTTTTTTTTAAATCGACAGAACTTATATGATCTTCAATCATTTCTGTTCCAACTGCTTTTGCTTGCTCTTTCATTTGATCCATAAGCCAAGGACCCTGAATAACATCAGCAAACCCTGGAAAATTTTCAACATCCGTTGTTGTAGTTAATTGTCCACCTGGCTCTGAACCATAAACTAAAATTGGATTTAACATTGCTCTTGCCGCGTAAACAGCAGCTGTATATCCAGCTGGACCAGACCCAATTATTAACACTTTTGTGTGTTTAGTTGGATTTTGACTCATATCAAAGCTATATAGTGATTAATGACTAAATTAAAAGGTTTATTATTGACCGAGGGCATGCATGGCATGATTAGCCAAGTTGAAGGACTTGCCAAAGCTTTAGGTTTAGATTTTATACACGAGAAAATTGAACTGAATAATTTTTGGAAAATGATCCCCCCAAAAATCACGCCAATTAAAAGGTTTGTTTTTAAAAATGATATTTTAAAAAAATTTAATGTTGTGATCTCTTGTGGCAGAAAAAGTGTAATTCCTTCAATTTTCTTAAAAAAAAAGTTTGGAAATAAAATCATGAATATTCATATCCAAGATCCGAAGGTATCTTTAAATAATTTCGATTTTGTAATTGCCCCAGAACATGATGATCTAAAAGGTGAAAACGTATTATCAACTAAAGGGGCCATACACTATCTACGAGAAAGTGAATTAGATGATAATATAAATTATTTAAAACCAAAAATTCAAAAAGAAAAAGTAGTTGTACTTGTTGTTGGTGGTCCAAATAAATACTATAATTTTAGGGATAATTTAGTTGAAGAAATTTTCCATAAAATCAAAAAAAATTTTCTTGATAATGGCTACCAATTAATTTTTATTCCTTCAATGAGAACACCCCAAAGAATTATTGATAAAGCTAAAGATTTTTATAATGGGGATCAAATTATTATTTCAGATATTGATAAAAAAGCTTATTTATCATCACTTAAGTTAGCAGACCATATAGTGGTAACTTGTGACTCAACGTCCATGATATCTGAAGCTGCAATTACAGGTAAACCTATATATGTAGCAGATATGCCAGCAATTAAGAACAATTACCGCTTCAAAAAATTTTTTGAGTTGTTCAAATCTTTAGATATTATAAGAAATCTGGACTCTTCTGTTGAAAGTTGGGATTATAAAAAACTTAATGAAACTGATAGAATAGCAGGTTATATAGAAAAAAAATTTCAAAATTATGACTTTTCTTAATTCCATTTTAAACAACGCAAAAAAATATGAATCTCCTTTTAATCATTGGGAATATAATAATGCCTTAAGCGATAAAGCAATTAAAGAAATTGAAAATGCAGATATCCCTGACATCAGTAAACATAATCTTAATTATGATGGAACAAGAGCTATAGATGGTGGTGCAGCAGAATTTAGAGAAGGAATAGCATCTGGAGGAAAGGCAATCAAGTTTAGATGTTTTGTCACTAAAGAAAATGCATCACAATTTCCAAATTTGGTAAAATTTATTAACGAACTTCAATCAAAGGAAACTTGTAACGCAATTTCAAAAATGATTGATAAAGATTTATCTAATTCATATGTTAGAGTTGAAATTATATGTGATCGTGAAGGTTTTTGGCTTAAACCGCATTGCGATATTAAAGAAAAGTTAATGTCAGGTTTGATTTTTGTTAATAATGCAAAAGAGTCAGAGGATCTGGGCACTGATTTTTATAATGAAAAATTAGAAAAGGTTAAAACGGTTCCTTACAAACATAATTATGGATATTTATTCACTAGTGGACCTAATACTTGGCATGGTATGGAAAAAAAGAAGATTATAAAGGAAAGAAGATGTATTCAGGTAAATTATGTCACTTTTCCCACTGATTGGAAAGTTGAGTGATTAACTTAATAAACTCGAATATAAACCAATAAAACTAAACACGCCCAATACTAAACAGATTCCTGTTACTGCTTTCAACTGGTCACCATCTTCATGAATATTTGTTTTGTCATAAAGTTTCCAATATGCACATTTATCTAGATTAGTGGTTTTTGATTTTAAAATTTTTTTTTTGATAGGAAGTTTTAATAGTTGAGCACTAAAAATTTCACTTTTTTTAGATGCGTCTTCGATAATATGTTGACGAATTTCAGAACTCATATAATTAAATCTTAAAAAATAAATTCAATGAATACAACTTAACGATTATTCATTTTGGGCAATTATTCCTCAGAAAAAAAATTATACAACTTTAAATTGTAATATTATTTTAGTTCTTGCAGTGCAATGATATCAAGTTTTTTTGATTTAAGAGATTTTATTGCCTCCAAACACGCTTGCGCAGTTGACATATTTGTACAATACGGAACTTTATTTTTTAAAGTTGCTCTTCTTAGTGCAATAGCATCGTTAATTCGATGCTCACTGTTTCCTCCGCCAGTATTAATTACAAGAGCTATTTTTTTTGAGTCTAAAATATCTACTATGTGAGGTGTTCCACTGCTGACTTTATTTATAATTTTACACTTCATTCCATGTTTTCGAATGTACTCTGCAGTGCCTTTTGTTGCACTTAACTTAAAATTTAATTTAATTAAATCTTTAGCAAGACCTATCCCCTCATCTTTATGAGAGTTTTTCAAAGATATAAATGCAAGACCATTTTTTGGAAGTGAATTCGCAGCAGCAATTTGACTTTTTGCAAATGCCATGCCAAAATTTTTATCAAACCCCATTACCTCACCAGTTGATTTCATTTCTGGACCAAGAAGTAAGTCGCTATTTGGAAATTTATTAAAAGGAAATACTGCTTCTTTTACTGCGTACATTCCTTTCGATTTTTCCTTTAAATTGAATTTGAATAATTTCTCTCCAGCCATTACTCTTGATGCAATTTTCGCTAATGGCAAACCTTTCGCTTTAGATACAAAGGGCACAGTTCTACTAGCTCGAGGATTTACTTCAATCACATAAATCTCATCTTTTTTTATTGCAAATTGGATATTCATGAAACCTTTGACATTTAAAGCTAACGCTAGTCTTTTAGTTTGATTTTTTATTTCCTTTATTAAAAATGGTTTAATAGATATTGGAGGCAAACTACAAGCAGAATCCCCAGAATGAATACCAGCTTCTTCAATATGCTGCATAATACCGGCTACATATACCTCTTTACCATCAGATATTGCATCAACATCAACTTCCATTGCATGATCAATAAATTTATCAATTAAAATTGGATTTTTTTCTGCAGCTTTAAATGCTTCTTCAATAAAATTTCTTAATTGACCTTTTTCATAAACTATTTCCATTGCTCTTCCACCTAAAACATATGAAGGTCTTACCATTAAAGGTAATCCAATTTTATCAGCAATCTTGATCGCTTCTTTATAAGTTTTGGCAATTCCACTTTCTGCTTGTTTTAATTTTAATTTATTTAATAAATTTCTAAATCTATCTCTATCCTCTGCTAAATCTATAGAGCTGTATTGAGTTCCTAAAATAGGTAATTTATTTTGATGTAAAAATTTAGAAAGTTTAATTGGAGTTTGTCCTCCAAACTGGGCAATTATACCAATTAAGTTTCCATTCATTTGTTCTTTTTTGATGATATTAAAAATGAATTCTTCTTTTAAAGGTTCAAAATAAAGTCGATCACTGGTATCGTAATCGGTAGAGACTGTCTCAGGATTACAATTTACCATGATTGTTTCAAAACCAGCGTCTTTTAAAGAAAAGCTTGCTTGGCAACAGCAATAATCAAATTCTATTCCTTGACCAATTCTATTTGGTCCCCCCCCTAGAATAATTATCTTTTTTTTACTAGTCGGCTCTGCTTCACATTCTGAAACTATTGAAAAGTTTCTTTGATAAGTTGAATACATGTACGGAGTGAAAGATTTAAATTCAGCAGCACAAGTGTCAACTTTTTTGTAAACAGGTAATATTTTAAGTGCTATCCTCTTTTTTCTTACAACATCCTCAGAAAGATTTGTTAATTCTGATAATTTTTTGTCTGAGAAACCTATAGATTTAACCCTATTAAATTCTGTAAAATTTCTTGGTAATCCTATTTTTTTTAAATTTATTTCACAATCAACAATTTCTTTAATTTGACCTAGAAACCATGGGTCAATTTTAGATAATTTAAAAATCCTGTCTAAACTGATTTTTTTTCTAACACCTTCAGCAACCAGTAAAATTTTGTTTGGAATATTTTCTTTTAATTTTTTCTCAATTTGTCGTTTTGATAAATTAAATATTCTATCAAGGCCCGAGAAACCAGTTTCTAATGATATTAAAGCTTTTTGAAGAGACTCTTTAAAATTTCTCCCTATTGCCATAGCTTCACCAACAGATTTCATTGAAGTGCCAAGAGTGGCTTGAGAGGATGAAAATTTTTCAAAAGTAAATCTTGGTATCTTGGTAACTACATAATCTATACTTGGTTCAAAAGATGCAGGGGTAATTTTAGTAATTTCATTTTTTAGTTCATCCAAAGTATATCCGACAGCCAATTTTGCTGCCACTTTTGCAATTGGAAATCCAGTTGCTTTGGACGCCAAAGCTGATGATCTTGATACACGTGGGTTCATTTCAATTATAACCATTCGTCCATTTTTAGGATTAATTGCGAATTGAACATTGGATCCACCTGTCTCAACCCCAATCTTTCTTAAACATGCGATAGATGCATTTCTCATGACCTGGTATTCTTTATCAGTGAGAGTTAGTGCTGGTGCAACTGTAACTGAGTCACCCGTGTGTATTCCCATTGGATCAATATTCTCAATGGAACAAATAATGATACAGTTATCTCTCTTATCTCTAACGACTTCCATCTCAAATTCTTTCCAACCCTCCAAGCATTCTTCAACCAAAACTTGGCTAACAGGTGACTCATGTAGTCCGTTTTTTACAATTTTAAAATATTCCTTCTTTGTTTTTGCTATTCCTCCACCAAGCCCACCAAGTGTAAAAGCGGGTCTTATGATTGCAGGCAAACCAATTTTTTTTAGAACCTTTGTAGCTTGATTATTGTTATTTACGATTTCGGATTTAGGTAAGTCTAAACCAATTGCTATCATATTTTTTCTAAATTTTTTTCTATCTTCAGCGTTAGAAATTGCTTTTGAATTAGCTCCAATAAGTTCAATTTTATATTTTTTTAAAATCCCTTTTTTTTCAGCCTCCATAGCTAGATTAAGAGCAGTTTGACCTCCCATTGTAGGAAGAATTGCATCAGGTCTTTCTTTTTTAAGAATTTTTTCTAAAATATCTAAAGTTATTGGTTCAACATAGGTTTTGTCTGCAACATCTGGATCTGTCATGATAGTTGCAGGATTAGAATTTATCAAAATTACCTTGTAGCCTTCATCTTTAAGAGCTTTGCAAGCTTGTGTTCCAGAATAATCAAATTCACATGCTTGTCCGATGATGATTGGGCCAGCTCCTACAACTAATATTTTTTTAATGTCTTTTCTTTTTGGCATTTTTTTTTATGTTATGAATAAATTCTTTAAATAAATAAACACTATCTTGTGGTCCTGGATTTGACTCTGGATGATACTGAACAGAAAATACTGGTTTATTTTTTAATCTTATACCTTCGATACTACCATCAAATAAAGACTTGTGAGTAACTTTAATATTTTTTGGCAACGTTTCTTTTACCACTTCAAAACCATGATTTTGACTAGTGATTTCAACATTATCATGAATTAAATTTTTTACAGGATGGTTTGCTCCTCTATGACCTAATTTCATTTTTTTTGTTTTACCCCCAAGAGCAAGTGCAAGAATTTGATGACCTAAACAAATACCAAATATTGGTAAATTTTTTTTAATTAGGTCTTTGATAATGTTGATCGCATATTTTCCAGTTGCTGCTGGATCCCCAGGCCCATTAGATAAAAAAATTCCATTTGGCTTAAGACTCAATATTTTTTCTGCAGAAGTCTTACACGGAACAACAGTAACTTTACAATTAAAGTTCGAAAAATATCTTAAAATATTTTTTTTTATTCCATAGTCAATTGCAACAACATGCAAAGACTTTTTTTTATTTTTCTCAAAACCAGTTTCTTTTTTCCAAGTTTTAAGCCCTTTCCAAATATAATTTTTTCTGGTGGATACGACCTCTGCAAGATCTAAATTTTTTAAACCACTCCATTTTAATGTTGTATTTGTAAGTTTGTTAATACTGAATTTTCCTTTATTTGAATAACAAATTGTACCTTTAGGGGCTCCTTTATCTCTAATAAAATTTGTAAGATTTCTAGTATCTAATCCAGTGATACCAATAATTTTGTTTTTTTTAAGCCAATAATCTAAATGTGAAAATGATCTATAATTTGAGGGATTAGTTATTTCAGAATTAAAAATTACTCCTTTAGTCCAGATTTTATCTGACTCATGATCCTCATGATTTGTTCCAACATTTCCAATGTGAGGAAAAGTAAAATTAATAATTTGACCTGCATAAGAGGGGTCAGATATGATCTCTTGATAGCCAGTTAAAGACGTATTAAAACACACCTCTCCTGTCGCAACGCCTTCGTAACCAATTCCTATACCTTTAAAAACTTTCTTATTTTCAAGAACTAAAATACCTGTATGTGTTTGTGAAATTTTTGAGCTATTTTTTTTTGCTTTTTTGATCAATTACAACTCATGAGTTAAAGGTTAATACAATAAAAGGTTTATTATCGCAACAGAGATGTATTATAAAATTGTAAAAAAACAATTTTTCTTTTGAAGAATTTTTTCTTTAAAGTAGATTAAAAATTATGTCCTTAAAAGAGACCATAGAAACCGAATATAAAAAGTCGCTTAAATCAAAAGATAAAACCAAAATCTCAACTTACAGGTTAATTCTATCCTCCATCAAGGATTTGGATATCTTAAATAGATCTGGTCCAAATAAAAAGGAGACTGATGATGACGATATTAAAAAATTATTTAAGAAGATGATGAAACAAAGAGCCGAATCAATTGAAATTTATAAAAAAAATAATCGGTCTGATCTTTTGGAAGTTGAGCAAAATGAATATGATATTTTATCAAGTTTTTTACCAAAACAATTAAATGAGGAAGATACAAAAAAAATATGTGAAGAGATAATATCTAAAGTAGGTGCTAATTCAGTAAAAGATATGGGCAAAGTTATGGGAGAATTAAAAAAACAACATGCTGATGAGATTGATTTCTCCAAAGCAGGTGCGCTAATTAAACAATTACTTAATAAGTAGTCATGAAATACCCAAAAGAATATTTAGAGGAAATTAAAACAAGATTAAAAGTTTCAACAGTAGTTTCAAAATATGTCAGTCTAAAAAAAAGAGGTAAAGAATACGTTGGTCTTTCGCCATTTAAAAATGAAAAAACCCCATCCTTTACTGTAAATGATGAAAAAGAATTTTATCATTGTTTTGCGACATCCGAACACGGAAATATCTTTGACTTTGTAATGAAAACTCAAAATTTTAAATTTGGTGAGGCTGTAAAGCACTTGGCAAATTTAGCCGGTATGCAACCCTATATTTTTTCGAAACAAGATGAAGAAAGAGAAAAAAAGTGGAAAATATACTCATCTATTTTTTTAGAATATGTGGACTTTTATCATAATCAACTTTTGAAAAATGAAAAATATTCTAAAGCAAGAGATTATTTAAGAAATAGATCACTTGATAAAGATCAAGTTAAAAAATTTAAAATCGGTTTTATAGAAAAGAATCCAAATTTATTTGAAGAATTAAAAAAAGATTATCAAATTGATGATTTGTTAGAAACAGGATTATTTTATTTAGATGAAAAAAAGAATAATTATGTTGAAAGATTTAGAGGAAGATTAATTTTTCCAATCAATAATATTTCAGGACAGCCAATCGCTTTGGGAGGAAGAATAATTGAAAAAAGTGACTTTCTTGCTAAGTATGTTAATTCTCCGGAAACATTGTTCTTTAAAAAAGGATCCAATTTATACAATTTAGATTTAGCAAGAAAATTGTCTAATAAGTTTGAAAATATTTTTTTAGTTGAGGGCTATATGGACGTTGTGGGTTTAAGTAAAAATGGAATAGAAAATGCTGTTGCTAATTTAGGTACTTCTTTAACAGATAAACAAATATTTACTCTCAATCAGTTTTTTAATGATATTATTATTTGTTTTGATGGTGATGAGAGTGGTTATAAGGCAGCCTTAAGAGCTGCAGAAAATTCAATCAAAGATATGAAACCTGAAAAGCAAATATCATTTTTATTTTTACCAGATCGAGAAGATCCAGATAGTTTTGTTAATAAAAATGGTAAAAAATATTTTTTTAATTATTCAAAACAAAATAAGATATCAATACATCAATTTATATTTAATCATTATAAAAAAAATACTCAAAATAATCCGTCTTCCATGGCAATTTTTGAAAAAAAATTAAGATCCATAGCTAACACAATAAAAGATAATTATATAAAAAAATACGTTCTAGAATATTTCATCGAAAAAATTTCTGAATTAACTCCATATACAAATCAAAATCAAAAAAACTTTTATACAAAAAAAACTAGATCTTTAGAAAAGACCAAAAAGCACTTTAACGAAAGTCAATCATTGTCAGGGGTAGAATTAAAAGAATTTTCATTAATTTATCTTGTCCTTGATAATTTGAATTTGATGCAGAAACACATTCATTTGCTTAAAGATATAAAATTATTTTCTGAGGTTAATAAACAAATTTTTGAAAAAATTTTATTTAAACTTAACTTGGAAAATAATTTATCTGTTGATCAACTAGATATTGATACTCAATTAATTGATAAAATTACAAAATTCGCTCCCATTAAACATATTTTACAAAAAAAGAAAAGTAATAGGGATCATGAAATTATTGAATTACTGGAGGATATAGCTCGTGATTTGAATAATTATGATTTAGAATTTAGAATACAAGAATTAGAATCGAAATTTTCGAAAGACTTGAGTGAGACAACTTTTAACGAGCTAAAAGAGCTGAAAAAAAAGCAAAATATCAATTAATACCATTAAATTAATAATGGATTTTTTCAAATTTGCTATTATATACAACCATTCAATTATATTAGTGTGGAAAGAATAATTACAAAATCGTTTGCCCGTTTAATGGGTCGTGGAACCCACAGAGGCTTTATTACTTATGAAGAACTAAGTAAATCACTTGGAAAAAGAAATCTTTCAGATCAAAATTTAGCTCAAGCTTTCCTACATATTTTAGATGAGAAAATAACTTTAGTTGAAAAAAAATCTGATTTTAAAGTTTTAAGAAAAAAAGAGGGCTCCTCAAAAGAAGAGGGAAAGACAATTGAAAAAAGCGATGACCCAATAAGAATGTATCTCAGGGAAATGGGGGGAGTAGAACTATTATCGAGAGAAGGTGAAATAGCAATTGCGAAAAGAATAGAAGCTGGAAAAGATGTAATGTTAATTGCGTTATCTCAAAGTCCAATAACCGCACAACAATTTTTTGATTGGAATGAAAAACTCCAAAAAGATGAAATATTAGTAAGAGAAATCATTGATATTGATACAAATTATATGGAAGATGAAACCACAGGTCCAAGCGCCAAACAAAAAAATTCAGGTGAAGAAGATAGAGATGATAATTCTGGAGATGAAGGTGATGAAGATTTCAATCCTACTTTAGCTGCAATGGAGACTGAAATAAAACCAAAAGTTCTTAAGACAGTTCATAAATTAACTAAGGATTATAATAAATTAATTAAATATCAAAATGAAAAACTAGATTGTATTTTGAATTCAAAAATTTTTTCCCCAGCTAAAGAAAAAAGTTATGAAAAAATTGTGAATGAAATTTTAGAGGATATAAAATCTCTCCAACTATCACCTTCAGTTTTAGAGGGATTAGTTCAAAAACATTATGCGGAAAATAAAAAGATTATTTCTTTAGAGGGAAATCTGTTGAGATTAGCTATGGACAATAAAATTCCAAGAAATGAATTTTTAAAATTTTATATTGGAAATGAAATTAATCCAAATCTAAAAAAATTCTTAGACACAAATTCAACCTGGAAACAATTTTTCTCTAAGAATAAGGAAAAGTTTAAAGATATTAGAGAAAGATTAATTGAATTTAGTAACAAAATAGGGATGTCAGTTACGGATTTTAAAAAATTAGTAAGCAGAGTTCAAAAAGGAGAAAAGGAGTCCAGAATTGCAAAAAAAGAGATGGTTGAGGCAAACTTAAGATTAGTTATTTCAATTGCTAAAAAATATACAAACAGAGGATTACAGTTTTTAGATTTAATTCAAGAAGGTAATATAGGATTAATGAAAGCAGTTGACAAATTCGAATATAGAAGAGGTTATAAGTTTTCTACATATGCCACATGGTGGATTAGGCAAGCAATTACAAGATCAATAGCTGACCAAGCTAGAACAATTAGAATTCCAGTTCATATGATCGAAACAATTAATAAAATTGTTAGAACTCAAAGACTTATTTTAAGTGAGTTTGGCAGAGAAGCAACTCCAGAGGAACTGGCAAAAAAACTAAGGATGCCATTAGATAAAGTAAGAAAAGTTTTAAAAATTTCCAAAGAACCAGTGTCTCTTGAAAAGCCTGTTGGTGATGAGGAAGACAGCAGTTTAGGTGATTTTATAGAAGATACAAAAGCGCTAGCTCCTCTTGAACAAGCAATTAAATCAAATTTAGGAGAAGCTACAACTAAAATATTATCAACTTTAACACCAAGAGAGGAAAGAGTTTTAAGAATGAGATTTGGGGTAGGAATGAATACTGACCATACTTTGGAGGAAGTGGGTTTGCAGTTTTCCGTCACTAGAGAAAGAATTCGTCAGATAGAAGCAAAAGCACTCAGAAAATTAAAACATCCTAGTAGATCAAAACAATTAAAAAGTTTCTTAGAAAGTTAAGATTGATTTTGGGCCGTTAGCTCAATAGTAGAGTACTGCATTGACATTGCAGGGGTAGTTGGAGCGTAACCAACACGGCCCACCAAGATAAGTTTTGTTTATTGATAAAAATTTAAAAACAAAGTAGAAAGATTGTTTTAGGGCCTGTAGCTCAGTTGGTTAGAGCAGTACACTCATAATGTATTGGTCCCAGGTTCGAGTCCTGGCGGGCCCACCAAACTATTCATTAATTTTTTGAAAATTCTTCTAATGTTTTAAACAATGAATTTATATCATTATCGTTTGAGTTCAAAATAGATGCAAACTCCTCTTTTTGAGTTCTAGCTAAGCTCAAACCCTCAATAATTAAATCTCTAATCAAGGGATTTTCTGGATTTTTAGTGTAAACTCTCCAATCAATCTTGACCTCGGGTCTTTCAGAAGTACCTTTCAAAAGACTATTTACAATTGTATAGTTCTCGCTAAGGACCTCTTTTGATAAAACATCAATTTCTGGATTTGTATACTCAGATAACCTACTAGAGAAGCTCTTTAGAAAATATTCCCTAAATAATCTTGAGTATTTTTTTTTCTGGTCATCATCCAGGTTTTTTCTTACAGATCCAAGTGTATAGAAACCGATACCCCTTATATCAACTGTCTCTTCAGCGATTATTTTTAGTTTTTCAATTTTTTCATCTTTCGACAAATTTTCAGAAAGTATTTTTGATGCTCTATTAACAGTTGATTGCACAAATACATCGGCTTCAATTGAGAAGGAGCTGCTTAATGATAAAAAGAAAAAAAAAACTACTAAAATAATTTTTTTTTTATTCATACTGTTATTTTTATTGGCTTATTTCTTCCCAGTCACTATCATCTTGGGTATTTACTATTTTTCTTGAGTTCAGAATTTTTTGTTGTCGATCTTGTAAGTATAAACTTTTAACTGACGCGTAAAAATCTAATGAATTGTTTTCTAAGTTTTCAATTGAGTCGTAATTTTTGGCTCTGAAATCTACACCAGATGCACCTTTTGAAAAATAATAATCTGAATTTTCAAAATATTGAGTGTCTTTACCAACAGTAATATTATACCAAGGATCACCTCCAAAGTAATTAAATGTTGAAGCGATTGTATCTCTAACTGTACTGGGACCTAAAACTGGTAAAACAATATAACAACCTGGACCGACTCCTGCTTTTGCTAAAGATTGACCATAGTCTTCTTTTGCATAATTTGTTAGTCCTAGATACTGCGCAACATCAAAAATTCCTAAAATACCTAATGTTGTATTTATAACAAATCTTCCAGTATTAATTCCAGCTTGTTTGAAATCCCCTTGTAAAACATTGTTTGGTATTGTTAATAAATGAGAAACATTTTCTAAAGAATTACTAACTCCAGTTTTAACTGGTGAAGGAAGTTTTCTATATAATGACGCAGCAGGTTTAAAAATAACACCATCTAAAGTTTGATTAAATGCAAAAGTTGCTCGATTAATTTTTTCAAAACAATCTTTTACTTCTGAAGGTTCATTTTTTTTTAATATTAAATTTCCATCAGACCCGGCGTTGACATTTAGAGTTAGCGCAAGGGTTGTAAATACAATTATTAATAATTTTTTTATCATTAATATTTTTTATTATAGTGGATCATAAAGTAAATTAAGAATTAATTAAATATAAAAATGAATCAAAAAATAGGCTTAAAAGTGGACACAAGTTATTCCCTAAATTTTAATTTACCCAAAAGGGTAAAAAACAGAATTAAATTTATTATAATTCATTACACAGGTATGAAAAAAGAATCATCAGCGATAGAAAGACTGCAAGACCCGAAATCGAAAGTTAGCTCACATTATTTAATTAAAAGAAATGGTGAAATAATAAGTTTGGTTCCAGACCTTTTTGAAGCTTGGCATGCTGGCGTCTCAAGTTGGAAACATTTAGAATCTCTAAATAAAAATTCAATAGGTATTGAATTAACTAATCCAGGTCATCAACATGGTTATAAAAAATTTTCAAAAAAGCAAATATTTTCACTTCAAAAATTACTTAATATTTTGGTGAAAAAATATAAAATTAAAGGAAAATGTATTCTTGGTCATTCTGATGTATCTCCTGGTAGAAAAAAAGACCCGGGTGAAAAATTTCCTTGGGAAATTTTAGCTAAAAAAAAATTAAGTTTTTGGCATAATCTGGATGAAAAAAAAATTAAAAAGTTTAGAGAAAAAAATTTTCTCACCAGAATTGATGAAAAGTTATTTTTAAAAAATCTACATAAAATTGGTTATAATAATGTAAAAAAATTTAAATCTCGTAAAAATATTAAGTATCTTACACTAGCTTTTCAAAGACGATTTAGACAAAGTTTAGTTAATGGTAAGATTGATAAAGAATGCCTATTAATTAGTAAAAACCTGTTGCAACGATGAAAATTTAGCTTGAAATATCAAATTTTACCAATAGATTGAGTTTGCCAGATGAACGACTTATCGCTTTAAAAATTTTAAAGAGGAAAGTCCGGACTCTACAAAGATGCAGTGCCAGGTAATACCTGGCAGGGGCAACCCTAGGGATAGTGCCACAGAAAATATACCGCCTTAACAAGGCAAGGGTGAAAAGGTGTGGTAAGAGCACACCGGTTCTATTGGTAACAATGAACGCTGGAAAACCCCACTGGGAGCAAGACTAAGTAGAGATGACATTGTTGAAAAACTAAAAGCTATCTTTGGCTCGTCATCAGGGTTAGTTGCTTGAGCTTAAGAGTGATCTTGAGCCTAGACAAATGGTAAGTTTAAATGACAGAACCCGGCTTATAGTTCATCTGGCTATTCATTAAAAATAAATATCTAATAAATGTTCACGTTTTGACTCACTATCATCCTTAATTGGCCTACTTCAATTATAAATAGTATTTGTTGACTCATTTCAAAAAAACCCATAGTATCCCATAAATTCCCAAATATGGGATTTATAGGACTTTATGGTTTATGTTTTTATCGACCTACGAAAACAAATTGGACAAAAAAGGAAGAGTGTCAGTGCCTGCAAGCTATAGATCATATTTGTCTAACTTAGGTTATAACGGTGTAATCTGTTATCCGTCATTTAATAATCAATCAATAGAAGCATGGCCTCAAGACAGAGTAGAAAAAATTTCAAATTCTATAGACTCTTTAAATCCTTTTGAGGAAAAAAGAGATTTTTTTGCAACATCAATTTTATCTGAAAGCACAAATTTACAATTTGATAGTGAAGGAAGAATTTCACTTACTTCAAAATTATTAAAACATGCAAAAATCAAAAATAGCATGGTCTTTGTTGGTCAGGGTAAAACATTCCAAATATGGGAACCAACAATATTTGAAAAATTTAAGGTCAATGCAAGAAAAAAAGCTAATTTAAATCGAGCCAGCCTTAAATGGGAGCATCAACTAAACAAATAACGGGGGATAACAAAATGACAATTAATTTTAAGGTACCAGAAATAAAAGAGCTTCAACCAAGACTATTGGTTATGGGAATAGGTGGAGCTGGAGGAAATGCGATAAATGAAATGATTGATAATGGAATGCAAGGTGTTGAATTTATTGCAGTTAATACTGATGCTCAAGATTTAAAACATAGCAAAGCAAAATCTAAAATTCAAATTGGTTTGAATTTAACAAAAGGTCTAGGCGCTGGAGCAAAACTTGATATTGGTCAAGCTGCTGCTGACGAGTCTTTAAATGATATAGTAAATATCTTACAAGGTGCAAATATGGTCTTTATAGCTGCTGGAATGGGAGGTGGAACAGGCACGGGTGCCGCACATGTTATTGCAAGAGCTGCCAAAGAATTGAACATTTTAACAGTTGGAGTAGTTACATTACCATTCTTATATGAGGGTCCTTCAAGAATGAGAAGAGCTCAACAAGGTTTGGAGGAACTAAGAAGACATGTTGATACAATTATAGTTATTCCAAATCAAAATTTATTCAAGATAGCTAATGAGCAAACTACATTTGAAGAGTCATTCAATCTTTCAAATAATGTCTTAATGCATGGTGTCCAGAGTATTACCGACTTAATGGTAAGACCTGGATTGATCAATCTTGATTTTGCTGATGTCGAATCTGTTATGGCCTCAATGGGCAAAGCTATGATGGGTACTGGTGAGGCCGAGGGAGAAGGAAGATCCATGAAAGCTGCAGAGATGGCTATAAGTAATCCTTTAATTGATGATTATACATTAAAAGGAGCAAAAGGATTATTGGTTAATATTACTGGTGGAAAAGATCTTAAACTATTTGAAGTTGATGAAGCAGTCAATAAAGTTAGAGCAGAAGTAGATCCTGAAGCTGAATTAATTATTGGCGCTATCACAGATCCGGAACTAGATGGAAAAATGAGAGTCTCAATTGTAGCCACATCTTTAGATGGTCAACAACCAGAAACTAAATCAGTTATCAATATGGTACATCGTATTCAAAATCGAAATCCTGGTTATTCTGATTTTGGAACAACTGCTGGAACAACTTCTTTTAATTTTCAGAATACAAACTCAAACCCTATTTCTGATGGTGCGACTGCACTTAAACTAGAAAATGAGATAGTATCAGAGAGTATTCAGAGTCAGTCAGTTGATGATGTAAACAAGCAGTATCACGAAGAATTGTTGAAAAATCAAGACGCTGAGCATATTGTAGAAAATATCTCAGAGGACAATGACAATTCTTTTTCACATGAAGCATTAAGCTCATCTAATACTGAGGAGGAGTCCTCAAATCATTTAAAGGAATTTGGTGTAGATACAGATGAACCAGATTTATTTAACACAGAAAATCAAGCTTCAACTTCTGACGATTTGCTTGGATCATCAGATGAAGAACTAGAAGAGGATGATTTAGAAATACCTGCATTTTTACGAAGACAAAAAAATTAATGGTCTTCGAAAAAATAAATGGACGCCACCATGGTATCGGATGCTCCAAAACATTATCCGGTATTGCTTAATGAAATAATTAGCATTATTACCCCTCAACATGGTGGCACATTTATTGATTGCACTTTTGGTCAAGGCGGCTATACCAAAAAAATTTTAAGTTACAAAAATACTCAAGTAATTGCAATTGATAGAGATATAGAAAGTAAAAAAATTGCGGATAAAATTTCTGAAAAGTTCCCAAACAGATTTATTTTCAAACATAAAAAATTTAGTCAATTAGACAACCTCAAACTTAAAGATCAAAAAATCAGAGGGATACTTTTTGATTTAGGTTATTCTTTCACGCAAATTAAAGATCCCAAAAAAGGTTTATCATTTAATTCTGTTGGAGAACTTAATATGCAAATGGGTTTTAATAATTTTTCTGCAAGTGACGCAATAAATAATTTAGATATTCGTGAATTAGAAAAAATTTTCAAATTTTTTGGTGAAGAATTAGAGGCAAAAAGAATTGCATCAAATATTGTTATAGAAAGAGAGACAAAAAAAATTGATACAAAAAAATTAGTTGAATTAATTGAAAAATCAAAAAAAAGAAAAAGTTTTAAGATAAATAACGCTACAAAAACTTTTCAGGCACTTAGAATTTTTGTCAATAAAGAAATAAGTGAATTAATATATGGTTTAATTGCAGCTACAAAAGTATTAAAAAAAGATGGTATATTGGCTGTTGTTACTTTCCATTCACTAGAGGATAAAATTGTAAAATATTTTTTTAAAAGTTTATCCGAAAAAAAAAGTATATCCCGATATGTACCAAATATTCATCAACCTGAGACACTATTTAGTATGGTTGAAAAAAAACCAATAACACCATCAGCTAAAGAATTAAGAGAAAATATTCCATCAAGATCAGCAAAACTCAGATATGTAATAAAAAAAGATGATTTTTATAATTTTGAGACAGATATATTTAAAAAATTCAAAACACTTTTAGATGTTGAAAATTTTGGTGAAAAATTATGAAAAAATTTTTTGTTACACTCTTGGTATTTTCTTTAATTTTCTCAACGGCAATAGTTAAAAATTCAACAAAAAGGATTGATGATGAAATATTTGTCTTGAAAGAAAACATTAGAGATCTAAAAAAAAATTTTGAAAATACTAGGCTGGAATTTGATTATTTGAGTTCTACTGAAAAATTACTTCAATTTCAAAATCTTTACTTTGATAATGAATTAATAAAATTCGATATCCAGAAAATTCAAACAATTACCAGAAAAAGTAATGAAATCCAAATAGGCCAATTAAGTTTAAATAATAATGAAGAATAAAAATTCACAAATTATTTTAGAAGATAATCAGAATGATTTTTCTTTTCAAAAAAATAAGTCAAATATTAATATTTTATTTAATAGAATTTCATTTATTTTTTTTATTTTTTTTATCATTTTTATAATTTTTTCTATACACTTAATACATCTTGGTTCTAGAGATTCCAAAAAAGTAATGAATGAAAATTTAGGTAATGTTTCTAATAAACTTTATAGAGCAGACATAATTGATAGAAATGGAAAATATCTAAGTAAAACAGTAAGCTCAATTGATATTGGAATAAGCACTAGAAAAGTTATTGATAAAAAAAAATTATTAATAAATTTTAAATATATTTTTCCCAATAAAGATTTTGTCAAAATTCAAAATCAATTGAATAATAAAAAATTTTTTTACTTAGAAAAAAAAATATCTGAAGAAAATTACGAAAAGGTGATGAAACTAGGTGACAAATCAATTCAACCTGAGGAAAAATTAACAAGAATTTATCCTGAAAAAAACTTATTTAGTCATATTCTTGGTCAAATTGATGATAATAATAAAGGAGTCTCTGGTCTGGAAAAATCATTAGATAAAATTTTAAAAAATAGCAAAGAACCTATTCAATTAACAGTCGACAAAGATATCCAATTTTTAATAAGAGAAGAATTAATTAGATTCAATAAAATTTTTAATACTATCGGAAGCGCTGCAATTCTGATGGATGTAAATAATGGTGAAGTGCTATCCTTAGTTTCTCTTCCTGACTTTGATCCAAATCAAAGAAAGGAAATTTCAGATTCGAATTATATAAATAGAGTCACTAAAGGTGTCTATGAATTTGGATCTGTATTTAAAACTTTCACATTAGCTGCTGCTCTTGATGAAAAAATCATTACTGCTGAAACAGAATATTTTGATTTGCCAAAATCTCTTATGTGTGCAGGATTTCCGATAAGAGAATACGACAAAAAAATTTCTTCCAATTTAACTGCTGAGCAAATACTAATTCGTTCTAGTAATATAGGCTCAGTTAGAATTGTTCAGCAAGTGGGTGAGGAAAAATTTAAATCATTTTTATCTAAGATTGGTGTTTTAGAAAAAATTGACTTTGATATTGAGGAAGTTGGAAAACCAATTCAATTTAATTGGGGAAAATGTCCACTTGCTACAGCATCATTTGGCCACGGCATAACAACCACATTGCTCCAATTAGCAAAAGCTTACTCTATTGTTGTTAATGGGGGGTATTATATAAAACCAAAGTTAGTCAAAAATAATAATGATGAAAAAAAAGAAAAAATTTTTAGTCAAGACTTATCAAGAGAAATTTTACCGATTTTGAGAAAAATTGTTTCAACAAAAGATGGAACTGCATCATTAGCAAATGTGAACGGATATGAAATTGGTGGCAAAACAGGTACAGCTGAAAAAAGTGTGGATGGAGAGTATTCAAATAGTAAGATTAATTCTTTTATTTCAGTATTTCCAACATCTAAACCAAAATTTGTTTTAGCAGTTATGTTGGATGAGCCAAAAATAAATGAAAACTATATTTATCATTATAGAGATGGATCCAACATAAAGTATAAAGGGACACCTTTTAATACTGCTGGATGGACAGCAGTTGAAGCCACGGGTCAAATTGTTGAAAAAATTGGGCCTATTTTAGCCACAAAATATAGTGAATTTAATTTCTAAATGTTACTTAAAGATTATTTCCCAAATATTGGAAAAAAATTTGAAAACACTTTTTTTTCTGACATCTGTTTTGAGAGTTCAAAAGTAAAAAAAGATAATGTCTTTTTTGCGATTAAAGGCACAAATATTGATGGAAATAATTTCATATTAGATGCAATAAACAAAGGCTCAAAAATTATCGTAACTGAAAAAAAAATAACGAAATTTCCAAATGGAGTATTAATTATTCATTCAAAAAATGTGAGAAAATTATTAGCTGAAGTTTCATTTAAAATTTATAATAAAAAACCAACAAATCTAATTGCAATTACAGGAACTAATGGAAAGTCTTCTGTAGCTGATTTTTATTATCAAATATTAAAATTAAATAAAAGAAAAGTTGCATCAATTGGAACTTTGGGTGTTAAATCAAACAACAAATATATCAATTTATCCAATACAACCATCGACCCAATTCAATTGGGGAAGATATTAAATTATCTTAAAAATCAGAAAGTAGATGATGTAATATTGGAAGCTTCAAGTCATGGTTTAAGTCAAAATAGGTTAGATGGTTTAAAATTTAATTCAGGAATATTTACAAACTTATCTCAAGATCATTTAGATTATCATAAAAATTTAAAAGATTATTTAATTGCGAAACTCTATCTTTTTGAGAAACTTCTATCTATTAAAGGCAATGTAATTATTGATGAAAAAATACCTGAATTTAGAAACATAAAAAAAATTGCATTAAAGAGAAATTTAAAGATTTATTCTATAAATAACCCAAAAAATCATTTTAAAATTTTATCTCATTATTTTGTAGGTGAGAAACAAATGTTAAAAATCAAATATAAAAACTTAATCAAAAATATTAAGCTCAATCTTATAGGTAAAATACAACTCAAGAACATAATGATGGCAATTATAGCTGCCCAAAAAAGTAATCTAAGTTTAAATAAAATTTTGGAAGTTATTCCAAAAATAAGATCTGTTGAGGGAAGACTAGAAAAAATTGGAAATATTAAAAATAAATCTAAAGTTATTTTGGATTACGCACACACACCAGATGCATTAAAAATATCTCTTCTTTCACTAAGAGAGCAATTTCCTAATAAAAAAATTGTTCTTTTGTTTGGTTGTGGTGGAAATAGAGATCAAAATAAAAGATCAAAAATGGGTAAAATAGCTTCATTGTATGCTGATCAAATATATTTGACAGATGATAATCCCAGACTGGAAAATCCTAATAATATTAGAAAAGATATTAAAAGAGGGATAAATAGTAAAAAAATATCAGAAATTTCTGATAGAGCAAAGGCGATTTCTGAAGCGGTTAAAAATTTAACTACAGGCAATATCTTATTAGTTGCTGGTAAGGGTCATGAAAAAATTCAAGAAATTGGTAATCGTAAAATTTATTTTTCAGATAAAAAAATTATTTTAAACGCAATTAAATTAAAAAATTTGAATTTATCGAATAATTTGAAATTAAATCTTATTAAAGAGTTATCTGGTGATAAAAAATTAAATACAAATTTAACTCTGGGACAAGCTAGAATTAATTCAAAAGAAGTTAAAAAAAATGACATTTTTTTCGCTATACGAGGCAGGAAAAATGATGGAAATAAGTTTGTAGAAGAAGCTCTGAAGAAAAAAGCTTCTATAGTAGTTGTAAATAAAATTAAAAAAAAATTAGATTTTAAAAAACAAATAAAAGTAATAGATTCATTGAAATTTTTGACAAAAACATCAGCTATTTTCAGAGAGAATATTGATGCAAAGATAATTGCAATAACAGGGAGCTGTGGAAAAACTACACTTAAGGAATTATTAGGCAAAACTTTAAAAAAAATTTCTAAAACAACTATTTCTCCGAAATCTTATAATAACAAATATGGGGTTCCATTAAGCCTTTTTAATTTGAGTAAGAACGATAATTATGGAGTTTTGGAAGTCGGTATGGATAAAAAAGGGGAAATTGATTATTTATCAAAAATTATCAAACCAGACATAAGCGTTATAACTAATATAAATTACGCTCATGCCAAAAATTTTAAGAATATAAAAGATATTGCACTTGCAAAATCTGAAATAATTTCAAACACGAAACCAAATGGTTTTGTGATTTTAAATGCAGATGATAATTTTTTTAGATTACATCAGAAAATAGCTATCAAAAATAATATTAATACAATTTCATTTGGGATCAAAAATCATAAATCTAATGTAAAGTTAATTAGTATTATTAAAATTAATAATAATTTTAAAATAAATATCAAAGCTAAAGATTTTAACAAAAGTTTTGTGATTTCTAATAATTTTCAAAATAATATTTATAATATTTTAGCTGCTTTAGCGGTAATGAGTATTAATATTGATATTACAAAATTAGATAAAAAAGTTTTTTTTAATTTTACAACTCCCCAAGGGAGAGGAGATTTATCAAGAGTAAAAATAAATAAAAAAAACATAAACCTAATAGATGAAAGTTATAATTCAAATCCTTTATCCCTCAAATCTGCTATATTAAATTATGATAAAGTAAAAAGCAAAAAATTCAAAAAGTATCTCTTACTTGGTGATATGTTAGAACTTGGAACTCATTCTAAAAAACTTCACCAGTCAATTGTTCCAATAATTAATAAAACAAAAATTGATAAAATTTTTTTAAAGGGAAACTATATAAGTCAAATATTCAAAAAGATTGCAAAATCAAAAAGAGGTAAAGTTTTTAGAACCAATTCTCAAATGATTAAATTTATGAAAAGTGATTTGAATAATAATGATTATTTAATGGTTAAAGCCTCAAATGCGACAGGTTTTAATAAGATGATAAATGATTTAAAAGGAATTAAGTAGATGCTTTATCAATTTTTATTAAACTATGTAGATACGTTTGGATTTTTGAATGTTTTTAAATACTTAACTTTCAGAACTGGTTTATCTGTTTTCACATCACTCGTAATAGTTTTAATAATTGGAGGGCCGTTTATAAAATTCTTCTCTAATCAAAAAATTTTAAATCCTATAAGAGATGACGGACCTGAAGATCATATAATTAAAAAAATTGGTACACCAACCATGGGTGGATTAATTATTCTATTAGGTTTACTCACATCAGTAATTTTGTGGGCAGACTTATCAAATATAAATATTTTGTTTTGTGTGTACGTTGCTGTTTCATTTGGACTTTTAGGAGCATTTGATGATTATAAAAAGATAAAGTATAGTAACTCTTCAGGAATTTCATCTAAATTTAAAATAATTTTACAAATTATATTATCAATTATTGGTGTTGTTATTTATGTAAATTTCATAGATTACCAAAATATAACTAATTTATATTTTCCATTTTTTAAAAACTTAATCATTAATCTTGGTTGGTTTTTTATTCCTTTTGCAATATTTGTGATAATTGGTTCATCAAATGCAGTCAATTTGACAGATGGTTTAGATGGTTTGGCAACTGTTCCAGTAATTTTAGTGGCAGCATGCTTTGCATTTATTAGTTATGTAACTGGTAATATTGTATTTTCAGATTATCTACAAATTCCTTACATAGAGGGAACTGGAGAGGTAGCAATATTTTGTGGAGCTATAATAGGTTCATGTCTTGGATTTTTATGGTTTAATGCACCTCCAGCTAAAATTTTTATGGGCGATACTGGTTCATTGTCTTTAGGAGGGTCTTTAGGAGCTGTTGGAATAATAACAAAACATGAAATAGTTTTAGCAATCACCGGAGGCCTTTTTGTATTGGAAGCGGTTTCTGTAATGGTTCAAGTTATTTCATTTAAACTTACAGGAAAAAGAATTTTTAAGATGGCTCCTATCCACCATCACTTTGAGAAAAAAGGTTGGCCAGAATCGACTGTTGTAATAAGGTTTTGGATCATTTCTATAATTCTTGCAATGATAGGATTAGCTACTTTAAAATTGAGATGAAAAAAAAAATTGAAAATATTTTTTTGAAAAAAAAAATATTAATCTATGGTCTTGGAAAAAGTGGAATATCATCTTTTAGATTTTTAAGAAATAAAGCTGATATTTATCTATTTGATGATTTAAAAAATACACATCCAAAGCAAATTTCTAAATTAAAATTATTAAAAATAAAATTTGACATAATCATTATTAGCCCTGGTATCAATATTTTTAATTGTAAATTATCTAAATTTCTAAAACTTAATAAGAAAAAAATTTATACGGATATAGATGTATTTTTTACTTTTTATAAAAATAAATGCATTACTATTACAGGCACCAATGGAAAATCTACTACTGCTAAAATTTTATATGAAGTTTTAAAAGATCAAAAAAAAGATGTGAGACTTATTGGAAACATTGGCAACCCTCCATTAAATGAAAAAAGAATATCAAAAAATACAATTTTTGTGATAGAGGCATCTTCTTACCAGCTAGATTACAGTCAGTTATTTACCTCAAAATATTCAATAATCTTGAATATTAAACCTGATCATCTTGAAAGACATAAAACTCTTCAAAATTACGTTGATGCAAAATTTAAACTTTTAGATTCTCAATCCAAAAGTTGTTTAGCATTTGTAAAAAGCGATGACGTACTAATTTCGAGAAAATTAAAAACTAAAAAATTTAATTGTAAAATTGTTAAAGTAAATACAAAAAAAAATTACAATGATTTTCTAGAAATCAAAAATAAATATTTTTTAACTGAGTCAAATAGAGAAAATCTATCTTTTATTATAGAATTGGCAAAAAAATTAAAACTAAAAAACTATCTTTTACAAAAAACGATAAAAAATTTTAAGGGTTTGAAATATCGCCAACAAATTATTATCCAAAAGAAGTATCTCACTATCATAAATGACTCAAAATCTACCAGTTTCTCATCTTCCGTTGGAATATTAAAAAAAGACTCCAACATATTATGGTTATTGGGTGGTATTTATAAAAAAGGCGACAAATTAGAATTAAAAAAAAAAGATTTAAGTAATGTTACTGCTTTTATTTATGGAGAAAATAAAAATTTTTTTAATAAACAGCTAAGAAGTAAAGTAAAATTTAAAAATTACAAAAATTTACAAGACGCAGTGAAAAACGTTTTTTCTATAATCAAAAAAAAAAGATCTGTTAAATATACTATATTATTTAGCCCTTGTGCAGCGTCGTTTGATAGGTTTAAAAACTTCGAAGAAAGAGGTTTATATTTTAATCGATTAGTAAAAAGATTTATGTATGAAAAATAAGAATACTTTATTTGGTATCTATTATGATTGGTGGAAAAATATTGATAAGTTTCTTTTTTCACTGATTGTTTTATTATTTTTAACTGGTTTATTTTTCTCCTTAGTTTCCACATCATTAATTGTATCTGATAAATTAGATACAAATGATTACCAATTTTTTTTTAAACATTTAGTTTTTATTTTGTTAGGGATAATTATAATTTTTGTATTATCCTCAATTAAAAAAGAACAACTTCTAAAATATTCTTATCTATTATTTTTCTTATCACTAATATTTTTAATTTTAGTGCCTATTATTGGAGTAGAAGTTAAGGGTTCAAAAAGATGGATAGATCTATATTTCCTACCCAGATTTCAACCTATAGAATTAGTTAAGCCATTTCTTATCATTTTTATAAGCTTGATATTGTGTAGCCAGAAATTTAGCAATATTTATATAAAGTATTTATGTTCTTTTATAATAACTTTAGGTATTGCCTTATTATTATCGTTACAGCCAGATATAGGACAAACTCTTTTAGTTTTTTTTAGTTGGTCAGTTTTGATATTTACTTCGGGTGTAAGTATATTTTTACTTTTTTTCTTATTTTCATCAATTATTTTAATATTTTTTTATTTAATTTTTTTTGTTTCAAAATTTACTTATATTAAAAATAGGTTAATATCTTTTATAGATTCTGAAACCGGAACTTACAATTTTCAATCAGACAAAGCTTTAGAGTCCATTACGAGTGGAGGCTTTTTTGGGAAAGGTATAGGAGAGGGGACTTTAAAAAATAGAGTTCCAGAGGCACATACAGATTATATTATTTCAGTAATTTCTGAAGAGTTTGGTGTAATTGCCATAATTTTAATCTTTTTATTGTTTTTAGTCTTTATTTACTCAGTGTTTAAAAAAGTTAATTTTGAAAATGATGAAACTATTAAATTAATTTTAGTCGGATCTGTAAGCCTTATATTAATGCAAACCATAATTCATATTGGAGTAAATATTAGATTATTTCCTACAACTGGTATGACATTACCATTTATAAGTTATGGTGGTTCCTCAATAATAAGTATTTCAATTTTATCTGGAATAATTTTAAATTTTACAAAAAGAAATCTAAATCAAAATGAATAAAAATTACTTGATAACTACAGGAGGATCAGGAGGCCATGTAATTCCCGCAGTAATACTTTATGAACATTTATCTAGAGATGCAAAAGTAATAATCACAACTGATAAGAGGGGCTTGAAATATTTAAATGATGAAAATTATCAATTAAGAATTATTGATACCCCAAGATTAAATAATATATTTTTATTTCCAATCAATTTCATATTAGTAATTATACTGACAATAAAATCATTTTTATTATTAAAAAAAAATAATATTGAAAAATTATTCTCTACCGGGGGTTATATGTCTCTTCCATTGTTATTAGCAGCAAAATTCTTAAGATTAAAGATTTACCTGTTAGAACCCAATCAAGTTTTGGGTAGAGCAAATAAATTTTTTTTAAGCTCGTGTAAAAAAATAATTTGTTACAAAGAAAAAATAAAAAATTTTCCATCAAAATATAAAAATAAAATTGAAACTATATTTCCCTTGGTAAGAGAAAAATTTTATAGCTTAAAACAAAAAAATTTTAACCATCAAAAAATAAATTTGTTGATTGTTGGAGGAAGCCAGGGAGCAAATATCTTTGATATTAATCTAAAAAATAAAATTGTTAATATTTCAAAAAAACACCCAATCAGAATTTTACAACAAACAAATGAAAAAAATATTCTCAATTTAAAAAATTTCTATGATGAAAATAATGTTGAATGTTTAATATTCAGTTTCAACAAAAAATTTGAAGAAATAATTAATAATTCAGATGTTTGTATAACTAGATCAGGTGCTTCAACTTTAGCTGAATTATCTTTATTAAACATACCATTTATCGCAGTGCCATTACCAAACTCTAAGGATAATCATCAATTTGAAAATGCTTTATTTTACAAAGAAAAAGAATGTTGTTGGATACTTAATCAAGAGACATTTGAGGATAATATAGAGCAACTTCTAACCAATATATTATCTGAAAATTCTGAATTTTTACAAAAAAAGGAAAATTTAAAAAAATTAAATTACAAAAATACTTGGACTAATGTAAATCAAAAAATATTAAATATAATTAATGAAAATTGAATTAGCAAAAACTGAGGTTATTCACTTCATTGGCATCGGTGGTATTGGCATGAGTGGACTTTCTTTAATTATGAAAGGTAAAGGATTTAAAGTGCAAGGTAGTGACCTATCATCAAATAAAAATATAGATAGATTGAAAAAAGAAAAAATAAAAGTTTTTATTGGTCAAAAAAAACAAAATTTAAAGAATGCAACAATAGCAGTCATTTCTTCAGCAATAAAAAAAAATAATTTAGAATACATTGAAGCTAGAAGAAAAAAACTTCCAATTATCACCAGAGGAAGAATGTTAGCTCATATTGTTTCTCTTATGAAAAATATTGTTGTAGTTGGTTCACATGGCAAGACCACAACAACCTCTTTAATTACCTCAATACTGCAAAAAACTAAATTAGATCCAACAATTATTAATGGAGGGGTAATAAATTCTATCAAAAATACTGCTAAGTTAGGAAAGAGTGATTGGACAGTTTTGGAAGCAGATGAGTCTGATGGAAGTTTCCTTCATATACCTCCTACTTATTCAATTATAACAAATATAGACAGAGAGCATATGGATTTTTACAAATCTATGGATGACTTAGAGAAATATTTTATTAATTTTATAAAAAAAGTTCCTTCTTTTGGAAAATCATTTATTTGTTTAGATGACCCTGTAAATAATAAGATAATTAAAAAATTAAGGAATAGAAATTTTTATACCTATGGACTTAATCCAAAATCAAATTTTTTTATCAAAAATGTAAATCAAAATAAAAATTTTACAGAATTTGACATATTAGTAAATGTCCCAAATAAGAAAAAAATAAAGATTAAAAAAATAAGAATACCATTACTGGGTATTCACAATGTAAGAAATTCTGTTGCAGCTACTGCAGTTGCAATTACTATTGGTATTTCAATTTCTGATATAAAAAAAGGATTAAAAAATTTTAAAGGTGTTCAAAGAAGATTTAATAAAATATTTACTTACAACAACATTGATTTTTATGATGATTATGCTCACCATCCAACTGAAATAAAAGTAGTTTTGGATGGTGTTAACAAGGTTTATAAAGATTATGAAAAAGTTTGCATTTTTCAACCACATAGAGTGTCAAGACTTAAGGATTTAAGAAAAGAATTCTCTTTTGCGTTTAAGAATGCTGATATTGTTGTTCTATGCCCCGTATATTCAGCGGGAGAAAAAATTAAGTTAGGATTTAATTATATAAATTTTGCTAAAGATTTAATAAAAAATTCAAGGGTAAAATTATTTTTAGTAAATGATAATTATCAACTAGCCAAATTTATCAAAAAAAATATGAGTGGAAAAAAAATCGTAATCGGAATGGGGGCAGGTTCCATCTCTAATTGGATGAGGCATCTCCCAAAATTAATATAATGAAATTAGACCAACTTAAAACATTGTTTGGAGAATTTGATAAAAATGTAAGATTTGAGCACGATCTTAAAAAAAAAAATTGGTTCAATATTGGTGGAAAAACAAAAGTTTTTTTTAAAGCTAACAATCTTAATGAACTGATTAAATTTTTGAAAATAGTAAATAATCAGGAAAAAATATTTATTCTTGGAGCAGGTTCTAACACTTTAATATCCGATGATTTATTTGATGGTATAGTTATAAAATTAGGAAAAAATTTTAATAATATCTCACTTCTTGGAGATAATGTGATAATTGCTGGAAGTGCTGTGACTGATAAGTCCTTATCAGATTTCGCTGTAAAAAATAGTCTCAGTGGATTTGAGTTTTTATCTTGTATACCGGGCACAATAGGAGGTGGAATTAGAATGAACGCTGGTTGTTTTAACAAAGAATTTAAAGATATATTGATATCAGTTCAAGCAATCGATAAATCTGGAAATATCATTACTATCCCAAGCAAAGAAATAAAATTTGAGTATAGAAAAAGCAACTTATCTGATGATTTGATTTTTTTAAGTGCCTCATTTAAAGGGTCAAAATCTAGTCCATCTCAAATAAAAAATGAAATTGAGAATTTAGTTAAAAAAAAGGAAAAAGCACAACCTACTAGAATCAAAACTAGTGGAAGCACTTTTAAAAATCCTAAATCACAAACAAATAAGAAAGTTTGGGAGTTAATTAAAGAGTCAGTTTCTTTAGACAAAAGTTTTGGTGATGCCTGTATTTCAGAAAAACATTGTAATTTTTTTGTAAATAAGGGTAGCGCTACTTTTAATGATATGAACAATTTAATTGAATTTGTATCAAAAGAGGTTTTAGAAAAAACTGGTATAAAATTAGAAAAAGAAATTAAGATTTTAAAATAATTTGAAAAAAATATTAATAATTTCAGGTGGAATTTCGAAAGAAAGAGCAATCAGCCTTGATACTGGAAAACAAGTAGCTAAGGAATTAAAAAAAAATAATTATTTTGTAAAAATAGCAGAGCCAAATTTTCAGTTATTTGATGTTATTAAAAAATTTAAACCAAACAAAATTTTTAATGCGTTGCATGGTCAGTTTGGTGAGGATGGTTATATACAAACAATATTAGAGAGTTTTAAAATTCCTTATACTCATTCAGGTGTAATTTCATCATCAATAGCAATGGATAAAGTGTTATCAAAAAAGATTTTCATAAAGAATAGAATATTAACCCCAAAATTCTTGACCTTTTCTTTCGGCAAAGATGAAAAAAATATTGTTAGCATAATTGAAAAAAAACTTAAATTTCCAGTCGTGATAAAACCAATCAATGAGGGTTCAAGTGTAAATGTATTTATATGTACAAAAAAAGATATTAAAAAAAAATTGAAATATTTAGAGGATTATAAAAAAATAATTATTGAAGAATTTATACCTGGTAGAGAGATACAGGCTGCAATGATTGGTTCTAAGAAACTTGGTGCAATTGAATTAAAACCAAAAAGAAAATTTTATGATTATCAAGCAAAATATAATCCAAAAGCAAAAACAGAACACATTATACCCGTGGATTTACCAAAAAAAAAATTTGAGCAAATAATGAAAATTTCCTCCAAAGCACATAGTTTAGTCGGTTGTCGAGGAGTTACTCGTTCAGATTTCAAATATTATAGAGGTAAGTTTTATCTTTTAGAAATTAATACTCAGCCAGGAATGACAAAACTTTCTTTAGTTCCTGAGATTGCTGCATTTCGTGGTATAAGTTTTATTAAACTTATTGAATTAATTTTAAAAGATGCTTCAACAAATAAATAAAAAGATTATTTTTTATATTTTTTTATTAATCATTCTAGGCACTTTCAACAACAAAAATTTGGCAAATTTCGAACTTCCTAAAATTAATATGGTCAATATTAAAGGAATAGAATTAAATGAGAATGAATTTTTAGAAATTACGAATTTTATTAAACTAAAAAATTTATTATCTATTGAAAAATCTCAGTTAAAAGAAATATTAAATGCAAATGATTTAATCGAAAAATATGAGGTCTTAAAAAAATATCCATCATCTATTGAAATCAAAATTGAAAAAACAAATTTTTTAGCATCTACGAATATAAATGGAAAAAATTATGTAGTTGGATCTAATGGAAAATTTATCAATACAAAAAATTACTCAAAAAATTTACCTTTTGTTTTTGGAAGTTTCAAAACAGAAAAATTTTTAGAATTTAAAGATATTATTTTTCAAACTAAATTTAAATATAATAAAATTAAAAATTTTTACTATTTTCCCTCAGGGAGATGGGATATTGAAATGAACTCAGGAGTTTTAATAAAATTACCAAATAAAGGAATTAAAGAGTCATTAAATATATCAATTGATTTACTTGATAATATAGAATTCAGTAATATAAAAATTTTGGATATGCGTCAAAAAAATCAAATTGTCATAAATGACTAACAAAGTAGATTTCCGAACATTTCTTTATTTAAATCATAATCAATTTATTATTTATGTTGCTGAAATTTTAACAAATGAGAAGATTTATTCTGAAAAGTTAGAAATAGAAGAAAATTCTAAAGAATTAAAATTTAGTAAATTAGACGAATTTTTAAACATCAATATATTTAAGATTGAAAAAAAATTAAATAATTTTATTAAAGACATTTATGTTATTTTAGATAGTAATGAATTTCACTCAATAAAATTGTCAATAAAAAAAAATAATAATGGAAATCTTATAAACTCAGAGACTTTAATTCATCCCTTAAATGATTTAAAAAATTTATGTCAATCAAACTTACAAAATAAAAAAATTATACATTTTCTTATAGAAAAATACTTGATCGACAATAAATTTTTTACAACTTTACCAGAAAATGTTAATTGTAATATTTTTTCTTTAGATACAGAATTTATCTGTCTTTCAAAAAATTTAATTGAAAATATAGAAAAGATTTTAAAAAAATATCATATTTCGTTAAATCAAATTTTAAATGCTAGTTATGTAAAAAAATTTAAAGATAATACAGATAACACTATTTTTACAACAGCTAGTAGAATTATTTCAGGCCACAATAGCAATGAGGTTTTGTTGATAGGTAAAATTAACAAAAAACAGGGTTTTTTTGAGAGATTCTTCAATTTTTTTAATTAATTAGTAGTTTATCGTAATATTTGTTGTTTTCAGTTTTTTTCGTAACACATTAAAAGTCTAATTGTGTCATTGTTAAGTCAAAAAACTTTAAAAAAAACAGCAGCTTTTAGTGGAGTCGGACTTCACAATGGTAAATTAGCTAAAGTATTAGTTAAGCCCTCTGAACCAAACACAGGAATTGTTTTTAAAAGAGTTGATTTAAAATCGAATAATTATGTTTACCCAAGTTTTACTAACGTTACTAATACGTTATTAAATACAACTATATCTAACGAGCAGGGAGTAAAAGTATCAACTATTGAACATTTAATGGGTGCTTTATTTGGATTAGGGATTGATAATGCATTGGTAGAAATAGATAATGAAGAAGTTCCAATTTTAGACGGTTCAGCTAAAGAATTTATAGAAATTTTAAAAAGTTGTGGATTAGAAAAAAGCGAGGCGCCAATTAAGATAATCAAGATACTAAAAAAAATATCATATCATTATGGGGAGAAATTTATTACCATAGAGCCTTCTAAGTTAAGTTTGGATATTAATTTTAAATTGAAATTTGACGATTGTTTAATTGGAAATCAAGAAAATAAAGTAAATGTTTACGAAGACGATTTGGAAGACATTTTTAACTCAAGAACATTTTGTTTATTCGATGATGTAGAAAAAATTAAAGAAAAAGGACTCGCAAAAGGTGGGAGTTTAGATAATGCAATCGTTGTTAAGGGTAACGAAATCTTAAATTCTGAAAAGCTAAGAAATCCGAAAGAATTTGTGAATCACAAAATACTTGATTGTATTGGAGATCTATACACATGTGGTTATAGAATGATTGGGAGTATAGATTGTTCACAGGGAGGTCATTCTCTTACAAATCAACTTTTAAAGAAAGTGTTTGAAAACAAAGAAAACTTTTCAATAATTGAGATACAAGAAAGAAACCTTCCCCACACAATTCTTAATAAAACCTTATTAAGATCAATTGCTTAAGATATATTGATCTTTAAAATTCTTTTCTAAATCTGTATAAAATAACTATGTTCAAATTAAAGATTTTAGTTTGTTTTATAATTCTTATTTTATTTGGCTCTTGTTCAAAAGAAGTCTCAAAAAAAACTTTGATTAAAGAAAAAAGTTTGGAATTACAAGTAGAGGAAGCCTATAAAGAAGGCATGGAGGCTTTGAATGACGGTGACGTTTTATTTGCTGCAAAAAAATTTAATGAAGCAGAAATATTATTTCCACAAGCCGATTCAGCACCTAAATCAGCTTTAATGGCTGCATATTCTTATTATACACAAGATTATTATGGTGATGCAATAGCCGAATTAAACAGATTTTTAAAAGTATATCCTGCTCATAAAGATTTAGGATATGTATATTATATGTTAGCAATTTGTTATTATGAGCAGATTGTAGATGAGAAAAAAGATTTACAATCAATTATAAATGCTAAAGAAAATTTTAATATAATTATAAAAAATTATCCTAACTCAGAGTATGCTATTGATGCAGAATTTAAAATAGATCTTATAGATGATATTCTTGCAGCTAAAGAAATGTATTTAGGCAGATACTATTATGATAGAAAGAAATGGATACCTGCAATTAATAGATTTAGAGAAATAATTGATAATTATGATACCACTATTTATGTAGAAGAAGCATTGTACAGATTGGTTGAAGTACATTACACAATAGGTCTTACAGATGAGGCTGAAAAATATGCACAATTACTAGGATATAATTATCAATCCTCAAAATGGTATGAAAACTCTTATAGTTTGTTTGAAAAAACTTATGAAAAAAGAAAGAAAGAGAGATTTAAAACGTATAAAAAAAAAGGTGGAGGTCTCATAAAAAAATTTAAAACCCTTTTAGAATGAGATGGATAAAAATAAGATTAAAAAAGAGTATAATCAAAAAATTCAAAATTTAGTAAAACTAAATAAACATTATTATGATCTTAGTAAACCCTTGGTAAATGATCATGAGTATGATCAAATTAAATCAGAAATTTTATCTTTAGAAAAGCAATATAATTTTTTAAAAAGTGAAAGTTCACCTTCTAAAGTAGTAGGCTTTAAACCTTCTAAAACATTTAAAAAAGTTTTTCATAGAGTTCCGATGCTCTCACTCTCTAATGCATTTGATGAGGAAGACTTGTTAAATTTTGAAAAAAAAATCAATAATTTTTTAGATCAAAAAAGTTCTAACGAATTAGAGTATAGTGCAGAACCTAAAATTGATGGTATTTCAGCTTCATTAATTTATAAAAAGGGAAAATTTATTATGGGACTTTCCAGGGGTGATGGAAAAGAAGGTGAAGATATTACCCAGAATTTAATGACAATTGACGACATTCCTAAAAATGTTTCAGCTAAAAATTTTCCTGATGAAATAGACATTCGGGGTGAAGTATTTATTCAAAATAATGATTTTGAAAATCTGAAAGACAAGTTCGCTAACCCAAGAAATGCTGCATCTGGATCATTACGACAAAAAAATCCTCAAGATACAAAGAAAATTCCTTTAAAGTTTATTGCTTATACATTTGGGTATGTAAATAATATGGAAATAAAAAATCAAAGCAACTACTTACAACAATTAAGTGAGTGGGGTTTTAAAACAAATCCATTTAATAAAACTATAAAAGGTATTAAAAATTTAATGAAAAATTACCATGAAATAGAAAAAAAAAGAAATGAGATTGACTTTGACATTGATGGTATCGTTTACAAAATAAATAGTTTTGATTTACAAAAACGTTTAGGCAACGTAGCAAATTCACCTCGTTGGGCTATTGCGCACAAGTTTTCTGCTAATAAAGGCATTTCAAAGATTTTAAATATTGAGATACAAGTTGGTAGGACAGGGGCATTGACACCTGTTGCAAAAATAAAACCAATTAATATCGGAGGTGTAGTCGTATCGAATGCAACACTTCATAATGAAGATGAAATAATAAGAAAAGATATAAGGATAGGAGATATAGTAGTCGTAGAAAGAGCAGGAGATGTTATCCCACATATAATTGAGGTAGATTTTAAAAAAAGAAAAAAGAGCTTAAAAAGATATATTTTTCCAATCAAGTGCCCATCTTGTGGAGCTAAAACAATTAAAGAATACAATTCGATTACAAAAAAAAATGATGCAGTAAGAAGATGTTCAAGTGAGGGATATGAATGTGATAAAATGACTATAGAAAAAATTAAGCATTTTGTATCAAAAGAAGCTTTTAATATTGATGGTTTCGGAAAAAAAATTGTAGAAAATTTTTGGAAACTGAAAATGATTAGATTGCCACAAGATATTTTTGTTTTAAATTATGAAAAAATAAAAATAATGGATGGATGGGGGCAACAATCTGTTGCTAATTTAAAATATGCAATTGAAGAAAAGAAAAATATTTCCTTTGAAAAATTTATATATGCTCTTGGAATAAGACACATTGGTTTTGAAAATGCTAAATTGATTGCAAAAACTCTTAAAAGTCCTGACAATTTCATAAATCTCTCTAAAGAAAAAAAAATTGATGATTTACTAAATATTGATGGGATCGGTGAAACTCAAATAACTTCTTTAAAAAAATTTTTTTTGAATAAGACTAATTTGAAGGTAATTCAAGATCTTAAAAAAATTTTAAAAATCCAAAAATCAATAGAAAATAAAAAAGATGGTGTATTAAGTGAAAAGATATTTATGTTTACGGGAAAATTAACAGGCATGAGTAGAGCAGAAGCTAAGTCTTTAATAGAAAAAAATTCAGGAACAATAATTAGTAATGTTTCAAAAAAACTTGATTATTTGATAATTGGAGAGAAACCCACTAAACGAAAAGTTGAAGCTGCAAAAGAGTTAAAGATTAAAATAATAGATCAATCAGAATTACATAAATTATTGAATAAAAGTAGCTAACCATTTTTTTTCACTCGGGTTTAAATATTTATTAAGTTTTGTGTAAATATCTAAATTATATTTCCAAAGGTAGCTTTTTTCATTATTTGTTAATAAATCGAAATTAATTAAATCTTTATCAATTGGAGCAAGTGTTAAATTTTCAAAGTGTAGCTTATTTTTATTTTTTTTAACATAGATCAAATTTTCTATACGTATTCCAAATTTATCTTTTTTATAATATCCTGGTTCATTACTTAAAATCATTCCTTCAAGTAACTTTACCTTATTAAATTTAGATATACTTTGGGGACCTTCATGCACATTTAAAAAAAAACCTACACCATGTCCAGTTCCATGTTGGTAATCTAAGTTGATCTCTTTCAAAAATTTTCTTGCTCTCAAATCTATAAGATTACCAGAAGAATATTTATTTAAATTAGTTTTTACAACTGCAATATGACCTTTTAATACTCGTGTAAAAATATTTTTTATATTCTTTTTGGGTTTTGAAAAACAAATTGTTCTAGTCACATCTGTAGTACCATATCTATATTGTCCACCGGAATCACATAAGAAAACATCTTTTTTATTAATTTTTTTTGTATTTATTTTTGTTGCTCTATAATGAACAATTGCACCATTCCCTCCAGTACCAGCAATAGTATTAAAACTTGGATATAAATACTCTTTATTTTTTTTTCTAAAATTTTCTAATTTATTTTGTGCCTCAAACTCAGTAATTTTTTTTTTGTTAATATTTTTGATCCAATAAATAAATTTTGTTAATGCAACACCATCTAAAATATGACTTTGTAACATATTCTTAATTTCTGTTTTATTTTTTAATGATTTGAGTAAATAAATTGGATCCTCTTTTTTTAAGATTTTAAACTTTTTTTTTATTATATTTTCAAAAAAAATTGAGCAAGTGTTTCTGTCAATTATTATTTTTTTACCTTTAAGATTTAAGATGAATTCATTAAAATTCTCTGGTTCAATTATTTGATTAGATTTTAATTTTTTTTCCGCAATTAATCTTGAAGCTTTATTTTTATAAGCAATCAAATGAAAACTATTTTTATTATTTATGATTAATTGACAATTAGGAATAGGACTATTTGGATTGTCATGTCCCCTTATATTAAGAAGCCATGCAACATTTTCAGGTGCTGAGATTAACAAATAATCTGATTTATTTTTATTTAAGTATTTTCTTATTTTTTTTATTTTAGTCTTATAGTCTTCTCCAACTACTTTGTTGTTAAGAGAAAAAAAAGGTTTATTTAATTTAACTTTACGCTGATAAATTTGATCAATTAAATTTGTCTCAATGCTTTTTACTTTATTGTTCTTATAAAAAAACTTCTTTATTTGTATAGATGTAAAGAACTTTGGGTCAAAACCAATTGACAAATTTTTGAACAAACTACAATTAATAATTTTCTGGAAATCTATAATTTGAAAGTTTTTACCCGCCTCTTTTTTTGCTTGGATAGTGTATCTTCCATCCACAAATAAATAATTTTTATTTTTTAGGATTATTGAATAACCAGCAGAGCCAGAAAAGTTTGAGATAGTTTTAAGCCTATCATTTGCAGAGTATTCTGAAAAAAATTCGTCATTTTTGGGAATAATATATCCATCTATATTGTATTTCTTAAATTTGCTAATAAGAGTATTTATTCGATTGTTAATCATTTAATTCTTTTTTGATATCTTAACCATCCAGGACTATTTATACCGCTTTCATTTTCAATATCTTGATTAAATTCAAATTCTTCTATCTCTTCTTTGGTTTCATCGAAAAAAGAATTTTTTTCTAAATATTTATCTGGTAGTTCGTCAATAAATCTTGAAGCCATACTATCTATCCAATCACCCTGGTAAAACCTATTCATAGAAAAAGATACCACTACTTTTTTTTTAGCTCTGGTTAAACCGACATAGGCCAGTCTTCTTTCTTCCTCTAAACCATTTTGACCTTTTTCTTCGATAGATTTTTGGTGGGGAAAAAGTCCTTCTTCCCAACCAGGTAAAAAAATTACATCAAACTCAAGACCTTTCGCAGCATGCATAGTCATCATATTAACTTTTTCACCCTCCCATTCTTGATCAATTGAGGTTGCTAGCGAAACATGATCTAAAAAACTTTCTAGATTATCAAATTCTTTCATTGCACTTAATAATTCTTTTATATTTTCAAGTCTATTTTCATTTTCTAGATCTTTTTTATTTTTAAGCATTGCTGAGTATCCAGACTCATCAAGAATAGTTTGTAATAATTTAACATGACCCATTTTTTTTATTGTTAGATCATTTCTCCATTTTGAAATTAAATCTAAAAAGGATATTAAACCAATTTTAGCTTTAGGTTTGATCAAGTTTTCCTCTATCATTTTTCGAGATGAAATCTCTAAACAATCTTTTTGTTTTTTTGCAAATTCATGAATACTTTTTATGGAACTTTCACCAATTGATCGCTTTGGATTATTAACAATCCTTTCAAAAGCCAGATCATCTTTTTCTTGATAAACCAATCTTAAATATGCAACACAATCTTTTATTTCGGCTCTTTCATAAAATTTTATTCCACCCAAAATTCTATATGGTAAGCCAATTTTCAAGAATCTTTCTTCAAATTCCCTAGTTTGAAATATTGCCCTCACAAGAATAGTAATATTGTTAAATGAATATTCTTTCTTTATTTTTTCAATTTCATCTGAAATACCAACTGCTTCATCTTTTCCATTTTTATAACAATTTAATTTGACTAGTTCACCTTCTTGCAAAGTTGTTTTTAATGTTTTCCCAACCCTATTTTCATTATTTGCAATCAAGCTTGATGCTACTGCAAGAATATTTTCAGTGGATCTATAATTTTCTTCCAGTCTTATTACTTTTGTATTTTCATAAACCTGATCAAATTCTAAAAAATTTTTTATTTCTGCTCCTCTCCAACTATAAATAGATTGATCATCATCTCCTACGCAGCAGATGTTTTTATTTTTTTCTGAAAGTAATTTAAGCCATTTACTTTGTATAAAATTTGTATCTTGATATTCATCAACTAGGATATATTTAAAATTTTTTGAGTAAATTTCTCTTAGATCTTTATTTTTTTCCAGGATTTTGACTGCATGAAGAATTAGATCACCAAAGTCACAAGAGTTTAAATCAATTAATTTCTGTTGATAAATCTTATAAATTGGTAATATAGTTTTCTCATAAATATCTTTTTGATTAATTATAACTTCACTAGGATAAAATCCCTTATTTTTCCACTTATCAATAATAGCTAGAATATATCTTGGAGCTAATTGTTTAATATCAATATTTTCTGCTTTACATATATTTTTAATCAGCCTTGTTTGGTCATCAGTATCTATTATTGTAAAATTTGAATTAAGATTAACCGCTGGAGCGTGTTTTCTTAAAAGTTTTGCGCAAATAGAGTGAAAAGTTCCAAGCCATGATAAACCTGTTGCTGAGGAGCCTAAAATTTTGCTTACTCTAGTTTGCATTTCTCTAGCTGCTTTATTAGTGAATGTTACTGCTAGTATTTGATTAGGATATGCTTTTTTCTCCTTGATTATATTTGCTATCCTTGTTGTAAGTACTTTAGTTTTTCCGGAGCCGGCACCAGCGACGATTAAAAGGGGACCATCAAGATGTGTAACAGCCTCTTTTTGAGCTTTATTGAGATTTTTTAAATAATCAGAGTTTAACATTTTTTATTTTAAATTATAACTTGTTTCAATTTATATGAGAAAACAAAATTTATTATCTAAAAAAATTGGAAAACAAATTGTATCTATAAATAATTTATTAGAGAGTTATTTCAATAGTTTAAGACGCTTCATTTTAGACGCTAAAAGATTAAGGTTTGATAAGAATAATAAAGTTTTTATTGTTATAGTATCAATTATATTTTTGACACTTGTGTATTTTTTAATACCTACTGCTTATAATAAAGAATTGATACAAAAAGAAATAAAGAATCAAATTTATCAAAAATACAACATAGAAGTAAAATTTGATAATAGTATCCAATATAATTTTTTTCCTAAACCACATTTTAGTTCAAAAAATTTTTTAATACTGAGCGATAAAAGAAAAATTGCAGAGGTAAAAAATTTTAAAATTTTTATCGATTTTAAAAATTTTTTTAATTTTAATCAAATTCAAACACAAGACGTTATCCTTGATAAAGCCGATTTTAATTTGAAAAAAACTGACTTAAGTTTTTTTACAAATCTCCTAAAAACAGAACCAAATAGAAATAAACTAAAGATTAAAAGGAGTAATCTTTTTTTTACGAATAGAGATGACGAAGTTTTATTCATTAATCAAATAAATGACAGCAATTTTTATTACGATTTTAAAAATTTGAAAAATGTTATAGTTTCAAAAGGTCGGGTTTTTAATGTTCCTTATAAATTGATTATAGGAAATGATAAATTAAATAAAATTTTAGATTTTGAATTCACAGCTAAAAAACTTGTTTTAAAAATTGAAAATCAAACTGATTATAAATATAAAAATGAAACTGGAAATTTGAAAATTAGTTTTAAGAATAAAAATAATATTTTTGAATATCAGATAAATGAAAACACTTTAGATATTATCTCGAAAGATAATAATAAAATATTTAAAGGATTGATGGAATTTAAACCATTTTATTTAGTCTCAAATTTTAAATATCAAACATTTCGGATTAAAGATCTTTTAAATAACCCTTTTTTCATGGAGATTTTAAAATCACAAGTTTTAAATAATAAAAACCTGAATGCTATAATAAATTTTGACGTAAAGAATGTTTATGACTTTGATAGGTTCTCAGATTTATCCCTGAAGTTAAAAATAGAGGAGGGAAATTATAATTTTTCAAATTCTAATATAATTTGGAAAGAAAATGTGAAAGTAAGTTTTTTAGATGCATTT